>CAVPXP010000016.1:0-97244 GCA_963709645.1 uncultured Gammaproteobacteria bacterium
GCACCAGTCAATCTCGACATCACGAGCCCCCGTTCTGCATGAGACCCAAGGTGTACAGCAGTGCGGCAACCATCGCGGAGGCCGTGCGAACGTGGTTCCACATCGTCCACCGCCCCAGGTAGTGTTTCCACACGTCACGGGCGGCGGGCTCGGTGGCGGAGACGGCGGCCAACTGGTCGTTCAAGGGAACGTTCCCGAGTATGGTGACGAGGATAGTGCCCACGAGGTAGAAGAGCGCCCCGCCCAGGAAGAAGGCCGCGGAGGGACTACCCCAGCCCGCCACGGCGAGCCCGCCCGCGACGAGGGACAGCATGGCTGTTCCGAAGAAGGCGCCCAGGAACGAGGGATTGATGACAACGACGTTGATCGACTGCATCGCGCCGATTCCAACGGCGAAAGACACGTCTGCCAGAGCTTTCATAATGAAGCTCGAGAAACCAAAGAAGATCCCGCCCACCAGGGCGGAGCCGAGTAGGGCCATCGTCCCGACGACCGGTATCAGCTGGTCCATTCCCGAACGTCCTGCGAAGTCATGACCATACGTTCCACACTCCAGATGCGGCCGCGGCACGACAAAAGTCCGCAAAGTCGCGAGGCTCGCGACCGAGCGCCTTTTGTACACCGTCTCCAAGCGAGGCGTTGCGACCGTCGAGGACGGTGGCGAACAGGTAGTCCAACAGCCACGCGATGTCCTCTGGCAGGCCCGCCTCGGCGATTCCGGCCACGAAGACCTCGTGCGGGATCTGGGCATATTTGATCGCACGTCTGGCGGCTTGGGAGATCTCTTCCACGGCCTTGGCGAACGTGAGGAGTCGGGGCCCGGTGACCTCGTAGACCTGGCCGGCGTGGCCGTCTTCGGTTAGCGCGGCGACTGCGACATCGGCGATGTCGTCCGTATCGACGAACGGCTCCCCGACCTCCCCCGCCGGGAGCGCGACCTCGCCGGCCAGCACCATGCCAAGGAATTCTCCCTCGGAGAAGTTCTGGGAGAACCAGCTGCAGCGAACGACGGTCCACTCGATGTCCGGACGCTGGATGATCCGCTCGCACTCCTGCGCCTCCGCTTCGCCGCGACCGGACAAGAGAACCAAGCGTTGGACCCCATGCTCCGCGGCTTGCCCGACGAACGCGCGGACGGCATCTGTCGCCCCTGGGATGGCGAGGTCGGGGGCATAGCTGATGTACGCTGCGGTCACGCCATCGAGCACAGTGTCCCACCTGTTCTGATTGCCCCAGTCGAACGGCGGATCGGAATGCCGCGATCCGCTGCGCACTGCGTAGCCTTTCTCTGAGAGACGCTGGACTACTCGCCGGCCGGTCTTACCGGTCGCGCCGAGAACGAGCGTGAGGCCTTCGGGTCGTGTGGCGCTGTTCATGTCGTATGACCTTATATGGCTTTCCGCCCCATCTTTCGACGGGTTTGGTCCTGTCACGGTTGTAAGAAGCCAAAATATAGTCGCTGAATGGCCAAGTAGGGCCCAATCACCTATGTTCGCTTCGGGTCGCTATGTGAAGCTGCAACCTAGTGCCTGGCCGGAAACAGACAAACGGGCGCTAAATCAGTTTGTTATAATCTGCCCCCAAGGTTGAAGCTTTCACGCTCTGTTCTTCTATGGGGTTGGATTGGAATCGCTAACCGACTGTTCTCGAAGAGCACACGCGGACAGCGTGGCAGGTTTTCCGGGCGTCCCAGGCCGAAATCCGTATAAGATCCAATAAACTTCGTCATTCGAAATCCAGTCTGGGGATGGGGGATGGTCAAATCTTGCATTGCAACATCCATAACGGGGCAACGCCGGATTCTCTGACTCGGCCTACTCCCCCACAAACCTGATAGCAAGTGTAGGGTCAGCAAAAAAGCCGGGGCCAGGTCTCACATTGCCCATTTTGGGGGAACTGCCGAACTTGCCGGCGTCTTACGACAAAATTCGGCTGGTCTTATGGTGTGCGGCGTGAGACCCGGCCCCTATGCCGGCTTGGCCCCCTATGCCTGCTTTGGTCAGATCAACCACGACTGACACATGCGGCGATTGAGGAAATGGCGGATCAGGTGCCTGGATCAGCGCCCAGGCGTTCCAGTTTCTCGGCGATCAAGCGCATGTGCAGACGCAGATTGTAGAGCTGGTCGGAGTAGGAGAGCGGGACCTCGACACGAGCGGCATCGGACTCGATGTCGGCGAGGCGCTCGGCCAGCGACCGGAGCGCCTGCGGGTCGCCTGACGACAGCGCCAGCTCCAGGTCGATCCGCCGCAGTTCCCGATACCAGCGGATGATGCGGCTGCGGATCCGCCAACGGTAGACCGGCGGGGTGATTTTCACCAACGGGATCAGCAGTCCAATCAAGGGGAGGAGCATGACCTTGAGTCGGTCGATCAGGCTGGCCGCCCAGAACGGCAGATAGCGCTGCAGGAAGGGCGGGCCGTACTTGAGATAGCGTGCCGCAGCGGGGGCGAGGTGGAAGTCGGTATGCAAGGCCGAGGGAAAGCTTCCGGGTTTAGCAAACGGGCCGCCTTTGCCATGGACTTCCTCGGCGGCTCGCAACAACAGTCCGATCAGGGCCGGGTGAAGGTCGGGGTGGGCGACCAGATTGGCGGTGACGGCCACCAGGCGGATGTCGCGCTGAGGGATATTGCCGGCGAGATCCAGCGTGCCCTCGGGCAGCGTCAGTTCGGTCAGGGTCGCATCGCGGCCGGCATAGGCTGCAGCGCGCGGTAGGTCGAGCACCTCTACGTTACCGTCCAGCGCCAGGCGTTTGAGTAGCGGCGACTCGGCAGCGCCGATGGCGAACAGCAGGTCCAGCTCGCCGGCTACAAGCTGGGCGGCGGCAACATCCATGTCGACGCCGATCAACGAGGCATTGCCGGCGTCGATGCGGTTGTCGCCGAGCATCTTCAGTGCGACAAAGCGTGTGCCGCTGTCCTCCGGTCCGATACCGATGCGCTGGCCCGCGCGGGCATTGAGCGGCGCGTTGGGTCGGTCCTTGGGCCCGAGCAGCCAAACGGGCTCGTAGAACAGGCTGCCCAGGCCATCGACCTGCCCCCGCTGTTCGTCATCGGCAATGCCGCCCTGGATCAGGGCTACATCCACCGGTGCCGCTTCCCGTGTCAGCAGGGCGAGGTTTTCCACCGAGCCCATGGTTTCCAGGACATCGAGGGTGATCCCGCTGCGCGCCAGAATCACCTTGTATTGCTGGGCGTAACGGTAGTAAGCGCCGCTCTGCTCGCCCGCGGCTATGGTGATCCGGCTTGGCGGGGCCGGCTGCACAAATTGCCATGCCACGACGCCGGCGGCGATGACCAGCAGGGTCGCGCCGGCGAACAGGCCGGCGGACTCGGCACGACCAAGCTTGGGCTCGCGCCCGGGTGAGGGCTGGGATGACATTGGTGCTCGGCTGCGGCGTAACGATTGCGGCGACTGTGCCGAAGTTTACCTGATCGCGGGAACGTCACGCTGGTTCGGCGTTATTGTGTGCGTCCCAACGCATTGAACAATATGGCGAGGGCCTCGCCGGCGAGGATGGGCGGTCCAGGACCGATTCTCCGAAATCGGCCGGTCAGGCGTTGGACCAAAGTAACAGGGGACATCGGCCGGTTGTCTTGCTGTTGGTCACCCAGCCTCTGATTGCTAGGCGACAGCAGAAATTGATCCCCCTTCGGCCATCCTCTTGATTAGGGTTCCTTGAGGGGCCGAGATCTTCACAACGAAATAGAATTTGTCTGCAGCCCAGAAGACCACCACGCCTCTTCAGTATGCTTGAGGGACGAAATTTGGTGCAACTGAGAGGCTGTGAAAAAACCCTCTCACAGGGTAATCTGGCGAAATAGAAGTCTATATATTCAATGAGTTGAGTCTCGCGCTTCGCCGGTATTTCGGTTTTTTCACAAACTCTGAGTCAAACCGATGCGCTTCAGAGCTTCCGTGGCCAATCCTTGGAGCCAAGGCTCTCCAAGCGTTTAAGGCGATTGCCGGAAAATTACCTACCAGAAGGCGCCGGATTTACGTCCGCCTTCAAGGAGTACCGGCAGGAGCCTAGCAGGGCTATGTGACTGCTGGCGCGACAAAGAAGGTGGGCGCGAAGACAAGCCAGCTGGTACATGATTTGACAGAAATCGCCTAAGCAGCGGGTGTGCAGGCAGCACGACTCCCTCCTCCTGGAAGGGGGAGGGATGGGGAGGGGTGGAAGCCCTATCGCATACCGAGACGTCGCTGCTGTGTCGCAACCTTGGACCCCCCTCCTAACCTCCTTCGAGGAGGGAGGAATGCCTCGTCGGTCTGAGGTAGGTCTTCGGTCGGGCTCCTCCTCCGGCCTGGGAGGAAATAACCCGATTGGGTCCCCATGTTGCCCGTGGTCGACACCCATAGACAGACAGGGTAACGAACGAAATTACGCCCCGTGAGCCGTGCTATCCGGCTCACCTTGCGGGGAATTGGGAACGCTCACATAGACCATTTGCCTGGTAAGTGGCCATGAACCCCGATGTCTGAGAACAACGTTCCACCTCCGGTGTTCCGCGCGCGCCTCGTGCGCAGTGCCGTGGTAAACGGCGTCGCGGGGCTTTTACTGTTAACCGCCCTCGGACTCGGTCTGGCCGGCGCACTCGGGCTCGGCAACGCCTTCCTCCCCAAGGCTGTCGCGGCCTACGGGGTGGTACTTGGGATCATGGCGGCCTTCCTGCATCGGCACCGGCCACATCGCCGCATGGGCCCAGCCAACCAGGTGACCCTGGTGCGCGGGGTGCTCACTGCCCTCCTGGCTGGGTTGCTGGGCGAGGGAGGAACCCCCGCCGCCGCAGCCTGGACGGCCCTGGCGCTGGCCCTGGTGGCCGCGGCGCTCGATGGGGTGGACGGCCACCTGGCGCGGCGCTTGGGTTGGGCGAGCCCTTTCGGCGCCCGCTTCGATATGGAGATCGACGCCCTGCTGGTGGCGGTGCTCGCGATCCTTCTGTGGTCCCTCGGCAAGGCGGGGCCCTGGGTCCTCGCGGCGGGGTTCCTGCGCTATCTGTTCGTGGGGGCCGGTTACCTCTGGCCCATGCTGCGGCACCCGTTACCCCCTAGCCGCCGGCGCCAGACGGTCTGCGTCGTTCAGGTCCTGACGCTCACCCTGGCCCTGGCGCCCGTCGTCCCTCCGGTTTGGAGTGCGCCCGTGGCCGCCGCCGGGTTGGCCTTGCTCTGTTACTCTTTCGCCGTCGATACCCTCTGGCTCGTCCGCCGAGCGGGTCTGAACGCGTCCATCGGAGATTTGCCGTGACCGTGAGAGACACACAGCCATTGCAACGCCGCGGCCGGGACCATGGCCGGGCGGCCGATGCGATCGGCGCGAGGCCGCAGTAGCTTGGAGCGGGGTTCACAACCGCAGCGGTCGGCTTGGTGGGGCTGGCTGGGCCTTGGCCACCGGGGTCTTTCTGCTCAACGCCGCCCTGAGCTTCCACAACCACTGGCCGACCCCCTGGGTGGAGGTTCGCCGCGAGCTGTCCGTGGAGATCCCCCTGCTGATCCTGGCTCTGGCCCTGGGGGCGAGGGTCTGGGGCCCGCCCTCCCGGCGCTTGCTGGCCGGGCTCGCATTGATCCTGACCCTGATGGCGTTGGGGCGCTACGCAGAGGTGACGGCCCCGGCCCTCTACGGTCGCCCCATCAATCTGTTCTGGGATGCCCAGCACCTGCCGCGGGTGGCGGCTATGCTGGTCGAGGCAGCGCCCTTGCCCCTGGTGCTCGTTGGCGTGCTCTGCCTGGCGCTCTTGTTGGGGCTCGTCTATGCGCTGCTGCGCTGGGCCCTGGGGCAGGTTGGAGAGGCTGTCGGCCGGCCCGCTCGGCGCCGGGTCCTGACGGTGCTCGCCGGTGCCGCGGTCGCCGCCTACCTGGCCGGGGTGCTCAGCCCGGGCCTGGATTGGGAGCACAGCTTCTCTCTCCCGGTGACCAAGACCTATGCCCAACAGGCGGCCTTCGTAGTCACGGCGCTGGGGGCCGCGCCGCGCACGCTGCCGCCGAGTCCACCCATGCAGTCGGACCTCGCGCGGGTGCAGGGCGCCCAGGTGGTGATCCTCTTCGCCGAATCCTACGGTGCCGTGACCTACGACCAGCCGCGCCTCGCCGAGGTCCTCGCGGCCAGTCGCGCCGACCTGGCGGCGGCGCTGGCCGAAACGGGGCGGGGGGTCGTCTCGGCCTTCGTCCGCTCACCAACCTTCGGGGGTAGCTCCTGGCTCGCCCACGCCAGCCTGCTCTCCGGGGTGGAGGTGACCGAGGGCGCCGATTACGACCTCCTTCTCACCCAGCGGCGGGAGACCCTGGTCCACCGCTTCGCCCGGGCCGGTTACCGCACCCTGGCGGTCATGCCGGGCCTGCGCCAGGCCTGGCCCGAGGGGGCCTTCTACGCATTCGATACGATCCTGGGAGCACCGGCCCTGGACTATCGGGGGCCTGACCTGGGCTGGTGGCGCATCCCGGACCAGTTTTCCCTGGCCCGGCTGGACGCCGACGAGTTGGCGAGTGCGGATGGCCGGCCGCGCCTCGCCGTCTTTCCAACCATCAATTCCCACATCCCCTTTCGTCCAACGCCGCCCTACCAGCCGGATTGGGGCCGCGTGCTCACGCCGGACCCCTTTGACGCGGCTGAGACCGCCGCCGCCCTCGCCCAGAGGCCCACGCTCTTGGATCTCGGCCCGGCCTACGCGGATTCACTCGCCTACCTGTTCGAGGTCCTGGCGGGCTGGCTGCGGGAGAGGCCGGACCTGGATCTGGTGCTGCTGGTGCTAGGGGATCACCAGCCGGCGGCCGTGGTGAGCGGGGAGGGCGCCCCCTGGGAGGTCCCGGTGCACCTCGTCACGGGGCGGGCGGCAGTACTCGACGCCCTGGCGGCAGAAGGCTTCGCCCCCGGACTCACGCCGCACCGGCCGACCCTGGGCAACATGCCGGAGCTGACGGAGATGCTGCTGCGCGCCTTCGACTCAGGCCGGTCTGTCCCCCATGGGGACCTTGGGGTCGCGCGCGATCCTGGCGTAGACATCCCCGGACCCGGCGTTGTCGGGGAGTCCGGTAAGGAAAGACCGGATCCCGGCGGCGTCCAGCCATCGGAGTGAGCCCAGTCGGTGGCTCTCGCCGGGAGACCAGTTGAACCGGTAGTCTCCAAGGGTCTCCAGGCGGTCGATGCAGGACAGTGCGGCATCCATCGCCACCGCCAGATACTCGAAGGACAGGGCCGCGACGGGGCGCGAGAGGCCCAAAAGGACCTCGGGCTCGTAGCCCTCCACGTCGATCTTGATGAAGGCCGGCTCGCCAAAGCGCTGGATCAGGTCATCCAGGGTCGTCACCGGAACCTGGGCCGCCTCCCGCCAGCGCACGCCATGGAACGACGGCTCCGTGCAGACCCGGCGAGCCCAGTCGGCGGACAGGGTCGTTACCGTCGGGTGGCGCTCGCTCACCCAGAGGGCGGCGCGTCCAAGCTCGCGACCCACGGCCTCGGGCACGAGAGTCACCCCCTCGTCGCGGCCGTAAAGCAGGTGCAGCACCCGGAGCAGATCCGGCTGGGGCTCCACAGCAACAACGCGGGCGCCCAGGCCGCGCCAGCAGCGGACGCGATTGCCCACATGGGCACCGAGGTCGAAGGCCAGCGAGCCAGGCCCGAGGAAGGGGGCGTAGAGCCGGGCCAGGCGTCGCGCCCGCAACGGATTGCCGTAATACAGGGCCAGGGAACGGACCAGACCAAGGGTGCGGGCGATGGGGTTGGAGGTCATTACCGACTCGGCGGGGCGGTCTGCATCGGTGGATGTGTGGACGAGCGGGGTCTGCGCGAGCCTCCCTCGTCCGGCAGTCGGACCGCCGATTCCCGGCGAGGTTTCACGCCCTTGTGCGGCGCCCGGCCCATTAGGCAGCGTGAGGCGCCGCGACTCTACGCCATCGTTGAGGTGCTGAGCCGCCGCGCCGGGCTCGATCGGCTGCCGGTGCTCTATCCGAACGGCCGCCGATGCGGCTGCGCTGGCACATCGCCGGCCTCTGGTACTGACGCCCCCCGGAGCCCCCGTGCCGGACTTCGACGCGCCCTATCCGCGAGCAACTGCGGTGGCCGCTCCTCGCGTTCTGACCCCTTCCTTTAGTGTCTTGGTTCCGCTCTTGGACCACTCACCTGTTGCACTGGACCAACGTCAGGCATGGGTGGGCGGTAGAATGGCCAGGTTCTGCCAACGCACACCGAGAGGGGGAGCAATATGGGAGAGAAAAGAGCCTGCCTTGACGGTCCGCGACATCGCCGCAGCCGTCTTTATTCTGGTCGGGTTCTACCTGGCCGGAGTCGTACCAACGGTAGAGATCGCCTGGGTCACCGCCTTCCTGCTGCTGGTCGTCTTTCTGTTCGCCTTCGAGGTGGTGGGCGTGGACGTGGCAGCCATCCTGGTGATGGTGCTCCTTGGGCTCACGAGCCTGTTGGCCCCGATCATGGGGTTAGAACACGGCCTGGTGCCGGTCAACGACCTGTTCAGAGGCTTTGCCAGTAACGCGGTGATCTCCATTATCGCGGTCATGATCATCGGGGCCGGACTGGACAAGACCGGCCTCATGTCCCAGGTGGCGTCCTTCATCCTTCGGGTCGGCGGGACCACGGAGACCCGCATCGTCCCCATCATCTCCAGCACCGTTGGCGTCATCTCCAGCTTCATGCAGAACGTGGGTGCTGCCGCCCTCTTCCTGCCGGTAGTCAGCCGTATCTCTGCGCGCACTGGGCTGCCTATGTCGCGCTTGCTCATGCCCATGGGGTTCTGCGCCATCCTGGGCGGCACCGTGAGCATGGTGGGCTCCAGCCCTCTGATTCTCCTCAACGACCTGATCCTGACCGCCAATACGACCATGCCCGCGGATGCGCAGATGGCGACCTTCGAGCTGTTCGCTGTCACACCCATCGGCGTGGCGCTCCTGGCGACGGGCATCGTGTACTTCGTCCTGGCTGGACGCTTTGTCCTGCCGGTCCGCAAGACCGAGGGCGTCGAGGGGTCCGATGCCATGGCGTATTTCGCGGCCACCTACGGGGTGAAGGCGTTCAGGGTCAAGGAAATCCGAGTTCCCGAGGGCAGTCCGCTGACGGGCGTGAGCGTCGATGACCTGGAGCGGCGCTGGAAGCTGCGGATCGTCGGGGTGGGCAAGGGTGACGGCCTGCGCTTCGGCGCCGACGGGGTCGATCGCCGGCTGGGCATCGAGGCGAACAGCACCCTGTGTCTTCTCGGTCCAGATCGGTCCTTCCAGAACTTGATGAGCGAGAACCAGGTGCAGTTGCGCCCGGAGCTGGAGGTCTTCGCCGACGCTTTGTCACCCGCCAAGGCCGGTATCGCCGAGATCGTCATCCCGGCTGGGTCCGCGCTCATCGGCAAGACCGCACGTGACGTTTGGCTGCGCAAGACCTACGGCCTGTCTTTGCTCGTCCTTCATCGGGGGGAAGGGACGATCTCCGTGGAGAGCGGGGGCGCGCGTAACACCCCTTTCCAGGTCGGCGATACGCTGGTCGTGCATACCACCTGGGCAGATCTGGCCCGCCTGGAAAAGGACCGGAACTTCGTGGTGGTGACCACCGAGTACCCGCACGAAGAATTGCGTCCTCACAAGGTGGTCCACGCCCTGGTGTTCTTCGCCATTACGCTTGGCCTGGTCCTCTTTACCGACTTACGCCTGTCCGTCGCCCTGCTCACGGGGGCCATAGGTATGGTGCTCGCCGGCGTGCTTTCCATCGAGGAGGCTTACGAGGCAGTGAGCTGGAAGACTGTCTTCTTGCTCGCCTCCCTCATCCCCCTTGGCATGGCCGTGGAGGAGTCCGGCACTGCGGCCTGGATCGCAGACCAAACCCTAAGCGTCCTCGGCGGCATGCCGATCTGGGTCATCCAGGCGATGGTCGCAGTACTGGCGACCGTCTTCACGCTGGTCATGTCCAACGTGGGCGCGACCGTGCTCCTGGTGCCGTTGGCAGTGGACATCGCGCTCGGGGCGGGCGCGAACCCGGCGGTCTTCGCCCTGACCGTGGCCATCTCGACCTCCAACTCCTTCCTCATCCCGACTCACCAGGTCAATGCCCTGATCATGGGGCCAGGCGGGTACCGGGTGCCGGACTTTCTGCGCGCTGGCGGCATCATGACCATCCTGTTCCTGGTGGTGTCCCTGACCATGCTCAATCTGGTGTTCTAATGCGTTCCTGAGGCGCCCCGCGATAATACTTGCGGGGGTGCTGTCTCACCTGCATTTGGCAAAGATGGACATCCCCGCAGGCCGCCTCCCTGCGCTTCTCTACGGCGTTTGCAGCACGCCGCCGCTGGAGAAGTCAACCTGTTGTCCCTATGTAGTTCAACCTGTCAGCGCCCCCTGTGATCGAGTACAGCCAGGGGCGGCAAGCCAATGAGAAGCCTCGATGACCCGCCGGATCCCCCAGCTCAGTTCCCAACTTCGCCTCCGCGAAAGCAGGCCACCAACCGCCCTGACGAGGGTCGTCCTGACCGGTGCGGCCGCCGCTCTGCTGAGCGGCTGCGCCATGGATCCCTATCCACCGCTGCCGATCCCGCCCCAGCCGGAGGGGACCATCTATAGCAGCTACTCGGCCCTGCCGGGTCCCGTCGAGGTCCAGGGCCCGGTGCACCGGTTCGCCGAGGAGTCCGAAGCCCAGCCGGATGCCCAGCTCGCGACGCTATCCGAGGCTCACGCGGGCGCCCAGCCCTTTGCTGCGGCCCCGCCGAGGACCCCAGTCCAGCCCGAGGCCTGGCGCGGGGACCCGGCCGCCTTCATCGGCCCGCCCAAACCGGGCCCGCGCAAGCTGACTATCCGCCTCAACCGCCAACGCTTCGAGTACAGCGAAGGGGGAGTTGTGGTCCACACCGGGCAAGTCACCACCGGCAGCGCCCAACACCCGACGCCCAAGGGGTCCTACAGCATCCTCAGCAAGCAGCGCGACAAGCGCTCAGGCAGCTACACGAACTACTTCGACATGCCCACCCCAATGCCCTATGCCCTCCAGTTCAGCGGTCCCTACTATGTTCACGAGGGCTGGGTCGCGGGGCAACCGGAATCCCACGGCTGTGTGCGGCTGCACTACGAGGACGCCCGTTTCGTTTTCGGGCGGATGAAGGTCGGCGACCGCATCGCCGTGGCGGACTGAGGCGGCGTTCCGCCGACACCAGAGTGCGCTCCCGGCGGCGGCCATCAGGCTCCGTCCTGAGGTGACCCCGCCGGGCTTGCCCCCGATCAGCGAGCCCACCGCCGCATGGACCGCAAGAGCCTTTGCGAGCCGGGTGCCGCGGTCTTGTCCCCAAACCCAGGGGGCGCTTCGGTGGATAACCTGTGCCCAAGCCAAGTCTCGCGCCTTGAGGACAGCGGGTTAGGGAAGCTGACTCAAGTTTGACCACAGGTGGACGGGGTGCGTCCCGCCGCCGTGTTACCCTTAGCCGCGCCTTACTTCTCCTAGCCCCTCCGCCGGTAAAGACGGCCTGCATCGACGGAGCGAATTTTGAATTGAGCGGGCTCGATCGCCTCATCGACCCCCTTGCCGAGCAAACCGGTGCGCCTGACCGGTCAGGCAATTTCGGCGTTTGGCACCGCGCAGCCGGCGCAACAGGACCCGTTATGCGGCGGCCCGCGCCGCCCCCATGACAGTGCCCGGGACCGCAGCCTGGACCTCACGCTGGGCCGCATCAACGGGCGTTTCGGCAGCGGCTCCGATGGGGAGCGCGGTTCGGTCGAGACCCACCATCATCACCTTTCACTGGGCCTATCGGCTCCATTCCGATCCTGTCGCAACAAGCTGGCAGAGTGCATAAGGGGGACTGTGAAAACACCAAAAAGTCTCGAATCGCTGGTGCGCGACGGCCTTGTCGATGAAGTGATTCGGTCACTCAAGAGCGGCAAGGAGGCTGCGGTCTATGTTGTGCGATCCGAAGGTGTCGTTTGCTGCGCCAAGGTCTATAAGGAAGCCAACAAACGCGGTTTCCATAAGCAGGCGTTGTATCGAGAAGGCCGCAAGGTGCGAAACAGTCGCCAGGCGCGTGCTATGGAAAAGAGCACGCGGTTCGGGCGCCAACAGCAGGAAGAGGTGTGGCAAAACACCGAAGTCGATGCACTATATCGGCTTGCCGCCGCTGGCGTTCGGGTGCCGCAGCCCTACAATTTCGTCGACGGCGTGCTGCTCATGGAACTGGTCACGGATGAGCACGGCGCCGCGGCGCCGAGGCTCAACGATCTGGAATTGACCGCAGATCAAGCGCTGGACTACCACGATGCCCTGATCAAGGACGTGGTGAAGATGCTGTGTGGAGGGCTCATCCACGGCGACCTCTCCGAATTCAATGTCCTCGTCGACACGCAGGGTCCGGTGATTATCGACCTGCCCCAGGCGGTCGATGCGGCGGCCAACAACAATGCTGCGAGAATGTTGGAAAGGGACGTCAGTAATCTGGCCGCCTACTTTGGTCGTTTTGCGCCCGAACTGCTTGCAACCAGCTATGGCCAGGAAATTTGGTACATCTACGAGAGCGGCAATCTGACACCGGACGTCAAACTGACCGGCCATTTCAGAGGCAGCAATAAACAGGCCGATGTCGACAGCATCATGCGAGAGATCGACGATGCGAGAGAGGAGGCGGACCGGCGTAAGGAAGGGCGAGAGCATCGATAGTCGCCGACGAATTTCAGCGGGTTAGTGGTGGCATCGGTTTGGACGATTGGTGTCGATACTGAGCGGGAGCGCCAGGATTGCCTACCCTGACGCTACATCCGGGATGCTAACGGTATGACGAGTGCCGTGGTGATCCTAGCTCGTGCAGGGCCTGCTGATCACGGCACGATGCGCAGCACCCCGCCGCGGCGCGGGTCACCGGCTCCGGCGAAGTGCCGGCCATCGTAGACCACCGTGTGGGTGCCGCCGAAAAACAGGTTGGGCTCGTCCCACAACTGGTGGTCCGGCCAGTGGTCGGTCAGCGGGGCCACTGAGTCGGCGGCGAAACCCGGCTCGATGCTGACCTTGCCGCCTTCCAGATGGATGCGGGGTGCTGATACCGCCGCATCGGGCGACATGCCGAAATCGATCAGGTTGCTGAGGGTTTGCAGGATGGCGGTGCGCAGCCGGTTCGAGCCGCCCGAGCCCAGGGCAATGAGTCGGCTGCCGTGCTCGGCCACGGTTGGCGCCATCATGGAGGACACCCGCACGTCCTCGCGCCAGCGGTGGAAGCCGTCGGGGTTGAGGTCCTCCTCGCCGAGCATGTTGTTGAGCATGATCCCGGTGCCGGGCAGGACATGGCCGCAGCCCTCACCGTTCGACAGGGTGAGCGAGGCTGCATTGCCCAAGGCGTCGAGGACGCTGATCTGGGTCGTGCCGCGGGTCGCGAGCGGACGGCCGTGCACCGCCCCGTGGAAGCGCGCTACCCAGTCGTCGTGCAGCAGTCGTTCGTCGGCCGGACCGGTGCTGCGCGCCAGGTTGGTTTGCTCCATGACCCGCGCCAAGGTGAGCAGGTGCTCGGGCGTGCCGAAGGCGCGCTCGCTCAGATCCTGTTGTGCCAATAGGGCCAGGGCGAAGGCGATCAGCAGACCACCGGAGGAGGGCGGGGGATTGAAGTGGAGCCGGGCGCCCCGGTAGTCGCATCGCAGCGGGGCGCGTCCGCGGGTCCGGTAACCGGCGAGGTCCGCAGCCCCGAGCTGCCCGCCCTCCTGCTTGCACAATGCCACCAAGGCGCGTGCCATGTCGCCCTCGTAGAACAGCCGGTCGCCTTCCATTGCCAGCAGCTCCAGGGCACTGGCGAGCTCGGGCTGGCGCATGACCTCGCCCTCGCCGTAGAGCCGCCGCGGATCCTCGGGACTGGCATAGAGGGCCCGCGCCCCGGGGGTGGCGAGGTAAATCGGTGCGACGATGCTGAAGATGTAGGCCTGCAGGCGGTTGAGCCGCACGCCGTCGCGGGCGATCCCGACCGCCGGCTCGACGATGCGGCGCATGGGCATGCTGCCCAGCTCGCGATGCACGTCGAATAGGCCGCGCACGGTCCCCGGCGTTGCCAGGGAGCCCATGCCGATGTGGAACTCCTGCTGGGCGGTGCCGAAGTCGGCAACGACGGGGAAGAGATCGATCTCGTCCAGCGGACGCTTGCTTCGCGGGGACTGCACGAAAAAGTCGTAGACCCGCGTGTCGCCTGCCGCGGTCCGGGCGGTCAGAAATCCGCCGCCGCCGAGCGACGTCAGCACCGGCTCGGCGACGCAGGCCGCGCACAGCCCCGCTAGCGCGGCATCGAAGGCGTTGCCGCCAGCCTCCAGGAGCAGGGCCGCAGCCTCGGCGGTCTGTGGGTGTCCGGCGGCGACGGCACCCTTGGCGGTCACCTGTCCCCCTTGCTCTGGCCGCTCGATGTACGCCCGGATCGGCTCACCGCCGATGCGTCCGCGCATCCTGCTGGAGTACCCCGGTCTCGCCCTCACTGCGGGCGATGATGACCGCACCGCAGGAGTCGCTGAAGACGTTCACCGCGGTGCGCATCATGTCCAAGATGCGGTCCACGGCCAGGATCAGCCCGAGCCCTTCCAACGGTAGACCAACCGCCCCCAGGATGATGGCGATGGCCACCAGGCTGGCGGCGGGGATTCCGGCCACGCCGATCGAGGTGAGCAAGGCGAGCATCACCACGAGGAATTGGGTGGCCAGCGACAGCTCGATGCCGTAGGCCTGGGCGATGAACAGCGCGGCCACGCATTCATAGAGGGCCGTTCCGTCCATGTTGACGGTGGCGCCGAGGGGCAGCACGAAGCTCGTGACCTTGTTCGAGACCCCTGCGTTCTTCTCCACGCACTCCATCGTGATGGGCAGGGTTGCCGAGGACGAGGCGGTGGAGAACGCGGTCAGCAGGGCGGCGCCCATGGCCTGGTAATGGCGCAAGGGGCTCACCCTGCCGACGAAATACAGGAGTAGGGGCAGCGTCACCAGGAAATGGGTGGCGAGGGCCAACATCACGGTCAAGAAGAACAGCGCCAATGGGCCGAACGCCTCCAGGCCGGTGTCTGCCACTGTCTTGGCCACCAAAGCAAAGACACCGATGGGGGCGAATCGCATGATCAAATCGGTAATGCGCATCATGATCTCGAACATGCCCTGGAAGAAGTTGTACTGGACCTCGGCGTAGTCCTCTGTGATGCGAGCCAGGAAGAAGCCGTAGAGCAGGCTGAAGAAGATCAGGCCGAGCATCTGGCCCTCGCCCGCGGCTGCGACCACGTTGGTGGGGATCATGCGCAGGAAGACATCGACCACGTCGCCGCTGTCCTTGCCGCCGATTGTTGCTTCCAAGGCCGCTACGTCCGCGTGGAAGCCGAAGACCTCCTTCGGGTTCCCATCCACGACGCCGGGCTGAATCAGGTTGACCGCGAGCAGACCGATCAGGATGGCGAACAGGCTGGTCATGGCGTAGTAACCGATGGTCTTGCCGCCCAAGCGCCCGAGGTTTTCCGAGCCGCCGATACCGGCGACGCCGACGATGATGGAGGAGATGATCAGTGGGACGATCAGCATCTTGAGGGCATTGAGGAAGAGCTTGCCCACAAAGTCGAAGATGGAGTAGAGCGTGACCCCAAAAATATGAGCGTCGCGTCCGACTGCCAGACCCACCAGGACGGCGAGCACCAGGGCGATCAGGATCTGCCAATGAAGCTTCAGCTTGAACGGGTTCATTGGCATCTTCCTCCGAAGGCGGCGGCGAGGTCGGTGGTGTGTCCGAGCTGGATCCGACGAATCCATGGGACTGCGGGCGGATTTTGCTCGGATGATCCCAGATCGGGGGTGACCCCGCAAACCATTGAGATCTCACGCCGCCCGGGTCAAGACTCGGCATTGCTGGCGGGCGGACCGCCGGCGAATACCGGGAGGACTACGCCAAGGAGTTCTGGTTCCGGCGGGCCGGCGTCAACCCCCGGGTGAGGGCAGAGTTCGAGGCGGATGGGATCGCGAAGTAGGGGGCAGCGGTGCGCGGTCGCACCGATGAGGTCAGGGAGCGCTTCTACCCCATCTTCGCCGAGCACCGCATCAAGCACCCGGCGGTATCCGCCATCACCGATGACGCGCGCGGCAGGCTGATCGGTTACCGTCTGGCGCCGCAGTCGCGGGCGCACAACACCACCAGAGTCACTGCCGTGATCGGCAGGACGAACCAGAGCATGGCGGTCTCGTAGGCGCCCAGGGCCGCGTGGTGCATGGCGGCGAGGATCAGGTAGAGCGTGTAGGCGACGTAATAGCCAAAGAACAGCCCCCCCTCCCAGCGGGCGATCGCGCTGCCGGTGGCGAAGACCGGCAGGCACGCGACGGCGACCGCCACCATCACCGGCAGATCGAAGTGCAGGGCCGCCGGGGCCACGTCGATCCCGTTCGGCGACACGAGGCTCGCGAGCCCGAGAACCGAGAGCAGGTTGAAGACGTTGCTCCCCACCACGTTGCCCACTGCGATGTCGCGCTGGCCTCGCAAGCTGGCGATCACCGAGGTGGCGGCCTCCGGCAGGGACGTGCCGGCCGCTACGATGGTCAGCCCGATGACCAGTTCGCTGACGCCGAGGGACCGCGCGATATCCACCGCGCTCGTTACCAGGAGCCGGGACCCCAGAACCAGCACTGTCATCCCGACCACCACCAGCAGGGCGTTGGCCCACCAGCCCAGGCGCGACGGGGGCGGGCTGTCCCCGTTCGCGGCGAGGCGCTCGCGCCGGCCTTGGCGGATCTGGAAGCTGATGTAGCCGAGGATGCCGGCGAACAGGACGGCCCCGTCGAAGCGGCCGATGTGCCCGTCGAGGGCGAGCAGGAGGGTGAGAATCGAGGCCCCTACCATGAGCGGGACGTCCACGCGGATCAGTTGGCTGCGGATGGCGAGCGGCGTGATCAGGGCGGAGAGTCCGAGGACGAGCAGGACGTTGAAGGTGTTGCTGCCGACCACGTTGCCGATGACAAGGTCCGGTTGGCCAGACCAGGCGGCGGCCACGCTCACGGCCAACTCCGGGGCGCTGGTGCCGAACGCGACCACCGTCAGCCCGACAATGAGGGGCGGGATGCCGAGGCGCCCGGCGATGCCGGAGGCGCCGCGAATCAGGGCCTCGGCCCCGACGGTGAGGAGGGTCAGGCCCAGGGCGAGGAGGATCAGGTTCATGGAAGACGGCCGGCAGACAGCTGAAGAAACGGCCATGGTACTGCCGCGCAGTCCTCGGACGACAGGCGCGGGCGGCTCCCAGATCGGGTGGAGTGCCGGAACCAGGCGCCATCTGCGGTTTGGTTGACCTGGGCCGGGGTCCCTCAGCCGGCGGATTCGGCTATCCTTGGCCGGGGCTGCCACCCAAGGCTGTTGCAATGGTCGGGGGTGGGGGTGCAAGGGGTCGGGACAAGGCCTCCGTCCCATCTGCCGCGCAGTGGCCGCGGGGCTTCCGCGCCCACGACCGTTCATGTCCGATGACTCGAGGGGGTGTCACGTGATCCGTCCAAGACCCACCGCAGCCTGGTTAGGCTTGCTGCTTCTACTCGGCGTGGTACAGCAGGCCGCCGCGACATCCACCGCGGCGCCACCGCCGCAGCCCGAGTCCACCGCCGATCACGGCAAATTCGAGGAGCTCCGGGGACCCTTCGCCAGCGGACCGGAGGTGACCGCGGCCTGCCTCGGTTGCCACACCGAGGCGGCCAAGCAGGTTCAGGGTTCGATCCACTGGACCTGGGAGCTCGACAACCCGGACACCGGTCAGCGTCTGGGCAAGAAGCACCTGGTCAACAGCTATTGCGTGGCCATCACCTCCAATTACCCGCGCTGCACGAGCTGTCACGTCGGTTATGGCTGGAAGGACGGCAGCTTCGACTTCACCGTCGAGCACAACGTCGATTGCCTGGTTTGCCACGACACCACGGGTACCTACAAGAAGTTCCCCACCGGGGCTGGTCACCCGCCCTATCAGGACACCGAGTTCGGCGGCAAGCCGGTCAAAGCGGTTGACCTGGTCGAGGTTGCCAAACACGTGGGCAAGACCAGCCGCGCCACCTGCGGGGCCTGCCACTTCTCGGGTGGCGGCGGCGACGGGGTCAAGCACGGCGACATCGACACCTCGCTCGGCAAGCCCAATAAGGCACTGGACGTGCACATGGCCGCCGACGGGCTCAACTACAGCTGCGCGACCTGCCATACCTTCATCAACCACCAGTCCACCGGCAGCCGCTACCGGGTGATGGCCAAGGACCAGACCAGGATCGCCGTCCCCGGGATCAAGGAGACCCACGGGACCTGCGAGTCCTGCCACGGCAGCACCCCGCATCCGGTGGACCTCAACGACAGGCTGAACGCCCACGCGGACAAGGTGGCCTGCCAGACCTGCCATATCCCGGCCTTCGCCCGCGGTGGCAAGGCAACCAAGACCTGGTGGGACTGGTCCGCGGCGGGCAAGAAGGGCACGGACGGCAAGCCCCTGGTCCAGAAGGACGCCGCTGGCAACGTGACCTATGACGGCATGAAGGGCGAGTTCCTCTGGGGTGAGAACCTGACGCCGGAGTATTTCTGGTTTGACGGCCAGGTGCGTTATTCCTTGCTCGGCGACAAGATCGACGCGGCCAACCCACCTGTTGAGATCAACCGTATCCAGGGCGCCTACGGCGATCCCAAGGCGCGCATCTGGCCCTTCAAGGTGATGCGCGGCAGACAGCCCTACGATACCGAGAACAAGACCCTGCTGGTCAGCCACCTCTTCGGCAAGGACGATGACGCCTACTGGAAGACCTACGACTGGGACAAGGCCCTGCGGGCCGGCATGCAGGCCGCCAAAGCGGTGGGGCAGACCGAGGGTGACTACAGCGGGCACTACGACTTCGTGGAGACGCGCATGTACTGGCCCCTCACCCACATGGTGGCCCCCAAGGAGGATGCCCTGGCCTGCGACGCCTGCCACAGCCGCGATGGGCGCCTGGCGAACCTGACCGGTTTCCATATGCCGGGTCGCGATGCCAACACCTGGCTCGACCGCATCGGCTGGCTGCTGGTCGCCGCCACCCTGGCCGGCGTCCTGCTGCACGGGCTGGCCCGCCTCATCATCGGCCGCCGCAGCGTTTGAGGGAGTGCGACATGACGACACGCGTAAAGGTCTTCTCGGGCTTCGAGCGCTTCTGGCACCTGGCCCAACTGATCCTGATCTTTGGCCTCCTGTTCACCGGGTTCAACATCCATGGGACCTGGTCGGTGCTGGCCTTCGAGCAGGCATTGAATGTGCACATCATCATTGCCCTGTCCCTCATCGGGCTCTGGGTACTGGCCATCTTCTGGCACCTGACCACAGGGGAATGGCGCCAGTATGTCCCCACAGGCAAGGGGCTCATGCCCATGATCCTCTACTACGCCTACGGGATCTTCTCCGGTGAGGCCAAGCCCTACACCATGACCGTCCAGGCCAAGCACAACCCCTTGCAGCGCCTGGCCTACTTCGGCTTCAAGGTGGCCATCGCCCCCGCGCTCTGGACCACCGGGCTGCTGCTGCTCTTCTACGTGGACTGGAGCCACACGGCTCTGGGCTGGGTCCTGCCGCTGGCCTGGGTCGCCTGGGTCCATGTGGCCGCAGCCTTTGCCCTGATGCTGTTCCTCGTCGTGCACGTCTACATGGCCGCGACCACCGGCAAGCCCTGGTACGCCTATCTCAGGGCCATGTTCACCGACGGTTACGAGGAGGTCTAGGGCGCCCCCGCGTAGCATTCCGGCGACCCCGTCCGCCGCCGGGGTTTGCGCCATGGACGCCGATACCCCACACCCGAGCGCCCCGAGCGGACCGAGATCGACCTCTACCGCCGCAGCTGCTACGTCCTGGAGGCCAAGCAGACCGGCCTCGGGCTCGACACCAGCGGCTGGGACAAGGCCTTGCTCCGCGCCCACGGCCAGGCCGTGCAGTACGCCGGGGCCCTGCCCGCCGCCGAGGGCCGCCCGCCCTTTGTCGTGGTGGTAGACGTCGGGCGCAGCATCGAGCTCTACAGCGAATTCAGCCGCAGCGGCGGGGCCTATATCCCGTGCCCGGACCTGCGCTCCCACCGCATCCGCCTTCTCGTTCCCAGGCTCCGGCGTGGGAATGCAGTCTTGGCCGCTCCAGCGGCCCGAGGCGTCACGCGACGCCAGAGCGTCGGGACTTGCTCCCACGCTGGAGCTTGGGAGCCAGGGCGAATCCCTCAAGTTGCGCATCCGACAGCTCGGCGAGGACCTGGACGCCCACCGCAAGTCCCGCCAGGCCTTGCACCCTGCGCTGACCATGGCCGGCATGTACAACGTGCTGGACAAGCTGCGCCAGGGCGAGGCCCTGACGGCCAAGGACAAGGCCATCCACGAGCAGGGTCTGGTTTCGGTCCTGCGCCAGCTCCACGATGAGTTGGACGCCGCTGTCCTCGCCGCCTATGGCTGGGATGGCCACACCCCGGCCCTGCTGGGTGGGAGCGCCGCCCTCGGCGCGACGAGCCCTGGGGATGTCGGCGGCGATGCCCAGCGTTTGCCTCAGGGCCCAGTCGCGGCGGGGGCGCCGCTCCCACAGGTCTTGCTCCCACAGGTGTCGCTCTCCCGGCCCGAGGTTGAGGAAATCATCCTGCACCGCCTGGTGGCCCTGAACGCCGAGCGTGCGGCCGAGGAGCGGCGCGGCCTCGTCCGCTGGCTGCGTCCGGACTTCCAGAGCCCGGGCGGCACGGGCACGGTGCGGGGCGAGGTGGATGTCGGTACCGCGGCAGTCGTCGCCGCCGGGCCGAAACCCGATTGGCCCAAGGCCCTGCCGGATCAATTCCAGGCCCTGCGCGCGGCCCTGGCCGCTCGTTCTGGCCCGGCCGGTGCCCTGGAGCTGGCCCAGGGTTTCGCTCGGGCACCGCGGGCGAAGGTCGCGGAGCTGCTGGAGACCCTGGCCAGCCTCGGCCATGCCCGCCGACTGGACGACGGCCGCTACCTCTCCGGCTAGCGCGGCGTTTCTCGCCAGGGGGTGCGCCCTTTGCTATCCTGCCGGCCCCGACCGCCCGGACGCCGGTCGCCCCGGCGCCGCCCAGAGACCCCCTTCCCAAGCACATGATGAACACCCAAGTACGCCTGCTCGTCGTCTCCTGCCTTCTCCTGGCCGCCCAGGGTGTTGCGGCCCAGTATCCGGGTCAGCAGGCCGGTCAGCCGCCTGGCCCGCCGCCCCCGGACTATCCAGGCGCATCCGCGGCCGCCGGTGCCCCGGCGGGGCAAGCGCCGGGCGGGGCCTGGGTCACGGTGGAGCGTCGCTCGGTGGGTGGAGCCGCCACGGTCGGGGGGACCGTCGTGCCGGTGGAGGAGATCACCTTCACCGCCCAGATGCCGGGCAGTGTCCAGTTCCTTGCCGGCGCCGAGGGTGACTATTTCGACCAGGGCAAGGTCCTGGCCGTGCTGGACGAGTCGGCCTTGCTGGCCGAGCGCCAGGCGGCCCTGGCCCAGATCCGCACCGCCGAGTCGGCCTACCGCAACGCCGGGGTTCAGTACGACCGAGAGCGCGAGAACCCGACGCCCAAGCAGAGCGGCAACATGATGTCCCAGATGATGCCGATGCCCTTCATGGGAGACAGCGGGGACAACAAGGTCCACCGCGGCGCGACCCTGTACCAGTACCGGTCGCAGATCGAGCAGGCCCAGGCCGGCGTAGCCGCCGCCCGCTCCCAGGTCGAGGGCATCGACGCCAAGCTCAAGGACACCAAGAGCATCGCCCCTTTCAGCGGTTACATCACCCACAAGCACGTCAACCAGGGCGACACGGTGCAGCCCGGTCAGCCCCTGCTGAGCTTTGCCAAGATGGACCAGCTCCAGGTCCAGGCGGATGTCCCGACCCGTCTCGCCGGGGCCCTGCAGCCCGGGACCATGACCCAGGTGCGCCTGGATGACGTCAAGCAGACGGTGGCCGAGGCCAGGGTGGCGCAGGTCTTCCCCATGGCGGATGCGACCCGCCACACGGTGCGGGTCAAGTTCGACCTCAGGCCCGGGACGCCGGCCAAGGCCGGCATGTACGCGGACGTGATGATCCCGCAGGCCGCCAGCCGCGAGCCCGCCGGGGACGCCATGCCGGTGATCCCCATGGCCGCCGTGGTCTGGCGCGGGGGCCTGCCCATGGTCTACGTGATGGACGCCCAGGGTCAGCCCCGGCTCAACCTGCTGCGCCTGGGCGAGCAGGTGGGCGACGAGGTCTCGGTGCTGACCGGCCTGCAGGGCGGCGAGCGGGTTCTGGTCGGCCAGTGACCCGGGGGCCGGGGCTGGTCTTGGCAGACCGTCCCGGCGCCGCCCCCATCCCTTTGGAGGCCCCCGGGTTGCGCCTGCGCGCTCCCGCGGTCTGACGCCCACAGCACGAGAGGCGACCCCAGATGTCCGACCAGCACCCGAGTCCAGCAGCGTCCGAAGCCGGCAGCCACCACGGCGGCCTCGGCCTCGCCGGCTGGACCGCCAAGACCTTTATCCACTCCCCCCTGTCGCCGCTCCTGTTCCTTGCCATGCTCGGCATGGGCCTGCTCGGGCTCATGGCCACGCCGCGCCAGGAAGACCCGCAGATCTCGGTGCCCATGATCGACGTCTTCGTCCAGTTCCCCGGGGCGTCCACGGAGCAGGTGGTGAGCCTGGCCATCTCGCCCCTGGAGCGGATGCTGAGCGAGATTCCCGGGGTCAAGCACGTCTATTCCGCCGCGGAGCGCGAGCAGGGCATCATCACGGTGCGTTTCGAGGTGGGCGAGGAGATGGGGCCCTCGGTGCTCAAGGTCCACGACAAGATCCAGTCCAATCTGGATGCCATGCCGCCGGGGGTCATGCCGCCCCTGGTCCGGCCCAAGGGGATCGACGACGTCCCCTCGGTGACCCTGACCCTCTGGTCGGATGCCATCGACGATGCGGCCATGCGCTCCCTGGCCGACAAGCTGCTGCAGAATCTGGCCCAGATCAAGGACACCGGACAGGGCTTCGTCGTCGGCGGGCGCCCCGAGCAGATCATGGTGGCGGTGGCGCCGCAGCGCCTGGCCGGATATGGCGTGACTCTCGACCAGCTCGCTCAAACCATCAAGACTGCCAACGGCGAGCGCCGCACCGGCAGCATCGAGACCCCGGACGGCTACTTTACGGTCTACACCGGCTCCTTCCTCAATAGTGCTTCGGATGTGGAGCGCCTGGTCGTCGGCAGCCGCGCCGGGGCGCCGGTCTATGTCCGCGATGTGGCCGACGTGACCCTGGCCCCGGAGGACTACCGAAAACAGGTCAACTACTACACGGGGCCGAGCTACCCCCAGGCCGACGTCAAGGCCGACGGCGCGCCGGCGGTGACCATCGCCATCGCCAAGAAGCCCGGCAGCAATGGGGTCACGGTGGCCAATGCCGTCCTCGCCAAGGTGGAGGCCCTCAAGGGCGAGCTGATCCCGGACAATGTCCGCATCGAGGTCACCCGCAACTACGGCGAGACCGCCAACGCCAAGGTCAACGAGCTGATCTTCAAGCTCTTCGTCGCTACCGGCGCGGTGACCGTGCTGGTCCTGCTCGCGCTCGGCTGGAAACCAGCGGTGGTGGTGACCCTGGTCATCCCAGTGGTGCTGTTGATGACGGTTTTCTCAGCCTGGATCATGGGCTACACCATCGACCGGGTGAGCCTGTTCGCGCTCATCTTCTCCATCGGGATTTTGGTTGACGACGCCATCGTGGTGGTGGAGAACATCTACCGGCGCTGGCTCATCAAGGGTGAGACCGATACCGAGACCGCCGTGGACGCGGTGGCCGAGGTCGGCAACCCGACCATCATCGCGACTTTCACCGTCGTTGCGGCCCTGTTGCCCATGGGCTTCGTCTCAGGGCTCATGGGGCCCTACATGGAGCCGATCCCGGCCCTGGGCTCCACGGCCATGATCTTCTCGCTGTTTGCCGCCTTCGCCTTCACGCCCTGGCTGGCCATGCGCATCAAGCCCAGCCTCAAGGCCCTGCGCAAGGCGGAGGAGTCCGAGCACAAGACCGTGCAGGCCCTGGACGGGCTCTTTCGGCGGATACTGGTCCCGCTCATTCAGCGGCGGCCCCTGGGCTGGCTCTTCCTTCTCGGCCTGGTGGCGGCCTTCTTCGCCTCCTGCATGCTTTTCTACTTCAAGGCCGTGCCCTTCAAGATGCTGCCCTTCGATAACAAGCCGGAGTTCAGCGTGGTGCTGGACATGCCGGAGGGGACGGCGCTCGGGAAGACCATCAACACCGCCAGGATGCTGGCGGAGCAGGTGCGCGAGATTCCGGAGGTGGTCGCCATCCAGACCTATGCCGGCACGGCCAAGCCCTTCGACTTCAACGGCATGGTTCGCCACTATTATCTGCGCCAGAAGCCCTGGCAGGGCGAGGTCCAGGTCCAGCTCACCGACAAGCACGCCCGCAAGCGCACCAGTCACCAGATCGCCGTTGCCGCCCGGGAGCTGCTCACGCCCCTGGCCCGGCAGGCGGGGGGGCGCATCACGGTGGTCGAGATGCCGCCGGGGCCGCCGGTTCTCCAGGCCGTGGTCGCCGAGATCTACGGACCCAACGCCGAGGTCCGGCGCCAGGTCGCCAAGGACATGACCCGCATGTTCGAGGAGACCGAGGGGCTCGCGGACGTGGACAACTACATGCAGGAGCCCCACGAGATCCTGCGCTTCGAGGTGGACGCCGAGAAGGCCGTGCGGCAGGGGATCTCCGTGGACGGCGTCATTCGCAGCCTGGAGATGGCCATGGGCGACTTCAAGGTCGGCGACGTCAAGCGCGGCAGCCTGATCGCCCCGACCTACATCGTCCTGGAGGTCCCGTTGGCGGTGCGCGCCCAGTTGACCCGACTGGCCGACCTCCCCATCCCCACGGCGGACGGGCGCTCGTGCCGCTGGCGGAGCTGGGCCGGTTCGTCAAGGTCCCGCAGGACCCCATCGTCTACCACAAGGACCTGCGTGCCATGGAGTACGTGGTCGGCGACGCCGTGGGCCGGCTCGGTGCCCCGCTCTACCCGATGCTGGCCATGGAGGACAAGCTCAAGGGCTACAGGACCCCGGACGGGGTGGTCCTGTCCGGGACCATGTTCAGCGGGGCGCCGCCCGACAACGGCCTGTCCGGGTTCGAGTGGGGCGGCGAGTGGACCGTCACCTACGAGACCTTCCGCGATATGGGGCTGGCCTTCGGCGTCGCCCTGGTCCTGATCTACATGCTGGTGGTGGGCGAGTTCGGCAACTTCGTCACCCCGGGGGTGATCATGGCCCCCATCCCCTTGACCCTGCTCGGCATCGTTCCGGGACACTGGATCATGGGAGCGGACTTCACGGCCACATCCATGATCGGGTTCATCGCCCTGGCGGGCATCATCGTGCGCAACTCCATCCTGCTGGTGGACTTCTCCATCGAGGAGGTGGCCAAGGGGCTCACGGTGACAGAGGCGGTGATCAGCGCCTGCAAGGCCCGGACGAGGCCGATCCTGATAACCGCCCTCGCCCTGGTGGCCGGGTCCAGCGTCATCTTGACCGACCCCATTTTCCAGGGCATGGCCATCTCCCTACTCTTTGGCGTGCTAGTCTCGACTCTGCTGACCCTGGTTGTCATACCCCTGGGCTGCGTCAGCGCTGGGCGGCACCTGGTCCGGCGCTGAGAGGGATTGGGACAGCGGGATGGCGATAGGAAATTCAACCGCCGTAGCAGCAGCGGTTCAGGTGCGGCGCCGGGATCAGGGCGATGCGGCCATCGCGCTGGCGCTCGGGCAGATGAAGGCAGTGAGTGATGCGAGAGACGATGATGACGATCAGTAGATTTGTGCTGCCCCTGCTGGGCGCCTTGGCCCTCTCCGCCTGCACCGCCAAGGTCGGCCAGGTGAGTTCCGCGCCGCGGGTCACGGACCCCAAACAGGCGGCCCAGGTGACCGTGTACAGGGACAAGTCCCTGGCGGGAGCCGTCGCGACCATGTCATTCTTCATCGACGGCAAGGAAGTCTATGGGCTGCGCAGCGGCGAACGGTACAGCTTCGAGGTGGACCCGGGCTGGCATAACCTGCGCTATCTCATCGGCATGAACGAGTGTGCTCAGAGCTTCGAGTTCACGGCGCGCGGCCGATACAGCTTCCGTCTGCTGCCCACCTGCGGCATTGAGCAGACCGACCCCTGAGCATCGCGCCCTTTGGTGGCGTGCCTCCTCCCGGGAGCGGGCGGCAGCCGAGGTTGTGGCCGCCTTGCCCGCATACCAGGTCGCACTCTGGCCCGACGGCTGGGAGCTGGCGGCGAATGGCTCCGTCTCGGTACGCGATACCCACGCCATGGCGGAGGCTCGACGCTGGTACGAACTGGCCAGGCGCAATCGTGCCGGCTGGGTTCCCGGGCCGGCGCTGGCTATGCACGGGGTCTTCATCCCGCCGGCCATCCTCGACCTGGCGTGGCGCACCTTCGTCTCGGAGCAGGTCGCCTCGGTAGCGGTCCAGTTGGTGGCAGGGGACTGGGTGGGCCGGCGCCGCGCTCAACTTCTGCGCTCTGCCAGGGCCGCCATAGGGGAACGCGCCAGGGCCTGGACTGGATCGCGCCATGGCCTGGGAATGGACGCCGAAGCCGTGCGCGCCCTGGCCGCAGAACTGCTCGGTCTGTGCGTGCGCGAAGGACTGGTCCCCCGCGCCGACTATGGCCTCAAGGTCCGGCGGAACGACGGTTTTGGCGTCTGCGGCCATCGCATTCGGGTGGAGACCTTTCTGGAGCCCTATGCCCGAGCTCGGGTGGGCGATGCTCTAGCCATCGCCCTGATCCCCTGGAACCGCGCGGTCGGGAGGGATGCGGACCCGAGCCTGGTGATCTCGGTGGAGGTCGCTGGCCGGTAGGCTCGTCAACAGGACCCCTGAACCCTGCCGTTGTGCGGGTTTCTGGGCTAGCATAGGCGCCCCTTCGCAACCCCAGGAGCCAGCACCATGCTCGCAGCGGCAGACCTCAACCAGCGCTTCGCCCGCCAGGGCGAGGTCGAATTCAAGGTGGCGGACCAGGGTGCCCTGGTGGCGCAGGTGACCAATGCACAGGGCAGCGGGTCCATTGCCTGTCAGGGGGCACAGGTGCTGACCTGGGCCCCGGCTGGGCAGGCGCCGGTGGTGTGGCTCTCCAGCGATGCCCGCTTCCAGGCGACCAAGTCCCTGCGCGGCGGCATCCCGGTCTGCTGGCCCTGGTTTGGGGCCCATGCCCAGGACCCCGCCAAGCCGGCCCATGGTTTCGCGCGCAACCTGGACTGGGAGGTACGAGAGACCGCCAGCACCGCGGGGGGGACGCGCATCGTCCTGGCCTTCACACCAGGCGAGGCCCAGCGGGCCCTATGGCCCCACGCTGCCGACCTGAGCCTGGCTGTGACCCTGGGCAAGACCCTGCGCCTGGTCATGACCACCCGCAACACCGGGGGCGAACCCATCGTCATCACCCAGGCCCTGCACACCTATTTCCATGTCGGCGACATCGCCTCGGTGCGGGTGGAGGGGCTCGATGGCTGCGACTATATCGACAAGGCGGTGAGCGGCGATCCCCGTATCCGCCAGGAGGGTCCCATCCTCATCGACCGCGAGGTCAACCGCATCTACCTCGGCTGCCCCGGCGCCGTGGCCATCGTGGACGAGTCCCTGGGGCGGCGCATCCTGATCGACAAGTCCGGCAGCGCGAGCTACGTGGTCTGGAACCCCTGGGCCGAGACCGGGGCCAAGTTCGGCGACATGGGCCCTGACGGCTACCGCAAGATGCTGTGCGTGGAGACCACCAACGCCTGGACCGATACCGCAACCATCGCCCCGGGGGCTGAGTACGAACTGGTGTCCGAGTATCGGGTCGAGACCCTCTAGTGATCGAAAGCCTGCTCCTGTCCATTAGCGCCAGGCTGCCCTGCCGCCTCATCGATGGCGAGCACGGGGAGCCCTACCTGGAGCGCTACTACCTCTTCGGCGCCTTCGGCTGGCATGCCTATCTGCATCGCTTCGTGGACTCAGACCCGGACCGGGGTCTGCATGACCATCCCTGGGGGAGGGCGGTCAGCCTTGTCCTCACCGGCGGCTACGACGAGGTCCGGCCCATCGACGGGGACCCCGCGAGGACCCAGACCCGGACCTTGCGCCCCTGGCGCCTGAATCGACTGCGTGGGTCGGACTTCCACCGGGTCGTCCTGCGCAAGGGTCAGCCCGCCTGGACCCTGTTTCTGCACGGGCCGAGGGTCAAGGGCTGGGGCTTTGTCCAGAACGGGGCCTACCGGGCGATGGCCAGGGATGGCGGCGAGTTCCGCCACCGCGACTGGTGGAAGGGGGCACCCTCGGGCGCGGAGGCCAGGGCAGGCCGCTAGCTGAACTAGGCTTTCCGGCGTCATCCGCCAGGCTTCTTGCCCTCGGCCTTCAAGGACTCGATGGCCGCAACCTTGTAGTCCACGGCTAGCCGTATCTGGTCGTCCGAGAGGCGCGGGTTGCCGCCGTGGGGCGGCATGCGGTATTGGCCGTCTGTGCCCTTGATGCCGTTCAGGGCGCTCTGGTAGAGGGCCTCTTTGCCTTTTGCCACCCGCCGGTCCCATTCGGCGAAGTTGGTCACGGCGGGTGCCCCTGCGACCCCCAGCAGGTGGCAGGCGCGGCAGGTACCGAGCCAGATGCTGCGTCCGGCCTCAAGTCGCTCGCCCGACAGCTTGGGCATGCTCGGGCCGGCGTCGGAGGGGGCCTCCGACCGGCCGCAGCCCGGGAGCCCGAGCGCCAACATGCAGGCGAGGGCTGGGGCGAGGCGGTGGGTGAAGCGGTGCATGGGAACTCCCGATTGGTGGAGGGGCGTGGCGGCCCCGGCGCGTTGTCGCAGTATGGGGGCGAGCCCGGCTGGCTGCACCCCGCGGCTGCGGTCAGGACCTGAGCCCGCTGTGCTCCGGCCGCCTATCCCCGTGAGCGCCGCCTTTGGTTAAACTGGCCTCAACCACCCAACCCAAAGGCAGGCGCAGACATGGCGAACAATACCCAGAGACCCGGTGCCTCGGACGATCGCCTCGACGCCGTGGTCGCCGCGGCACGGCGGGCCCGCGAGGAACGCGAGCGTGGCTACCGTGAGCAGGCGCTGAAGCTCTACCCTTGGGTCTGTGGGCGCTGTGCCCGGACCTTCAGCTACGCCAATCTGCGCGAGCTGACCGTCCACCACCGCGATCACAACCACGACAACAACCCCGCGGACGGCAGCAATTGGGAACTGCTCTGCCTGTACTGCCACGACAATGAGCACCGCCGCCTGGAGGATCACCTCGCCGCGGGCGGCCAGTCGGTAGCCGGCAAGCCCAAGCCGGAATCCACGCACAAGGCCTTCGGCGCCCTGGCGGACCTGCTCAAGGGCGGTTCCTGAATTGGCCCTGGCTTAGTGGACACGCCCGGCATCGCCATTCCCTGTCCCTCGGTGCCCGCGCCCTTGCGCCGGTGTCCTGGGCCTTTGCGGAACGCCATCCGAATCTGCATCTCACCCTGACTCCGGACGACCCGCCAGTACTGCGGACAAGGCCCGGCCTGACCGGCGCCGTTTCAGACGAAATCCTAGTTCCGGTTCAGCATTCCTCCGATACCGGCATTCGCTGCGCCTGCCTAATGTGAGATTGCCAATCCGGCAATCTGTTGCCCGGAGCCGTTCGGGCGCAAACCTGTGCCTGGCCGACTCCCTGGGTGTCACCAAGGGAGGCCAATCATGAAACGAGAATCTGTAGGGCGAAGAGACTTTATCATCGGCACCGCGACCGCAGCCTTGGGCCTGAGTGCGGGCGGCATTGTACGAGCGGCGACACCAACCGCAATCGCCTTGCCCCTGCCTTATACCACCCTAGACCCGGAGCAGGTGCGCGAACTGGCCTACAGCCAATACTTCCAGGGCGGGTGCATGCACGGGGCGTCTTCGGGCCTAATTCTGGCGTTCAAGGAAGCACTGCCGGGGACCGCTTGGGACCTGATTCCACTCGGCATGTACAAGTACGGCTCCGGAGGCGTCGCAGGCTGGGGCACGATCTGCGGCGTTCTGAACGGCGTCATGGCCGTCCTGAACCTGATCGATCTGCATGGCAAATTGGGGAACGAGCTCATGGGCTGGTACTCCACCACGGAGTTTCCGACGGCCAGCTGCGACGGATTCGTGGCGATGAAAGCTGACGGGACGGTGCTTGCCACGGCAATTCCGGACGCCCAAGTCCTGGCTCACACGATTTCCGACTCGCCCTTGTGCCACGTCTCCATCAGCAAGTGGTGCCACGCGGCGGGCGTCAGCGTCGCCGACGCTCTGGACGGACTGAAATACAAGGACGACCGGTGCAGCAAGATCTGCGCGGACACGGCAGCCAAGACGGCGGAGCTGATCAACGAATATGTCGCCTCCTATGCCCCGTCGGAGGACTTCGCGGCGTGCCTAGCCTGCCACACGCAGCGCAACGACCAGATCGGCAAGATGAACTGCAGCGGCTGTCACACCAACGACGCCGTGCTGGTGCCGTATTACCATCCGGCCGGCAAGATGGGGAAGGGCAAGAGCGGTAAGGGCAAGTGACCCAAGCGCCGCCCCCTGTGATGCGCACGCAGCGGCGCCATGGGGGCGGCGTCGACCCGGATCAGGCGCGGCGATAGGCCAGCACCAGCAGCAGGACTCCAAAGGCGATCATGGGCAGGCTGAGGAGCTGGCCCATGGTCACCCAGCCGAAGGCGAGATAGCCGAGCTGGGCGTCCGGCTGGCGGACGAGCTCCACCAGGAAGCGGAAGCAACCGTAGCAGAGCAGGAAGAGGCCGGAGACGGCCATGGTTGGTCGCGGCCGGCTGGAGAAGGTCCAGAGGATCAGGAACAGGGCGATGCCCTCCAGCCCCGCCTCGTAGAGCTGGGACGGGTGCAAGGGTGGGGACCAGATGGCCTCCGGGGGCAGACCGGCGCAGTGTTCCGGGGCCCGCTGGCAAGGCACGGTCATGCCCCAGGGGACCTCTGTCGCACGTCCCCAGAGTTCGGCGTTGATGAAGTTGCCGATGCGCCCCATCAGTAGCCCAATCGGGACGAGGGGGACAATAAAGTCGGTGATCTCGAAGAAGCGGCGACCGTGGCGGCGGGCGAACAGCCACATGGCGATCGACACGCCCAGCAGGCCGCCATGGAAGGACATGCCGCCCTGCCAGACCTTGAAGAGGTTGATCGGATTGGCCAGGATCTGGTCGAAGCCATAGAAGAGCATGTAGCCCAGCCGCCCCCCGACGATGACTCCAGCGACGCCGTAGAAGAGGACGTCGTCGACCATGTCGGCGGTCCAACCGGAGTTGGGGCGGCTCGCCCGCCAGCGGCCCAGGGCCCAGAAGGCGGCGAATCCCACCAGGTACATGAGCCCGTACCAGTGGATCTTCAGCGGCCCCAGGGTCAGGGCGATGGGGTCGATTTCCGGGTAGGTCAGCATGGGCGCGGATGTTACCACGGGTCCCGCGAAGGGCTGGTGACGGCAACTCGCGGCGAGCGCAGCCGGGGCGTCGGTCGATGCTCCTGCAACCCGACCAATGGCATCGACCATTCATCGGGTTGGCCCTTGAGTTGCGCACAGAGAGGACCGAGTATTCCCCCGCGGCGCCTTCTGCCGCCTGACCCCGGGTCCCCTTAAATGCAGCAACTCGCCGAAACCGCCCGCCGTTTCGCCGCCCTGGCCCCCGCCGCCGACTATTGGTCCATCCGCCTGGTGGCGGACGAGTCCGAACACTTGGAGGTCCGCCAGGGTGTCGCCGAGCCCTGTTCCCTCTCCCTTGGCGGCGGGGCCATGGTGGCCCTGGTCCGGAGGGGCGGGGTGGGCTATGCCGCGACCAGCGATCTCAGTGACTCGGGCCTCGTCGCCGCCGCTCGGCGTGCCGCGGGCTGGGCCGAGGCTCACGCCCGCCTGGGCCTGTTCGACGCTGCCCTATTCCCGCGGAGCAGCGCGCGCCTGGACTACCAGGCCCCGGTGGCCGAGCCCTGGGGGTCCGTGTCTGTGGCCGATAAGCTCGATCTGCTCCAAGGGGCCTGCGATGCCTTGGCGATTGAAGACCGCATCGTGGATTGGTCCGCCTGGCTCGGTCACTGGCGGGTGAACCAGCTCCTGGTCACCAGCGATGGGGGCCGCATCGCCCAGGCATGGGAATACACGGAGCCGGGGTTGATGGCAGTGGCCAACGCGGGCAGCCAGACCCAGAGGCGCCACGGCCGCGGTGCGGACTGGTCCCAGCAGGGTGGGCTGGAGCGCCTTGCCGCCTGCGGGCTAGGCGCGGACGCCCGCCGGGTGGCCGAGGAGGCCCTGGCCCTGCTCGCGGCCCCGGAGTGTCCGAGCGGGGAGCTGGATCTGGTCCTGCTCCCCAGCCAGATGGTCCTGCAGATCCACGAGAGTATCGGCCACCCCCTGGAGCTCGACCGCATCCTGGGCGACGAGCGCAACTATGCGGGGACCAGCTTCGTCACCCCGCAGATGTTCGGGACCTACCGCTACGGCTCGGAGCTGCTGGACGTTACCTTTGACCCCGGCGTTCCCGGGGAGCTGGCCAGCTATGCCGCTGACGACGAGGGGACGCCCGCCGCCCGCGCCTACCTGATTCGCCGGGGCATTCTGGAGCGCCCCCTGGGCGGGGCCCTGTCCCAGGCCCGCGCCGGGCTTCCCGGGGTGGCGAATGCTCGGGCCAGCGGCTGGGACAGGCCGCCCATCGACCGTATGGCCAACATCAACCTGGAGCCCGGTACGGACACCCTGGCCGGGCTCATCTCCCGGGTGGAGCGCGGGGTTCTGATGGACACGAACCGCTCCTGGTCCATCGACGACAGCCGCAACAAGTTCCAGTTCGGCTGCGAGCTGGGGCGCCTGATCCGGGACGGGGAGCTCAGGGGCCTGGTGCGCAACCCGAACTACCGGGGGATCTCCGCCAATTTCTGGCGCAGCCTGGATGGGGTGGGGGACGCGGCGTCGCGGGAGGTCCGCGGGGTGCGCAACTGCGGAAAGGGCGAGCCCAACCAGTCGGTCTACGTGGGCCACGCGGCGCCGCCCTGCCTGTTCCGGCAGGTCGCGGTCTTCGGGGGTGGGGAATGAGCGCCGCGGCCTTTTTCCTGCTTGCCGACCGGCTCTGTGCAGGGCTCAAGCCTGGTGAGGTTCTGTTCTGCGCCCTGGACGGCGAGGCTTCCGACTTCGTCCGCCTCAACCAGGGCCGCATCCGCCAGGCTGGGGCCGTCCAGAGCCAGTCCCTTGGCCTGACCCTGATCCAGGGGGAGCGTCAGGTGTCGGGGAGCTGCGACCTGGCCTGCGACCCGCAGCTGGACCTGGCCCTTGCTCGCGACCTGTTGGGGCGCCTGCGGGAGCGCCTGCCCCAGGTCCCGGAGGACCCCTACCTCAACTATTCCGAGGTCGCCAGCGCGGGGGAGCACCGGGCCGATTCCTCCCTCCCGGCTGCCGCCGAGGCCCTGGGGGAGCTGGTCTCCGCCGCCGCGGGGCTCGACCTCGTGGGGATCTGGGCAAGCGGGGATCTTTACCGCGGCCTGGCCAGCTCGCTGGGGCACAAGTATTGGCACGCCGGGGCCAGCTTCAACCTGGACTGGAGCTGCTACCTCGCTGGGGACAAGGCGGTGAAGGCCGCCTATGCCGGGACCCACTGGGATACTTCGGCCTTGCTGGAGCGGCTCACCGAGGTCCGCCGGGCCATGGCCGTCATAGCCCGCCCGGCCAAGTCCATTCCCCCCGGCCGCTATCGTGCCTATCTCGCGCCCCAGGCACTCAAGGAGCTGACGGATATGCTGGGTTGGGGCGGCTTCGACCTCAAGAGTCATCGCACCCACCAGACCCCGCTGCTGCGGCTGGTGCGGGGGGAACGGGTCTTGCACCCCGGTGTCGGGCTCTACGAGGAGCATGCCCGGGGGCTTGCCCCGCGCTTTACCTCAGAGGGCTTTCTCACCCCGGATCGGGTAGACCTGATCGTCGGCGGGGCTTACCGCGACTGTCTCGTGGATGCGCGCAGCGGCAAGGAATACGGCATCACCGTGAACGCCGCCGGGGAGGCGCCCGACTCCCTCGGGATGGAACCGGGGGAAATCTTACGGGATCAGGCCCTAGCCAGGCTAGGGGAGGGGCTCGCCATCGGCAACCTGTGGTACTGCAACTGGTCCGACCCCAACGCCTGCCGGGTCACCGGCATGACCCGCTTCGCCACCTTCTGGGTCGAGGGCGGGGAGCCGGTTGCGCCGGTAGATGTCATGCGTTTCGACGACTCCCTCTATCACCTCCTGGGGGACCGCCTGGAAGGCTTGACCCGGGAGCGCGAGCTGCTGCTTTCGGCGGATACCTATGGGGGGCGTGGAAACGAGAGCTGCCTGCTCCCGGGGGCCCTGGTGGACGGTCTGACGCTGACGTTGTGACTTGGCATGGCCTTGCGCAGCCGGCGGTCAGTCGGCACGCGAACTACCCCTGGCGAGTGCTGCCGCGCATCGTAAAATGGCCTCCGCAAAGTGAAATTCGGAGGATGCCGCCCTGACCAAGTCCGCTATCCAGGTCATCGACCGTGCCGCAGCCCTGCTCGACGCCCTGGGACGGGCCGGGGGTGACGCCAGCCTCAAGGTCCTCTCCGCGGAAACCGGCCTGCACCCCTCCACCGCTTCGCGCATCCTCGCGTCGCTCCTGGCTCATGGGCTGGTGGAGCGCGGCGAGGGGAGCGGGCGCTATCGACTCGGGGTGCGCCTGCTGCAGCTCGCCGCCCGGGTCGGGCGCCAGCTCGAGGTCCGGCGCGAGGCCCCGCCCATCATGGAGTGGCTGCGTGATCAGGTGGGCGAGACGGTGAACCTGAGCCTGCGCGACCGCGACGAGGTGGTCTACGTGGAGCGTATCGCCTCCAGCCGGACGGTGCGCGTGGAGCAGGTGGTGGGCAGCCGGGCCCCGCTGCACGTTACCGCGGTGGGCAAGCTCTTCCTGGGGGAGGCGGGGGACGCCGAGGTCCGCTCCTACGCCCTGCGCACGGGGCTGCCGCGCTATACACGCAACACCATCGTCAGTGCCGAAGCCCTGGGCAAGGCCGCCGCGAGCGCTGTGGACCAGGGATTCGCCTTCGACGACGAAGAGGCCGAGCTGGGGGTGGGCTGCATCGGGGTCCTGGTCCGCAACGCCGAGGGGCGGGCCGTGGCCGGGCTCTCCGTCTCCGCGCCCCGGGGGCGGCGGAGCGATGCCTGGGTCCCGCTGGTGCAGGAGGCCGGCCGGCGCCTCTCGGAGCGGCTCGGGTATTTGGCGCCGAGGGCGGGGTAACCCGCCGCGGTCTGTGCCTTCGCTAAAGATGGAGGCGCCGTAGCTCCGGGCTGGGCTCGGCCTGCTCCCAGAGGCTGGCGAACTCCGTTTGCAGGCGCCGGGCCTCCAGGGGTGCGTGGAAGTCGACCGTGGCCAGATAGACGTCCGCCTGCTGGCGCAGGATGAAGCCTGCCTCGTCCGCCACGAGGAAGGCGTCGAGGCGACCGCGCTGTGCCTCGGCAACGCAGCGCACGGCGATTCGGGATGTCAGGTGCTGGATCAAGGGGAGCAGGCGGTGGCCGTGCTGCACCACGGGGGCGGCGTCAAGGACCAGGATACTGACCGGGAGATCGCGGCGATGTACCGCGAGGCGGCGCACGGCGGCGACAAACTCGGGGTCGTCGTACAGGGCGGGGTCGAGGTCGCGGGTCAGCAGGCACAGCCCCCGCCGGGCCTGGGCTGCCATCCGCACCCCGGCTGCGCGGATGCTGGCCCGTCCCTCCAAGACCAAGGGACCGGCGTCGTGGTGCAGGACCCGCTCGGTCGGGGGCGGATCGGGGAAGGGGGCCTGGGTTGCCCGCAGCTCCATGCGTTGGTGCGGAATACCTGCCTCCTCGAAGACCTCGCCGACGGGGAAGAAACCCGCTCGCCGGTAAAATGGCAGGGTGCCAAGCTGCGCATTCAGATAGAGGGTGACGTGGCTGCCCTGGCCGGCGATGGTCAGCAGCTCGTGCAGTAGCGCGGTACCGATCCCGTGCCCGCGCCACTCCGGCAGGACCGCCATACGCCCGATCTGACCCGTGGGGAGCAGCCGGGCCGTGGCCACCGGCACTTCGCCGGCCTCGGCCAGGGCAAGCAGGTGGATCGCCTGGGCATCTGCATCGTCCCACTCCAGGTCTTCCGGGACGCCTTGCTCCCGGACGAAGACCGTCAGGCGGATGGCGCGCAGGGCTTCACGGTCCAGGTCCCAGTCGGCACGCCGGACGCGGAAGCCCGGTGCCTCAGTCTGCAAAGACATAGTGACCCCCGTTGTAGAGCCGGCAGAGCAGTTCCAGGGCGGCGGGCTCTGCGAGCCAGGGTGCCAGCCGGGAGAACAGGATGTCCATGTCCTCCGTGATGACCTCCAACAAGGCGCCCTGGGCCTTGGGCAGGCGGTGGACCTCGCCGCTGGCGAACAGCAGGTCGTCCTCACCCTCCCCCCGGCAGAATAGTAGCCTCGACCAGCCGTGGCGCAGCAGGACTCCCTGTGCCTCGAAGGTGCGGCGGAATTCCGGCGGTGTCATCGGTGGCTCAGCCGGGGCAAGCCGGAGTTGTTCCTTGGGCTCGGAGAGGAAGCCCCCGAGCCAGGCGCGGAAGTCGTCCGGGTCGGCCGTCGTGAGGGCCTGTTCCAGGGTGGACCTGATGTGGGTGAAGACCTCCGGACGGACCTCACCCCGATGCGCCTGCAGCCGCAGCCCAGGGTCCTGGTAGCGGCCGGCCCGGAGGGCGCGGTCACTCTGGTGCTCGCACCAGTCGGCAGCCAGCTCGCGCCAAGCGGCGGCGCGCAGCCCCAGGGACCAGGTCATGCACTCGCCCTCTGCGATCCCCCAATGTGGGACCCCAGGGGGCAAATAGAGGACGTCGCCTGGGATCAGCACCCAGTCGTCGGTTGGTGTAAAGCGCTCCAGGATGCGCAGATCGAGCCCGGGGACGCAGCTCAAGTCCGGCGCCTCGCTGGCGTCGATGCGCCAGCGGCGCTGCCCTTCGGCCTGAATCAGGAAGACGTCATACTCATCCACATGGGGGCCAACGGAGCCCTGGTCCGCGGCATAGCTGATCATGATGTCGTCCAGGCGCCAGTCGGGGATGAATCCGAACGCTCGCCGCAGGGATGCCACCTCGGGGATGTGCTTGTCCACATCCTGGACAAGAAGGGTCCAGTGGCTTTCAGGCAGCGCCGCGAAGGTGTCCTCGCGGAAGGGCCCGTGGCGCAGCTCCCATGCGCCCTGGAGGCCGCGCTCCAGGACCAGACGCGACTCTACCTGGGGCTCGCACACCATCCCAGCCAGCTCGTCGGCGGGCAGAGGGCAGCGGAACTCGGGCAGGGCGGCCCGCAGGAGCAACGGGCGACGCTGCCAGTACTCGGCCATAAAGCGCGCCGCATCCAGGCCATTGGGGAAGTGTAGGGCGTCGGACACGGTGGTCTCCCTGGAAGTGGGTGCCGGCAGACGAAGTCTAGCCCGCGTCGGTGGCTGCGGGGGGCACCGATGGCGCCATGCGCGCCGGGCGAGTCAGAATGAATCCGGCGACCAGGACCAAGAGCGAACCGAACAATGTCCCCCAGGCCAGTGGCTCCCGCCAAAGGAGCCAGCCGTAGGCCGCGCCGAAGATCACGGCGAGGTAGGCGAAGGGCCCCACCCGGGATGCGGGTGCCCGAGCCAGACCCTTGGTCAGGCAGACCTGGCCCAGGGTCGCCAGCAGGGCGACCGCCCCGAGCCATGCCAGGGCCGATGGTGAAGGGGGCTGCCAAGCCCAGGTTAGGGGGACGGCCGAGACGAGGGTGGCCAGGGCCGCAAACCAAAAGACGATGCGTACCGGTGGCTCGCTAGCGGCCAGGCGCCGTACCGTGACCAGGGCTACCGCTGCCAAGGCCCCGCCCAGAAGCCCAACGGCAGCCACTGCCGAGATCTCGGACAGTCCAGGCCGCAGGACCATCAATACCCCCGCGAAGCCTACAGCCACCCCTAGGCCGATGGTCGGTGTGATGCGTTCGCGCAGCCAAAGCAGGGCGATCAGCGGGATGAACAGGGGTGTGGTGAGCTTAAGCAACATGGCTTCGGCTAGGGGAATGCGGGCGATGGCGTAGAAGAAGCAGTACATGGCTCCCAGTCCGGCCAGGGCGCGCAGCAGGTGCAGCCATGGGACCCGAGTGGAGAACCTCGGACGGGCGCCCCGTAGTAGCCAGGGCATGAACAGGAAGACGCTGAACAGATTGCGAAAAAAGACGACCACCTCGTTCGGAACCTCGCCCGCGACGAAGCGGATAGCGACCCCCATCGAGGCGAACAGGAACTCGCCCAGGACCACCAGGGCGGCCCCAACGAGCAGGTCGCGAGCCGGGGTCAAGTGCGGTACCGGTGGCAACTGTCGCTGATAGACAACAGTGTCAATCCAGATACCCAAACCATATCGGCATGATTAACTGAGCCTTTTTTCCCTGCGGCGCTACCGGGAATCGATTGCGTTGCAGAATAGCTGCGAAATCCAAAAAAAGTTGCACTTATGTATGAGGTTTGGGCTAGAATACCCAACGACGGCGAACTCGTCACCCATGCGACCCGATGCGAGGCTCTAAACTCCTAATCGTCGGATGACATGCTTCGGAGATCTGCCTGCAACTTGGGGGAACTGTTGCGTTTCCGCCCCGCTAGGCCCTGAAGTACCAGATCCGCCTTTCGTTCAACCCTTCCAATCAACATAGGAATCAAAGCTATGCGTACCAACTCGATGAAACTGCGCCTGACGGGGCTGTTCGCCCCGGTCGTGATCGCCCTGACCCTGTCGTCCCCGGTGGCCATGAGCATCGACCAGCCGGATCACCTGTGGCAGGCCCAGCCTACGACGAATGCCTGGGTCAACCCCTATGGCGAGTGCTGGAAGAGTGAGGAGGGCCCGACCGGCCTGCAGCCCTGCGCGCGCCAAGGTCGTCGTTCCGGCTGAGATCAGCGTCCGCCTGAACTTCAAGTTCGACAAGTACGGCCTGAACGACATTGTCAACGATGCGGAGCTGGCCAAGCTGGATGACTACATCGCCCAGGTCAAGCAGACCCCGGAGCAGGAGAGATCACCATCGTTGGGTCATACGGATGCCAAGGGCTCCGACGAGCTACAACATGGCGCTGGGTCAGCGCCGCGCCGACACCATGCGGGACTACATGGTCTCCAAGGGAATCTCGCTCGGCCGCCATCAGCACCACGTCCGAAGGCAAGCGCGATATGCTGCCGGAATACGACATCTACTCCGTCGAACAGCGCCGGGCGACCATCAAGACCACGGTCGTCCAATAAGCTCCTGACCGGCTTCCTGGCCGCCATCAGGTAGGGGCCGACGGCTTGACGAAGCGCCGACCACGGTTCCGTGGTCGGCGCTCTTTTTTGCCTGTTCGGCTCAGACGGCCCGGGCCTGTTCGGCCGCGTTGCCGATGTACGCCGCCGGCGTGAGGGCCCGCAGGCGTGCCTTCGCATCGTCTGGGATCTCCAGCCCAGCGATGAAGCCCTCCAGGTCCTCCCGACCGATACGCTGGCCACGGGTCAGCTCCTTGAGACGCTCGTAGGGGCGCTCGACCCCATAACGCCGCATCACGGTCTGGATCGGCTCGGCCAGGACCTCCCAGTTGGCGTCCAGGTCCGCTGCAAGGCGGTCCGGGTCAGCCTCCAGCTTACCGATGCCGCGCAGGGCCGACTCCAGGGCGATCGCGGTATGGGCCACTCCGACCCCAAGGTTGCGCAGCACGGTGGAATCCGTGAGGTCCCGCTGCCAGCGGGAAATGGGCAGCTTGGCGGACAGGTGGCCGAGGATGGCGTTGGCGAGCCCGAGGTTGCCCTCGGCGTTCTCGAAATCGATGGGGTTGACCTTGTGCGGCATGGTCGAGGAGCCGACCTCCCCGGCCACCGTCCTCTGCCGGAAGTAGCCCAGGGAGATGTAACCCCAGACGTCGCGACAGAAGTCGATGACGATGGTGTTGAACCGCGCCGTGGCGTCGAAGAGCTCCGCCAGGTAGTCGTGGGGCTCGATCTGCGTGGTGTAAGGGTTCCACGTCAGCCCGAGGGACTCGACGAAGCCCGCTGCGAAGGCGGGCCAGTCGACGTCCGGGTAGGCCACCAGGTGCGCGTTGTAGTTGCCCACGGCCCCGTTGACCTTGCCCAGCAGTTCGACTGCTGCGACCCGCTCGCGCTGGGCGCGCAGGCGGTGGACTACGTTGGCCATCTCCTTGCCCAGGGTTGTCGGGGAGGCGGGCTGGCCATGGGTGCGCGCGAGCATGGGGACCCCGGCGTGGCGGTGCGCGAGGGTCGCGGATGGCCCCAATGAGGGCATCCATGAGGGGCAGCAGGACCTGGCCTCGTCCCTCTCTTACCATGAGGGCATGGGCCAGGTTGTTGATGTCCTCAGAGGTGCAGGCGAAGTGGATGAACTCGCTGACGGTCTGCGATCTCGGCGTTGCCAGCGACCCGCTCCTTGATGAAGTACTCGACGGCCTTGACGTCGTGGTTGGTGGTGCGCTCGATGTTCTTGACCCGTTGGGCATCTTCGACCCGGAAGCCCTCGACGATGGCGTCGAGCAGGTGCACGGCGTGGCTCGAAAGCTCCGGGACCTCCGGGATCTGCGGGTTGCGCGCCAGCGCCTGCAGCCATCGCACCTCGACCAGGATGCGGTGACGAATGAGGCCGTACTCGCTGAAGATGGGGCGCAAGTCGAGGGTCTTGGACCCGTAGCGCCCGTCTACGGGCGAGACGGCGGTGAGGCTGGACAGATCCATGCTCAGACGCAACCAGTTGGCTTGGGCAGTCCGCCCCACTTGCAGACCAGTTTCATCGGGCCCTTCTTGAAGATGGCGTACAGGTCTTTGGTGGAGACGCCCATCTTCTTGGCGAAGATGCGGATGGGCGGGACGACCCCGTCGGCGTCGTACATCTCCCGGGCCTTGAGGATGAGGCCCATGATGTGGCCGTCGATCTCGAACTCGTCCGAGCTGGCCAGCTCCCGCGCCACTTCCTCGCTCCAATCGTCCCGGTTGACCAGGAAACCTTCGCCATCGACTTCAACGCTTATCGCCATTACAACTACCTCGGGTATCTTTACTAATCAGGTGAAAACAAGGTTTACGGGGCAACGATCTCCGGGTTGACGGCCGTCGCCTCGGCCGCCATTCAGGACGAAGCCGAGGCCCGATGCTCATCGCGGCCCATCGAGGGCAGCCGAACCCGTTCCAGACCCCGCGGGGCTGGGATGCTTAAAACCCCTTTTCTGAGTGCGGGCGATTCCGGGGGAATCAACCTCCCTCGGCGGCCGCCAGGGCATCGAGGTAGGCGCTGATTTCCGCGGCGTCGGCCAGGGCCCGTGGAAAGGGCAACCTGCGCAGGTGGTGCCCCCGCCCCAGGTCGAGCCCCCGGTGGTCAATCCCCGCAATGCGCACCGCGGCGGGTGCGTCCCTTGTCACGGCGGGCAGAAGCGCGGCCAGTCGCGCCCCTTGGACGCGGGTTAGCGTTTCGGCAAGAGCGGTCTCTGTGTCGGCGTCAAGGACGGAGCGGCGCAAGATGCGCTCATTGCCAAGCCAGCGGGCCGCTGCGAAGCCCCCGTTGTAGTGAAATCGGTTGGGTCGCAGCCGGTAGGGGCGGAAGCCGAGATGCTCGTAGTACATCTGCCCTTGGGGGAAGTAGCTCAGATAGCGGCGGATGGCGTGGGTGTCGTTGTCGTCGCAGGGCGCGCAGGTGCCGATGCAAGTCAATCGCAGCGCCTGCTGAATGTCGCCCGAGACTGGCTCGGAGAGCGTGAAGGCGCAGCGCGGATTCGCCTCCAGGTTGCGGGCGTGTTGGGCGAGGTGGCTGAAGAGCAGGATCGGCAGCCCATCGCGATCCAGGCAATAGGGGACCAGCGAGCCGAAGGGATAACCCGGTTCGGCGGCCGAGTGGGTTGCGATCACACCTTGGAATCGGCCCGCCCAGAGCTGCCGGGCGGGCTCGAAGCCGTCGTCGCGGGCATCGGGCATGGTCGATCGTCAGCCCCCGCGCTGGGTCTGGACGGCGTCCAGAACGCCGTCCCAGAAGCGAATACGGGCGCAGATCGCCTCTTCTGCGGCGGTTTCGGCCTCCGCGACCAGGGTCTTGTCCCCTCGGCAAAGGGACTCGATAAGCCGCAAGGACAGCGGTCCATGGAGGTGCGCGTCCAAGCGGATTTGACCTGTCAGGTAACGATGTAAGGCGGGGGCCTGTGCTGCGCTCCAATCCAACTTGTCTGCCAAGTGGAGAATCATCCTGGGGACGATGCGCTCCCGCCCCAGGGCCAAGGCTGCAGCGACGACGTGGGGCTTGTCCTCGCGGATGAAGCAGAAGGTGGTCTCGCAGAAGTAGCGCGCGGGCAGGGGGACCAGCTCTGAATAGAGGGCTGCGTCGATCCCGCTTTCCAGCACCAAGTCCAAGAACCGCAACGCGGGCTCAGTGTCGGCCCCCGCCTCGCGCATCGCCGCGATGTAGCGCTCGATTTGGCTGGCACAGCCCGCGCCGTCCAAACCTGGCGCGCTGTCGGACTCCCCCTCCAGAACGAGCTGGTTGATGAAATGGCGCAGGGCCGGGTCGCCGCGGGGTATCCAAGGGACTTCCGCCGGGGCGATGTGGCGCTGCAGGTACTTGACCAGGGACATGTGGTCCCAGACTGAAAAGACGTGGTGCGCCATGAAGACGCGCAGATCCTCCAGTCCGTGCAGGGCGTCGTAGATGCGATGCCCGTCGAGCTCCGCCCGGAGACCCTGCACCAGGTTGAGGTTCAGCTCGGCCATGGATAGTTCCTCTCTCGCTTACGCGTTCCCCCGGCGGACTATAAGCGCTGGGACCTGTGACGCGAAAGCCAACGGACCTGGCGCGGGGGTTCCCGAGATCCGCGCGCCTAGCCTAGCCTTTGACAACGGCGATCTCTCGCCGCTAATATGCGCGGCTTATGTCCGCCGCCCTGCCAGCCCAACTGGACCCTTGGCAAGCGGTCGGCCGGGAGGCGGCCTTCGCAGGTTCGCTCGCTCTGGTCGATCTCCCAAGGTTACGGGAAGTCCTGGTCGGTACGGCCCTGGATGCAGCCGCTCCTGCGGCCTTCGAGATCGCCTTTCGGCGCGACGAGGCCGGGAGACCTGTGGTGCTGGGCTGGGTACGGGCGGTGCTCCCCTTGGAGTGCCAGCGCTGCCTCGGGGTGGTGGAGCACAGCGTCGACGCCCCCATCCGGCTCCTGCTGACGCAGGGACCGATTCTGGGGCAGGATCCCCCGGAGCCTTATGAGGCCTTGCCGGTGATCGATGATCGGGTCCGTCCAGCGGAGCTGATAGAGGACGAGCTCCTGCTCTGCGTTGCCGCAGATCCCGATGCACCCTGTGGGGGTGTGCCGGACGGCGGTGCAGACCCCGGGCGCTCCTGGAGCAGACAAGAGCGAGGCGGTGGCCGCAGATCGGCCAAAGCCCTTTGCCGTCCTCGCTGGCTGGAAGGCCGACCCCTGAAATCGAAGCTAGACTAATTGGAGGACAGCGTGGCCGTCCCGCAAAATCGAAAGACTCGTTCCAAGCGCGACATGCGCCGCTCCCACGACGCACTCACGGGCCCGACCCTGTCGGTTGACCCCACCAGCGGGGAGACCCATCGCCGCCACCACGTCACCCCGGACGGCTTTTATCGAGGCCGCAAGGTCATCGACAAGGCCGACTGATCGGCCTCGGCCTTGCGCCCGCCACCTCGTGCAGTGCCCGTCGCCAGGGGGTGGGGCTGTGTCTGATCGCTTGACAATCGCGTTGGACGCCATGGGCGGGGACCACGGCCCTGGGTCGTTGTCCCCGCTGCGTTGGCTTTTCTCGAGCACACCAAGGACGCGGATCTGATCCTCGTCGGGCGCGAGGACGAGATTGCCAGGTACTTGGGAGCGGCAAAAGCCGATGGGCGGTTGCGTGTCCACCACGCGTCCCAGACCATCGCGATGGACGAGTCGCCTTCCAAGGCCCTGCGCGGCAAGAAGGACTCCTCGATGCGCGTGGCCATCGATTTGGTCAAGTCCGGTGCGGCACACGCCTGCGTGAGCGCTGGCAACACCGGGGCCCTGATGGCGACAGCCCGGTTCGTGCTGAAGACCCTGCCGAACGTCGATCGCCCCGCCATCATCACCGCGGTGCCCTCCCTGCACGGGAGCACCTACATGCTGGACCTGGGGGCGAACGTCGATTGCACCGCCGAGCACCTGTTCCAGTTCGCCGTCATGGGCAGCGAGCTGGTCACCGCGGTGGAGGGGATCGCTGCACCCGCTGTGGGTCTGCTCAACATCGGTCAGGAGGAGATCAAGGGCAACGAGCAGGTCAAGCAGGCCCACGAGCTCCTGGCAGCCAGCTCGCTGAACTACATCGGCTACGTGGAGGGGGACGACGTCTACCTCGGGCAGGTCGACGTGGTGGTGTCCGACGGCTTCGTCGGCAACGTGGCGCTCAAGTCCAGCGAGGGCGTGGCCAAGATGGTGAGCCACGTGCTGCGCGAGAGCTTCACGCGCAATTGGCTGACCCGGCTCTCGGGGCTGGCCGCCCTGCCGATCCTCCGGCGGTTTCGCAACACCTTCGACCCGCGCCGCTACAACGGCGCCAGCCTGCTCGGCCTGCGCGGGATCGTCATCAAGAGTCACGGCGGGGCAGATGTGCTGGCCTTCGAAAATGCCATCCACATCGCCGAGAAGGAGGTCCATTGCAACATCCCGGAACGGATCAGCCACCAGGTGGGCCTCCAGCTCGACGTCAGCCGTCGGGGCGACGAGCGGGCCAGGACGACGGCGTGACCCTGTATTCGCGGGTGCTTGGGACGGGTGGCTTCCTGCCCGAGAAGGTGCTGACCAATGCCGATCTCGAGGGCATGGTCGACACCACGGATCAGTGGATCCGCGAGCGCACCGGCATCCTCAAGCGCCACATCGCGGCCCCTGACGAGACCTGCGTCGACCTCGCCGAGGTCGCAGCCCGCAACGCCCTGGAGGCGGCCGGTCTGGCGGCCTCGGAGATCGACCTCATCGTGGTCGCTACCACCACCCCGGACCAGGTCTTTCCCAGCAACGCCTGCCTGCTGCAACAAAGGCTCGATATTCACGGCTGCCCGGCGTTCGACATCCAGGCGGTGTGCACTGGGTTCGTCTACGCCGTGGCGGTCGCGGACAAGTTCATCCGTACCGGCTGCGCCCGCCACGTCCTGGTGGTCGGGGCCGAGACCCTGTCGCGCATCCTCAATTGGGAGGACCGCGGGACCTCCGTGCTGTTCGGCGACGGGGCGGGCGCGGTGGTCCTGGGCGCCAGCGAGGAGCCCGGCATCCTCTCGACCCACCTGCACGCCGACGGGGCCTACAAGGATCTGCTGCAGGTCCCGGCAGGGATCGGCAACGGTCAGCGGGGCTCGCCCTTCATGGAGATGCGCGGAAACGAGGTCTTCCGGGTCGCCGTGACGACCCTGGGCCGGATCGTAGACGAGACCCTGGAGGCCAACGGGCTGGATCAGGCCGACATCGATTGGCTGATCCCGCACCAGGCCAACATCCGCATTATTCAGGCCACGGCGCGCAAGCTGAACCTCCCCATGGATCGCGTCGTGGTCACCGTGCATGACCACGGCAATACCTCTGCCGCCTCTATCCCCCTGGCCTTCGATCAGGCGGTACGGGACGGCCGCATCCGCCGCGGCGAGACCCTGCTGATGGAGGCCTTCGGCGGGGGCTTCACCTGGGGCTCCGTACTGCTGCGCTACTGAGGCCGTTGCGGTATCGAGACGACGACATGACATCAGGATCCTCGGCCTTCGTCTTCCTCTTCCCCGGCCAGGGCAGCCAGGGGGTTGGCATGCTCCAGGGCCTGGCCCAGGCCTACCCGCAAGTTCGCGCCACCTTCGCCGAGGCGTCCGAGGTCCTTGGCCTCGACCTCTGGGGCCTGGTCGCCGAGGGTCCGGCGGACGCGCTCGACCGCACCGAGAACACCCAGCCCGCCATGCTCGCGGCCGGGGTGGCGGTGTGGCGCGTCTGGGGAGCCTGCGGCGGACCGGCGCCGGCGGCCATGGCTGGGCATAGCCTCGGGGAGTACTCGGCCCTGGTCTGTGCCGGGGCCCTGGGGTTCTCCGAGGCGGTGGCGACAGTGGCCGAACGCGGCCGGCTGATGCAGGGTGCTGTGCCGGCGGGGCAGGGGGCCATGGCGGCCGTCCTGGGTCTGGATGACGCCGCGGTCGCCGCCCTCTGTGAGCGCGAGGCCCAGGGCGAGGTCCTGGAGCCGGTCAACTTCAACGCCCCGGGACAGGTCGTGATCGCTGGTTCAGCGGCGGCTGTGGCACGCGCGGTTGCCGCGGCCAAGTCCGCCGGGGCCAAGCGGGCACTGGTCCTGCCGGTCAGTGTCCCGTCCCATTGTGCCCTGATGCGTCCAGCGGCGGATCGGCTCGCAGAGCGCCTTGCCGAGGTGCCCATCGCAGTCCCGCGCATCCCGGTGATCCACAACGTCACGGTGGACACGGCGCCCGACGCGGATGCGATCCGCTCGCTCCTGGTCCGGCAGCTCTACAGCCCGGTGCGCTGGGTCGAAACGGTGCGCCGCCTTGCCGCCGACGGCGCCAGTCTGGCTCTGGAGGCGGGGCCAGGTAAGGTCCTCTCCGGGCTCGGCAAGCGCATCGTGCCGGACCTTAGCACTCTGCCGGTATTCGACCCGGCGACCCTCGACTCGGCACTGGAGGCAGCGCGTCATGCTTGAAGGCGAATTTGCACTGGTCACCGGGGCCACCCGCGGCATCGGGCGCGCCATTGCTCTGGCCCTGGGGGCCCAGGGGGCAACGGTCGTGGGGACCGCCACAACCCCTGGCGGCGCGGAGCGCATCGGTGCCGCCCTGCGCGAGGCTGGCTTCAGTGGTGATGGGCTGGTCATGAATGTGACCGACCAGGGATCGGTCGATGCCGCCTTGGGGGCAATGTCAGAGACTTTCGGGGCGCCCAGTATCCTGGTCAACAATGCCGGCATTACCCGGGACAACCTCCTGATGCGCATGAAGGATGCCGAGTGGGACCAGATCATCGATACCAACCTGACCTCCGTCTACCGGCTCAGCAAGGCCTGCCTGCGGACCATGAGCAAGGCCCGCAAGGGTCGGATCATCAATATCTCCTCCGTGGTGGCGATGAGCGGCAATGCCGGTCAGGCCAACTATGCGGCGGCCAAGGCGGGGATGATCGGCTTCACCAAGTCCCTTGCCAGGGAGGTCGGCTCCCGGGGCATTACGGTCAACTGCGTGGCGCCGGGCTTCATCGACACGGACATGACCCGGGCCCTCAATGAACAGCAGCGGCAGGCCCTGCTTGCGACCATCCCCTTGGGCCGTCTCGGCCAACCGGAGGAGATCGCGTCGGTGGTCGCCTTTCTCGCTTCCCCTGCCGCGGCCTACGTCACCGGGGAGACCATCCAGGTCAACGGCGGCATGTATATGGCCTGACTTTGCCGTGGCCGAAATGAGTTTGGAAAAGAAACCTATAAACAATCGGTTGGATGGGTTGCCTGGGAGCAACCGCGCCTTTCATCGGCAACCGATAGCCACTAGAATACCGCCAGCCCCGGGGCCGGGGCCTTCTGAACAACCCAACCCAGCCAACAACAACCTGGTCAGTCCAGTCTAGTCAACCCAGAGAGGGTGCAATCGAGATGAGCAGCATCGAAGAACGAGTTCGCAAAATCGTAGTGGAACAGCTTGGTGTCAAGGAGGAAGAGGTGTCTCTTGAGTCGTCCTTTGTCGACGACCTCGGCGCCGATTCCCTGGACACGGTCGAGCTGGTGATGGCCTTGGAGGAGGAGTTCGAGACCGAGATCCCGGACGAGGATGCTGAGAAGATCACTACGGTTCAGCAGGCCATTGACTACGTCAACGCACATCAGGCCTGAGGCGCACCAGCGCAGTTGGTCTGCCGCCCCGCGCCGAGCTTCCGGGTTCCGTGGCGCGGTTGCTGGCTCCGATGCCGATCCGATCTGAGGGGAATCCCATGGCTGGTAGAAGGGTAGTGGTAACTGGGGTTGGGCTCGTTGCCCCAGTGGGTCTGGACGTCGCCTCCTCCTGGGAGAACATTCTCGCCGGAAAGAGCGGCATTCAGGCCATCACCCATTTCGACGTGGGTCCGTTCAGCACTCGCTTCGGCGGGCCGATCTATGGCTTCGATCCGACCCAGTACATCTTGCCGAAGGAAGTGCGCAAGATGGACAAGTTCATCCATTACGGGATGGCGGCCGGGAGCCAGGCCATCGAAGATTCCGGGTTGGAGATCACCGATGCCAATCGCAAGCGCATCGGTGTGGCCATCGGGTCCGGTATCGGCGGCATTACGGGGATCGAGAACAACTACGAGGCCTACCGGCAGGGTGGTCCGCGCAAGATCTCGCCCTTCTTCGTCCCCGCAAACATCGTCAACATGGTCGCCGGCAATCTCTCGATCAAGTACGGACTCAAGGGCCCGAATTACTCCATCGTCTCGGCCTGCAGCACAGGCAGCCACAACATCGGCGAGGCCGCCCTAATGATCCGCCATGGCATGGTGGACCGGATGATCGCGGGTGGGGCGGAGATGGCCACCTCCCCTGTCGGATTGGGCGGATTTGCCGCGGCACGTGCCCTGTCGACCCGCAACGATGACCCCGAGCGTGCCAGCCGCCCCTTCGACAAGGACCGCGACGGTTTCGTGCTGAGCGATGGGGCCGGGGTGGTGGTACTCGAAGAGTACGAACTAGCCGCGGCGCGCGGGGCCAAGATCTATGCGGAGGTCGTTGGGGTCGGCATGAACTCCGACGCCTACCACATGACCTCTCCCTCCGAGAACGGCGAAGGGGCCTGCGACTGCATGCTCCTGGCCCTGACAGACGCCGGGCTGAACCCCGAGCAGGTCGACTACATCAACGCCCACGGGACCTCTACGCCCGCGGGGGACGTGGCGGAGACCAAGGCCATCAAGGCCGCCTTCGGCAACCATGCCAGGTCCCTGGCGGTCAGCTCCACCAAGTCCATGACCGGGCATATGCTCGGTGCGGCAGGCGGGGCCGAGGCGATCTTCAGTCTGTTGGCGATTCGCGACCAGGTCGCACCGCCGACCATCAACTACGAAACCCCGGACCCGGACTGCGATCTCGATTGCGTTCCGAATACCGCCCGCCAGATGACCATAAATGTTGCGTTGAGCAATTCCTTTGGCTTCGGCGGGACCAACGGAACCTTGATCTTCCGGCGGGTCTAGGCCCGCCCGGCCCGGTCCGAGGCGGCAGGTTGGGACCTACCGTCGCCCCTTTGGTCCCATCGCTGCCGCTCGCCGCCCTGGTCAACGGGGTCAAGGCGGACAGCCTTTCGATCGCCGACCGCGGCCTGCATTACGGCGACGGACTCTTCGAGACCGTCGCCATCCGGCACGGGGCGCCCTGCCTCTGGGAAGAACACCTGCACAGGCTCCGCCTCGGGGCCGGCCGTCTCGCCATTCCGCTTCCGGCCCCGGGACTCTTGCTCGCCGAGTGCCTGGCCCTGGTCCGGGGCGTGGAGGCAGGGGTGCTCAAGCTGATCCTCACCGGCGGCTGCGGCGGGCGCGGATACAGACGGTCCCCCGAGCCTCTCCCTACCCGTATCCTGGTCCTCTATCCCCAGCCGACGGAACCGCCCCAGGTGCGCGATGCGGGGGTCGCGGTCCGCTGGTGCCGCACCGTCCTCGGGGAGAACCCGCAACTCGCCGGCATCAAGCACCTCAACCGCCTGGAACAGGTCCTCGCCCGCGCCGAATGGAACCTGGATGCAGGCGTCTGCGCCGAAGGCCTGATGTGCGACTGTCGCGGCCGGGTCATCGCAGGTACCATGACCAATGTTTTCGTCTACGCTAGTGGTCGGCTGCTGACTCCGCGGCTCGACACCTGTGGGGTGGCTGGGACCGTCCGGGGTCTCGTGCTGCGTCTGGCGCCGCGGCTGGGGATCAAGATCGCCGAGGCCGATCTGCGCCCTTCGGATCTCCACGCTGCTGGCGGACTCTTCCTAACCAATGCGGTGGTCGGGGTCTGGCCGGTGCGGGCGCTGGGGACCCAGGGGTTCGCGGTCAAGCTTTTGCCGCAGGGACTGATCTCGGCGGTGTGCGCCGCGGTCCATACGCCGCTGATTCCGTCGACTGGGACCGGTAGTTGAGCGGTTAGCCGCAAGCAGCTATCAGCTCCTTCCGGGGAAAACTCGAACAGATGCATGACTGATGCGTTTCAGCCTCCGATGAGACTATTCAAGGCCATTCTCGGTGCCATCGTCGCGCTGCTCATCGTTGGCGCGGCGGTGGTCGGAAGCCTCTGGGTGCAGTACCAGACCTTTGTTCGAACGCCGGCCGCGATCTACGGTGACCAGATGACGTTCGAGGTCCAGCGCGGCACCGGATTTCGGGCCGTTGCACAGCAGCTGGCGGCGGCGAAGGTTATTTCCGACCCCTATACCTTCCTGGCGCTCGCCTTCCACACCGGCAAGGGCGGACAGCTCAAGTCTGGCGAATACGAGATTCGGAGCGGAATGACGCCGCCTCAAGTCCTGGACCTCCTGACTTCGGGAAAAGTGGCCCAGTATTCCCTGACCCTGGTCGAGGGCCGGACTTTCCGTCAAGGACTCGCGGTCATTGCGGCCGACCCGGTTCTCAGCGGGGACGTCCTGGAGCTGACCGACGAGGAGATCATGGCGGCTATCGGCCGGCCCGGCGAGCACCCGGAGGGTCGGTTGTTCCCCGACACCTACCTCTTTCCCCGGGGCACTGCTTCCATCGATCTGGTCAAGCGTGCCTATACCCGCATGGAGGCGGTCATGAACGAGGAGTGGGGCGAACGTGCACAGGGTTTGCCATACCAGACCCCTTACGAGGCACTGATCCTGGCCTCGATCGTCGAGAAGGAGACGGGGCTCGCGTCAGAGCGCCCGGAGATCGCCGGGGTCTTCGTCCGTCGTCTGCGGAAAGGCATGAAACTCCAGACCGACCCCACGGTCATCTACGGCATGGGCGCCGCCTTTGATGGCAACATCCGCCGGGCCGACTTGACGACAGACACGCCCTACAATACCTATGTCCACGCTGGCCTGCCGCCGACCCCCATCGCCCTGCCCGGGCGTGAGGCGATTCGCGCCGTGCTCCATCCGGCCGCGGGCGACAGCCTCTACTTCGTCGCTAAGGGAGACGGCAGCCACGCCTTCTCGGCGACCCTCGACGAGCACAACCGGGCGGTGCGCCACTACCAGTTGGGGGGCCAATGAGCACGGGAGCGCAAACGCAGCGGGGTCGATTCATCACCCTGGAGGGGGTCGAAGGGGCGGGTAAGACAACGCAGATCGAGGCCATGCGCGCCTGGCTCGATGCGTGGGGTGTGCCGGTGCTCACGACCCGGGAGCCCGGCGGCTCCCCGATGGCCGAGCGCATTCGCGAGGTCTTGCTTGATTCGGGCAATGCGGGCATGGCCAGCGATGCGGAGCTCCTGCTGATGTTTGCGGCTCGAGCCGAGCACCTCGCCAAGACCGTCCGACCGGCCCTGGAGGCCGGTGTCTGGGTCCTCTGCGATCGCTTTACCGATGCGACCTATGCCTACCAGGGGGGTGGACGGGGTGTCTCGCGGCAGCGCATCGCTCTGCTGGAGGATTTGGTGCAGGGCGACTTGCGCCCCGACCTCACCCTGCTGTTGGATATCCCCGTGGAGGAGGGTCTGGCCCGGGCACGCGGGCGCTCGGCCCCGGACCGTTTCGAGTCGGAAGCGGCGCGGTTCTTCGAGGCCGTGCGCGCCGAGTATCTGCACATTGCCGGACTGGAACCGGAGCGGGTTCGGGTCATCGACGCACACGCCGATGCCGACACCGTCGCCGCTTTGCTGCATGCGGAGCTTCGGCCCTTCCTCGTCGGACGGGGTTGAGCTTCCGCTGCCGCCTGTCGAGTCTCCGGATGACCAACGAAACAAGGGACCTCGCGCCGCCGCCTTGGCTTGGCGCGTCCTGGGATTTGCTCCAGCGCGCCCGGAAGGCCGGGCGCCTGCCCCATGCCTTGTTGGTTACCGGACCCGCGGGGGTCGGCAAGCGCCTGCTCGTCGACCTGCTGGCGCGCTCCCTGCTGTGCCAGACACCTGGGCCGGATGGTTATCCCTGCGAGCGGTGCCAGGACTGCCACCTCGTTCGTGTCGGCAACCACCCCGACTTGCTTCGCGTAGGGCCAGACCCTGAGGGTAAGTCCGACGAGATCCGGGTCGGCAGCATCCGCGATCTCGTCGAGTCAGAGGGTTTCACTCCGACGCGCGGGACCCACAAGGTCGTCTCCATCGACCCGGCCGACCGCATGAACCCGTCCGCGGCCAATGCCCTTCTCAAGACCCTGGAAGAGCCCTCCTCGGGTACCCTGTTTTGCCTGGTCACGGAGCGGGCCTACATGCTTCCGGCGACGGTGCGCAGCCGGTGCCAACGCCTGGCGCTGAGTTTGCCGGACGAGGTCGATGCCTTGGGCTGGCTCACCGGGAAGATCAAGGCCGGCGATCCGGGGCTCTTGTTGCGTCTCGCCCATGGGGCGCCGCTGCGGGCATTGGATTTGGCAGACGCGGCCCTGTTGGCGCGCCGGGATGCGGCGTTCGAAGGCTTTCTGGCCGTGGGGCAAGGGCTGCGCGATCCGGTGTCCGAGGCCCAGGCTTGGGGTGACCTGGCGCCGAGGGTTTCCCTGGACTGGCTGGGCGGATGGGTCAGCGATCTGTTACGCTTGGGCACGGACGGGGGGGCGGTGTACCTCGGCAATCCGGACAAGCGCGCCGTCATGGGCCAAGTGGCAGAGGGACTGGACCTTGGGTCCGGACACCGCTACCTGCAACGTGTTCTGCGGGCGCGTGCAAGCCAGGACAGCCCTCTCAATACGCAGTTGCTCCACGAGTCACTCCTGATTGACTGGGCGCGCTTCGCGCGCAAGGTGAGCTAGATGGACAAAGGTTCCCTCGGAGGCCAGCAGCGCATCCTGAGTTTCTCCATCAAGGATCGCAACGCCCTGTATCAGTCCTACATGCCATTCGTGAAAAACGGCGGGCTCTTCATCCCAACCACAAAACGTTACCAACTCGGAGACGAAATCTTTCTGCTGCTCCAACTCTTGGATGAGCCCGACCGTATCCCGGTCGCCGGGTGCGTCGTCTGGGTTACCCCCGTCGGGGCCGAGGGCAACCGCAGCGTTGGGGTCGGTGTCCAGTTCAGCGAACAGGACAAAGGGGTGGCCCGCCGCAAGATCGAGGAGTGCCTGGCCGGTGCCCTCAAGGCGGAGCGGCCGACGCATACCATGTGACGGCCTGTCGCCGTCCCGTTCGCCCGGAGCCGGCAGAGCCCATGCCCCTATTTCGTGGATTCCCACTGTCACCTCGACCGCGTCGACCTCAAGCCCTATGGAGGCGACTTTGGTCGGCTGATGGCCGACACCGCCGCGGCGGGCGTGGACCGGATGCTCTGTGTCTCTATCGACCTGGAGCACTATTCGGCCATGCGCGCCCTGGTCGACCCCTATCCCCAGGTGGCCGTTTCCGTCGGGGTCCACCCCAACGAGGACGAGGGGCGGGATCCGGCGCCTGAAGAGTTGATGGCCCTGGCCGCCGACCCGCGCAATGTCGCCATCGGCGAGACCGGACTCGACTACTATCGCAGCGAAGGCGACCTCACCTGGCAGGAGGAGCGCTTCCGTAACCACATTGCGGCCGCCCGGGCCTGCGGCAAGCCCCTGATCATCCATACCCGAGCGGCGCGGGCGGACACCATCCGCATCATGCAGGAGGCGCAGGCACGTGACGCCGGCGGGGTGATGCACTGCTTCACCGAGGACTGGGAGACTGCCAAGGCGGCCCTGGATCTCGGGTTCTATATCTCTTTTTCTGGCATCCTCACCTTCAAGACCGCCGCGGATCTGCGTGAGGTGGCGGCCCGGGTACCCTCGGATCGCATCCTGATCGAGACCGATGCCCCCTACCTGGCCCCGGTCCCCTATCGAGGCAAGCCCAACGAGCCGCGCTACGTGACCCATGTCGCCGAGTGCCTGGCGGGCCTTCGCGGCATGACGGTCGATGCGGTCGCGGATCTGACCGGCCGCAACTTCTCCGCCCTGTTTCGCGTCTGAGTTGGCTGAAAGCCGACCGGCTAACGGCTCCTCGACAACAGGAACCCCGCACGGTCTGTGCAGCGCAGGTGACACCTTGTTCACGAGCCGGAAACCGGCAGCACCGACAGGCAGGACCAGAGGCCAGATCATCCAACGTCTGGAGCACCTCCGCGAGTGGGTCGCCCGGACGCCGATCGCCGCGTTCGTCGTCATGACGGCTACGGTGTTCATCGCTGAGCATTTGAGCCTCTGGAGGCTGGTCGGGCGGTTTCCGGCCTTGAGTGCGATCGAGTCCGTGATCGAACTCCTGGTCGACCTCGTCATCGTCCTGCCCGTCTTGATTTTCCTGTTTGTCCTTCCGACCGCGCGGAACATCCGCCAGCGTCAAGCATCGGAACTTGCCCTCCGGGCCGCTCACGACGAACTGGAGGTTCGGGTGAGAGAGCGGACAGCCGCGTTGGAAGAGTCCAACCGGAGGCTTCGCGAGGAGTCGGAGGAGCGGCGGGGCGCCGAGAAGGCCGTCGAATTCCAGGCGAGCCTTCTCGACGCGGTGGAGCAGGCGGTGGTGGCGACCGATGGCGAGGGCCGGGTCCTGTTCTGGAACCGCTTCGCCGAGGACCTCTACGGCTGGATCGCGTCCGAGGTGAAAGGGCGCCGCCTCGAGGACGTCCTGACCTTTGTCCAGGTGGATGGCCAGCGCCTCGACCCGTGCGCGCAGTGCGCGAAGATGTGTCAGCTGGACCGGCGAGGTCGAGGCCGTCCGGCGCGATGGCTCGCGCTTTCCGGCCCTACCTCGCCTGCTCGGGCCGGCCGGGCGATGGCGAAGGCAAGCTCTTTCTCTCGTTCGACATCACGGACTGGAAGCGTGCCGAGGAGGCCCTTCGGGAGTCCGAGGAGAAGTACAGCAATCTGGTGGAGAACGCCCCGACCGGCGTCTTCATCTACCAACATGACAAGCTGGCCTTCGTCAATCCCAAGTTCGCGCAGCTGCTGGAGAGCTCCCGCGACGAGTTGCTGGAGGTCAATGCCTGGTCCCTCGTACATGGCGACGACCGCGAGCGGGTCAGGGAGATCGCGCGCACGAGGGCTTTCCGGGGAGCCGGTCGCCCGATGAATACGAGTGCCGGCTGATCACCAAGACAGGCAGGGTGCGGTGGGTCACCATGCGCAATACGCTGATCCGCTTCCGCGGAGACGCTTGCCGTCCTGGGCAATGTTCAGGATGTGACCGACCGGAAGCGCATGGAGACGAAGCTCCACCAGCTCTCGGCGCGTCTGCTGACGATCCAGGAGGATGAGCGGCGGCGGGTGGCGCGGGACCTGCACGACAGCGTCGGGCAGACCCTCACGGGGATCAAGTTCATGGTCGAGGCCGCATTGGTCGGCCCTTGGCCGGACGCAGGTCGGCCAGGCCTGGAGGGATTGCGCTCCCTGGTGCCGACGATCCAGGATGCGGTGGAAGAGGTGCGGCGCATCTCCACGGAGCTTCGGCCGTCGATCCTCGACGATCTGGGCCTGCTGCCGACTATCGCCTGGTATGTCCGGGAGTTCGAGAAGCTCCACCCAGGCCTCGATGTGTCGCAGCAGATCCGAGTGTCAGAGTCCGATGTCCCTGACACCTTGCGGACCCCGATCTTTCGGATTCTCCAGGAGGCGACCAATAACGTCGCGAAGCACAGCGGCGCCGGGCGTCTGGAGATCGCGCTCGACGACCGGGCCGGGGGCCTGCGGTTGCGGGTGCAGGACGACGGCCTTGGCTTCGATCCGGGGGCACTGCCGGTGGAGGGCGGCAACGGGGGCTCGGGCCTGAGCTCCATGCGCGAACGCACGGAGCTTTCCGGAGGTGTCTTCTCGCTGCGGGCGGCCCCTGGCACTGGGACGACCATCGAGGCCGAGTGGCGGCTCGATCCGCCCCTCAGCGTGTGACCAGTCCTTTCTCGATGGCGATGGCGGTGAGGGCGCTGGCGCTGTTGACGTTGAGCTTGCGCATCAGGTTCGCCCGGTGCTTCTCCACGGTCTTCTCGCTGATGCTCAGGAGATTGCCGATCTCGCGGCTGCGGTAGCCCTCGGCAACCAACTTGAGAACCTCGCGCTCGCGGACCGACAGGGTGTCGAATGCCGAGCGCGGTCCAGCGTTCCGCTCGGTCCCGCCCTTGCGGTTGAGGAAGGCGGCGACCACCTGCGTCGCCACGGCGGCGCTCAGATAGCGCTCCCCCGCCACCACGCTGCGCGCGGCGAGCAGCAGCTCCGCCGCACTGGCGTCCTTCAGCAGGTAGCCGTCGGCGCCGTCCTCGATGGCACGGAAGATGTATTCCTCGTTGCGGTGGGCGGTCATGATCAGCACCCGTGTCTTGGGCGCCACCCGCTTGACCTCCTTGAGGGCGGTCAGGCCATCCATCCGCGGCATCGACAGGTCGAGGATCAGCAGATCCGGGGACAGTTCCCGGACCTGTTGGATGGCCTCGAGTCCGTCCGTCGCTTCGCCCACCAGTTCCAGGTCGGGCTCGCCGGCAAAGATCGCGCGCAGGCCTTCTCGGAGGATCCTGTGGTCCTCGACGAGGACGATTCGGGCCGGTTTGGTCAAGGTATCGAGTCTCCGCCGCTACTCTCGTGTCTCGCGCACTGCGCTGCCGTCTCCCGGGCTGGCCAGCCGCCCCGGACCGCAAGCTTAGGCGATTTCTGTCAAATCATGTACCAGCTAGCTTGTCTTTGCGCCCGCCTTCTTTGTCGCGCCAGCAGTCACATAGCCCAGCTATGCTCCTGCCGGTGCTCCTTGAAGGCGGACGTAAATCCGGCGCCATCTGGTACATGATTCTCCGGCAATCGCCTTATTCCCTCGCGGCACGGCTTTCACCTCTCGGTGCGATCGAAGGAAACGCTGATCAAAGCGTTGTCCCTAAGGCTCGCGGTGAAGCCTGCTGCACCGGCGCTGCACTTGGGCGCAAGTCCCTTGCGGCCAAGTACCCTTTGCGGACAAACTACTCCGCTCGGAGCGGGAAAAAGAAATCCGCGACCCGTACCACGAAAACCAAAAAATACTGTGCTCCCCATGCGCAGAATGGGTGGAAGGCCCCATATGTCAATTCCCCCAATTTCGATACCTTGTCAACCAATAGTCAGGTTTCGGCCCGCCGTTGGTGTGCGGCGGCGAACGGCCGGATCTTCCGGGGCTGTAGTCGCCCCAAAGTCAACCTAAGGCAAGGCTAGGGCCGTCCGAGGCGCAAAGCGCCTCGGCGGACTTGTCCTAGCCATACCCGAATCGACCGGTTCCCAGGCATCGCGATTAGGCGGGCCGGAAACCTCGCCCAGGGACAACCCAGCGGATAGAGGGTACGCGAGCCGTTCGCGTGCGGGGCTCTCTAGTCCGGCAGGGCAGGCGTGGCAAAAGGACCGCCGCGCGGGACGGTTTGCCGAGCGAGACCGAGAACCTCGTCAGGACCGGGCCCCAAGTCACCGTCAGTGACTGGGGCACGCTGGAAGACGGGGTGAAACCAGGACCATCAGCGCGGGAAGCGGCGAGATGCAGAACCGGAGGACCGGCCGCCGGGCGGGGCCCTGCCGGACAGCGATCAGATTACGTCCAGAAGGTGACGAAGCGATGGGCAGAGGCGGAGTGAGTGGGCATGTGTTCGATCCCCAAAAACTTGAAGCGAGAGGTGGAGAGGTGAACCGAAATGAGCAAGGTTAAATTGGCACCCGACAGTCGTCGGCGCCGGTACTCCAGATGGCTGCATCTGGTACTGGCTGGAACCATAGCGTTTGGCTGGGGGATGGGGCAGGGCGTTGCGGTGGCAGGCGACGCCGCAAGCAGGCCGATACCCTCTAAGTCGGCCAACAGGGCGGCGCTCAAGGACGCCGCCCAGGCCATTCTCGAGAACTCCTCCGCTTCGATTCAGAAGGGAACGGGTACCCTCCAGTCGGGACCGGTGGTTCAGGCGCTCCCGACGTCGGACGTCGATGAAACCGCGGTACCGCACTATTTCGGCCCCTTCCCGAACTGGGCCAACAGCCCATTCACGCTGCCCGACGCCACAGTCTTTATCGACGGCGACGGTGGCGGGGCCGAGGCCACGGCAACCGTCGGTGCCAATGGTGTCGTAACCGGCATCACCGTCACGAATCCGGGCAGCGGCTACACCTGGGCGACGCCCGAGATTGTAGGTGCTGGAACCGGGGCGGCAGCAGCCGCCACGGTCACCACATCAGGCGTGGTTACCAGTGTCACCGTCGATGCCCCCGGTGCGGGCTACACGGCGCCGGTCGTAGCGTTCACGAGCGGCACGGGGCCGCCGACTCCGGTGCAGGTGGGCAACCCGTTGATTGCGAGGGTTTATGCGAGTGATGGTGCGACGAACTCATGTCCGTGCAGGACAAGACACCGTTGCCCGAGCGGGCACACTTACGAGCTTTCAGACCTATCCGAGATGGCGGCAGACGTTGGGCAAGTCAGTTCAATGCCTATGTCTTGCGCCCGACGAGCACTCCCAATCAATACATCGTGATCTACGACAGCGGCTCGCTGAACGTGCTGGCGGGGCCGGACGGGCAGATCGTCTTTGCTGCCGCCAATGTCGCCGTTCAGGCCGGTGACAGGCTCGGACGTTACGGGCTGGGGCGTTCCATGTGACTGACAACCGGCGACTGACATTCTGCGTCGTATCCTGCCGGAGCTGCACCGACTCAAGGCAGCACGATCTACGCTCGGGGTTGCGCCTTATCCGATCTACCGGCGCAGATATGCCCGCACCTACTCCTTCGGCGCCATGGTCACTCCACTAGCGGGGACGCGCACCCACGGCCCAAGCCACCGGCACCGTCTATGGCGGTCTCGACGCGGTTGCGTGGAGTGCTACCCAACAGGCTTTGACATATGAAAATCCCACCGTCGATGTCGACATGCCGGACGGACCGGACGGCGTGAAGCCCACTCTGATTCTGAACAAGGTGGCCGCTGGCGACCGCTGGACCATCGATTCGATCACGGTCTCCCCGACGCAGCCGGGCTCCGGCTATTCGTCGCCCCGAACGTCGTCATCCGCGACGGCACGCTCTACGACCCGACGGTCAACGCCGGTCACCGGCCCCGCGGCGACAGCCGACGCTGTACGTCCAGACGGTAGCGCTGGACAGCTTCGGGTCAGGCTACTCCACGGCCCCGACGGTCACGATCCCGATACGCTCCCTGGGATCGGTGACGGCGCTTCGGCCACGGCCACGGTCGACGCGGGTGGCGTCACTTCCATCGCCCTCACGAGTGGCGGCTCCGGGTACATCACCGGGGGCGGCATCAAGAAGTTCGTCGACGACCTGCCGATGCTGTGCAACCCGGCGATCACCGGACCCGGTAGCTGCGCCGACGCCGCTGCCGCGAACAACCTGGGCAAGTACCTGCCGATCGCGGTGCCCGACACCGACCACCTTCCCGGGCTCGGACTACTACAGGATCGGACTGGTGCAGCAGCGCGACTGCATGACATCGTCCACGCCTGGCTGCGAAGCACTCCCTGCCACCGGGGGCACCTTGCTGCGCGAGTACGTGCAGCTTTCCACGGACGGCTCTGGGGTCGCCCTCTACACCGACAATGTTGACGGCACCACGAGCGCGACTCAGATCACCCTGCCCGACAGCTCCCTGGCCTTCGGGGTGACCGAGCCCAGCTACCTGGGTCCGGTGATCCTGGCTCGGAAGGACCGCCCGGTTCGGGTGACCTTCTACAACCTCCTGCCGACCGGCAGCGGCGGCGACCTGATCATCCCCACGGACTCGACCCTGATGGGCTCTGGCCCCGGCCCGCTCTCGCAGGAGTGGACCAATCCGCCCGACGACCTAGGAACGGTTATGGACGGTATCCGGAACCCCTTGTGCACCCAGTACCCGAAGAGCGAGGAGTGCTTCAAGGACAACCGGGCGACCTTGCATCTGCACGGCGGACTCAGCCCCTGGATCAGCGACGGTACGCCGCACCAGTGGATTGCCCCATTTGGCGAGGCCACCGACTACCCCGAGGGCGCGAGCGTGGGTAACGTCCCCGATATGGGGACGCTAGACGACAGTGCCTGGCGTGCCCAACTGCTCGGGCCCGGACGACGGCTGCCAGACCTTCTACTGGACCAACCAGCAGTCCGCGCGGCTGATGTTCTACCATGACCATGCCTTCGGCACGACGCGGCTGAACGTGTATCTGGGCGAGGCCGCGGGCTACCTGATCTCCGACGACACCGAGATGAGCCTGCTCCCGGCGACCCCGGACAACCCCACTGGTCGCGGACTGATCCCCGCCGAGCAGATCCCGCTCATCATCCAGGACCGGACCTTCGTGCCTGATGCGGCGCAGATGGCCGAGCAGGACCCGACCTGGGACTACGCCCGCTGGGGCGGCGAGGGCAACTTCTGGTACCACCACGTCTACATGCCGGCCCAGAACCCGGGCGACCCCTCGGGCATGAGTGGCTTCGGCCGCTGGATGTACGGGCCCTTCTTCTGGCCGCCGGCGACCCCGCCGCACGGGCCTATTGCCAACCCGTACTACAACAAGGACCCCGCTACCGACTTCACGACGGAACTGGCGGTCCCCTGTAGCCTCGACGATTGGACGACCTGGCAGTACCCGGTCGACCCGTTCTGCGAGCCGCCCCAGATCCCGGGCACGCCCAACATCTCGTCCGGCATGGAGCAGTTCAACGACACGCCGCTGGTGAACGGGACCGCCTATCCGACCCTCACGGTGGAGCCGAAGGCGTACCGTTTCCGCGTCCTGAACGCGGCGAACGACCGCTTCTTCAACCTGCAGCTGTACGTGGGCGATCCGGCACACCGCTGACCCGGTGGTAGGCCCCACGGAGGTGGCGCTCAATCCGGCGGAGGTGGCGGCCGCGCAGCTCGATCCGGTGGTCTTCCCGACACCGGTCCAGGGCGCTGCCACCGCGGGTCCCGACTGGATCGTGATCGGCTCCGAGGGCGGCTTCCTGCCGGCCCCGGTGGTCGTGGACGGCCAGCAGCCGACCACCTGGATCACCGACCCGACCCGCTTCGACGTCGGCCACGTGGACCTGCACTCGCTGCTGGTGGCGCCGGCCGAGCGTTTGGACGTGATCGTCGACTTCTCGCAGTTCGCGGGCAAGACGCTGATCGTCTACAACGATGCACCCGCCGCCTTCCCGGCCCGGGTCCCCAGCTACGACTACTACACTGGGGCACCGGACCAGTACCCGGTCGGGCGCACCGACGATCCTGCCGGGCTATGGACCCAACACCCGCACCGTCATGCAGATCAAGGTCGTAGGCACGGCGGCATCCTGCCTTCAACGTCAGGAAGCTGCAAAACGCCTTCTCGCACAAGGCGAACGGCTCCGGCGTGTTCGAGTCCGGCCAGCACCCGATCATCGTCGGGCAGGCGGCCTACAACTCGGCCTATGGAACGAGCTTCGTCGGCGGCAGCAACTGCAACACGCCCGCCAGCGATCCGGTCAATCCGCTCGACCTGGGCAACGACACCGACCTGGCGTGTGACGGGCTCGCCCGGATCGACGATCAGGGCATGACCTGGTACGGCTTCAACACGCTCCTTACCGGGACGACGAACAAGGTGAAGGTCCAGATCCAGCCCAAGGCGCATCCACGACGAGATGAACTCGGCGACCTTCGACGAGTTCGGCCGGATGTCCGCGAACATGGGCCTGGAGATCGTGCCGGCCACGGCGGCGCTGCTGAACATCGTTCTGTACCCGTACGTCAACCCGACCACGGAGTTCATCGACGGCACCAAGCTGCCGGACAGCATGACCGTGACCCCGATCAAGGGGGTCGGCCGCGGACGGAACCCAGGTGGCGGACGACGGTACCCAGATCTGGAAGATCACCCACAACGGCGTGGACACGCACCCGCTGCACTTCCATCTGTACGACGTGCAGTTGCTCAACCGGGTCGCCTGGGACAACATCATCACCCCGACCGATCCCACGGAGCTGGGCTGGAAGGACACGGTGCGGGTGAGCCCGCTCCAGGACACCATCGTCGCCTTGCGGCCGATCCTCCCGGTGCTGCCGTTCGAGCTGCCCAACAGCGTCCGGCTCTTGAATCCGGCCATGCCGATGGGTTCACGCTCGGCTTCAACAACGTGGGCGCCGATGGTCAGCCGACCGCACCGATCGTCAACCAGCTCGTCAACTATGGCTGGGAGTACGTCTGGCACTGCCACATCCTGAGCCATGAGGAGATGGACATGATGCGGCCGCAGTCGCTGGCGCTGCCGGTGGCTGCCCCGAGTGGGGTGACCTTGTCGCCCACCTGGGCCGGCGCGTCCACCAGCGTCACCGTCACCTGGAACGACAACTCGATCAACGAGTCGGGATTCCAGGTGCAAAGGAGTAGTAACGGGACGGACTGGACGACCGTCGATACGGTGTCATCGCTGGCGGACGATCCCAACATCAAGCAGGAGCGGAGCTACACCGACACGACTGCTGGCACGGCTGCGGACACCTACTCCTACCGGGTGGTGGCGCAGAACAGCGTCGGCTACGGCGAGGAGTTTGGGAGCCTCACCCTCGAGGCGGCGTCAGGCGCCATGCCGCTGCCGCTCGCGCCTCCGACGAACCTAGTGGGAAGGCAGAGCAGGCGTAACGGCACCCAGCGTTGGGTCGACTTGACGTGGACCGACAATTCGGGAGAGAGACGGCGTACTTGGTCCAGCGGAACAACCCCGTCTCTGGTCAGTGTACGGGCACCACCTGGACTGATCAGGCCACTCTGGCCCCGAACACTCAGTCCTGGCGGGGCAATGTGCTGAACACATTGTTCCCCCTGTGCTACCGGGTCGTGACAATAGCGGGTACGGAGACGGCACCGTCGAACGCGGTGCTGATAACCTACCCATAGGCGCCTTACCCTAGTCAAGCCTTGACTATCGGGGAAGGGAGCAATCCCTTCCCCGATTTTTTTTTGCGCGTCGCACCGACTTTTCGATTGCGTGCGGCGCCCGTTGGCGGCAGGCTGGTCCGCGTCGCAACGGCCTGCCGACTCGTACCCCGTTCCGTGGACATCTGCCCCCCGGACACCTTAGGAGCTGTCTTCAGATGAGATTCCCCCTGTCCCTACCCCTTCGCCGCCGCGGGCTCGAACGAGCCTTGGCGCTGACTTTCGTCGGCCTGACGTTGGCTGGATGCGGCCCAGAGGCGCCGGCCACCGACGCCTCGACGGCCGTGGGGCCTGCCCTCGAACACGCCCGGAAGCACTCGGATCCGGCCTATGTGTGCCCGATGCACCCTCAAGTGGTGAGCCCGGAGCCGGGCCGATGTCCGATCTGCGGCATGGATCTGGTGGCCAGGGAGGCGGAGGCTGCCGAGGCCGATCCGCAGGCCGCGGCAGGTGCCGATGAGGTGCCCGCGATCTCAGTCTCCGATGCCGTGGTGAATCAGCTGGGGGTGCGTACCGCGGCGGTGCGCCGGGGGACGCTCGATCTGGAGGTGCAGGGCTTCGGCACCTTCGCCCGCAGCGCGGGGACGTCCAACCTGTTGGTGGTGGCCCAGGTCTTCGAACGCGAGGCACCGCTGCTGCGCCAAGGGCAGGCCGCACGGGTGCGCCTTCCGAGCCTGGGGTCGCGGGAGTGGAGCGGGACTGTGACGAGCATCGAGACCCAGATCAACCCTTCGACCCATACGCTGCAGTTCCGTCTGTCCGTCGACAGCGAGGGCGTCCCGGTCCCGGCCGGGACCACGGCCCTGGTGACGGTGAGGGTCGACAAGGTGATGGACGCGCTCCTGGTCCCGCGCGAGGCAGTGATCGTGACGGGCAAGGGCGCACGGGTGGTCGTAGCCCAAGGCGGCGGCCGTTTCCAGCCGCGGGCGGTGGAGGCCGAGGACCTCGGTGCGGAGGAAATCGTGGTCCGCAAGGGGCTGAGCGAGGGTGAGCAGGTGGTGGTTTCTGCCCAGTTCCTGCTCGACTCCGAAGCCAACCTCCAGGCAGGATTGAAACGCTTGTCCGGGGGGCTGGCTTCGGCCCAGCCCGCGCCCGAGGGGACCCCGCACGAGGGTCACATGCACGAGGGGCACATGCACGAGGGGGCGATGCAGGAAGAGCAGATGCATCAGGGTCATGCGCCCGACGAGGCCGTGCATCAGGGCCATACGCATGAGGCGGGAGACCCCTCGCCCGGTGAGGCGACGCAGGAGGAGGCCATGCGGGAGCCGGGGGCCGAGGGAGCGGCGCACGGAGGGACCTTGCATCAAGGGTCGATGGAAGAGGGCCCTGCCGCCGGGGGGACCACGAAGTGATCGCCCAGGTCATTCGCTGGTCCATCCACAACCGGTTTCTGATCCTCGTCGGCACCGCTCTGCTGGTGGCCTGGGGCCTGTACGCCCTGCGTAACCTGCCGCTCGACGCCATCCCGGACCTCTCGGACGTCCAGGTCATCGTCAAGACGACCTACCCTGGCCAGGCGCCGCAGGTGGTGGAGGACCAGGTGACCTACCCCATCACCACCGCCCTGCGGGGCGTGACGGGGGCGGTGGCCGTGCGCGGCTACTCCATGTATGGGGATTCTTATGTCTACGTCGTCTTTCGCGACGGGACAGACCCCTATTGGGCGCGCTCCCGGGTGCTGGAACTGCTGAACCAGGTCAGTTCCCGCCTGCCGGTTGGGGCCAGCCCCGAGCTCGGGCCCGACGCCACGGCGGTGGGCTGGGTCTACCAATACGCCCTGGTGGACCGTACCGGCAAGCACGATCTGGCGGAGCTGCGCAGCCTCCAGGACTGGTTCCTCACCTATGAGCTTCAGGCCCTCCCCGGGGTGTCGGAGGTGGCTACGGTCGGCGGCATGGTCAAGCAGTACCAGGTCGTGGTCGATCCGGAGGTACTGCGCGCCTACAAGCTCCCGCTGACGACCCTGATGCAGACCATCCAGCGAGCCAACGGCGAGACCGGGGCCGGGGCCATCGAGATGGCCGAGGCGCGCTACATGATCCGCATGGCCGGATACCTGCACGGGATCGAGGACCTGCGCAACGTACCCTTGTCCGTCCAGGAGCTCCCCAACTCCGGCGCCATGAGCATGGCCAGTCAGGCCACCCCGGCGCCCCTCATTCCGCTTACCGTGTTTCGGCTGGGGGACGTCGCCGAGGTGCGGCTCGGCCCGGAGATGCGCGAGGGCATCGCGGAACTGGACGGTCAGGGCGAGGTGGTTGGCGGTATCGTCCTGATGCGCCCCGGGGGCAACGCGCTGACGACCATCGCCGGGGTCAAGGCCAAGCTTGCAGAGCTGGCGCCGGCCCTTCCGGAGGGGGTGGAACTGGTGGAGGTCTACGACAGGTCCGGGCTCATCCACCGGGCCATCGATACCCTCAGCGGCCGGCTGGTGGAGGAGTTCCTGATCGTCGCCCTGGTCTGCGCCCTGTTTCTCTGGCACATCCGCTCGTCGCTGGTGGTGATTTTGAGTCTGCCGGTCGGCATCCTCGCCGCCTTCGGCGTCATGCATTGGCAAGGCATCAGCGCCAACATCATGTCCCTCGGCGGCATCGCCATCGCCATCGGGGCCATGGTGGACGCCGCGATCGTGATGATCGAGAACCTGCACAAGCACATCGAGCGCGAGCCGCTCACCAACGCCAACCGCTGGGAGCTGGTGCGGCGGGCGACGGTCGAGGTAGGACCCGCCCTGTTCCTGTCTCTGCTCATCATCACCCTGAGTTTCCTGCCGGTGCTGGCCCTGCAAGGGGAGGAGGGCCGGCTGTTCGCGCCGCTGGCCTACACCAAGACCTACGCCATGGCCGCGTCGGCGCTGCTGTCCATCACCCTGGTGCCGGTGCTGCTCGGGCTCCTGGTGCGGGGGAACATCCGCCGGGAGCAGGACAACCCCATCAACCGCGGTCTCATGGCCGCCTACCGCCCCCTGCTGGACTGGGTGCTGCGCAAGCCGCGGCTGGTCCTGGTTCTGGCCCTGGGGCTGACGGTGGCCGGGGCCTGGCCCGCGCTGCGTCTTGGCGCCGAGTTCATGCCCGACCTCGACGAGGGCGACCTCCTGTATATGCCGACCACCTTCCCTGGGATCGCCCCGGACAAGGCGCGCCAGATCCTGCAGCAGACCGACCGGCTGATCCTCTCCGTACCCGAGGTGGCGCGGGTGTTCGGCAAGGTCGGGCGGGCCGACACCGCGACCGACCCGGCGCCCATGGAGATGATCGAGACCACCATCCAGCTCAAGCCGCGCGATCAGTGGCGGCCTGGGATGACCATCGACGGCATCAAGGCGGAGTTGGAGCGGACGGTGAAATTTCCGGGACTCACCAACTCCTGGCTGATGCCCATCAACGCCCGGCTGCAGATGCTCTCCACCGGCATCAAGACCCCGGTCGGGATCAAGATCGCCGGCCCCGACCTGGACGTCATCCAGCACATCGGCGAGCGAGTCGAGCAGGCGCTGGGGCCGCTCCCGCAGACTCGATCTGTGTTCTCGGAACGGGTCTCGGCCGGAAGGTACATCAAGATCACGCCGGATCGGATGGCCATGGGCAGGGTCGGGCTCTCGGTCGCCGATACCCAGGAGATCGTCGCCAGCGCCGTCGGCGGCATGAATCTGACGGAGGTGGTGGAGGGCCGGGAACGTTATCCGGTGAGCCTGCGCTACACGTCCGATACCAGGGATTCGGTGGAAAGCCTCAGGCGCCTGCCCATCGTGATCGACACCCGCGGCACCCAGGTTCAGCTCGCTGACCTCGCCAGCGTCGAAGTGGTGGACGGCCCTGACATGATCCGCACCGAGAACGCGCGCCTGAGCGGCTGGGTGTACGTGGACGTCAGGGACCAGGACGTGGGCTCCTACGTTGGCCTGGCCAAGCAGGCGGTGGCGGACCGGGTCACGCTGCCGCCGGGTTACTCCCTCACCTGGTCGGGCGCCTACGAGCACTGGGAGCGGGCCAAGGAGCGCTTGTGGCTGGTGGTGCCGCTGACCTTGATCGTCATCCTGGTGCTGCTCTACCTCAATTTCCGAACCTTGACCGGCACGCTCATCATCCTCGCCACCCTGCCCCTAGGGCTGGTGGGCGGTTTCTGGCTGATGTACCTCCTCGGCTACCACCTGTCGGTCGCTGCGGCGATCGGCTTCATTGCCCTGGGCGGGGTGGCGGTGGAGATCGGGGTGGTCATGATGCTCTACCTCGACCGGGCGCTGGTGCGCCGACGCGAGCTGCGCGGAGCGGCGGGGTTGACGCGGGACGACGTCAAAGAGGCTGTGGTGGAGGGGGCGCTGCTGCGTCTGCGGCCCGTCACCATGACCAAGGTGGCGATCATCGCCGCGCTCCTCCCGATCCTGTTCGGTACCGGGGCGGGCTCGGAGGCGATGCAGCGCATTGCTGCACCCGTGGTCGGGGGGATGCTGAGCGTCGCCGTCCTGACCCTGGCCGTGATCCCCGCGGCGTACCTGATATGGAAGAGGCACGGCCTGGGACGCTAGAGCGGCAAGGTCAGCCGCGCACTTGGCTGTTGATGGCCCACACCGCCGCCTCGACACGGGTCTTGAGCCCGAGCTTCTTGAGCAGGTGCTTGACGTGGACCTTGACCGTTCCGACGGTCAGGTCCAGCTCCCGGGCGATCAGCTTGTTGCTGTAGCCCTTGGCGATGAGCCCGAGGATCTCGTCTTCCCTTGGGGTAAGCCCAGCCTGGTCTGGGCTTTGGGGGCGGGGGCCCTCGCGCAGGGCATGGGCAAGGAGCTCGGTGAGGCGCTCGCTGATTACCAGCCGCCCCAGGGTCGCCCGGCGCAGGCTCGCGAGGATGTCCTCCGGCTCCATGTCTTTGAGCAGGTAGCCGTCCGCCCCGGCACGCAGGGCCGCGACCACGTCCTCCTCGCTGTCGGAGACCGTGAGCACGATGATGCGGGCATCGAGGTCCGCGGCCCGCAGGTGCCCCAGGGTCTGGAGGCCGCTCCAGCCCTTCATGTTGAGGTCGAGCAGGATCAGGTCCGGGTCTGTCGCCAGGGCCACTCGGACCCCGCTCTCCCCATCCGGGGCCTCGCCCACCAGTTGCAGACTGGGCTCCATACGGATCAGGTCCGCCACGCCCTTGCGGAACAGGGGGTGGTCGTCGATGACGACCACGGAGGTCTTGGGCTCACTGCTCAATGCAAGTTCTCCTGAGCACCTTCCACAGCGACCGCCTTGGCGGGCATCGGGACCGCGGGTTGGCGGGGCGGGAACCCAACGGAGAGGCGCGTCCCGCCCCCGGGGTTGGACTCGCAGGTCAGGGCCCCGTCCAGACTTAGGGCCCGCTCGCGCATGATGGTCATGCCGTAGTGGTGGGCCGCGGCCGTTCGCCCGGTGATGCCCTGACCGTCGTCCTCGATGAGCAGCCGGACTTGGCCGTTGCTTAGAGCGAGGGTCACCAGCGCATGACTAGCCTTGGCGTGGCGAGTCACGTTGGAAAGGGCTTCGCGGACGATCTGCAGGACGTGGATCTCCTCGTTGGGGGAGAGCAAGGAAGAAGGCAGGGCGTTGTCGAGACGGATGTCCAGGGGGCCGCGGTTGCGGAACTCCTGCACCGTGGCCTCCAGGGCTCCGCTCAGGCCTCGCTCGTCGACCTTCAGGCGGAAGGTGGTGAGGAGCTCGCGCAGTTGGCGATAGGCACTGCTGACCCCCTCGCGCAGTTCCTCTAGCACTGCGAGCGACGCGGTCCTGTTGTCCGGGCCCTTGAGGGAGGCGGCCAGCCGGGCGACTTGGATCTTGAGGTAGGAGAGCGACTGGGCCAAGGAATCGTGCAACTCCCTCGCGATGATGGTGCGCTCCTCGTGCAGGACCAGGCGGCGGCCCTCGCGGGTGCGTTGCTGGAGGTTGACCGCCGTGCCGATGTGGCCGGCCAGGGTCTCCAGGAGCCGCTCCTGCCAGGGCTCGGTAGGGCAGTTGGGGGGCAGATCGACGAGCAGGACACCGAAGGTGCGGTCGCGGTCCCGCACCGGCAGGGACAGGAGACAGCGCTCGGCCGGGGTGCCCTTGGCGACCCGTAGGCGGCGGACGGTCTGGGGGTCGCGGCAGGCGGTACACCCCTCGGCTTGGCAGGGGCCGCCCTGCTCCGCCGGAAGACGGGTGCTCACCCGCACCTTGGCCTGGGTGTGGGCGTCCGGGTCGGTCTCGTCCAATTCGGTCAGGCACAGGGTGGCGGGGCCGATATCCAAGGCGCTCTGAATGTCCGCGAGCACCCGGGCCAAGACCTGGTCCGTGACAGGGGCCTCGTTGAGGGCCTTGCTCGTGCGGTAGAGCAGATCCAGGGAGTGGTTGCTCCGGGCCAGGTCCCGGGTCTTCTCCTCCACGCGCTGCTCCAATGCCCCGTAGATCTGTGACAGCCCCTTGGCCATCAGGTTGAGGGCGGCCCCCAGGCGGCCAAGCTCGTCGTTGCCGGTGTAGCGGGTACGCCCGTTGAAGTCCCCTTGCCTGGCCAGATCGGCGCAGCACAGGAGGTCCTGCAGCGGCAGGATGACGCGGCGGATGACCAGGGTCATGGCGACCAACACGGCGAAGACGGTCAGGGCCAGGGCGACCCATTGGATCATCCGCAGCGTCGTCACGCGCCCCTCTGCGACGATTTCCAGCACCTGGACCAGGCGGTCGATTTGCCCCACGAATTCGTCCACCGCCGCCAGGTATCGGGCCCGCGGCAGCGCAGGGGGCTGGTTGTCGGCACCCTTGGGTGCCCCCTCCGCTAGCAGCCGGATGTGCTCGCGCAGCGGGGTGCGCATGTCCTCTCGCCACAGGCGGGCCACCCGAGCGTGGGCCATGGTCACCGGATTGCCTGCCTCGTCGGGGATGGCGTTGCGCAGACGCGGGCTCCGCAGGCGGTCCTCGAATTCGTCCGCGAGCGCTTCGGCTCGTGCGGCCCGTTCGGTCGGTCGGAGACTGTCGTCAGCCAGGGCCACCCCGATGCGGTACGACTGCATGCGCAGCGACCCGGCCTGGTTGATCGCCGTGGCCATGCCCTCCATGGTCTTGGCGATGATGACGGAGGTCAGCATGCTGATCACAGCCAGGGCGACGATGGCGGCCATCAAGACCCCGAGCCGGGCGAGGATGGGCTTGTGGGAGAGCTGTGAGATCAAGGCGAACACCCCTGGGTTTCTAATGGCTCTGGGTCTCGGCGGAAAGGGGATACCACCAATGCCCCGATAATGCCAGGTCGCTTGCCATTACAGGTGGAGTGTGGTCTAAGAAATGTCATTGAAACAGTGAGATAGGTGGCTAACACGACTACCTCTTTGGGAGTACTTTGGTGATCTCAGCGGCCGCGACCACACCTTGTGCCGGTGCCGTGGCTGCATAGGATAGAGGGGCTCGCTGGGCCACAGCGCAGGTTGGGATTCTGAGCCAATGGCCGTGGCCTCTTTCACCGCCCCGAGACCCGTCGCCATGAACGCCGCCGACCGCGAGAAGACCTGCCTGCCCGTCCTGCTGGAAACCCCCCTGTTCCGCAATCTGGCGGTGGATGCCCTGCGTCACCTTGCTGGAGGCTGCGTCAGGCGCACTGTTGCCCGCGGGCGCATGGTCTGCGAGGCCGGTGCGGCGGTGGACGGGTTCTATGTCCTCATCGAAGGGCGCGTCAAGCTCGCCATCCTCTCCGCGGAGGGGGCGGAGCGCGTCATCGACATCGTGCTCCCCGGCGCAGTCTTCGGTGAGTCCAGCCCCTTCCTCGACGAACCATCCCCTGTTTATGCCGAGGCGCTGTGCGATTGCAGCGTTCTCAGCATCTCCCGCGAGCGCCTGCGCGAGGCGGTGGAACGCTGGCCGGCGGTGGCCCTAGCCCTGCTCACGAGCCTCGCGCGCAACGTACGGACCTTGACCCGGGACCTGGAAGCCTGCTGCCTGCTCTCTGCCGGCCAGCGCGTTGCCCGTTTCCTGCTCAACGAGGCGAGCTGCGGCCAGGGCACCGTTGATGAGGCGCAGGTATCGCTCCCAGCGGCCAAGGTGGTCGTCGCGTCAAGCCTCAACCTGACCCCCGAGACCTTCTCCCGGGAGCTGCACGTCCTGGTCCGCGACGGGCTCATCGATGTCGGTCATCGCACCATCCACGTCCACTCGCTGACCCAACTGCGCGTGCGCAGCGCCGCGACCTGAGCCCGGTCGATCCGCGGATTGATCTGAATCAGCTTCAAGACGGGTAGGGCGGTTAAGCTTGATTTAGATCAAGCGTTGGTCGTTGAAGCCCATAGAGCATGTTTAACCCGGAAATCGGGAGTGCACGCCGAATGAATATCTGTGGCTGTGTCGTCGAGACGCGCGAGCGGGACGCCCCTGCGGTGGCCCAACGCCTTCTGGATCTGCCGGGAGTGGGTCTGCACGCGAACGAGGGCGGCAGGCTGGTCGTGACGGTGGAGGATACCCCCGAGACCATGGCGGCGGACACTCTGGCGGCCCTCGGCCAGGTTGACGGCGTTCTGAATACATCCCTGATCTACCACTACGGTGGGGACGAACCCTTGGAGGATGGTGACCGTGAATATCAGTCGGCGTGATTTCATCAAGGCTCAGGCGGCGGTGGCCGCGGCGGCGGCGGTAGGCATCACCCTGCCGACAGAGATTCAGGCACAGGCTGCCGCTGGCGATGAGGGCATTCGTTGGGATAAGGCCCCCTGCCGCTTTTGCGGAACGGGGTGCAGCGTTCTTGTGGGGGTCCAGGACGGGCGCGTGGTCGCGAGCCAGGGCGACCCGGACGCGCCAGTCAACCGCGGGTTGAACTGCATCAAGGGTTATTTTCTCCCCAAGATCATGTACGGCAAGGACCGGCTGACCCAGCCGCTCCTGCGCAAGACCAACGGCCAGTATGACAAGAACGGCAAGTTCGAGCCGGTCTCGTGGGACGAGGCCTTCGACATCATGGCCCAGAAGTGGAAGGAGGCGATGAAGAAGGAGGGCGGGGTGACCCGGGTCGGGATGTTCGGGTCCGGCCAGTGGACCGTCTGGGAGGGCTATGCCGCGGCGAAATTCATGAAGGCGGGGCTGCGCTCCAACAATCTCGATCCCAACGCGCGGCACTGCATGGCCTCTGCCGTGGTGGGCTTCATGCGCACCTTTGGTATCGACGAGCCCATGGGCTGCTACGATGACCTGGAGCACGCCGACGTCTTCGTCCTTTGGGGCGCCAACATGGCGGAGATGCACCCCATCCTGTGGTCGCGCCTGACGGACACGCGCCTCACCAAGGAGGGCTGCGAGGTGCATGTTCTGTCCACCTACGAGCATCGCTGTTTCGAGTTGGCGGACAACCCCATGGTGTTCACGCCGCAGACCGATCTGGCCATCCAGAACTACATTTGCAATTACATCATCCAGAACGGCAAGGTCAACAAGGCCTTCGTGGATGCCCACACCAATTTCAAGAAGACGGCGATGGACATCGGTTTCGGGTTGCGTCCTAACAACCCGTTGGAGGCAAACGCCACCAACAACGGCTATCCGGACCCTACCGATCCTGAGAAAAAGAAGAAGAAGGGCAACCCCATGGGGTCTGAGCCCATCACCTTCGAGGAATTCGCCAAGCTCGTTGAGCCCTACACCCTGAATTATGTCTCCGAACTGTCCGGTGTGCCCAAGGAGAACCTGGAGGCCCTGGCCAAGGTCTATGCCGACCCCGACAAGAAGGTCGTCTCCTTCTGGACCATGGGATTCAACCAGCACACCCGCGGGAGCTGGGTGAACTCCAACATGTACAACGTACATCTGTTGGTCGGCAAGATCTCCGAGCCCGGCAACGGCCCCTTCTCGCTGACCGGCCAGCCCTCTGCCTGCGGCACCGCCCGCGAGGTCGGGACCTTCGCCCACCGCCTGCCTGCGGACATGGTGGTGATGAACCCGGAGCACCGCGCCGCGGCCGAGAAGGCCTGGCAGCTCCCCGAGGGAACCATCAACCCGAACATCGGTTACCACGCTGTGCTGATGCACCGCATGCTCAAGGACGGGAAGATGAATTGCTACTGGCAACAGTGCAATAACAACATGCAGGCGGCGGCCAATATGAACGGGGAGAGCTACCCCGGCTGGCGCAATCCGGACAATTTCATCGCCGTGTCCGACCCCTATCCCACGGTCTCGGCTCAGGCGGCGGACCTGATCCTGCCTACCGCCATGTGGACAGAAAAGGAGGGGGCCTACGGCAACGCCGAGCGGCGCACCCAGTTTTGGCGCGAGCAGGTGGACGCACCGGGCGAGTCCAAATCAGACATGTGGCAGGTCATGGAGTTCGCCAAGCGCTTCAAGGTGGAGGAGGTCTGGCCCGAGGAACTCCTGGCCAAGAAGCCGGAGTACCGCGGCAAGACCCTCTACGAGATCCTGTTCGAGAACGGGGTGGTCAATCAGTTCCCGTTCGACGGCAAGATCGTGGACGACCGCGGCAACGATTACGGCAACCACGAGAGCGCCCACTTCGGTTACTACGTCCAGAAGGGGCTGTTCGAGGAGTACGCTGGGTTCGGGCGCGGCCACGCCCACGACCTCGCGAGCTTCGACACCTACCACAAGACCCGCGGTCTGCGCTGGCCGGTGGTGGACGACAAGGAAACCCTTTGGCGTTTCCGTGAGGGCTACGACCCCTACGTGACCAAGAACAACCCCCAGGTGGCGAAGGGGGATGTGTACTTCTATGGCAACAAGGACGGTAAGGCGAACATCATCTTCGCCCCCTATGAGGCACCCCCGGAGGTCCCGGACGCTGAGTTCCCGCTGTGGCTGTGCACCGGGCGCGTCCTGGAGCATTGGCACTCGGGCTCCATGACCCGGCGCGTCCCGGAGCTGTACAAGGCCGTGCCAGAGGCTGTGGTATTCATGAACAAAGAGGACGCCAAGAAGCTCAAGCTGCGCGACGGCCAGGTGGCCAAGATCACTTCGCGGCGCGGCGAGATCGTCGCCACCATCGAGACGCGGGGGCGCAACCGTCCGCCCGAGGGGCTAGTTTTCATCCCCTGGTTCGACGCGAGCCGTCTGGTCAACAAGCTGACCCTGGATGCAACCTGTCCCCTCTCCAAAGAGACGGATTACAAGAAGTGTGCGGTGAAGGTGGAAAAGGCTTGAGGAAAGCGCATTGGCCGCAAGTCAACGCAAATGAAGATTCGGAAATTCGATGAGCCCGCTGATGGGTGTTTATTTCGCGTCAACTTGCGGCTGGCTTTCTTTTCCCACTGAATCCGGTTCTGCGCTCAAGATTCGCGGCCATGGCTACAGGGGCTAAAGACAGAGGCGCGGGGGTGAATCGTCGCCAATTCATCGGCGATGCGCTCAAGACCGCCTGTGGGGTGGGGCTCTTTGGGCTCGGGCTCGGGCTCTATTCCCAACGGGCCTCGTCGCTCCCGGCAGCCGCCATCCGTCCGCCGGGGGCCCTTCCGGAGGATCGCTTCAACGGGGCCTGTATCCGCTGCGGTCTGTGCGTGCGCGACTGCCCCTTTGACATGATCCACCTCGCCAAGCTCGGAAGTCCGGTGCCCACCGGGACACCCTACTTCTACGCGAGAGAGAAGGGCTGCGAGATGTGCGAGGACATCCCTTGCGTAGCGGCTTGTCCGACCAACGCCCTGGATCATGCGCTCACAGACATCAATAAGGCGCGCATGGGGCTCGCGGTCCTGGTGGATCACGAGAATTGCATTGCCTTCCTTGGTCTGCGCTGTGAGGTTTGTTATCAGATCTGCCCGATCAAGGACGAGGCCATCACCCTGGATCGCCAGCACAACGCTCGTTCCGGCAAACACGCCCTGTTTATCCCGGTGGTCCACTCGGACCGCTGCACGGGCTGCGGCAAGTGCGAAGAGGCCTGTATCTTGGAGCAGGCGGCCATCAAGGTTCTGCCGGAGCACTTGGCCAAGGGCGAGTTGGGGCCGCACTACCGTGTGGGGTGGGAGCAGAAGCGGGCGGCGGGCGGGGCCCTGGTCACACCCGACGCAGAGCACCGGTATAACCTCCCGGATGGGATGGAGTACGAACATGGCGGCCGCGGCCTGATCGAGGCCGGTCCCGGCTCGGCCCCCGGTGTGCAATCGGGCTCCGCCGATCCGCTGGAAACGTTGAATCGAGGCCCGACCCCATAGGGTCTGAATCGCATGGGCAATAACGATTATCCGGGCAAGTCCGCTGGCGAGTCTCAGGGTTGGCTAAAGGCCCACAAGTGGCTCCTGCTGCGTCGGGCCAGCCAACTCGGCATCCTCGGGCTCTTTCTGCTTGGGCCGCTGGCTGGGATCTGGCTCGTGCAGGGTAACCTCTCGGCCAGCATGACCCTGGACATCCTGCCCCTGACCGATCCCATGCTCCTGCTCCAGGCGATTGCCTCGGGGACCTGGCCGATTTTGAATGGGTTCATTGGGTCGCTCATCGTCCTCGTCTTTTACGCGCTCATCGGGGGGCGGGTGTTCTGCTCCTGGGTATGCCCTGTCAACCTGATCACGGATTTGGCAGTGTGGCTGCGCCGCCGCTTCGACCTGCGCGCCACTTCGCGCCTGTCCCGCAACCTGCGCTACTGGGTCCTGGCGGTGGTTCTGGGCCTGCCCGCCGTTACCGGGGTCATCGCCTGGGAGTACGTCAATCCAGTTTCCATGGCCCATCGGGGACTCATTTTCGGGATGGGCTGGGCTTGGGCGGTCCTGGCGGCGGTCTTCCTCTTCGACTTGCTGGTGGCGCGCCACGGCTGGTGCGGGCATCTGTGCCCCGTGGGTGCCTTTTACGGGCTGATCGGGGTGAAGGCTCAGGTGCGGGTCTCGGCCTATCAGCGTGAGCGCTGCGACGACTGCATGGACTGTTTCAACATCTGCCCGGAGCCCCAGGTCATCAAGCCCGCCCTCAAGGGGGCCAAGGGCGGCATCGGGCCGGTGATCCTCGACGCCAATTGCACCAACTGCGGGCGCTGCATCGATGTCTGCTCGCTGGATGTCTTCCGTTTCGGCGGCCGCTTTTCCGGTGCGGCCAGCGATTGCAGCGTATCCCAGGGCGGGCCCGAGGGTCGGCAAGGGAGCTTGATGGCGGGTGGTGCCTCTGGTCCGTCGGTCCGGACTCTCCGATAGAGACAAGTCAACTCACTGAGGTGGTGGAGAACGCGATGAAAAAGATGATCCAGACGGCGACCCGCTCGCTTGCTCCGGCCTTGGCCCTGTCCCTGAGCCTTTTGGCGGGCTCGCCGGCTCAGGCAGCCGACGCGGGCAGCGCCGTGGTTGACCCCCAGCGCCCGAACACCCCCTTGGACGCCGATTCGGCGCCGCCCGAGCGTTACAAGGTCGAGGTGGTTCAGGGCGGCATCCAGCGCTCCTATAAGGAGCAGCCGCCGATGATCCCCCATGCCATCGACAAGTACGACATTAGCCTACGCCTCAATGGTTGCCTCAAGTGCCACAGCGAGGAGACTTACCAGGCGGAGAAGGCCCCCAAGCTCGGCGACAGTCACTATCTGGACCGCGACGGCAAGCGGTTGGAGAAGGTCTCCATGCTGCGCTACTTCTGCACCCAGTGCCATGCGGTGCAGTTCAATTCGCAGGCATTGGTGGACAACAACTTCCAGGGCCGCCGTTAGGGCAAGGGGCGTCGACCAGGGTCTGGGGGCAGGTCGCACGCAGGTCAGACAATAAAGATCCGCACTGTTGGAGTGAAAGTCATGTCCGAAGAGAAACCGCGTACCGCAAAGAAGGCCCTGACCCTGCTGCTCATCGGGGTCGTCGTCGGCATCATCTTTTGGGGCGGCTTCAATACCGCCATGGAGGCGACCAATACCGAGGTCTTCTGCATCTCGTGTCACGAGATGGACGCCAATGTTTACAAGGAGCTGCAGGACACAGTCCACTACCAGAACCGCACCGGGGTGCGCGCCACCTGTCCCGATTGCCACGTACCCAAGGACTGGATACACAAGATCGCGCGCAAGATTCAGGCGAGCAACGAGCTCTATCACCATTTCATGGGCACCATCGACACCCGGCAGAAATTCGAGGCCGCGCGCTTCGATCTGGCCCAGAATGTGTGGACGGCCATGAAGAACACGGACTCGCGGGAGTGCCGCAACTGCCACAACTTCGACTCCATGGACTATGACAAGCAGGATGCGCGCAGCTCTACCCGTCATGAGGATGCTGCCGAGGAGGGCTTCACCTGCATTGACTGCCATAAGGGTATCGCCCACAAGCTGCCCAAGGAGTACGACCCGGAGAAGGACATCGCCGGCCAGAGTATCTACTACCGCAAGTAGGGACACGAGGGGCGGCGGGGGTGCCGTCGCCCCGTGTTCGGCACCCGTGATCCCCTTGTCAGCCGGTACCCGTATGGCGAATTTGGCTATGCGAAGCGCGCTCATTCCCTTTGTCGCGACTTTGAGCCTTGCCTTGGCCGTATTGGTGAGCCCGGCAATGGGCGGCGACGTCGCGGCGGGTGCGGCATTGTTCAATAAGGAGTGTGCTGGCTGTCATGGCCCTGCGGCCGTCGGAGGCAAGGACGGCGAATACCCCCGGTTGGCCGGCCTGCCGCCTGGTTACCTTGCCCAGCAGCTCAAGGACTTCCGCGACCGCAAGCGGCTGAACAAGCCCATGCTGCCCATCTTCAAAGCCGGGCGCCTCAACGCGGACCTGATTGCCGAGCTCTCCGCCTATCTCAGCGGCTTACCCGTCCCGGATCCGGCTCAAGTTGGAGTCCCGCTGACGGTTGAGGGGGACATCGAGTGGGGCGAGGAGTTGTACGTGCGCGACTGTGCCCTCTGCCACGGCCTGGCCGGCGAGGGAAAGCCCGAGACCGACAACCCGCCGCTGCGTGCCCAGTGGCCGGCCTACATCAAGCGGCAGGTGGCGGACTTCCGTAGCGAGCGACGCGGCCATGAGTACCGCGAGGCCCTGTTTCAGGAGGCCGAGCCGGACGAACTGGAGGCCGTTCTCGCCTATCTGGTTCAGCTCAACAGGCAGAACCCCGGGGATGACGTCGCACCCAGCCCCTAGGAGCCTGTCGGACTCAGGAAGAATCTACTGCGGAAGCGGGAGAACGGGCCATTTTGCCCCCGCTTCTCGTTACATAGCGCCCACCATGCGCCTCGAAGCCGGAACAAGATAGTCTCGGTCTCCCACTCCCTCGCTATGATCCCCCCCAAGTCCGACAGGCTCCTAGGCCACCGCCCTGTCCGGCCCTGAAGACGTGGCGAGGCCTGGCCCTCCATACCGTCGGCGGACGCGCGGCCATCCCTGACCCCGCCTGCGGCCGGCACGCCCGCCCGGTCCATAATGAAAGTCTGATATACTGCTGCCTGTTTTTGGGCACCCCTTAGGCTGGGGTCATGCCCCATGTCCCACGCATCGAGTCCTGGCCTTGGGTGAAACCCCCGTTCCCGGCTGACCGATGTCCCCGTTTGGAGGCCGATCCCGTGTCGTTCTTTTACCTGCTCGCGGCCCTGGCCGCGTTGGTCCTGCTGCTCTTCGTATTTAGCCTGCGCAGCGCGTGGCGCCGCCGTCGGGCGCTGCCCTACACCCTGGGACAGACCCTGTTCTCGCCGGAGGAGGCCACCTTCCTGGAGGCGCTGGATGATGCCGTGGGCGGCGACTATCGGGTCTTCGGCAAGGTTCGGCTGAGCGACCTCGTTGTCGTCCGTCGCGGTGTCGGGAGGCGACTGTTGGAGCAGTCCTCCGCGCGGATTGAGTCCCTGAAGATCGACTTCCTGGTGTGCGGTCGGAAGTCGGCGGCCGTGGTCTGTGCCGTCGAGTTGGTGAGCGGAAAATCCCGCAAGGGCCGCGGGCGCGCACCGGACAAGGCCCTCGGTCGCGCCTGCGATGCCCTGAGGTTGCCCCTGGTGCGGGTCCCGATGGCCGAAACCTACTCGACCAAGGCCTTGGCCGAGCAAATCTACACGGCCGTCTACGCCCCCAAGGTCACTGCGCCCGCTGGCGGATCTAAGGGAGCCAATGTGGACGATGGGTTGAGCCTGGCCGAGGAAGAGCAAGCCTTGTCGGTGCTTGCCGCCGCGATCCGCGAGGGCGATCCGATCCCAAGGCCGCGCGCTTTGTGATCCTCGGCCCCGTTCCGGTCCTCCGACACACCATTCCTGGGGAATTGCACTTTCAGCCGAGGGTGGTGTCGAGCACCATCATCAGGGCGAATCCGGCCATGAGCCCAAGGGTGGCTGGCGTCTGGTGGCCGTTACGGTGGGTTTCGGGAATGACCTCGTGGGAGACCACAAAGATCATGGCCCCCGCCGCCAGGCCCAGCCCGATCGGGTAGGCGATGGCCAGACCGCTGCTCAGGCCCACCCCGAGCAGTGCCCCCAGCGGTTCCATCAGGCCGGTGGCGGCGGCGAGGAGGACGGCGCGCCAGGGCGAGAGGCCGATGGCGCGCAAGGCCATGGCCACCGCCAGTCCCTCGGGGATGTCCTGCAGGGCGATGGCCGTGGTCAGGGGCAGGCCGACGCCCATGTCGCCCTGGGAGAAGGAGACCCCGATGGCCATACCCTCCGGCAGGTTGTGCAGGGCGATGGCAAAGACGAAGAGCCACAGTCGGCTTACCCGCGCGCACCCGGCCCCACAAGGACCGCCGTGGGTGTGCTCGTGCGGGGTGAACTGATCGAGCCCCAACATCAGCAGCACCCCCAGTGCCATTCCTAAGACCACCGTCGCGGAGCCCAGAGCGGCGTTGCCGGTGAGGGACTCGCCCGCTTCAAGCCCTGGCAGGATGAGGGAGAAGGAACTCGCCGCCAGCATCATCCCTGCGGCCAGGCCGAGCATGCTGTCCTCCAGCCGCTGGTCGATACCCTTGAGGGCAACTCCTGGCAGTGCCCCCAGGGCCGTGGCCGCAAAGGCCGCCGTGCCGCCGAGCAGGGCGAGGCGCAGCGGGGCTTCCGCCGCCCCCGTCAGGACCTGCCAGGTGCTCGCCACCAACAGCAGGAGTACCGCAAGGAATGCCAAAGCGAGGCCCACGGCAGTCCAGGGGTGTGTGCGAGCCTGCTCGGTCCATGCGGCGCGCAGGGTTGCGGCTGGGGGTTGGGTGACGATCTCCATACTGGGCAGACCTCAGAAGTCGTTGCGGTGGTGTATCGGAAGCGGCCCCGGGTAGGTGCATGGACAATCAGGGGTGCTGATCGTCGGTGAGGTCCATCCGGAATCGGCTTGGGTAGTCGCGCATCGGATCTTCGACTGCGATTTCCTGCAGCCTCCGGGCTCGGAAGAACCCCAGCGCGTCGGCATGTGCCTTGACCAACAAGCCATCGTATCCCTGTTCCCGCGCAGCCGTCGCAGCGGCCGTCAACAGGTGGGTACCCAACCCCTGACCCTGCCTGTCGGGATCGACGTAGAGGCCGTGCAGCAGGAGCCCGCGCCCCCCCTTCGGGCGCTCGTGGGGTGCTGCCTGCTCCCAGGCGGCGACCCCGCAGAGGTTGGCCGGTCCGTCTTGGGCCATCAGGATCTGCAGCCATTCCAGGTCCGGGGGCTGGTAGCGGTAGCTGGGCGAGGCGAGGCGCTTTACCCGCTCTGGCAGGGCCCAGGTCATCACCGCCCGGCCGATGAGGGCGTTGACCCTGTCCAGGTCGCTTACCCCAGCCGGGCGGAGGATCCAGCGGCCTAAGCTGCCGGGGTCAACCGATCCCGAGCCGCTGGGCCTCTCACTTGGGCAACTCACTGGGCCAGGAAAGGCCGCCGAAGCGCCTCGCGGATGAAGAAGACGGGGGTGTCATTGCCCGCCATGTCCCAGTTGCCCTCATCTGTTTAGAAATTGACCGCAAAGCCGCGGGGATCGCGGGCGGCGTCGGCGGCGCCCTGCTCACCGACCACGGTGGAGAAGCGGGCGAAGGTCTCGCATTGGTTGCCGACCTTGGCGAACAGCTGGACCTGGGTATAGCGGCTGATGTCGCCGGTGACGGTGAAGGTGCCGACGGCCCCTGCACCCTCGGCATGGACCACCCGCTCGGGGACCCGCTCGCGGTTGAATCGGGCCATCGTCTCCAGGGGCATGAAGTCCTGCATCAGCACGGGTCCGCGATCGCCCGCGGTGAGGGAGTTCTGGCCGTCGGCAACGGGGATGTCGGCGTGGGCGGTCATGACGGGGCACCGGCTCGTGGCGATCTCCTCGGTTGTGGCGTAGTCGACCCTGCTGCTCAGGGTTGCCATCATTAGAGCCGAGGCAGATCCATCTGGCCAATCGATTGATATGATTAAAGCGATTGTCAGAGACGATTCATGGGCCAGTTCCGAGCGCCTGTGACGGTGTCGCCCACGCGTCGAAGGCCATTCAGGCGGCGTTGTAGAAGATGTCGCGGTAAGCCACGTACATCGAGGCGACAAGGGTCGGCATGACCACCAGCAGCCCCAACAGCAGGGGCAGGCTGCCGAGCATGATCAGGACCAGGCCCGCGACGCCGTAGATGAGGAAGGGCAGGACGTTCTTCAGGCAGCCCCTGAAGCTGAGCTTCATCGCCGACCAGGCACTCAGGCCGTCGATGGCGATCAGGGCGGGGGCGAACCAATAGGCCATGGCCACGGGGAGCATCAGGAGGGCCGCGGCCAGGATGGCAAGCAGGTACGTCTGACCGGCGAATGCGTCTTCCATTGCACCGAACATGAGCTGAGGGTCCTCGCTGAGGGCGGTCGGGTCCATACCGTCCATGCCGAAGCTCATGGTGCCGCCCAGCAGCAGGATGGCGGGGATGGCGGCCAGTATGATTCCGCCCAGGTAGAGGGCGCCCGCAGCCGCCAGTTGTCCGGCGTGGTTTGAGAATCCGGCGAACAGGTGCTGAAAGCCCAGGCCCTCTCCGCGAGCCTGGTCGTCGGCCCCGATCATCAGGCCGCCCGTGAGGATAGGCGCAATCAGGGATGCAAAGATGCCGCCCAGCAAGGGCATCAGGGACAGGACCATGATGATGAGGGCGTAGCCGACGGTGACCAGGATCCAGGTCCAGGGATTGGTCTTGAAGTGCCAGAAGCCGCCGCTGATCCAGGCCCAGCCCTGACCGGCCGAAACTGCAGAGGGGTCAGCCATGGTCCCTGGTCCCTGGGGCCAGGTCTCGGGTGTCGGCTCCGGCTCGGGCGGTGCATAGTGGCTGGCCGGCGGGCCTGCGCCATAGTCGGCTCGGGGCGCAGCGCCGGTAGCGGGAGAGGGCCCAGCGGCTGCCGAAAATCGGGCGAGGTACTTGGCGACCACGACCCCGCAGGCGCCGCATACGCCATCGCTCACCGCAGCAACGCCGCACTTGGGGCATCTGGCTACCTCAGGTTGAACCTCGGGCGTTGCCGGGACGGGGGTAGCCGGCGCCAGGTGCAGATCGGATGGCGGGGAGATCATGGGCTCGATGCGCACCGCGAGTCCCGCCTTGGACAGGGCGCTGACGTAGCGTGCGGCGGTGGCGCTGTCGAGATTCACTTTGAAGTCCCGGGAATGCCCGCCGAGCACGATGCCGCGGATCCTGTCTTCGGACACTTTGAACAGGATGGCCACATTGCGGATGGCCTCCTGTGCCGAGACATAGGGCTGAAGCTCCCCCGTATAGACGACCTTGAACCGGTTTTCCATCGAAATGCCTCTCGCCGCTTAGGGCTCTCGTCGAGACTCACGCCTTGCCGCGCGCGCCGTATTTCTTCAGCCAAGCCAGGATACCCGGTTCTGCCTCCCAAACGTCGCGCATTGCCTCACGATACAGCCAGGCCTGGTCCTCGCCCCCGGGTGCGAGGCCCAGGATCGCGGCCGCGCCTCGGCCAGAGGGGCCGCCCGGCGCCGGTTGCTTGATGCGCTTGCGCGTCAGGTAGTGGGGGATGCGCGGCAGGCGCCCGACGGCGGTGTGCAATGCCCGCCTGGCCTGGGTCTGATCGCCTAGCCGGTAGAGCGCCAGGACCTCCCCGTAGGCCAAGTCCGCGAGGATATCCCCGGGGAAGTCCCGTGCGAGATCCAGGGCTCGTTGGTCCTCGCCGCGGCGCAGCAGGTGATTCATCAGCTCGGCACGCACGCCGTGGTTGTCCTGGGGATTGAGGGCAAGGAGCCGCTCCAGCGTGGTCGTGGCGGCGCCCTCCGCACCGGTCTCCGTGTGCCACAGATAGAGCCGGAACAACAGCCGCAGGGCGGGTCGGTTGCGCTCGTCCGACCAAGGGATGTGCCGGCCGGACCCGGAGGGCAGGGCGCGGTCGACGATGGCTTCGGCGCGAGTCAGGAGCGGCAGCAACAACAATCGGGCAATCCAGGGCAGACTGCTCTCGGGGTGCTCGTAAAGTGCCGTGGCAAGGTCGTCGAGGATGTCCAGGCTGTCCGCCGCCTGGGGGTGGCGGGCGAGGAAGCGCAGCCAGCCTTCCCCGGCCCAAGGGTCTCCATCGTCCATCAGGGCGAGTTGGGTCGAGTAGGGCTTGATCGCCGGGTAGACCTGATGCCAGGCCGCTTCGACCTGTCGTACCGGGCGCGGCGGGCGCAGCCTCACGGCATCGCTGGTGCCATCCGATGGCAGGCGCCCCCCACAGAAATCGGCCTCGGAGAAGAGGGGAAGTTGTTCGGGCGGGACGTCCCCGGCCGCCTTGGCCTGGGCCTCAAGGCTGTAGTCTGGCAGCGGACGCCCCGCGATCCCTTCAATCCAGTCGCGCAACTGCAACAGCGGCGGGTCGAGGGACTCGGCGTGGCTCGCCACCAAGGCCGCCTGGGGGTCCGATGCGGCCTGGGCAAGGAAGTCCATGAAGGGCTCCTCCTTAAACCCGGCGCGCTCGAGCTTGCGGCGCCAGAAGTGGGCGCGCAGGGCGGCGACGGCGTCCTTGCGCTGGGCGGCGAGCAGGGTGATCTCCAGGACGGCGGTGCGTGCCGAGTCGGGGGCGTTGCGCTGGGCCTCGGCGAAGGCGGCCTGGGCTGCGGCAAAGTCACCCTCGTCCAAGTGCTGTGTGCAGAGGCGCTGCCAGGCGGCCGCTCTGAGCTCGCGGTTGCCATCGCGGGCGATGTGCTCCAAGAAGGCTCGGCCCTTGTGCCAGTGGTCGAGCCGTTCGTAAGCGTCGCTCAATACGTCGAGCGCTGCGTCGAAGCGCCCATCCAGTTCCTCGGGTTCGGCAAAGAGGGGCTCCAGCAGGGCGACGGTGCGCCCGGGGTGGTCCAGATCCAGCCAGCGGTCCCCCACCTTGGCCAGCAGGAAGCTCGGGACGGCCCCACTGGCCACCGCCGCGCGCAGGCCGCGCTCGGGCAGCTCGTCCAGGAGCAGCTCCCAGACGAGTTCCTCGGGCAGTTCGGGGACCTCTGCCAGGGCCCCGCAGCAGCCACCGAAGGGCGCCCCGGAACCGCAGGGGCAGGGGCCATCCGGGTCAGACGGGGGTAATGGCTGGGGGCGGAAGCCGTGTTCGGGTAACGGGGTGGCGTTCCAAATGGCCCGGGCGAGGAGGACGCCCAGGCTGGCCGTCTCTGTCGGGGAGAGATCGGCCTCCGCCAAGTCCAACAGCCGCGGGACATTGAGGCGCGCCCATTCGAGGAAGGGCTCCGGCGCCTGGTGGCGGAGAATCTCCCGCACAGCGAGCAGGATGACTTGCTCCATGCGTTCGGCATCGGCGATCTCGCGATGGAACATGGGCGCAGTTCCTTCGTTGGGCGCGTCCGCGAGGGACGGCGTATCTGGATTTTAACCTTGCCGGCGGGTTGCCTGTCGATAGTACGGTCGGCCGAGTCAGCCCCGCCTGGGTCGCGCTATAGTGGCACTCTGCCACAGCACCATCACACTGCAGACCCAGACTGCCGCCCCATGCACGAAGCCAAGGTCCGAATCTTCGTCTCCTCCCCCGCCGACGTGGACCACGAGCGGGCCCTGCTCAAGGAGATCTGCGAGCGCCTGCGGCAGGAGTACCTCCCCTATTTCGAGGTCCAGTCGGTCTTGTGGGAAGAGGAGGCCCTGACGGCAGACCGCAACTTTCAGGACGGGATCCTGCGCCCTGCCGATTGCGACATCGTGGTCGTGGTCCTCTGGACCCGCCTGGGGACCCCCCTTCCGCAGGAGCCCTATGGCGGCATGACGGGCACCCAGTGGGAGTTCTTTAACGCCGTTGAGGCGTTCGCCCGATCCGGGCAGCCAGAGGTTCTAGTCTACAAGAAGACCAGGCCCAAGCTCGTAGACATCACCAATGTTGAGGCGACCCGCGAGGCCCTGGATGACCGGCGGCGCCTGGAGGACTTCTTCAAGGCCAACTTCTTCAACGATGACTCGAGCTTTCGCCGGGCCTTCCGTACCTTCGACGGCGACGCCGGTTTCCGCGACCTTCTGGAAGGGCAGTTGCGAAAGCTGCTCAACCGGCGGATCTCCGCCGAGAAGCGGGCCATCTCCGGGGCTGGCGACTGGCGCGGCAGCCCCTTCCGCCCCGCCGGGCCCTACGGCCTGGGAGATGCGCGTATCTTCACCGGGCGCGAGGCCGAGACGCGGGACATCCTGGCACGCCTGACCGGGCACCGGTTTCTCCTGGTCAGCGGGCCGAGCGGCTGTGGCAAGACCTCCCTGATCTGCGCAGGGGTCCTGCCGCGCTTGGCGCGACCCTTCCTGGTGGAGGGGGTGGCCGGTTGCCGCATCGCCCTGGTGGACCCGAGCCCCGGTGAGCGGGGTGCGGATCCGCTCGTGGCCCTGGCGGAGGGACTGTGCACTCGTAACGCCCTGGGCCCGACCCTGGCCGGCTTCGGGCTTGACGCGGCGGGGCTTGCGCGTCTGTTGGGCCGCGATCCAGGCGCCGCCGCGTGCCCAGGTGCGCGGCCGCCTTGGATCTGATCAGCAGGGACCAGCAGGGGCGGACCGGTGTGGCCGAGGGGGAGCTGCGTCTGGCGCTGGTCCTCGACCCTCTGGACGACCTGTTGGCGGGTGCCTCCGGCCCTGGATCGGCGCCGGGCGGGGCACCCGCGGACCCCCGCGAGGCTCTGGTCTCCGCCGTCGGAGCCCTGGCAGCCACCGGCAGAGTTTGGGTCGTCGGCGTTCTGGGATCGGCGCGGTTGCGCCACCTAGCCCCGCTACTGCCCTTGCTTGCCGGTGCGGCCGCTGCGGTCACTGAGGCCGGCGCGGGGGATGCTGCCGATTCTGCGGAGGTCCCCCTCGCGCCGGGAAGTAAGCCTCACGACTTTGATCAGGATGCATGGTATCCCCTAGCCCCTCCGGCCCCCGCCCGTGTGCGCCAGGTAGTGGAAATCCCTGCCCGAGTCGCCGGCGTTGAGCTGGAGGGCACTGCGCCGGGGACGGCCCTCGGCCTGGTCGATCTGCTGGAGGCTGATGCAACGCCCCTCCCGCATTGGCCGCCCCTGGTCGAGGGGGCATTGGAGCACATCTATCAGGCAGGCATGGCACGCGCCCAGGGTGCCGCTCTTGCTTTGTCGGCGGGCGAATACCGCGCTGTTGGGGGCATGGAAGGGGTCGTCTTGGCCCGGGCGGATGGGGTGTGGGCAGGGCTTGATGCGCTTGCCCGCGCGGCCCTTCCGAAGCTTTGCCGGGCACTCGTCTCCCTGGACGGGGGTAGCCCCAAACCCCGCGCGGGGGACCTGACCCTGCTGGAGGCCGATCCCGGCTGCGGGGCCCTATTGGCGGCTCTCGTGAGTGCCCGTCTGGTCGTGCTCGACGCCGAGCGGACCGCCTTTACCCCTTGTCCGCCGGCGGACTACAGCTTGGCCGGCTATGTGCGCAAGGCCCTGCGTGAGACCGGCGCCCAGTGGCGTGCCCGGCTGAGCCCCGCTCGGGGATTGCGGGATCTTGCCGTCGGATCCTCAGAGGTTGAGCACGCCGGTGCGCCGGTTGGGGCCGACGATCAGCCCCGGTCCGGCGGGGTGGTTCAGGACTGGACGGACTGGAGCGACTGGCGCCCGCGGGCCCTGTTCGCCCACCCTGTCCTCCTCAGTCACTGGGCCCCGGTGCGCGACTGGCTGGCGGACCCGGGCAATCGCGCGATCCTGCGGGTACGCCACCACGTCTCCCGGCGCGCCCTGATGTGGCGGCGCACGGACTGCAACCGCGAGCACCTCCTCGGCGAGGCCGGCTTCGACGCGGCGCGCCGGCTGGGTCGGGACCTGGACGGGGAGGTGGAGCCCTTGGAGGCCGAATACCTGGACCAGTCCGAGCAGCACCTGCGCCTTCAGCGCCGCCGCAATCAAGCGCTGCGGGCCCTGGGTGCGACCCTGGTCCTGCTGCTCGTGGTGGCCACCTCGGCGGCCCTCTGGGCCTTGCACGCCTCGGGCCGGGCTCGGGTAGCGCTGCACCGCAGCTTCCTCGATGCCGCCGCCACGGACATCGCCCGCGGCAATTCGCCGCGGGCCCTGGTGCGCGCCTTGTCCGCCGCCCCCTACCTCCCTCAGGAGGCCACGGACACCCTGAGCAGCGTTGTGGTGGACAATCGCCTGATCGCCATGGTCCAGGGCGGGAGGGACGCTGCCCCAGGGTTGGGCAGATCTCCGGTCTCTCCGGCCTTCAGGGACGACGGGGAGCGACTGGTCACCGCCGACCGGGACGCCGGCGTCGACCTGTGGCGGCTTCGCGATGGACGCCTCGAATTTGAGCGAAATCTCGCCAAGCCGGGCCTGGATGTGCGGGTACTTGCCTTTGCCGGGCGGGGCGATGCGGCCCAAGTCCTGGCCGGCGGTCCGGGCGGGGTCTGGCGTCTGCCCGCCGAACCTGGGCTCGGCTCGGAGCCGGCGCCGGACTTCGCCTGTGGGATCGATAAGGGGCAGGTGGCGGCGGTGGACTCGACCGGGCGCTATGTGGCCATGGCCCACGCCTTTGGCGCCGGCACCGCCCCCGACTCCAAACCTGGTCCGGGAGCGGCGCGGTCCGATGCGCCCCAGCGGCACGGAGTCTGCCTCTTGGACCTGGAGCGCCCCGGGGCCTCCCCCCTGGACCTTTCCCTGCACGATGGTGAGGTTCTCGGCCTTGACTTCTCCCCGGACGGGCGGCGCCTGGTGACCGCCTCCGCCGACGGCAGCGCCAGGGTCATCGACACCGCCAGCGGGGCCGAGGTGCTGAGGCTGCCGCCGGAGGGGAATCTGCGCCGGGCGGTCAATCGCGCTGTCTTCGACCCCTCCGCCCAGGGCGGAGGGCGCATTGCACTGGCCTGCGCAGACAATCAGGTGCGGGTCTACGGTGGCGACGGGACCCTGATTGCGAGTCTCAAGGAAATCCGAAACGGGACTCAGACGGTCCAGGTCCATACCAGTGCGGTGCTCGACCTCGGCTTCTCCACCGACGGCCGCTATTTGGTGGCCGGCGACGACGACGGCCAGGTGGTGCGCTGGGATCCGGATCACCCGGACACGGCCCAGGTCCTGGGACAGCACGAACTCCCGGTGGACCAGGTGCGGGTCGCTCCGCCCCATGGCGACCCTGACGCCGAACCGCTGGTTCTGACCGCTTCCCAGGACCGCACGGCCCGGCTGTGGGGCCTGTACAGTGGGCGCGCTATCGCCGCCTTCAGCCAGGATGCGGCGGTGACGGGCGCCTGGTTCAGCCGCGACGGGTCGCGGGTTTTCACCTCATCGGACATCGACGGCTCGGCCCGCATTTGGGGCGTGCACCGCATCCCTCGCATCGGTTTTCGCATGGCTCAGCCGGACCATGTGGGTCCTGTCGCCTTCTCGCCCAGGGCCTCGGCCATTGACCCAAGTGACGGCGGGACCGCGCTGGTCTTCGCCTTGGCCGGGCACGCGGGCCAAGTTGGCGTCTGGCGCTTCGACCGTCGTGCTCCGGCGGCGGAGCCTGGGCGTCTCTGGCTGCTGACTGGACACAGGGGACGGGTCCGTCAGCTCGACTTCGCCCCATCCGGGCGCTGGCTGGCCAGCGCCGGCGCCGACGGGACGGCCCGCGTCTGGGACCTGGGCACTGGCGGCAGTTGCGTCTTGGACGCGGGCGGTGAGGGTGGGGCCGGGGAGGTGCGGCGTGCCCTGTTTGGACCGGACGAGGACTGGCTGTTGACCGTCTCCGATGCCCGGCAGCGCCCGGTGCGCCTGTGGAGTTGGGACGGTGCCGCTTGTATGCCCCTGGACCCCGACCCCGCGTTTGACCAGGGCGACGCTCCGGTCCAAACCGCCGCCGTCGCCCGCGGTCCGGGCGGGGTTCTGCTCGCTGCCACGGGGGACGACGCCGGGCGGGTGCGGGTGATGCGCCGCGGTCTGGGGGTCGGGTGGGAGCTGTTGTGCGACCTCCCGGCCCACAGCAGCCGAGTCCTCGACCTGACCTTCTCCCCGGACGGCACCCGACTTGCCAGTGCGGGTACGGATGGTAACGCCGCTCTGGCCCGCATCGGTCCCACGGGTTGTGCGATGCAGGCGCCCTTCACGGGACACACCGCCATGGTCTACACAGTCCGCTTCGCCCCTGATGGAGGGAGCCTGGTCACAGCATCCCTGGACAACAGCGCCCGGGTCTGGCGCTCCGACGGGACCCTGCTCGCCACCCTCGTCGGTCACCGCGCCCGCGTCGGTCAAGCAGAGTTCAGCCCGGACGGCCGTTGGGTTCTGACCGGCTCACGCGATGGGGACCTGCGCCTTTGGCGCACCCCTGTCGCGCCGCTGGGGACCTTGGACCATCCCTTTCTTACCATCGACGCTGGGCTGCGCGGGGTCACCGGTGCCGCCTTCAGCCCGGACGGTAACCACCTACTCGCCGGTTACTGGCGCAATGCCGCCCAGCTCTGGCGTATCTGGTCCGAGGACGCCGTCACGGCCGACCTGACGGAGACCTGGGGCGGCGAGCGCGCCCGCCTCGCCCTCATGCATGAGGCCGACCGCTACCGCCGGGAGAACCGCCTGGACCTGAGACGCGTGGACATGACCGACGGGGACTAGGGCGGCCGGCTCGAATGGACAGGGGCTTTCGGAAACCGACGTCGATTGGGAGGTCGCCGTCGACAAGAGGTCTGCTGCGTGCAAGGAGATATTGGATCGACACCGCCCGCAAATGCTTAAGGCAGGTCAGGCGTGCTCGCAGAGCTTGCACATGGCGAGGTCCGGGAGTTGGCTGTGAGGGAATCGTCGGCCGCTAGACAAAGGTCCACAGCCGTTCAATGTCAGCAAGGCGCGGGGCGGGTTTGCTCCGCGCCCGATGCTCCCCTTTCGTTCGACGGGGCTCCGTCAGCGGCTTGCCGCGACGGCCGGGAGACGCTACCATTCTGGCCTCGTAGCCAACTGATGCACGCAATGCACCGCTCGTGCTCAGTGACCACTGAGCCGAGCCGCTAATTGAGTGGTTGGCGGAACAGCCGCATCTCGCCCGCCCCGTCGTTCGCGGTAGCGCCTCCTGGTCCCGATATGCCCCGCTGCTGGTGGGATGCGGCGCGCGAACGAGGCGTCGCGTTTCAGTGTTCATCAAGAAAGGGAAACCCCCGGCTTTGCCGGAGGACAGTAACGGTTTGACATCTCCCGGGGGTTTGTCGTTGCCGCGTGATCTGCGGATAAGGCCCCCGTTTCTTGACGAACCCGATGACCCTGTGTTCTGCAACGAATGCGACTACGGTGTCTGGGTCGTGCGATGAGCGTCCGCCGATCCACCATTGATCGCGGTTGGGCGCCTCGGTGTTCCGATGGGACCCACGGGGTCATTGTCCGGTTCATGGCCCCACCGTGCCCCAGATTATTCTCGTCTCCCCAAATGCTTGATCACCCTCCGATGAGGAAGCACTGTGTCGACTCGACCGGGAATCTTTCGCGACAGGCATCGGGCGCCGGCTGGTGGTGGGACTGTCGCATCCGCGGTCTTTGGCCGGTGTCTTGGTCTCTCAATTGTTGGCCGCCATGCTCCCTGACCAGACCATTCCTGTGATATTTCCACAACGATTCTCGTACCCGGTTAGGCCAAGCGTCCGGGCAATCGATTATTTCTGCATCAAAAACTTCTAGAATCACTAGTATGTCCGAGAAAGACCCGTCTGAGTCAGAACTATTATTGCTCCCCCCTCCGCCTCGACGCGGCATTTGGGCCCGCCTAAAGGGTATCGATCGGCTGTTTTTCTATTCGGTGGTCGTCCCGGTCATTATTTCTTCCCTCTACTATGGATTGATTGCCTCTGACGTCTATTTGTCCGAGTCCCGCTTCGTTGTCCGTGGCGCCAAGTCGGAGTCTACCGGCGGGTTGTCTGACCTGTTGTCGCAGGCGGCGGGTTCCAGCTTTGGTCGATCGATCGAGGATAGCTATAGCGTTGCTGGATTCATCGCGTCGCGCGATGCCCTGCAGCGTTTGGATGAGGAGCTTCGTCTTAAGGAGGCATTCGGCTCCAGTCAGGTCGATCGGCTCCATCGCTTCGCGGGGCTCGACGGCGACGACAGCTTTGAGGCGCTTTACCTCTACTATCTCGATCAGGTCTCGGTAACGGTCGAGGCTGCGACGCCGGTCTCCACTCTCTCGGTTCGCGCCTTCACTGCTGACGACGCGTATCGGATCAATCAACGGCTATTGGAGTTGAGTGAGGATTTAGTCAACAGGCTCAACGAGCGTGGTCAAAACGATATGATCGGTTTCGCGGAAGCGGTGGTACGGGACGCCGAGGAACGCGCGCGCGCCGCTTCCGTTGCGGTCTCCGAGTACCGCAACCGGCAATCGGTCTTCGATCCAAGTCAGCAGTCGGCCTTGCAATTGGGACAGATCTCAAGCCTGCAGGGTGAGCTCAGTGCCGCCAAGGCGCGCCTGGAGCAGATTCGAAAAACGGCCAAGGACAATCCGCAGATCCTGCCGCTGCAGAAAATGGTCGAGGCGACTCAGTCGGAGATCGACGCGCAGTCGGGAAAGGTGACGGAGGGCCAGGCGTCGTTGGCCGGAAAGGCGGTAGAGTATGAGGGCCTGGTACTTGAGCAGGGCCTTGCCGAAAAGCAGCTGGAGACGGCTCTGGCGTCTCTGATTCAGGCGCGTGACGAGGCCCAGCAAAAGCAGCTCTACCTGGTGCGCATCGTCGAGCCGAACAGACCGGATGTCGCTTTGGAGCCCAGGCGCCTGCGCAGTGTCCTCACGACGATCATCCTTGGGCTGATCGCCTGGGGCATCCTCTCCCTGCTCGTGGCGGGAGTACGGGAGCATCGCGAGTAAGGCGCGCCATGGTGACTGAATGCTCCCTACGACGCTCACTGGCGATCCAGCTACGGGTCGTCGGGGCCTTATTGCTCCGCGAGGTGCTCACGCGCTTTGGCCGTCACAACATCGGTTTTCTGTGGCTGTTTGTGGAACCCATGCTGTTCACGCTGGTGGTCGCCGCGGTGTGGTACTGGATCCGCGACAAAGGGATGCACGGATTGGAGATGTCCATTGTGCCTTTCGCGATCACTGGATACTCTTCGATCCTTCTGTGGCGCAATGCGGCAGGCCGGTGTGCAAGCGCCGTCAAGCCGAATCTTGCGCTCCTGTACCACCGCAACGTGACAGTCATGGATCTGTTCGCGGCGCGATTGCTCCTCGAGATCGCCGGGGCGACGACCTCACTGATTGTGCTGCTGGGCGCGTTGGTTTTGTTGGGGCGGGCGGAAAAACCGGCCGACCCCCTGACGATGGTCGGCGGCTGGCTGCTGCTAGTGTGGTTCGCGGTTTCCCTTGGCCTCATTATCGGTCCGCTGGCCGAGCGTTCGAGCTCGTTCCACCGCATCTGGCAGGCGCTGCACTATCCGCTGATCCCTCTCTCCGGCGCGCTATTCCTGGTTGACTGGCTGCCGACCCAGGCGCAAGCCATCATCCTGTGGGTACCGATGGTAAACGGGGTTGAAATGCTCAGGGCGGGGTACTATGGGTCGGCCATCCAGTCCCACTATAGCGCAGGCTATCTGGCCGTGGTCAACCTTATTATGCTTTGGTTTGGGCTGCAACTGGTTGACCGCAGCAGACGCACAGTGGGTACGGAGTGATTACTCTGCGGAACGTCAGTAAGACCTATCCCACAAGGCAGGGTCCGCGTCAAGTCCTGAAAGATATCAGCTTGTCCATCGGTATGGGCGAGAAGATCGGGATTGTCGGGGGTAATGGGGCCGGCAAGTCGACGTTGATTCGTTTGATTGGCGGAGTGGAGCGGCCGACGAGCGGGTACATCGAGCGAGGGATGACCGTCTCTTGGCCCCTGGCCTTCAGTGGGGGTTTTCAGGGTAGCCTCACCGGGGTCGACAACCTGCGTTTCCTTTGCCGCATCTATGACGCCGACGCGGATCGCGCATTACCGCTCGTCGAGGACTTCGCAGAGCTTGGTCACTATCTTCGGGAGCCGGTCAGTAGCTACTCAACGGGCATGCGTTCGCGCTTGGCGTTTGCCCTGTCCATGGCGATCGAGTTTGATTGTTACCTTATCGACGAGACGCTTGCTGTTGGGGATGAGCGATTTAAGAAGAAGGCGGGGATCGAGTTGTTTGAAAAGCGGGCAGATCGGGCGATGCTGATCGTGTCGCACATGCCGAACCATATCAAGAAGCACTGCAATACGTTTTGTGTGCTTGACCGGGGGCGAATTGAGCGATTTGACCGTGCAGAAGATGCCTATGAGCACTACACAGGACGTCTCTGAGAGAATCAGAATTCTCTTGGATCTCAAGCCAGCCCTTGATGGGTATGCGGGTATTCCGCAGGAGACGCGCCTTCTGTTCCGCGGCCTGCGCTCACTGGCGGGCTGTGAGGTGGAAGGCCTGATTCAGCACGGCGGGCGGCGCCTGCGCTCGGCGGGCAGTCCGCCAGGTAAGGCGTTGCCGGTTTCCCTGCGGGCGAACCGGTCGTCGCGTGTCGTGCTCTCTCTGCGGGATGTGCCTCCGCCCAGCGGAGACGGGGCTGCGGTGTATGCGAGCGGCCCGGCGGGGGGCGCAGGTGCGGCTTCGATACCCTCCCTAGCGCGGGTGCTCGGGGGGGTGCTGGGTTATCCGTCTATCGTCTGGCTGCGTTTGGGAGCCCTGGCCGGGCGGGAGATAAAGATCGGGACTCTTCGAGGCCGCACTATTCGATGACTTTCTGTGGCGGCGCCTGTTCGCAAAGACCCTTCGGCCTGCCGATAAGGCGCTGGTAACGTCTGCGAATTTTCGTGTCCTGCGCTTGCCCCGGAAGCGATTCCATCAGGTCGGACTTGCCGGCCGCAGGTTCTCTACGACCCCACCTTATCTGGGTATCAATACGCGAGGATTCGACCTCTTGCTCGCTCAAACCCCGTTTCCGGGGCGCGTCTCGGCTGGGACGCGCCTGGTCGTGCGGTATCACGATTCGGTTCCGGTGCTGATGCCCCACACCATCAATGACAGCGTCTTTCACCAAGCTGCTCATTTTTACGCCCTGCAGGACAACGTCCGGTCGGGGGCCTGGTTCTCCTGTGTGTCCGAAGCGACGCGGGAGGAACTGCTCCGTCTGTTCCCGGAGGTCGAGGGGCGCAGTTCGGTCATCCACAACATGGTGTCCGATGAGTATTTCGATGAGCCGTCCGCGCCGACCCTGGTCTTGGAGATTATCCGCAATCGTCGGACGAAGGTTACGGGGCAGGAGGTGGCCCCAAGGGCCCGTAAGGGCTCCTTGATTGGATCGCCGGCAGGGGGTCTGGAATACCTGCTAATGGTATCGACGCTGGAGCCGCGCAAAAATCACCTGTTGCTCGTCGCGGCCTGGGAGCGACTGAAGTACACCGCGATGCCACGCCTCAAACTGGTGGTTGTGGGGAATCGGGGGTGGGGGGACGGGCCGATCCTCGATGCCTTTCGGCCCTGGTCGGAACGACGAGACCTCTACTATCTGCAAAATGTCCCGTCCTCGGAATTGCGAGCGCTTTATCGGCATGCTGCGGCGACGATCTGCCCGAGCCTGTGTGAGGGATTCGACTATTCAGGCGTCGAGGCGATGCGCAGCGGGGGGATCGTAATCGCCTCAGACATCGCCGTGCACCGGGAGGTTTTCGGCGACGCGGCGGCCTACTTCAATACCTATGACGCTGATGATGCCACCGCGGCGATTGCGCGGGTGCTGGGGGAAGGCGGGGCGGCAGAGCGGGATCGCATGCGCGCCGAGGGGGCTCTGGTCTCGCAGCGCTATATGGCCGCAAGTATCCTGCCCAAATGGGATGCGCTGTTTCGGAAGCTGGGCCGTGCATGAAGCCCTCAAAGGGGGCTCAACAGGAGGCGTGCAAGCGGTGAAGATTGTATTGACCTGCGGGTATCGCTACTGCGGCGTAGAGGCTGCGCACCGTCTTCTGGTGGCCGGCGGTGTGGCGGAGGCGCAGCCGTCGCGCAGGGAGGGCATGACGGCAGCGAGCTTCCACGAGCGGATGCTCAAGGCCCACGGCGTGGATCAAGACGACGTCGGGCCTCTAACCCAGATCCGTCCGGGCAAGGTTTGGGAGGACCTCGCCGCCGACCTCTTCCTCGGGAATCTTGCTCGTGACAACTGGGGTTTTGCAGACCCCGCGGTTGGCTGGTTGCTGGAGTTTTGGAAGAATTTTGATCCGCAGATCCGCTTCTTGTTCGTGTATGCCAGCCCTCAGGTGGTGGCTGCCACGGCGCTGATGGCGGGCGGTGTGAGCCCACAGCAGATCGGCGAGGTCATGGCGTCGTGGGCGGCCTACCAGTTGGAGTTGCTCCGTTTCTATCACCGTAACCGCGACCGCTGCCTGCTGGTCAACGCCATGGCATTCGCGGCAGCACCGGAAGGGTTCGTCGGGCGCGTGGCCAGCGCCTTTGAACTCGACCTGGCGGTTCCCGCCCGACTCGACCTCCAGGAAGCACAACCTCCAAGCCCTATCGCATCAGTCCTGGTTGAGGGCTTGTTGGGGGAGTCCGGCGAGCCCCAGGTGCTGTACGCGGAGCTCGAGGGTTACGCGGATCTCCCCGAGGACGAAACGGGGACCTTCTCCGTCGGATGGGGCCCTGCGTGGGTTGAGTACAGGCGCCTGATACGCGATCTGAGCAAGGCCGAAGCGGCGCTGCGGCTGCAGGTGGTCCGCTACGACGATCTGGCACTGTGGGGCTCCGAGACCGAGACTGCCTTGGTCGAGGCGAAGGCCGAAATCGCGGTCCAGCGGGAACGGATCGAGCATCTTGAGCGGCTGGTGGAGCAGTCGGTGGCTGAGTGGACCGCCCAGGTCAAATCGGAAGCGGACCTTCGCAGCACGCTTGAGCGGCAGTCGGCCACGCTTGAGCGGCAGTCGGCCGATCTCACAGGCTCGCAGCAGGCGGTCGCGGCTTTGACCGCATGCGAAAAATGTTGCCTTGATCTGGCGCGGGATCTGCAGTCGCAGCGCGACGCCCTGGCTGCGGCGCAGGCTGCCCTCGCCGAGCAGGAAGGTCGAAATTCCCATCTTATCAATGACAATGAAGGTATGCTCCAAGAACTGCATGCGGTGCAGGAGGAGTTGGAGACCTACTTCCTGCGTTGTCAGGAGCTATCGGCCGCGGTGCCTGGCGAACTCGGAGGGACCCCGGGGGTTGGTCTGCCGTGGGGCCCGATGGCGCCCGTCGAGATCCGTTTCGACATGAGGGGGGAGGTTGACGGTGAGAATTGGTACTACCCGGAAGCGGATGGGCGTTGGGCGGGACCAGAATTGGTCAGTACCCTTAACCTTCCGGTTCTCGGGCTGGGCCGTTACGAGGTTCAGCTCGAAGTAGCGGACGCCATGAGGCCGGACATCCTCGCGGGTACACGGGTATCCATTAACGATACAGCCATCTCCCTGGCCCGCGAGGGGAAGCGCTATCCGGCGATGTTAGCTGGGCGATTCTCAGCGGATGAGCTGCCAGCGGATGGTAAATGGCGGCTGAAGATCGAGTTTCCATCTGTGGCAACCCCCGCCGACCGGGGCTCGGACGATCGGCGGCACCTGGCCATTCGGCTTCGGTCAGTGAAGTTGGCGGCGGTGGTGCCGCCTGGCGCCTGAGTGGGCCGCAGGCCGTTGGGGACCGGGTCCGGGCTGACCTCGGAGCGCCACAGATGCTTCCGTCGGCGTATTGCGGTGATGGTTGGTGGGCGGTGAACAATCCCAAGATTAGCTTTATCATCCCGCTTTTTAATCACGTCGAATACTCCCGGGCAATGCTCGATTCACTCATCGGATCGGTCCCTGGGGATTTCGAATTCGAGGCGATTGTCGTGGATGATGGATCCAGTGATGGAACCAGGGCGTGGCTAGGTCAGCTAAAGGATGACAGAATTCGACTGATATTCAATGACGCGAATATCGGCTACGCGAAATCCAACAACCGGGCCGCGGAGGTCGCTAGAGGAAGCGTGCTGGGTCTTCTGAACAATGATCTCCTATTTCTTCCAGGCTGGCTGGAACCAATGCTAGAGGTTTTATGCTCGCCGTCAACCAACGCGGGTATCGTCGGCAATATTCAGTTTCGCATGGACGATGGCATTGTTGATCATGCCGGCATAGAGGTCAATCATCTGTCAAAGAT
>CAVPXP010000017.1:0-167083 GCA_963709645.1 uncultured Gammaproteobacteria bacterium
CCTCCTTGAGGCTGGTGTGAACATGGTGTCCCGCGTAAAGACCCAGTGCCATGAGCGGCAGGGCCAGCGTGAAGACCAGCAAGACATCGCGGGTGAAAAAACCCGCCGCCAGGTAGCCGGTCATGCGGGTACTGCCCTCGATCAGAAAAGCGGTTGCCGCCGTAGCGCGGAACTGCCCCTTGGTGGGACCCCAGAGCTGGAGGTAGGCGACATAGAAGGGCCCGCCGGTCCCGAATAGGGTCCCGACCAGGGCACCCAAGCCTCCCAGGGGTGCGGCCCACTGCGGCCTGGCGATGCGCCCCGGGTGCAGCCCCAGCAGGGTGTAGGCCGCATAGCCGATGACGAAGACCCCGAGGGCCTTGGTCAGGAGCCCAGGATCGACCTGGCGGAAGAGATACAGGGCCACCGCCACCCCCAGCAACATGAAGGGCACCAGGGGCAGCAGCGCTCGCCAAAGGATGTCGCGGCGGTTACCGATACCCTGGGTGGCGGAGGCCAGGTAGTCGGTCAAGGCCACGGCGGGAACCACGATGGGCAAGGGGAGGATCAGGGCGAGCAGCGGGATGGCGATGAGCCCGGATCCGAACCCGACGATGCCGCGGATGAAATAGGCCGTCAGCAGGAAACCGGCACACAAGGCCAGCTCGACAGGGCTCAGCTCCGCGGGCACTGGGCTGGGCAGCGGATGCGGGGCCCTTCAGCGCCGCCCGATCACCCGCTCCATGGCGCCCCTGGCGACGTTGCTCGGGACCGCAAAGCCGATCCCGACGTTGCCGCCGGAGGGGCCGATCAGGGCGGTGCTGATACCCACCACCTCCCCCGCCAGGTTGACCAGCGGGCCGCCGGAGTTACCCGGGTTGATGGAGGCGTCGGTCTGGATGAGATCGCCCAGACCATCTTCCTCGCCGCCGTTGCGCTCCAGAGCGCTCACAATGCCGGATGTGACCGACTGGCCGATCCCGAAGGGGTTGCCGATGGCGAGCACGAAGTCCCCCACCTCCAGCCTGTCGGAATCGGCGAAGGCCAAACCCTGCACCGCCAGCGGCGGAATGCTCAGGACCGCCAGGTCCGAGCCCGGGTCCCTACCCACCAGACTGGCCTTGAAGCTGCGCTTGTCCTTGAGGGTAACTGTGATGTCGCGTCCGTCCTCGATGACGTGACCGTTGGTCAACACATAGCCCCGTCCCGGATCAACGATGAGCCCTGAGCCCACACTCTGGCGATGCTGCATCTCCCCGGGACGGGGAATCGGCAGGTCGAATTTCTTCATGAAGCGGCGAAAGTCGCGGTCCCTGTAAAAGGGGTGATCCGCGATGGCGACCTCGGACTCCACCGAGACATTGACCACCGCCGGAGTGACCAGGCGCACCAGCGGCGCGAGGGACGGGTAGCGGCCCCCAATATTGCGATAGGAAACCGCAATCTCCGGGGCAGCCCCACCGACCCCGAGTCCGGTGCAGCCGATCAACAGCGGGGCGAGGAGCAGGGCCAGGACGGGTAGCACCGCAGGCGCGCCCAGGGGCGGGCTGCGGCCAGCGGCGCAAACGGACATGGAAGGGGCAGGCACCTAGCAGGAGGCCCCCGAGCACAGGGCCCGGAGGTTCGGGGCGCGCGCCAAGTCGGCCGCTACCTGTTTGCGCAGTCCCGCATCTACCGGCTGGTTGATGAGCAGACTGAAGGGCGTCCAGCGCCCATCGCGATTGACGTAGCCGGCGTAGGTGCTCACCCCGGTCAGGGTCCCGGTCTTCGCCAGGATCGAGTCGCCCTGGCGCGGCAGGAGGGTACGGTAGGGCGCGAAGGCCTCCAGCACATCCACCAGCTGACGTGCGCTCAGGCGATTGCCGCGGGACAGACCGGCCCCGTCCTCCACTCGGTAGTCGGCCCATCGGAATTCCTTCCCGATCCACTTGGCCATGGTCTGCTGGGCCTGTGCGATGGTGATAGGGCCGCCGTCGCCGCGGTCGGCCAGCTTCAGGAACAACCCGTTGGCGACGAAGTTGTTGGAGTACTCCAACATGGGGGCGAGCATGGCCCGCAAGTCACGGGAGTTCCTGTGGGTCAGCAGCGGCTTGGCACCAGCCGGGACCCGCCCGACCCGCGGCTCCGCGGTCACCTTGACCCCGGCAGCCTCGAGCTTGGCGCTCAGGACCTCGGCAAAGTAGCGTGCGCCCAACCCCTTGTCCTTGAGGTTGACCCGCTGGGTGCCGCTGCCGAGGGCCTGGCCCAGGCGTCGAGCCACCGGGGTCAGCGGGGTCTGCGGCTCGGCGCTCGCGACCGCGCCGCCCTTTATCCTGAGATTCAGCGTGTTGAAGTTCGCGGCCAGGGCCGTGACCGGGGCGTCGTAAGGGTTGTCGCTCGCCGAACGCCCAGGGATGTCAAGGGTCGGGGCGAACAGTCCGTCGTCGGCGCCTACCCCCGCAACGCTGGTCACCCCGGCCGCCCGCACCACTCTGGCCATCAGGTCCAGTTCCTCGGAGACGAGATAGGGATCACCCGCCCCCTGCACCCAAAGGCGCCCCTCGCCGTCGCGCAGCAACCGCGTCTCGAACCGGTGATCGAGCCCCCAGCGTTTGATGGCGGCCAGCGCGGTCAGGAGCTTCATCGTCGAGGCCGGGACCATGGGGCGGTCTGCCTGGTGGGCAATGACCGGCTTGCCGGCCTCCTGCACCAAGAGGCTCGCCTTGGGCAGGGCCAGGGCGCGGGCGACCGCGGACCCCTCGGCCCAGACTGGAACTGAACCGACCAGCATCAGAACCGCGGCGCTGACGAGGGCGGGGGCTGAAGCGGCGAACATTGGACGCGGGGACATCTTGGGAAAAACCAGTGATCTTGATGAAAACAACGAACCTTGGGTGCGGGAACGCGAGGGGTAACGCCAGTATTGGCGTGGCGGCCAAGGATACCCGAGAAAGGCCCCCGGGGCCGCAAGAAACGCCAGGAATTGCCTCTGTCGGCATCGGATCGCCTGGATTGCACGCCGAGCTTTGCGCCTGCCGCGGCTTGTCTCGACCCGGAGACGTGCGATCATTGGCCCCCGCCAAGAGCTGTGACTAGGGGGCCGCCATGCAGGGGCTGTTGCGCCTCGCGCGCTTGATCGACGCAGTCAACACTGCCATCGGCCGGTCCGTGGTCTGGCTGATCCTGGTCGCCACCCTGATCAGCGCCGGCAACGCCATGATCCGCTACAGCCTGGACACCAGCTCCAACGCCTGGCTGGAGTTGCAGTGGTACCTGTTCTCGGCAGTCTTTCTCCTGGCCGCGCCCTACACCCTGCTCAAGAACGAGATGGTGCGCATCGACGTGGTGGCTGGGCGCCTGTCGCGACGCACCCAGGTGTGGATCGACGTGGTCGGGACCCTGCTCTTCCTATTACCCATGGCCCTGGTCCTGGCGGTCCTGTCCTGGCCTGGCTTCGTCCAGGCCCTGGAGCGTCACGAGGTCTCCTCAAACGCGGGTGGGCTGGTCGTCTGGCCGGCGCGCCTATTGATCCCGGTGGGATTTGCCCTGCTCGCGCTGCAGGGTGTCTCAGAGCTGATCAAGCGGATCGCCTTCCTCACCGGCAAGGCCCCAGACCCTGGTGGCCAGGCACGTGAGACGACGGCCGAGGATCTGTTGGCGGAGGACATCGCCCGGGCGCGAGGGGATGCCGCGCCATGACCGCGTTCCTGATCGCGCACATCGCGCCCCTGATGTTCGGGACCCTGGTCCTGACCCTGCTGCTGGGGTACCCGGTGGCCTTCTCCCTGGCCGCAGTGGGTCTGGGCTTCGGGCTGCTGGGAATCGAGCTCGGGCTCCTCCACCCGGCCCTGTTCCAGGCCCTGCCAGAGCGGATCTGGGGGGTCATGGCCAACGACACCCTGCTCGCCATCCCCTTCTTCACCTTTATGGGCCTGATCCTGGAACGGAGCGGCATGGCGGAGGACCTGCTCGACACCATCGGCCAGCTCTTCGGCCCGGTGAGAGGCGGCCTGGCCTTTGCGGCGGTCCTGGTGGGGGCGCTGTTGGCGGCGACCACCGGCGTGGTGGCTGCGTCGGTGATCTCCATGGGGCTCATTTCGCTCCCGATCATGCTCCGCTACGGCTACGACCGGCGCCTGGCCAGCGGCGTCATCGCCGCCTCCGGCACCCTGGCCCAGATCATCCCCCCATCCCTGGTGCTCATCATCATGGCCGACCAGCTCGGGCGCTCGGTGGGGGACATGTACGCCGGGGCCTTCATCCCGGGCGCGATCCTGACCGGGACTCTACCTGGGCTACGTGGCGCTGGTGACCCTGGTGCGACCCGACCGGGCCCCGGCCTTGCCCCCGGAGGCCCGCACCATCCGCGAGGCCAACGGCAGCAGCGGCGTCACCTCGCTCCTGGCCCTGCTGGCGGTCGCAGTGGCCGCGGCCCTGACCTTCGAGTGGTTCTACTACCAGGACGAGGCCCCGTTGGACACCAAGATCGTGGTGACCACAGCGGTAGGCATGGGGCTCGCCTTCGCTCTGGCGGGGGCCAACCGGCTGCTCGGCCTCAAGCTCCTGTCTCAGATCGCCCAGCGGGTGACCTTCGTCCTGATCCCGCCCCTGGCCCTGGTCTTCCTGGTCCTGGGAACCATCTTCCTCGGCGTCGCCACACCGACCGAGGGGGGGGCCATGGGGGCGACCGGGGCCCTCATCATGGCCCTGGCGCGCCGACGGCTGAACTTCTCCCTGTTGCGCCAAGCCATGGAGAGTACCGGCAAGCTCTCAGCCTTTGTCATGTTTATTCTGATCGGGGCTCGGGTCTTCTCCCTGACCTTCTACGGGGTCAACGGGCACGTCTGGGTCGAGCACTTGCTCGCAGGGCTGCCCGGGGGAGAACTGGGCTTCCTCATCGTGGTCAACCTGCTGGTCTTTGTGCTGGCCTTCTTCCTCGACTTTTTCGAGCTCGCCTTCATCATCATCCCTTTACTGGGCCCGGTGGCTGACAAGCTGGGCATCGACTTGGTCTGGTTCGGGGTGCTGCTTGCGGTCAACATGCAGACCTCCTTCATGCACCCGCCTTTCGGCTTCGCTCTCTTCTACCTGCGCAGCGTCGCCCCGGCGCGGCCCTACCTGGATCGCCTGACCGGACGGACCATGGAACCGGTGACCACAGGACAGATCTATTGGGGTGCCATTCCCTTCGTGGGGCTGCAGGTCCTCATGGTCACTCTGGTGATCGCATTTCCCCAAATGGTCCTGGTCTACAAGGGCGCCGCACCAGCCGTGAACCCCAGCCAGGTGGAGATCTTCGTGCCCCCGGTAGAGGCCCCGACTACGCCCCCCGCGGACGACGTCGGCGCGGCCTTCGGGGCGAGCGGACCATCCGGGGGCCTCACGCCACGGGAGGACTCCAGCACCCCCCCCTCGGGGGATCTGACCGACCTGTTCAAGTGATTCGGCCCCACGGCCTGGCCCACCCAGGTTTGCCACCAGTGCCCAGGTCGGGTCAGAATCGCGCCTCCTCAACAATCACCAGGGCCGCAGGCAGACCCCGGGACGGAGCACCAGGCGCGGACGGGCCCAGCAACGGCCGCGGACCAGTGGTCACACCACTCGATGGATATTGGAGAACCGCATGAGAATGGCGCTGACATTGCCCTTCCTCGCCCTCATTTCCCTGAACCTCACCGCTGCGGACGAGGTCATCACCCTTTACCAGTTCGCCGGGACCGTACAGTGCAGCCCGGATCTCGGGGTTACCCCTGACCAAGCCGCCGATCTGCTGCGCGGCCAGGGGGTCAAGGTCATCTCGGCGCAGAGGCGTAAGCTGCCCCTGCCGGTGATCGTTCGCTGCGGCGCCCCCACCGGTGACGTCAATGTCCTGGAGGTCCCGGCGGCGAACTGGAGCGTGTTCAGCGCGCAAAACGCCGACGGCGGAGGCTACGGGATCTGGGTCTTCGAGCGTCCCACGGTTGATGTCTTCAAGTACGACGGGACCCTCCAATGCGGTCTCGGCAAGGAAAGTCCCCTTGCCACCATGGCGGAGGAACTCACCGCCGCGGGGATTGAAGTCCTGGGGAGCCGCAAGGACAAGGACGGCCTGGACCACATCGCGGTGTGCGGGGCCTCCACCGGGGCCATCAATGTCTACGCCATTCGCCAGGCCGACCTTCCCATCGCCGAGCAGTTCGGATTCGACCCTCTGGTCACCCGCGAGCTTGCCGAGGCAATCAAGCCCCAAAGCAAAGTAGTGGACGGTCCCCAGGGCATGGCCCCCCTGCAGCGCCTGATCGCCCCCTCGGAGCGCACGCCGCTACTCTGGTAAAGCGTACCCTCTTCTATAAGCTGACGCGCCGTCAGGTCGCCCTTGGGCCGGCCCCGGCCAGGTATTCCAGGGACTGCATCTCGGAGAGGCGACTCAACAACCGGGCGTGGGCGAAGTCGTGCAGCCCCCCCAGATAGAGGTGCTCCACAGGGGCTGCAGCGGACAGGATCAGCTTGACACGGCGGTCGTAGAGCTCGTCGACCAAATGCAGCAGCCGCCGGGCCGCAGCATCGTGCCTTGGGGTCAACACCGGGACGCCTGACAGCAGTACCGTGTGGAACTCTTGGGCGATCTCGATGTAGTCCGCGGTCGCACGGGCGCCACCGCACAGTGTCTCAAAGTCGAACCACACCACATCGCTGCCCAGACGCCGCACCTGGAGTTCACGTCCGTTGACCCTGTAGGCCGTCTCCGGAAAGGCATGGCCACCGGTGAGGCGCTCAAAGCACGCCTCCAGCTCAACATCTGCCAGACCCTCCCCGGTCAGGAACAGGACGCCCGCCGACGTCAAGGTCCGCAGGCGGTAATCAGTGCCGCCGTCTAACTCGAATACCAGGGTGTGGCGCTCCAACAGCTCGATCGCCGGCACGAACCGCTGGCGCTGAAGCCCATTGCGATAGAGGGATCGCGGCGGGTTGTTGGAAGTGGTTACCAAGGTCACACCGCGAGCGAACAGGGCCCGCAGCAGGCCGTAGAGGATCATGGCATCGGCGATGTCGCTTACCACGAACTCGTCCAGACACAGTATCCGGGTTCGGGCGGACTCCCGCTCGGCCAGGACATCCAGTGGGTTCGGCTGCTTGGGCAGGTGGGCCATGGCCGCGTGGATGTCGTGCATGAAGTGGTGGAAATGGACACGCCGCTTCCCTGGGAGCGGCAAGGCGTCCACGAACCAGTCCATTAGGTGAGTCTTGCCGCGTCCGACCCCCCCCCAGAGGTAGAGACCGCGGACCGGGTCAGGCGGCGGACGCCGGCGAGACAGCCAGCCCCATTGCTTGGCCGACGGCGGACGCCGCAGCGGATCGGCGAGCAGTGCCAGATGCAGTTCGCGCAGCAGGGAGGCGGCCTCGGCCTGCACCGGGTCGAAGGGGACGAAGTCGGCCACAGAATGGGGAGCTTCGCTCAAGGTCTTCTTGGGTACGGGGGGAAAGGCCGCAACTCTAGCGGGCGACGCGCCCGGGCGTCTATCCCGCGAGCATCCTGGCCGGGACCCGCGACATGACACAATCCCGTTGGTCCGCCCCAAGCCCGCTCCGCACGCCTGCTCCGCCCGGATCCCCCAACGACCAAGAAACATCGCAGCACGCCAACCGCAGCTGCTCCAGACCCTGCCGCCCGAAACAAGCTCGCCCAAACGGTCGCCGGGGTCGAAGGCTTCGAGACCGCGTTCACCATCCCGGATGCCCAGAACGAGGCAGCCCCGAACCGCTATGGCCCGGCCGTCCGCAATAACCAGGATCGGTCGATCCGACGTCATCCTCGCCAGGCCACTGATCGTCCGCGCACTTTAACAATCTCGACCAGCACCGACTGCCCGCAAGCGACCAGGGGTCACGCCATGGGCTGCTGACCGATTGGCTTTCCCGGCAGGAGCTGTTTGTCGCCGCCCGCGGAAGGCGGATAAATGGCTTGTCCGGGCAAAGCCCCCAATCAAAGCCAGGATTTGACGGAACCCAGTATGCCGTGTATGAGGAATGTTTATAGATCGGGGGACCAGCGGCGGGCCGGTTGCGAGGCGAGTCGCAACCGCCAGTGAGAATTGGAGATACCGTGGTAAGTAAGACGCCCAGCCTGGAGGGTACGCGCCACACCGGCACGAACGCGGAGCAGCCCCTGGGCGCGAATGATCCTAAGCCCGATGGCACCACCCAAATGCTTTCGCAGCACGATGTCCTCTGCGCCCTGGTCACATCCCTGGTGCAGACCAACCGTCGCTGGCAAATGGTGGTATTTCCAGCCTTGTTCGCGTTCGTGGTCCTGGCCAGTTACGGCTTTTATCTGATATTCAATCTAGTGGAAGACGTCGACAGAATGGCGACAGCGGTCGACGTCAACATGGGGTTCATGGCGGGGCGTATGAGTCAGATCTCACAGAACCTAGACGCCCTGACGGGCACCATAAGGGACATCGCCGTGAACCTTGACGACCTGTCTGGCACAGTGACGGCCATGAACGGAAAACTTGAGACCCTGCCCCCGATGCTGGATGCCATGAGGGACATCGACGGACGCATCGCTTCCATGGATCAGAGCACACGGTCGATGGACGCCGGCGTCGGTGCCATGACCACGAGCATGCAAACCTTAAACAACCAGATGGCCGCCATAACCGCGGCCACTCAGCACATTAGCGGTAATGTATCCGGTCTGAACCAGAACATTGGCCGCCCCATGAACTTTATGAACAGCATCATGCCGTGGTGAGAGTCCCGCTCGAAGATTGGGACGTCCTGATATGCTAATATGCTTTTAGGGACAACGCGAGAAAAGAGGCGGCCCAGGCCGAGACATCTGAGTTGGCGCTATCTCTGCAGGCGGACAGGCAGCGTTGCCCTCACAGACCGGCAGGGACTGAAGAGCGAAGCAGGTAACGGTCGCTTGACCGAGCGCGCCGGCGCCGCGAGGCCGAATGTCACCAGCCCAGGGACACAAGGGATCACTGGCGGACGACAGCTACTCGCCGCCTCTGAAGGGAGAGACAAACCTTAGGTAGATGACAGTGAAAAGCGTCTTCCTTCGTTGGTTCCGACTGATCATCCCGGTACTCGCCGTCCTCACGGGCTGCAACTCTGGGCCGCCCATGACGATTTTTGAGGCGGCCATGACAGGAAACGCGGCGGCAATCGAAAGAGCCCTGCGTTCAGGCGCGAGGCCGGACGCAGTCGATCAGGACGGACAGACGGCGCTCCACTATGCCGCTGGGGCTGGCCAGCTCGACGCCGCCAGAATATTGGTTAAAAATGGGTCTCAAATCAATGAGATAAATTACTATGGCGATACCCCGCTGCATAAGGCTGCCGCCGCCTGTCGTTTCGAGTTAGTTCAGTATTTCGTCGGAGCCGGGGCAGACATCGAAGCACGCAACAAGCACGGCGAGACACCCTTGCACCAAGCGACGGTTTGCGCCGACCCAAGCGTCGCTCAGTTGCTCATCGGCGGCACCGCCGATCTGAACGTCACCACTAAGCAGCGGCAGACGCCCTTCCACCGAGCCGTCGAGCACAATAACCTTACCGTAGCCCGTGCGCTTATCGCGGCTGGCGCCCGCACAGCGTGTGCGCCGGGCACCGAGACGCCCCTTCACATCGCCGCGCGACGCGGCTATGACGACTTGGTCCGGCTGTTGCTCGCAAGCGGGATAGACCCGAATGCTTCAGACGACAGAAGGAAAACGCCCTTGCATCTGGCGGTCAGCGAGGGTCGGACGGCGGCGGCACGCTTGTTGCTTGGGGCTGGTGCAAAGGTGGGTGCCCGGGATCGTCCGGGGAACTCTCCCCTGCATGATGCCGCAGGCGCCGGACAGATTGAGGCGGTTAAGCTACTGCTGTCAGCTGGCGCCGAGATTGACGCACGGGACGATCGGGGACGGACCCCCTTGCACGAAGCGGCCCGCAAAGGGCGCGTCGAGGTAGCTGAGTACCTGATTGAAGTCGGTGCCCAACCGAACTTGATAGACGGCCTGGGGCAGACGCCGCTCGATACGGCGCAGGCCGCCAATCAGTGGGGCGTCGCGGCGCTGCTGCTAAATCACTGCGAAAAGGCTGGACATTGTGGCCGCTCCGGCTTCCAGATCCATGCCCCGGGAACCGCCGTGGTTTTTGAGTCGGGCTCCGTCTTAGGGCGCTTCCCTCGCCGGATCTGATGGCATCGATACGCCAACTGCCACGAACTAGCGAACCCGATTTCCAGAACCTATCGTCGCGAGTCGCCCATCGCAAAGCCGCTCACGGCGCAACACCAGGCGACCCCACCCACAGAGATCGGGGCGCTCCCCGTTCTCCCACATCTCGATCTCGAACTGGCGTCTCGCGGGCCACAGCGTAGCGGTTGCCCCGACCTGCGGCTTTGGCTGCGGTCACAATCGCACGCCCGGCGGTGCACGAGCTAAGGTGAGACCCCGCGGGCTTCCTCCTCCCGCTGTGATCCGCCCGAACCCCCCCCTCGACCCGTCGAGCGGGCGATTCCCATAGTGATAACCATGCCTCGGACTAAGCAGTCAGGCTTGACCCTTGCGGCCAGTGGTTGCAAATCTCGTTGAGCGGCCGATGATCGGTTGCACCCGATGCACGGCGGGGAGTGCTTTCCGTGGCACTGACTCCGTTCAGGCGAGTCTCAATCCCATGTGCCGACAGCTTGCCGATCACCGTCATCGCCGCTACCATTATGTTTTAAGCGCCACCGCCGGGCGGTCCCGCTTCCCTTCCCAACGGCAAGACCAAACCCTTAGCTAATGGACGGTAATTCCACCGCCTCGTCCTGGAAACCATTTGCGATTCGACATGTCTTGTACTGAATAAGCAAAACTCCGGGTCGCAAGACCGCAGGCTGGCAACTGGCGGCAGTTTCTATCGGTGGACCCGCAAACGTATGCCAAGGGAAGTATGAGTTTGAATATCAAATCAAATTGGTCCGGACCACGGCCATCGACCAGCTCCCGGCCGCGGCCCATTAACCCGTGCCCCCGGACTTACCAGCGCCTAATACAGCGAGTCCGAATCGACGTCGTAGTGGGAATCTCGAATAGGACCGGGGAGTCCCTGGTTCCAACAAGGGTCTCTTGGACGCAGAGTCTGGACCAAGCTCGCAATGGGTCTTGCAAAGCACTGTACAATCCACGACACACGCACTTAATTTAATGAAAAAGGGCAAGACCAGGCGGTGGGAAAAGCAGGGTATCTATACGTAACACTGGTGGCGAACGGCGAGTCGCCACCTCTCGCTCAGGTCACCCCTGCTTATTCTGACGTCCAGCGTCACTTCCAGACGAAGTGCGGCGTCGAAGTCCGAGGTGTGCACCTAGGACCTGAACCGACAACGGGGCGGCGAGGGCGACGCGTGGCATCGAATATGCCTCAATCACTTCAGGGACGGTCAACGCGCCGTTCGTCCCCAACGAGGCATCCGAAATGAAAGCCGACTCATTACAGATCGCAACGGACGAGTCCGAACGAGAGGCGATCGACTTTAGTGGCAAGCCCCAGGGAAACCCGTCTCACCTACGGCTTCGGGACGAAACTCCGCCCCACGCTAGGGCCGGCGGCGTCACCAATGGAAACTGCTGCGACGGTTTCACTCCCGCCTACCTCGACACTCTGAGAGGACATGCCATGACGCACGCCCTTCCCCCCTCCGATTCAGCAGCGGCGACGACCCTCCACCGTCTTCAACAGCGCCGGTGGAATGACTCCGACCTCTCTTCTGCACTTCGTTTTCGCGGACGCGAGCAAGAGCGGCTCTTCACCATCGCCCGTCAAAATCGCGATCACTCTTTTCCCGAGCACCCTGCAGAGTTGCGAAGCGTCATCGAGATTTCCAACATCTGCAAACAGAGGTGTAATTTCTGTAATATCGGCGCACCCGACACGTTGAAATACGTAATACAGCCGAGCGACCTCCTAAAATTGGTCGATTACCTCTACCACGAGCGCGGTCGCCGAGTGTTCTTGCTTCAATCTGGCGAAAACAACAGCCGGGGCTTCGTCAACCTAGTAGCGTCATCGTGCCGTCTCATCGAACAGGCGCATCCGGATGTCACTCTTGTGCTATGCATAGGTAACCTGGACCGCGAACAATTCAGCGCCCTCAAAGACACGGGCGTTGAGCGGTATGTTCTAAAGATTGAGGCATCAAATCCCCGGCTCTACCACCTTTCTAAACCACACGACAACTGGGCCGACAGGAAGCGCTGTCTCGATGACCTCTTAGAACTCGATTTCAAGGTCGGGACCGGGATCATTGTCGGCATGCCAATGCAGGAGCATGACGACTTGGTTGCAGATCTGGTATTCATGCATGGCCTACCCTTATCGATGGTCAGCGCCACAGTATTCGTCCCAGGGGCCGGGACTGTGTATGAGCGTGAGCCCCCAGGGGATGTCCATACCACGCTGAATTTCATGGCGTTGCTTCGGATTATGCATCCCGCCGCCCTGATGCCGACGACCAGTTCCTTGGAGAAACTGCTCCCCGATGGCCAACTCTGGGGACTGATGGCTGGCGCAAACAGTCTGACGATCCACGATGGAACACCAGAGCGGCTGCAGTCACTGTTTCCTATCTACGATAACAAGCGCTTTCGCCCCCAGGACGAACAGCTCCTAGCTATCGCTACAAAGGCCGGACTGCATCCAGTCAACCGCAGCCTGATCTGAAACCGGCCCCCAGCTTCGCACCCCAATTCGCACACCCCGGAGAGTCCGAAATGAGCCCGCATTTGCACACGAGGTTGACGTCACTCGATGGAGATCTGCGCGCACGAGCAGAACAGCGCTTGGATGAGTTCCAGAGGCTCCGGCACGGAGGGCTAATCTGTGAGAATGGAGACTTCTACCCAACCGGGGTTCACTATCCGCCGATAGTTTCGTACCCTGACCTCCTAGAGGAGTCCTTGTTCAGTGCGTACGCGCTGCCGACAGACGGCAAATTTGACGTCTATCTTCACATCCCTTTCTGCCAGTCGCGCTGCTTCTTTTGTCATTACCCTTTGAAGCTGGGCGAGCACCAACGGGCGGAAAAGGACCGGTACCTATCCGCCATTGAGAAGGAGATGACCCTTTACAGCAGTCGCCTTGGTATTGACGTCATTCCCGTTCGCTCCATATTGGCCGGCGGAGGAACGCCAACTTTTCTCACTTTAGATCAGCAACGAAGATTCCTGGACTTATGCGCATCGCGAATGGACATGTCCGAGTGCACCCAGTATAACTACGATGTCGATCCCGTTACCATCGTCGGACCGGAAGGCGAAAAGCGCCTCGCGATGCTGCGCGAATATGGGGTAGACCGCTTGACCATCGGCGTACAGTCCCTCAACGACGATGTGTTAAAGCTCATGAACCGGCACCATGACGCCCAACGCGCCGCGGACGCAGTGCAGGTGAGCCTGGACATGGGATTCCAGGTCAATATCGAGTTTATTTTCGGCTATCCCGGTCAGACACTGGAGAATTGGGTCGGTGACATCGAGAGAGCCGTTACCCTGGGGACACATGAAATTCAGCTCTATCGACTGAAGATCGATGCCTATGGCGACTACCAGGGCCCCGTCAAGACCATAATCCAGCGCCGCCCGGATTCGCTACCCGACAACGACACGCAGATTATGATGAAAGCTGCAGCCCATGGCATCTTGGAACGGAATGGATTTTCAGAGAATCTCAGGCGCGTCTTTTCGCGTAAGCGGGAGCATTATTCTCATTACGCAGACAACCAGTGCTGCAAGAATCTTGACGAACTCGGATTCGGCTTGACCGCGTTTTCGAGCCTCGTCGATCGATTCGGTCTCAATACCCAGGATTGGGGCGACTACTACAACCTGATTGAGCAGGACCGCCTGCCCGTGAACCGCGGTCTAGTGCGCACGCCAGAGGATCAAGCTCGCTGGGCCACCATTCTTCCGCTCAAAAACCGCGATATCTACAAACCGCGGTTTGAGGAGGTGACCGGAAGACCGTTCGACGGTGTATTCAAAGCGAAAGTCGATCGCCTTAAAGCGTGGGACTTGATTGAAGAAACGGATACGGTGGTCAAGCTGACACCATTGGGCGCCTTCTTCGCGGACGAGGTAGTTCAGCAGTTCGAGCACCCCAGCTTCTTGCCTTTCCCAATGGAAGCCTATGGCAGTGGACCGCTAAACCCTTACAGGGACAACGATCCCAGCGACGCGCTCCCATTGAAATAGAAATCCAACCCTCTGTAGTCTCCAGACCGCCCACTGCCGGCCCCCGCAATGGGGGGACACCATTGTGGCGGTAACTCTGCGCTGGGGCACCCCCCGATGGCCGAGGTGCTCACCGAGCCGCCCGACCTTCTGGTCTCTCTGTAGCGTCCGCTCGGCTCAGAGGCTCGGCGGACCGAGGTGCCTGGTACCAAACTGAAAGTCCGGTCTGCTCCCCCCTGGTTAATTGCAACCTCGGCCAGTTCGACGGCGTGCTCGCACCGAATCCCAACTCCAGTGGAGACCTCGGAGTACCTGCGGCCATAGGGCTGGTCCGTGGCGCCGACGTAAAGCCTGAACCATGCGATCAAGCCCCGTCGCCCGCCATGTTGTCGTCAGGTTTCCGTATTGATCGACGTAGACGACCTTGGGGCCGTCTGGCGTCCAGTCCGATCGAAGTAGAAGAGGGGGTACATCGCGTCCGCCCCAATGAACCATCTCCCGTTATCAGGCGGGCCACAAGGGCGCGATGCGGCCGCCTACTCCCGGGTCTAGAACCGACAGAAAGAGGATTCCCCTGGGCGCGTCCCTCTATAGGGCCGATAATAGATAGCTCGCCGGACCAGGTCGGAACGGGCATCAAACTTGAGCCCGCCCCCTTAAGAACGGAATCTCGTCGCTACTCCACGCACTCGCACATCGCCACCGAGCTCAGGCGGGGGCCCACACTCGCGGGAACCAAAGAAGAGCCATCGAAATCAAAAAAGCCGGGCGGGAGCCCGGCTTATGATGTGACGCCTTGCTTGAGCGTCGTTTCCTCTAGCGGCATGACCTAGTCGGCGTCGACCGCGACACTGACCTGCGGGCGATCCACCAGCTCGACATAGGCCATAGCTGCGGAGTCGCCGGGGCGAAAGCCGCACTTTAGGATGCGCAGATATCCACCCGGTCGACCCTGGTACCGCGGACCGAGCTCGGTGAACAGCTTTCCAACCACTTCTTTGTCACGTAAACGGGCGAAGGCGAGTCTACGCGTGTGGACGGAATCAACTTTAGACAGGGTGATAAGGGGCTCAGCGACCCGCCGAAGTTCCTTCGCCTTCGGAAGCGTCGTCCTGATCAACTCATGGCGAAAAAGCGAGGCAGCCATATTCTTGAACATGGCCTCGCGGTGCGAACTCGTTCTACTGAAGTGTTTTCCGGATTTGCGGTGGCGCATGGTCCTGTACCCGACTCTTTAGATTATCTGATGCTCAATTCGTCGATATTGTCCGGAGGCCAATTCTCCAACCGCAGACCCAGGGATAGGCCCCGCACAGCCAAGACGTCCTTGATCTCCGTAAGCGACTTCTTGCCGAGGTTTGGGGTCTTGAGTAATTCCACCTCGGTGCGTTGTATCAGATCACCGATGAGGTAGATGTTCTCCGCCTTGAGGCAATTTGCGGACCGTACCGTCAGCTCAAGATCGTCAACCGGACGAAGCAGGATCGGGTCGATCGGCGGCGGAGGAGTCACCCCCTCATCCCGGCCGTCCCCCGTCTGGGTACCCTCCAAGGCAACGAAGCTCGATAGCTGGTCGCGCAGGATCGCGGCCGAAAGCTGTATCGCCGCCTTTGGGTCGAGAGTCCCATCTGTCTCCAGGTCGATGACAAGCCGGTCGAGGTCCGTGCGCTGCTCAACGCGTGCCGCCTGGACATCGATGGACACCCGGCGCACTGGGCTGTAAGACGCATCCAACGGTAGCCTACCGATGGGACGCTCTTCACCGTCCTCAACTTCACGCTGGGTTGCAGGCTGATAACCGATCCCGCGACGCACCGTGAGGGTCATGCTCAGTTCCGTCTCGCCGGTGATATTCGCGATGACCAAGTCCGGGTTCGCAATCTCCCCGGCATGGTCAAGCGCAATGTCGGCCGCCGTCACGACCCCCGGGCCCTTCTTACTCAGGGTATAAGTCGCCTCGTCCTTGCCGTGCAGGTCGATCGCGAGTTCTTTAAGGTTAAGAAGGATCTCGAGTACATCTTCCTGCACCCCTTCGAGGGTGGTGTACTCGTGCAAGACCCCTTGGATCTCAACCTCCGTAATGGCGCACCCGGACATTGAAGACAGGAGAATACGGCGCAGTGCGTTGCCCAGGGTATGCCCGAAGCCACGCTCAAGCGGCTCCAGCGAAACCTTGGCATGATGCGGATTCCCGTGGACCGACTCGACCTTTACGATACGCGGCTTGAGGAAGTCGCCAACAGCGTCACCCATGCAATGAACCCCTTCTTCCCCTTACTTGGAGTACAACTCAACGATCAGCGACTCGTTGATATCCGCCGGAAGATCGCTGCGATCCGGCACGCGCTTGAAGACGCCCGTCAGGCCCTTCGTATCCACCTCGACCCAGTCCGGGAAACCGTACTGTTCCGCTAAGGCTACTGCATTCTGAATGCGGACCTGGCGCTTAGCCTTTTCGCGAATGGCGATGACATCGTCCGCGCCGACCAGGTATGACGGGATATTTACCGTCTTCCCATTCACGTGTATGCCTTTGTGGCTAACCAGCTGCCGTGCCTCAGCCCGCGTCGCTCCGAATCCCATCCGATAGACGACGTTGTCGAGACGGCATTCCAAGAGCTGGAGCAGATTTTCGCCGGTTGCTCCTTTTGCCTGGGCTGCCTTCTTGTAGTAGTTACTGAACTGCCGCTCCATTACGCCATAGAGTCGCCTGACCTTCTGCTTCTCTCGCAATTGGACGCCATAGTCAGACACCCGACGCCGACGGTCACCGACCTGGCCAGGAACCTTCTCCAGATTACACTTGGTATCCAGGGAACGCGCCCGGCTCTTGAGGGAGAGATCCGTCCCCTCACGACGCGCCAGCTTACAGGTAGGGCCAATGTACCTTGCCATATCTCTTTCCTGATCGAATCTCAGACACGCCGCTTTTTGGGCGGACGGCAACCGTTGTGCGGGATCGGCGTCACATCGGTAATGCTGGTGATTTTAAAGCCGGCGTTATTCAGCGCCCGCACGGCCGATTCTCGCCCCGGCCCCGGCCCCTTCACGTTGACGTCGAGGTTGCGCACCCCAAACTCTTTGACGGCTTGTCCGGCGCGGTCCGCAGCGACCTGGGCAGCGAAAGGCGTGCTCTTGCGCGAGCCGCGAAAGCCGGAACCACCTGACGTCGCCCAGGCAAGCGTATTGCCCTGGCGATCAGTGATGGTAATGATTGTGTTGTTGAAAGAGGCGTGCACATGGGCGACCCCATCCGCGACCTGCTTTTTTACCTTCTTGCGAATACGAGTGGGTTTAGCCATCAGCCTCTACCAAGGAAATTAGATGCTCGCGCGACGGACCAATTCTGTCGGACCTTACTTCAGCCCGGTCATTCCGGACGTCGGCCGATCACCGCTTGACCGGTCGCCTCGGGCCCTTGCGGGTGCGCGCGTTGGTCCGAGTGCGCTGCCCTCGCAACGGAAGCCCCCGCCGATGGCGGATTCCGCGATTGCAGCCCAAGTCCATCAAGCGCTTGATGTTCATTGACACTTCGCGCCGCAGATCGCCCTCGACGACAAACTTCCCAACCTCAGTGCGAAGCCGTTCGACTTCCTCCTCGGTCAGGCTGTGGAGCTTCGCCTCTTGCGCAACCCCGGCTGCGCCGCAGATCTGGGCGGCCCGGTTACGGCCAATGCCGTAGATCGCCGTGAGGGCGACAATGGCGTGCTTCCTGTCAGGGATGTTGACACCGGCGATACGGGCCATGTTCGATTAACTCCCAGTCCTCAGAAAAATGTCCCACGCGCGGGAACTGCGTAGTCTAACAACTTGCAGAAAAGAGTCAACGCAAAAGGCGCGTCAGCCCTGCTTTTGCTTGTGCCGCGGGTCTTTGCATATCACCCGAACGATTCCGTTACGCCGTACGATCTTACAGTTGCGGCAAACCTTCTTCACAGAGGCGCGAACTTTCATAGCCTTATCTCCAATATAACAAGCTGTGAGACCCGTCTGCTCTCAGCGCAGGAGCCCGCCACCCGGCGCCTTGAGGTTCGCCTTCTTCATCAATCCCTCGTATTGGTGCGACATCAGGTGCGCCTGCACCTGTGCCATGAAGTCCATAACCACGACGACGATGATAAGTAGCGAGGTACCCCCAAAGTAGAAGGGCACATTCCAGCCGACGATGAGGAACTCAGGCAGCAGGCAGACCGCAGTGATGTAGATGGCCCCTGCGGCAGTTAAGCGGGTCATTACCGCATCGACGTAGCGCGCCGTCTGCTCCCCGGGGCGGATTCCTGGGATAAATGCACCGGAGCGTTTTAGATTGTCGGCCGTCTCCTTCGCATTGAACACCAAGGCGGTGTAGAAGAAGCAGAAGAAGATGATGGCCAAGGAATACGCGAGGACATATACCGGCTCGCCTGGCGACAGCTTACTCGTAATGTCCCCGACCCAACGGAATCCCTCGGACTGCCCCAACCACTGCCCAATAGTGCCAGGGAAGAGGAGGATGCTCGAGGCGAAGATCGGTGGAATAACACCGGCCATGTTGAGCTTGAGAGGCAGATGGGTGCTCTGAGCGGCCATCATCTTGCGCCCTTGCTGGCGCCTGGCGTAGTTGACCGTTATCCGACGCTGGCCGCGTTCCACGAAGACGACGAAGGCGGTCACCGCAAGTGCCAGGGCGAACAGGACCAACACCGCCAGGGCGTTCATCTCGCCGGTCTCCACCAGGCGCAGGGTCCCTCCGATGGCGGAAGGCAGGCCCGCGACGATGCCGGCAAAGATGATCAGCGAAATTCCGTTGCCAATGCCGCGCTCGGTGATCTGCTCACCTAGCCACATCAGGAACATGGTCCCCGTCACCAGAGATACCGCCGCCGTGAACACGAACCCGTAGCCCGACTGCACGACGATGTGCGCGCCGCCCACCGACTGCCCCTGGAGCGCAACGGCAATGCCGGTCGCCTGGAAGGTGGCGAGGGCAACGGTCCCGTATCGAGTGTACTGCGTGATCTTGCGCCGCCCTGACTCCCCCTCCTTCTTAAGCTGCTCGAGCTGCGGAATCACCGAGGTCATGAGCTGCACGATGATGGACGCGGAGATGTAGGGCATGATGCCAAGAGCGAACAGGCTCGCCCGCTCCAATGCCCCGCCGGAGAACATGTTGAACATGTCCAGCATGGACCCGCCTTGTCCGAACAGGGTTGCTAGCGCGTCGGGATTCACTCCGGGGACCGGGATGAAGGTACCGATGCGGTAGACGAACAACGCGCCGAGGACAAAGAACAGGCGATGGCGCAGCTCAGTGAGCCGACCCATGCCGCCGAGGGCCTCGGCCATGGAGGAGGTGTTGCTGGCCATCTGGTGTTGTGTCCCAGTCCTAGTCTTCGACCTTGCCGCCCGCGGCCTCGACCGCGGCCCGCGCGCCCTTGGTAAGGGCCACGCCCCGGATGGTCAGGGCACGGTCGACACTGCCAGCCGCGATGATCTTGACATACCTGGCCTCGCCCGAGACAAGCCCGGCCGCGACCAGCCCCGCCAGATCGACCAGGTCCCCTTGCACCTTGTTCAGCTCGTGCAGACGAACCTCGTCTCGCACCATGGCCTTGCGGGACCGGAAGCCGATCTTCGGCAAGCGGCGCTGCAGTGGCATCTGTCCGCCCTCGAAGCCGACTTTGTGGTAGCCGCCGGCACGCGATGTCTGTCCCTTGTGCCCCCGCCCGCCGGTCTTGCCCAGCCCACTGCCGACACCGCGGCCCAGGCGCTTCCCCGGGCGTTTGCTGCCCGGTTGGGGTTGCAGGTCATTCAGGCGCATTGGTGGATTCCCCCAGAACTTTGACCATGTATGAGACCTTGTTCACCATGCCCCGGGTACAGGGGGTGTCCTCGATCTCCACGACGTGGTGCATCCGGCGAAGCCCAAGCCCTCGCACGGTGGCCTGGTGGGCAGGCAGGCGTCCATGGACGCTGCGCACCAGAGTGACCTTCATCGTCTTCTTGTCGCTCATGGCTTACCCCAGGATCTCTTCGACCGTCTTGCCGCGCTTGGCCGCGACGCTGGCCGCGTCGGTCATCTGTTTCAGACCGGCGACGGTAGCACGAACCACGTTGATCGGGTTATTGGTGCCGATGCATTTGGCGAGCACGTTCTGCACCCCGACCACCTCGAACACGGCGCGCATGGCGCCCCCGGCGATGATCCCGGTACCCTCGGAGGCCGGCTGCATGTGCACTTTGGCTGCACCGTGGCGCCCGGTCATCGGGTACTGGAGGGTCGAGCCATTGAGCTTGATGTCGATCATGCCCTTTCGCGCAGCCTCCATCGCCTTCTGGATCGCCACCGGGACTTCGCGGGCCTTGCCGGTACCGTAACCGACGCGGCCCTTACCATCCCCGACCACCGCCAAGGCGGCGAAGCCGAACTGGCGCCCGCCCTTGACCACTTTGGCTACGCGGTTGACCGCCACCAGTTTCTCGAGAAACTCGTCGCCTTCCGGCTTCGGATTGTAATTCGACATCTCTTAAGCCCTAGAATTGGAGACCGTTCTCGCGGGCTGCATCCGCCAGCGCCTTCAGGCGCCCGTGATAGCGAAACCCGGAACGATCGAAAGCGACCTTCTCCACCCCGGCGGAACGGGCGCGCTCGGCGATGGCCTTGCCGATGACGGCAGCAGCCGCGACGTTGCCCTTGTGGCCATCGATGGCGTCGCGGAGCACCTTCTCCAGCGTCGAGGCGCTGGCCACGACCTGCGCCCCACCGGGAGTGAGGACCTGGGCATAGGTGTGCCGCGGCGTGCGATAAACGCAGAGGCGGTAGGTACCCAGCTCCCGGATCTTCGCGCGGGCCCGGGCAGCTCGACGCAGTCGACTTTGTTTCTTGTCCATCTCGCAGACTCCCCTACTTCTTCTTCGCTTCTTTGCGCAGGACGACCTCGTCCGAGTACCGCACACCCTTGCCCTTATAGGGTTCCGGCGGACGATAGGAACGGATTTCGGCAGCCACCTGCCCAACCTTCTGCTTGTCCGAACCGGAGATGACGATCTCCGTCTGATTGGGGGTCTCGACAGTGACGCCCGGCGGGACCTGGTAATCAACCGGGTGCGAGAAGCCGAGACTCAGACTCAGGACATTACCCTTGGCCGCAGCACGGTAGCCCACCCCGACGAGATTCAGCTTGCGCTGAAACCCGGTACTCACCCCGGTGACCATGTTGGCCAGCACGGCGCGCGCCGTCCCGGCCTGTGCCCAGGCGTCCTGGCCTTCGCCGGCCGGAGCGAACTTGAGTTCCGCCCCTTCCTGTGTCATCTCGACCTTGGAGTTCAGGCGATGGTGAAGCTCGCCCTTCGGTCCCTTGACCTTGACCTCCCGCCCCGAGACCTCGACGCTGACCTTACCCGGGATGGGCACAGGTTGCTTTGCAACTCTTGACATCTGGGCGCCCCCTTTAGGCCACGTACGCCAGGATCTCGCCGCCGTGACCTGCCTTGCGGGCGGCGCGGTCGGTCATCAGACCCTGCGAGGTTGAAACGATGGCAATGCCAAGACCACCCTGGACGTTGGGCAGTTCGTCTTTGCTGCGGTAAATCCGCAGTCCGGGACGTGACACGCGCTGGATGGTCTCAATGACCGGCCGGCCGCGAAAGTACTTGAGCTTGAGGATGAGTTGCGGCTTGACCGCATCCCCCTCGGTCTCAACGTTGGCATCGGCGATGTAGCCCTCGTCCTTTAGCAGGTTGGCGATGGCCACCTTCTGCTTCGAGGACGGCATTTTGATGGTGACCTTGCCGCGGATCTGCGCATTTCTGATGCGCGTCAGCAGGTCTGCAATGGGATCCGACATACTCATACTAGGTTCCTCGGGTCAGGCCACTGCAACCCAGTGCGATACCCTCTTTGCGGCCCCGCGGCGGGACCTGTGTCATGGGGTGCTGTCCGGGAGACAGATCCCTTACCAGCTTGCCTTAACCACGCCCGGGACATCGCCGCGCATCACCGCCTCACGCAGTTTGTTACGGCCGAGTCCGAACTTCCGATAGACACCGTGCGGCCGCCCAGTCAAGCGGCAGCGGAGCCGCTGACGGGTGGGACTTGCATCGCGTGGCAGCTTCTGCAGCGCGAGGACTGCCGCGTCGATCTCCTCATGGGTCGCCGTTCGGTCCGCAATCCGTGCCTTAATCTCAGCGCGCTTCGCCGCGTATTTCGCGGCCACAGCAACGCGCTTGAGGTCGCGATTCATCATGCTCTTCTTGGCCATAGTCCAGTCTCAGTTCCGGAAGGGAAACTTGAACGCCTCAAGCAGGCCGCGCGCCTCGGCGTCCGTCTTGGCCGACGTCGTGATGGTGACGTCCATACCGCGCAGGGCGTCGATCTTGTCGTAATCGATCTCGGGAAACACGATCTGCTCCTTGAGGCCGAGGGAGTAGTTCCCGCGACCGTCAAAGGCCTTCGCGCTCATACCCCGGAAGTCACGCATACGCGGGATGGCAATATTGATCAGGCGGTCAAGGAACTCGTACATCCGCTCCTTACGCAGGGTCACCTTGCAACCCACAGGCCAGCCCTCACGGACCTTGAAGGCCGCTACGGACTTGCGGGCGTGCGTGATAATCGGGTGCTGCCCGGAGAGCGCCCGCAAATCCGACACGGCGTGCTCCAGGACCTTCTTGTCCGCGATGGCTTCGCCCACGCCCATGTTGATGGTGATCTTTTCGATCCGCGGGACCTGCATGGCGCTCTTGTAGCCGAAGCGCTCCTTGAGCTCCCCGGCGAGCTGCTCACGATAGAGTGTTTGCAATCTAGACATCACGGTTTCCTGACTCAGACATCGACCACTTCGCCGTCAGACTTGAAGACCCGCACCTTGCGCCCGTCTTCGAGGATCTTGAACCCCACCCGATCCGCACGCCCGGCCTGCGGGTTGTAAAGCCCGACGTTGGAGACGTGCAGAGGCATCTCTTTGTCTACAATCCCGCTCGCCACGCCGCGCTGCGGATTGCCCTTCTGATGCTTCTTCACCAGGTTGACGTTCTCTACAAGGACGCGGTCGTCATCAACGATGTTCAAAACGGTACCCCGTTTGCCCTTGTCTCTACCGGTCAGGACGACCACGTCGTCCCCCTTCTTAATCTTGCGCATGACCCGCTAACCTCACACAACCTTTGGCCGCAACCAGCTCTTCGCCTTACAGAACTTCCGGCGCCAGCGAAATGATCTTCATAAAACGCTCTCCGCGCAGCTCTCTGGTCACGGGCCCGAAGATGCGGGTCCCAATAGGCTGGAGCTGGTTGTTGAGCAGGACCGCGGCGTTGCCATCGAAGCGAATCAGGGACCCGTCGGGACGGCGCACACCCTTCGTCGTACGTACCACGACCGCGTTGAACACGTCACCCTTCTTCACCTTGCCACGTGGGATGGCATCCTTGACGGTGACCTTGATGACATCGCCGATTCCAGCGTAACGCCGGTGGGAGCCTCCGAGCACCTTGATGCACTGCACGCGTTTTGCGCCGCTGTTGTCTGCGACGCTCAGGTTGGTCTGCATCTGGATCATTTTTTCTACCTACGTCGTACCGGTAACGGGGCCGGAAATGGATCGGGGGCGCCTGCCGAAACGCATCAGCGGGCCTTCTCAATGATCTCAATCAGTCGCCAGCTCTTAGTTTTGGAAAGAGGCCGGCACTGCTCCACGCGCACCAAGTCGCCACGACCGCAGGCGTTCGCTTCGTCGTGGGCGTGAACCTTGCTCGAGCGGGTCATGAACTTGCCGTACAAGGGGTGCTGAACCCGCCGCTCAACCAAAACCGTGATGGTCTTGTCCATCGCGTCGCTCACAACCCGACCGGTGAGGGTGCGGTTCGCCTGAATCTGCTCAGAGTTCGTCCCGGCCGGCGTCGCGCTCGCCTGCTCAATCAGTCCTTCGGTCACTGGGCACCCCCTGCCTTTGCCTGATTCATCACCGTCTTGACCCGGGCGATGTCCCGACGGACCGTGCGCATCTGGGACGGGCGGGAGAGTTGGCCGGTGCCACGCTGCATACGCAGGTTGAATTGCTCCTTTCGCAACTCAAGCAACCGCTTCTCCAGCTCCACCGGGCTGCTTTTCTTCAACTCACTGGTTAGCGCCTTGGCCTTCATCACAATATCGTCCGCTTCTCAAAGGTGGTATGGATCGGGAGCTTAGCCGCCGCCAGCTTGAACGCCTCGCGCGCCAATTCCTCTGGCACGCCCTCAATCTCGTAGAGCACCTTGCCAGGCTGAATCAGGGCGACCCAATACTCGACGCTACCTTTGCCCTTACCCATACGCACCTCGAGGGGCTTCTTGGTTACAGGTTTGTCGGGAAACACCCGTATCCAGAGCTGGCCTCCGCGTTTGACCTGCCGGGAGATGGCACGACGTGCAGCCTCAATCTGCCGGGCAGTAAGACGCCCTCGCTCGGTCGCCTTGAGGGCGAATTCACCAAAGCTGACCTTGTTGCCCGACTGGGCTAGACCGCGGTTGCGGCCAGTAAACTGCTTACGGAACTTGGTGCGCTTGGGTTGCAGCATGATTTAACCCCTCCGGTCCGATGCTCTGCCCTCGGATCCCCTGGGACCTGCTGCCCTGGGCGCCGCCTTGGCAACAGGCTCCTCATGGACCGGATCACCAAAGACTTCTCCCTTGAAGATCCATACCTTGACGCCGATCACCCCATAGGTGGTGCGGGCCTCGGCGAACCCATAATCGATGTCGGCACGGAGCGTATGCAAGGGTACGCGGCCCTCGCGCGTCCACTCGCTGCGCGCAATTTCCGCACCGTTCAGGCGCCCGGCGACGTGAACCTTGACACCCTGGGCACCCAACCGCATGGCCGTCTGCACCGCCCGCTTCATGGCGCGGCGAAACATGATGCGCCGTTCGAGCTGCTGGGCGATCCCCTCCGCAACCAACTGGGCGTCGAGCTCCGGTTTGCGGATCTCCTCGATGCTGATATGCACCGGGATACCCATCATTCGGGAGACTTCACCGCGCAGGGCGTCGATGTCCTCGCCCTTCTTGCCGATGACCACGCCCGGCCGTGCCGTATGCACGGTGATATGCGCGTTCTTGGCGGGACGATCAATCTGTATCCGGCTGACCGAAGCCTGGAAAAGGCGCTTCTTGAGGTAGGCCCGTACCTCCATATCCTTGTTGAGGAGATCCGCGTAGTCCTTGGAATTGGCATACCACTTGGACGTCCAATCCTTGACGATACCCAGACGAAACCCGGTCGGATGAACTTTGTGACCCATGCTGTTCTCTCTAATAGCCCTTTGGCTCTTAACCTTCGGCCACGGTCAGGGTGATGTGGCTCGTGCGCTTGAGGATACGCGCCGCGCGGCCCTTGGCCCGGGGGCGGATACGCTTCATGGTTGGTCCCTCATCGATCATGATGCTCGCAACCTTGAGCTCATCAATGTCCGCGCCCTCGTTGTGCTCGGCATTGGCGATGGCCGACTCGAGCACCTTCTTGATCAGCGGAGCTCCCTTCTTGGTGCTGAAGGCGAGCGTGTTCAGCGCCTTCTCGACGTGCAGCCCGCGTATCTGGTCTGCCACCAGGCGCGCCTTCTGGGCAGAGATGCGCGCGTACTTGTGTTTGGCCATTGCTTGCATGTGCGGGTCCTCTTGACGTCGCCTTGTTTACTTCCCGGGGGCCTATTTCTTCTTCGCCTTTCTGTCGGCGGCATGCCCACGGAAGGTCCGCGTCAGGGCGAACTCGCCAAGCTTGTGTCCGATCATGTTCTCGTTGACGAGGACCGGCACATGAGCTCGCCCATTGTGGACGGCGATGGTCAACCCAACGAACTCGGGCAGGATCATGGAGCGGCGCGACCAGGTCTTGATCGGGCGCTTGCTGTTCTGCGCGACGGCTTCATCCACCTTCTTGATCAGGTGGTGGTCCACAAAGGGTCCCTTGCGAATCGAACGTGGCACTTGGTCAATCTCCCCTTGTCTACTTGCGGCCGCGCCGGCGGACGATCATGCCGTCGGTGCGCTTGTTCTTGCGGGTCTTGTGGCCCTTGGTGGGAACGCCCCAAGGCGTCACTGGATGCCGGCCGCCGGAGGTGCGGCCTTCACCGCCGCCATGCGGATGGTCGACCGGGTTCATCACCACACCGCGAACCGTGGGTCTTACCCCGCGCCAGCGCGTAGCCCCGGCCTTGCCGAGTTTGCGCAGGCTGTTCTCGTGGTTCCCCACCTCTCCGATGACAGCCCGGCAATCCGTGTGCACCTTGCGGATCTCACCCGAACGCAGCCGGAGCGTAGCGAAGCTCCCTTCACGGGCGATCAGCTGAACGGCACTTCCGGCGGCGCGGGCCAGTTGGGCGCCCTTGCCGGGGCGCAGCTCAACGCAATGGACCAGGCCGCCAACCGGAATATTTCGGAGCGGCAGGCAGTTGCCGGCGGCGATGGGCGCATCCTCTCCCGACTGCACCGAATCACCCGCCTTCAGGCCCTTTGGCGCGATGATGTAGGCCCGCTCGCCGTCGGCGTACTTCAACAACGCAAGGTGGGCACTGCGATTGGGATCGTATTCGATGCGCTCGACCGCCGCCGGGACACCAACCTTGTCGCGCTTGAAGTCGACGATCCGGTAGCGCTGCTTGTGTCCGCCACCCTGGTGACGCACGGTGATGCGCCCATTATTGTTGCGACCGCCGTGCCGGCTCTTGCTATCCAAGAGCGGCCGATGAGGGGCGCCCTTGTGCAGCCCCGGGGTCTGCACCTTGACGACGAAACGCCGCCCAGCCGAGGTCGGATTTGTCTTTACGATTGCCATCTTTGAGCCATCCGTTCTATGCGCGTTCTGTGCGGCGCGTTCTCAACGGCAAGGGGCGCCTCAGGCGCCGCCGCCGAGTTCGATGCTGTGCCCGGGCTTGAGTCGGACATAGGCCTTGCGCCAATCTTGCCGGGAGCCGGAGCGCTGCCCGAACCGCTTCTTCTTGCCCTTCACGTTGACGACCTGCACGCGGTCGACCTCGACCTCGAACATGGCCTCAACGGCCCGACCAATCTCCCGCTTGTTCGCATCGGTCGCAACCCGAAAGGCGTACTGCTGCGTCTCGGCGACCATCGCAGCCTTCTCGGAGACAACCGGGCTCAACAGCACCATCATCAGGCGTTCTCTGTTCATGCAAGGCGCTCCTCAAGGTTGCGCACCGCCGCCTCGGTGGCGAGCACGTGTTCGAAGGCCACCAGGCTGGCAGGATCGACCTCGCGGGCCGTCATCACGTCGACGCCGGGCAGGTTCCGGGCGGCAAAATACAGGTTCTCCACGAGGCCGTCCGTCAGAATAAGCACGTCCGTCAGGTTGAGTTCAGCGAGCTTGCCGACCAGTTCCTTGGTTCTTGGGGCCGCAAGGTTCAGCTCCGAAACCACGACCAACCGTCCCTGTCGTGCGAGCTCGGAGACGATGGATCGGACCGCACCGCGGTACATCTTGCGGTTGACCTTCTGGCTGTAGTCCCGAGGGACAGCCGCGAAGGCGCGGCCGCCGGTGCGCCAAAGCGGGCCACGGGTGGTGCCAGCACGGGCGCGGCCGGTCCCCTTTTGCCGAAATGGCTTGGAATTGCCGCCGCTAACCATCGCACGGGTCTTCTGCGCCTTGGTCCCGGAACGGGACCCCGCCAGATAGGCAGTTACCACCTGGTGGATCAGACCCGGTTTAAAATCGGCGCCGAACACCTCGTCGGAGACCGTCAGGCTGGCCGCCGAGCCCCCGTTATCGCTTCGAATCGACAGGTCCATGACTGATCAGCCCTTGTGCTTGTGCTTGACCGAGGGGACCACAATCAGGTGGCCGCCCGTGGGGCCCGGGACACCGCCGCGGACCAAAAGCAAGTTACGCTCTGTATCGACGCGTACGACCTCCAGGCTCTGCTGGCAGCGCTGGACGCTGCCCAGATGGCCCGCCATCTTCTTGCCCTTGAACACCCGGCCCGGGGTTTGGTTCTGACCGATAGAGCCGTGGACACGGTGTGAGACAGAGTTGCCGTGGGTCGCGTCCTGGGTGCGGAAGTGATGCCGACGCACGACGCCTGAGAAGCCGCGGCCCTTGGTCACGCCACGCACATCCACCTTTTGCCCCGAGGTGAAGATGGCGACGGTGATCTCGCCACCGACCGCGAGATCCGCCCCCTCTCCCTCCGCGAGCCGGAACTCGCCGAGCTTGGCCCCTGCCTCCACGCCGGCCTTGGCGTAATGGCCGGCCATCGGCTTCGTGACGCGCGAAGCCTTTCGGGTACCGGCGGCAACCTGAACCGCGCGATAGCCGTCGGTCTCGTCGCCCTTGATCTGGCTGATGCGGTTCGGCTGCACTTCGATGACCGTCACCGGTACGGTGACCCCCTCTTCGGTGAAGACCCGCGTCATGCCGGCCTTGCGGCCGATCAGTCCAATGGTCATGACTCTACTCCTCAGCTCAGCTTGATCTGGACGTCCACGCCGGCGGCGAGGTCCAGCTTCATCAGTGCGTCGACGGTCTTGTCGGTTGGGTCGACGATGTCCATCAGCCGCTTGTGAGTACGCAGCTCATACTGGTCCCGGGCGTCCTTGTTGACGTGGGGCGACACCAGTACGGTGAAGCGCTCGTGCTTGGATGGAAGCGGAATGGGGCCCCGTACCTGGGCGCCGGTGCGCTTTGCCGTGTCCACGATCTCCCGCGCCGACTGGTCGATCAGGCGGTGATCGAAGGCCTTCAAGCGGATCCGAATTCTTTGGTTTGCCATTGCTCTTACTCGATGATCTTGGCGACGACGCCGGCGCCGACGGTACGACCACCCTCGCGGATGGCAAAGCGCAGCCCCTCTTCCATGGCGATCGGGGCGATCAGCTGGACGGTCATCTTGACGTTGTCTCCAGGCATGACCATCTCGATCCCCTCCGGCAACTCGCAGGCGCCGGTGACGTCCGTGGTGCGGAAGTAGAACTGCGGCCGATAGCCGTTGAAGAACGGGGTGTGCCGCCCGCCTTCGTCTTTGCCCAGCACGTATACCTCGGCTTCGAAGTGGGTGTGGGGGGTGATGGTGCCGGGCTTGGCCAGCACCTGCCCGCGCTCCACGTCATCACGCTTGGTGCCGCGCAGCAGCACGCCGACGTTGTCGCCGGCCTGGCCCTGGTCGAGGAGCTTGCGGAACATCTCCACACCGGTGCAGGTGGTCTTGACAGTGTCGCGGATGCCGACAATGGCCACTTCGTCGCCGACCTTGACGATGCCGCGCTCCACCCGCCCGGTCACGACGGTACCGCGACCGGCGATGGAGAAGACGTCTTCGATGGGCATCAGGAAGGGCTTATCCAGGGCACGCACCGGTTCCGGGATGTAGGCGTCGAGCGCGTCCACCAGCCGCCCGATGGAGGGCACGCCGATGTCGCTCTCGTCCCCTTCCAGGGCCTTGAGCGCCGATCCGGTGATGATCGGGGTGTCGTCGCCGGGGAAGTCGTAGCTGGAGAGCAGCTCGCGCACCTCCATCTCGACCAGCTCCAGCAACTCGGCGTCGTCGACCATGTCGGCCTTGTTCATGTACACCAGCACGTAGGGTACGCCGACCTGGCGCGCCAGCAGAATGTGCTCGCGGGTCTGCGGCATCGGGCCGTCGGCCGCAGACACCACCAGGATGGCCCCGTCCATCTGCGCCGCTCCGGTGATCATGTTCTTGATGTAGTCGGCGTGTCCGGGGCAGTCCACGTGCGCATAGTGGCGCTTGGTCGTCTCGTACTCGACGTGCGCGGTGGCAATCGTGATGCCGCGCGCACGCTCCTCGGGGGCATTGTCGATCTGGTCGTAGGCCTTGAACTCGCCGCCGAACTTCTTCGCCTGGACCATGGTAATCGCCGCCGTCAGCGTCGTCTTGCCGTGGTCGACGTGCCCAATCGTGCCGACGTTGACGTGCGGCTTCTTACGCTCGAATTTTCCTTTGGACATCGCGATCTACCTGCCTCGACTAAGGATCCGGATGGAGGATCTCAATTGGGGATCTCAACTAGTGTTTCTTGGCGACGGCATCGGCGATGCTCGCCGGGACCTCGCGGTACTTCGCAAATTCCATGCTGTAGGTCGCCCGGCCCTGGGTCGCCGAGCGCAGGTCCGTGGAATAACCGAACATCTGCGCCAAGGGCACCTCTGCACGCACGATCTTTCCGGAGGGCGTGTCTTCCATGCCCTGAATCATTCCGCGGCGACTGTTGATGTCACCCATCACGTCGCCCATGAAGTCCTCGGGCGTCACCACCTCAACCTTCATGATGGGTTCGAGCAGTACCGGCCTAGCCTTCGCCGCAGCCTCGCGGAAGCCGATGGAACCGGCGATCTTAAAGGCCATCTCGCTCGAATCCACGTCGTGATAGGACCCGTCGTACAAAGCCACCCGAATATCCACCATGGGGAAACCGGCGATGACCCCGTTAGCCATGGCTTCCCTTACGCCCTTGTCCACCGCCGGGATATATTCTTTGGGTACCGTCCCGCCGACAACTTCGTTGACAAACTCGTATCCCGACCCCGGTTCGCGCGGCTCGATGCGCAAGTAGACATGCCCGTACTGACCGCGGCCGCCGGATTGCCGAACGAACTTCCCCTCCTGCTCGACCTTCGCGCGAATGGTCTCGCGATAGCTGACCTGGGGAGCGCCGACATTGGCCTGGACCCCGAACTCGCGCCGCATGCGGTCGACGATGATCTCCAGGTGCAGCTCGCCCATTCCGGAGATAATTGTCTGTCCGGACTCCTCGTCGGTGTGCACCCGGAACGAGGGGTCCTCCTGGGCCAGCTTACCCAAGGCCACACCCATCTTCTCCTGGTCGGTCTTGGTGCGCGGCTCCACTGCCACCGAGATCACCGGCTCCGGAAAATCCATGCGCTCCAGGGTGATCACCTTGTCCTGAGCGCACAGGGTCTCGCCCGTGGTCACGTCCTTCAGACCGACGGCGGCGGCGATGTCGCCCGCCCGCACCTCCTTGACCTCCTTGCGGTCATTGGCGTGCATCTGAAGGATGCGGCCAATCCGCTCGCGCTTGCCCTTCACCGGGTTGTACAGGGTGTCGCCCGAATGGAGGACGCCTGAGTAGACCCGGAAGAAGGTCAGCGTGCCGACGAAGGGGTCGGTCGCGATCTTGAACGCCAGGGCCGCAAAGGGCGCCTCATCCCGCGCCGGGCGCTCCTGCTCGGTCTCACCGTCCTCCAGCAGACCGCGAATCGGCGGCACATCCACCGGTGCTGGCAGGTATTCGATGATGGCGTCGAGCATCGCCTGCACCCCCTTGTTCTTGAAGGCCGAGCCGCACAGCACTGGCACGATCTCGTTCTTCAAGGTGCGCACCCGCAAACCTTCCTTGATCTCACCCACGCTCAATTCTCCGCCCTCGACGTAGCGCTCCATGAGTGCGTCGCTGGACTCGGCGGCCGCCTCCAGGAGGAGCCCACGCCACTCCAGGCACTCCTCCACCATCTCCGCGGGGACATCCTGGAGCTCGAAATGCATCCCTTTGCTCCCCTCGTCCCATAGGATCGCCCGCATCCCGATAAGGTCGACGACCCCCTTGAACCGCTCTTCAGCCCCAATCGGGAGCTGGACAGGCACCGCCGTCGCCCCCAGGCGGTCCCGAATCTGGCCCACCACCCGACGGAAGTCGGCCCCCATGCGGTCCATCTTGTTCACGAAGCACAGGCGCGGCACCCCGTACTTGTCCGCCTGGCGCCACACCGTTTCAGATTGGGGCTCGACCCCCCCCACCGCGCAGAAGACGGCGCAAGCGCCATCCAGAACCCGCAGCGACCGCTCCACCTCGATGGTGAAATCGACATGCCCTGGGGTGTCGATGATGTTGATCCGGTGCTCAGGGAACTGGCGATCCATGCCCGACCAAAAGCAGGTCGTCGCAGCCGAGGTGATGGTGATTCCCCGCTCCTGCTCCTGCTCCATCCAGTCCATGGTGGCAGCGCCGTCATGCACCTCGCCTAGCTTGTGGGACACCCCCGTATAGAACAGGACGCGCTCCGTGGTCGTGGTCTTTCCGGCATCGATGTGGGCCATAATCCCGACATTGCGGTAGCGCTCGATGGGTGTATGGCGTGCCACGACTGCATCTGCCCAGGGCGCCCGAAGGCCCGTACGGCAACCTTACCAGCGATAGTGCGAGAAGGCCTTGTTGGCCTCCGCCATGCGATGGGTATCCTCTTTCTTCTTCACCGCGGAGCCACGGGAATCTGCGGCGTCCATCAGCTCCCCGGCGAGGCGATGCGCCATGGATTTTTCGGAGCGCTTGCGGGCGGAGTCGATCAACCACCGCATGGCCAGGGAGTTGCGTCGAGCCGGGCGCACCTCTACCGGGACCTGATAGGTGGCGCCGCCCACACGACGGGACTTGACCTCGACGACCGGGCGCACATTTTCCATGGCGCGGCCGAGCATCTCGATCGGCTCCCCACCCTTCTTCTCTGCCATCTGATCCAGAGCGCCGTAGATGATCCGCTCGGCAACCGATTTCTTTCCGTCTTCCATCAGCATGTTGATGAACTTTGCGAGCAACTCGCTCTTGTGCTTGGGATCCGGCAGGATCTGGCGCCTGGCGGCAACGCGTCTTCTTGGCATGGGTAAAGGCTCCGACCTTTCGCTTTGCGTATTGTTTGGCGTGTTGGCTGTGGGCGTGTGACCGGGTCAGGGCAGCGCCAGCCCCTACTTCTTGCCCTTGGCCGCTGCGGCTCCCGCCTTCGGTCGCTTGGCGCCATACTTGGAACGACCCTGGCGGCGCTTGTCCACCCCGGACGCATCCAGGGTGCCGCGCACGGTGTGATATCGCACGCCGGGAAGATCCTTCACGCGCCCGCCGCGGATCAGCACCACGGAGTGCTCTTGCAGGTTGTGGCCCTCGCCCCCGATATAGGAAGCAACCTCGAAACCGTTGGTCAGGCGCACGCGGGCGACTTTACGAAGGGCGGAGTTCGGCTTCTTGGGCGTCGTGGTATAGACGCGCGTGCACACGCCGCGCTTCTGCGGACAGGCCTCCAGGGCCGGCACCGTGCTCTTCACCACCTTACGTTGGCGCGGCTTGCGAACCAACTGATTGATCGTCGCCATACTAAAGCATCTCCAACGGCGCTTGAGCGCCATCCACACAATGACCCGCTACCTGGCCAGCGAGCACAGCCACTGGGACAAACAGCCGTTGTCGCCTCACCAGCTTTCGCCGATGGCGAGCTTGCACCTCTCACGGATGACCTGGTCGGTGCCCGGAGCCAGACGATGCCTAGGACCCCGGCTTTGGAAACAATCAAGCCGGCGATAAGCCGGCCGACTTGAGACGAAGCAGTATATGGTCTTGTCCTTGGGCCGTCAATCCGTTGCCGCCACAAAGAGGCCATCAGAAGCAGGCGTGACCATCATACCGGGCGTGCACCGCCATCCCTGGCGGCGTGGCGGCAGAATTCGGAACCCCTCAGAGCCGCTCTTCGGAGGTATTGAGTGCCTGCTTGAGCGCCTCCTCGAGGGCCTCGGTGGCCAACTCCACCTGACCCTCCGCGCTCACCGCCCGACGGCGCTGGCGCCGCTCCTTGTGATAAGCCAGCCCCGTACCTGCCGGGATGAGCCGCCCGACAATGACGTTCTCCTTGAGTCCGTTGAGGCGGTCCAGGGAACCGCGCACTGAGGCCTCCGTGAGGACGCGGGTCGTCTCCTGGAAGGAGGCGGCGGATATGAACGACTCCGTGGCGAGGGACGCCTTCGTGATGCCAAGCAGCAGGGGGTTCCAGGTGGCGGGGTGCTTGCCTTCAGCTGTGACGCGCTCGTTCTCGGATACGACCAGTGAGTGCTCGGCCTGTTCACCGCGCAGCAAGCGAGTGTCGCCCGGGTCCACAACCTCCACCTTACGCAGCATCTGCCGGACGATGACCTCGATGTGCTTGTCGTTGATCTTGACACCCTGGAGGCGGTAGACGTCCTGTATCTCCTTCACCAGGTACTCCGCCAGGGCCGTGATGCCCTTCAGGCGCAGGATGTCGTGTGAGGCCAGCTCTCCGTCGGAGATCACCTCGCCTCGCTCCACCCGCTCGCCCTCGAAGACATTCACGTGACGCCACTTCGGAATGAGCTCCTCCACGGCCTCGCCATCGTCCTTCGTGATGACCAAGCGCTGCTTGCCCTTGGTGTCCTTCCCGAAGCCGATGGTCCCAGAGGCCTCTGCGAGCAGGGCCGGCTCTTTGGGCTTGCGGGCCTCAAAGAGGTCCGCCACCCGCGGCAGACCGCCGGTAATGTCGCGGGTCTTGCTGGACTCCTGCGGGATACGCGCCAAGACGTCGCCGACCCCGACTTTGGCCCCATCGGCCACACCGACGATGGCCAGCGAGGGCAGAAAGTAGCGAGCCGGAAGATCGGTGCCCGCAATGTTCAACTCGTTGCCATCGTCGTCCAGGAGCTTGACCATGGGACGCAAGTCCTTGCCCTGGGCCGGCCGCTGCTTGGGATCGATGACCACCAGCGCCGTGAGACCGGTGACGGTATCGGTCTCACTCTGCACCGTCATGCCGTCGATGAAGTCATCGAATCGCAATGTCCCAGCCACCTCGGTCACGACGGGGTGGGTATGGGGGTCCCAGGTAGCGACCACGTCACCGCCCTTCACGGCATCGCCATCGCCGACCCGCAGGGTCGCGCCATAGGGCACCTTGTAGCGCTCGCGCTCCATGCCCTTCTCGTCCGCCACGGTCAACTCACCGGAGCGCGATACCGCCACCAGATTACCGCTGCTGTGCTGGGCGGTCTTGATGTTGTGCAGGCGCACCGATCCCGCTGACTTGATCTCGATGCTGCTGACCGCCGCTTGCCGTGACGCCGCACCCCCGATGTGGAAGGTGCGCATGGTGAGCTGGGTCCCCGGCTCACCGATGGACTGGGCGGCGATGACACCCACGGCCTCGCCCTGGTTGACCAGGTGCCCGCGGGCCAGGTCACGACCGTAGCACGCAGCACAAACACCGACACGCGCCTCGCAGGTGATGGCAGACCGCACCCGCACCTGATCGATGCCGATCTTCTCCATGCGCAGCACCCAGGCCTCGTCGAGCAGCGTCCCGGCCGGACAGACCACCTCGTCGCTGCCGGGGGCGTAGACGTCGGTCGCCGTGACGCGACCGAGGATGCGCTCGCGCAGCGGCTCAACCACGTCCCCACCCTCGATGATGGGGGACATCAGGAGCCCGTGTTCGGTCCCACAGTCCTCTTCCAGAACCACCATGTCCTGGGCCACGTCGACGAGGCGTCGGGTGAGATACCCGGAGTTCGCTGTCTTTAGCGCCGTATCGGCCAGGCCCTTGCGCGCACCATGGGTAGAGATGAAGTACTGGATGACGTTCAACCCCTCGCGGAAGTTGGCCGTGATGGGCGTCTCGATGATGGAGCCGTCCGGTTTGGCCATGAGGCCGCGCATCCCGGCCAGCTGGCGGATCTGGGCGGCGGAACCGCGCGCCCCGGAGTCGGCCATCATGTAGATGGAGTTGAAGGAGTCTTGATTGATAGGTGCTGCCGTCCGCAGCCTTGACCGTCTCCTTACCCAGCTTGCCCATCATCGACTTGGCAACCTGGTCGTTCGTGTGGGACCAGATGTCGACCACCTTGTTATACCGCTCGCCGTTGGTGACCAGACCCGAGGCGTACTGGGCCTGGATCTCCTGTCACCTCGCGCTCGGCACGCGCCAGGATGTCGGCCTTGTCCTCAGGCACCGCCATGTCCTCCACGCCGATGGAAACACCGGCGCGGGTCGCCATGCGGAAGCCCATGTACATGATCTGGTCGGCGAAGACCACCGTCTCCTTGAGACCCAGGACCCGATAGCAGGTATTGATGAGCCCCGAGATCTGCTTCTTTCCCATGGCCCGGTTGACCAGCTCATAGGGCAGGCCATCGGGAACGATGTCAAACACCAGGGCACGCCCGACAGTCGTGTCCTTGATGGATACCGACTCCGTGAGGGACTCATCCGCGCCCTTGACGACCTCCCGGATACGCACCTTGACCTTGGCGTGCAGATCGGCGTGACCGGTCTCGTAGGCCCGTCGCGCCTCCGCGATGCCGGAAAACACGTTGCCCTCGCCGCGCGCACCCACCCGATCGCGAGTCATGTAATACAGCCCCAGCACCACGTCCTGAGACGGGACGATGATAGGCTCGCCGTTGGCCGGGGAGAGGATGTTATTGGAGGCCATCATCAGGGCGCGGGCCTCGATCTGAGCCTCCAGGGAAAGCGGCACGTGCACGGCCATCTGATCGCCGTCGAAATCGGCGTTGAAGGCAGTACAGACGAGGGGGTGGAGCTGGATCGCCTTGCCCTCGACCAGCTGCGGCTCGAAGGCCTGGATACCCAGGCGATGCAGGGTGGGCGCACGATTGAGCATCACCGGATGCTCACGGATGACCTCTTCCAAAATGTCCCACACCTCGGGGCTGCCGCGCTCCACCATCTTCTTCGCCGCTTTGATCGTCGCGGCCAGGCCGCGCAACTGCAGCTTGCTGAAGATGAAGGGCTTGAACAGCTCGAGCGCCATGCGCTTGGGCAGGCCGCACTGGTGAAGCTTGAGGGTTGGACCCACCACGATGACCGAGCGCCCGGAGTAGTCCACGCGTTTGCCGAGCAGGTTCTGGCGGAATCGCCCCTGCTTGCCCTTGATCATGTCGGCCAGGGACTTGAGCGGGCGCTTATTGGTCCCGGTGATGGCCCGCCCGCGGCGGCCGTTGTCCAGCAGGGCGTCCACCGCCTCCTGGAGCATGCGCTTCTCGTTGCGCACGATGATGTCCGGTGCCACCAGATCAAGCAGGCGCTTCAGGCGGTTGTTGCGGTTGATGACTCGACGATAGAGGTCATTGAGGTCCGAGGTGGCGAAGCGCCCGCCGTCCAGCGGGACCAGGGGCCGCAGCTCCGGCGGCAGAACTGGCAGCACCTTCAGGATCATCCATTCCGGGCGGTTTCCGGACTCGATGAGCGACTCCATCAGTTTGAGCCGCTTCGACAGCTTCTTGATCTTGGACTCGGCGGTGGTGGTCTCGATCTCCTCGCGCATTCGCCGGACCTCGGCTTGGAGATCCAGGGTACGCAGCAGCTCGTAGACCGCCTCGGCCCCCATGCGGGCGTCGAATTCGTCGCCGTTCTCCTCCAGAGCGTCAAGGTACTGTTCGTCCGTCAAGAGTTGGCCGCGCTCCAACTGCGTCATCCCGGGGTCAACCACCACGAAGGACTCGAAGTAAAGCACGCGCTCGATGTCGCGCAGCGTCATGTCCAGCAGGAGCCCGATCCGCGAGGGCAGGGACTTGAGGAACCAGATGTGCGCCACGGGACTCGCCAGATCAATGTGGCCCATACGCTCGCGGCGGACCTTGGCGAGCGTCACCTCCACACCGCACTTCTCGCACACCACGCCGCGGTGCTTGAGCCGCTTGTACTTGCCGCAGACACACTCGTAGTCGCTGATGGGGCCGAAGATCTTGGCGCAGAAGAGCCCGTCGCGCTCCGGCTTGAAGGTGCGGTAGTTGATGGTCTCCGGCTTCTTGACCTCGCCCCAAGACCAGGACCGGATCATGTCGGGAGAGGCCAACCCGATCTTGATCGAGTCGAACTCCACGGCCTGGGCCTGTTGCTTAATGATCTTTAGAAGGTCTTTCAATTCAGTATCTCCTGGGAATAGGGCCGGGGATCGCGGAGCGAGCGGGCCTGGCGGATGGCCGCGGGCCGGACAGCGGCGGCGGGGTCGATTGCCGCCGCTGGCCGCGGGCTCAGTCCTGCTCCAGCTCGATGTTGATCCCCAGAGAGCGGATCTCCTTGACCAGCACGTTGAAGGACTCCGGCATGGCCGCCTCCATCCGGTGGTCGCCATCGACGATGTTCTTGTACATCTTGGTCCGCCCATTCACGTCGTCAGACTTGACTGTCAACATCTCCTGCAGGGTGTAGGCGGCGCCGTAGGCCTCCAGGGCCCAGACTTCCATCTCACCGAAGCGCTGTCCGCCGAATTGCGCCTTGCCGCCCAGGGGCTGCTGGGTCACAAGACTGTAGGGCCCCGTAGAGCGCGCATGCATCTTGTCATCCACCAGGTGGTTTAGCTTGAGCATGTACATGTAGCCGACGGTCACAGGGCGCTCGAAGGGGTCGCCGGTGCGCCCGTCGAAGAGGGTCGTCTGCCCGGACTCGGGAAGGTCGGCCAGCCGCAGCATTGCACGGATCTCCTCTTCCGTGGCGCCGTCGAAAACCGGCGTGGCCAGAGGGACCCCCGAGACCAGGTGGCGCGCAAGGTCAAGGATCTCGTCGTCAGTGAAGCCCGACAAGTCCTCGCGCTTGCCACTACCGTTGTAGATCTGGTCCAGGAAGGTGCGCAGCTCTGCGACAGCACTCAGGGCCTGGGAATGGCGCTGCAACATGCCTCCGATCTTGTAGCCGAGGCCCTTGGCCGCCCAACCCAGGTGGGTCTCCAGGACCTGCCCCACATTCATGCGCGAGGGTACGCCCAGCGGGTTAAGCACGATGTCCACCGGGTTGCCGTCGGCGGAAAACGGCATGTCCTCCACCGGGACCACGAGGGAGATGACACCCTTGTTGCCATGACGGCCGGCCATCTTGTCTCCGGGCTGGATGCGACGCTTGACCGCCACGTAAACCTTGACCATCTTGAGGACACCCGGGGCCAGGTCGTCGCCGCTGATGATCTTGCGCCGCTTGACCTCGTAGCGACCCCGAAACTCCTCGCGCTGCTGCTTGATCTGATTGGCCACGGTCTCGAGTTGACTCGCGGCCTCCTCGTTGCGCAGCCGGATCTCGAGCCAGTGGTCCTTGGCGCCCTTGTCGTTGAGCTCGGTGAGATAGGTCTTGGTGATCTTGGTCCCGGCCTTGAGCAGATTCGGCCCGCCATCCGCCACCTTGCCAATGAGCATCTTCTCGACGCGCTGGAAAGTGTCGTTCTCCATGATGCGGAGTTGGTCGTCGAGATCCTTACGGACTTGCTCCAGCTCCAACTCCTCGATCTGCAGGGCGCGCTTGTCCTTCTCGACCCCGTCGCGGGTGAAGACCTGCACGTCCACTACGGTGCCGGCCATGCCGGAGGGCAACCGCAGCGAGGTGTCCTTCACGTCGGAGGCTTTTTCGCCGAAGATCGCCCGCAGGAGCTTCTCCTCCGGCGTGAGCTGGGTCTCGCCCTTGGGAGTCACCTTGCCGACCAGGATGTCGCCGTCGCGCACCTCGGCGCCGATATAGACGATGCCCGACTCGTCAAGCTTCGCCAGGGCGGACTCGCCCACGTTGGGGATGTCGCCGGTGATCTCCTCTGGCCCCAGTTTTGTGTCTCGCGCCAGGCAGCTCAACTCCTCGATGTGGATGCTGGTAAAGCGGTCATCCTGGACCACGCGCTCCGAGACCAGGATCGAGTCCTCAAAGTTGTAGCCGTTCCAGGGCATGAAGGCGACGCGCAGGTTCTGGCCCAGGGCCAGCTCGCCCAGGTCCGTGGACGGCCCATCGGCCAGCACGTCCCCCCGCGCCACAGCGTCCCCCGGTTTCACGAGGGGGCGTTGATTGATGCAAGTATTCTGGTTTGACCGCGTGTACTTGGTGAGGTTGTAGATATCCACACCAGGGACGCCCGGCTCGGCCTCGTCATCGTTGACGCGCACGACGATACGGGCCGCGTCCACGGACTCGAGCACTCCGCCGCGCTTGGCCACCACGGTGACGCCGGAATCCTTCGCAACAACACGTTCCATCCCGGTCCCCACAAGCGGCTTCTCGGCGCGCAGGGTAGGTACGGCTTGGCGCTGCATGTTCGAGCCCATGAGCGCGCGGTTGGCGTCGTCGTGCTCGAGAAAGGGGATCAGCGACGCGGCAACCGAGACGATCTGCCGGGGGGAGACGTCCATATACTGGACCTCCTCCGGGGCCTTGAGGGCGAACTCGTTCTGATGCCGGCAGGAGACCAGGGCATCGGTCAGGAGCCCGCCCGCGTCCAGGGTCGTATTGGCCTGGGCAATGACGAAGTTGCCCTCCTCGATAGCCGAGAGATAGTCGATTTCGCTGGTGACTCGAGCATCGACAACCTTGCGGTAGGGGGTCTCCAGGAAGCCGAAGCGGTTGGTGCGGGCATAGACCGCCAACGAGTTGATCAAGCCGATGTTTGGGCCTTCAGGGGTCTCGATGGGGCACACCCGGCCATAGTGGGTCGGATGGACGTCGCGCACCTCGAACCCTGCCCGCTCCCGCGCCAGACCACCAGGGCCCAGCGCCGAGACGCGCCGCTTGTGGGTGACCTCAGAGAGGGGATTGTTCTGGTCCATGAACTGGGAAAGCTGGCTGGAGCCAAAGAACTCCTTGACCGCAGCCGAGACCGGCTTGGCGTTGATCAGCTCTTGGGGCATCAACCCCTCGGACTCGGCCAACGACAGGCGTTCCTTGACTGCGCGCTCCACCCGCACCAACCCGACGCGGAACTGATTCTCTGCCATCTCGCCCACGCAGCGGATGCGCCGGTTACCCAGATGGTCGATGTCGTCGACGGTCCCGCGGCCGTTACGCAGCTCCACCAGAATCTTGAGGGCGTCGATGACATCGGACGTGTCGCCGTGCTCCGCATAGTGGCGCTTGGAGAATTCGTCCCCGCGTCCGCCGAAATAGCGGCCGTCGTAGACAACGCCGGGACCGATCTCCGCCTCCCGGGCCAGACGTCGATTGAACTTCATGCGTCCGACCGCCGACAAGTCGTAGCGGTCCGGGGCGAAGAACAGGTTGTGAAACAGGTTCTGGGCTGCCTCCTTGGTCGGCGGCTCACCGGGGCGCATCATGCGGTAGATCTCGACCTGCGCCTCGAGGTCGCTGGTTGTGGGATCGATCCGCAGGGTCTCGGAGATGTAGGGTCCGTGGTCCAGGTCGTTCACGAACAAGGTCTCGATGCGGTCGATCCCCTTGTCTCGCAGTGCGCTGACGAGCTCCGGGGTGATGGGGTCATTGGCCTCGGCCAGGACCTCGCCGGTCTCCTGATCCACCTGGGCATGGGCCAGGATGCGCCCCACGACGAACTCCGGCGGGACCTCCAGCCGTTCCACGCCCGCCTTTTGCAGCTCTCGGATGTGGCGGGCGGTTACTCTCCGCCCAGCCTCGACCACCACCTCGTCGCCGATCTTCACGTCGAAGCCGACGGTCTCACCGCGCAGGCGCTCGGGCACCAGATCCAGCTCGATACCTTCGGGACTGAAGCGGAAAGTATCGGTGTCGAAGAAGCGTTCGAGAATCTGCTCCACGCTGTAGCCGAGGGCGCGCAGCAGGATGGTGGCAGGCAGCTTGCGCCGCCGGTCGATACGCACGAACACGTTGTCTTTGGGGTCGAACTCGAAGTCGAGCCAGGACCCGCGATAGGGAATCACCCGCGCCGAGAACAAGAGTTTGCCGGACGAGTGCGTCTTGCCCTTGTCATGATCGAAGAAGACGCCGGGCGAGCGGTGAAGCTGGGACACGATGACCCGCTCGGTTCCGTTGACGATGAAGGTGCCAGTGTCGGTCATGAGCGGTAGCTCGCCCATGTACACTTCCTGTTCCTTCACGTCCTTAACCACCTTCGTTCCGGCCGGAGCCTCCTTGTCGTAGATGACCAGCCTCAGCAGCACGCGCAGCGGCGCGGCATAGGTGGCTCCACGCAGGTGGCACTCACGCACATCGAAGGGGGGTTCACCGAGCCGGTAACTGACGTACTCCAGCACCGCGTACCCGGAATAGCTCTCGATGGGGAACACGGTCTTAAAGGCGGCATGCAGGCCAATGTCCCCGCGCCGCGCGCTGGGCACATCGAACTGCAGGAACTCGCGGTAGGACTCGATCTGGGTCGCGAGCAGGAAGGGAACATCCAGAATGCTCGGCCGCTTGCCGAAGTCCTTACGGATGCGCTTTTTCTCGGTAAACGAATAGACCATACTGCCTTCCCTCGAAGTGCTTGGAGGAGTCCCTTAATTGCTGCAGCCGGCGCCAAGGTCCAGGCCCCGGTCCAGGGCGTCCGGCTGCCGGTTAGGACAGGGGCGCCAAAAAGTGCGCCGCCCAGGGCCAGCGCGTCTTGGCCGCCAACAGACCCGCGTCGGCGAGCGCAACACAAACGGGAAAAGGCCGGCGGCTCCTCGCCGCCAGCCCGAACGCTTCACGAAGCGTGGAGCGACGCAATGCGCCGTTACTTCACTTCGGCCGTAGCGCCCGCCTCTTCCAACTGCTTCTTGGCATCGTCGGCGTCGGCCTTGGATACGGCCTCCTTGACGACGGTGGGCACACCCTCGACGGCGTCCTTCGCCTCCTTCAGGCCGAGCCCCGTCAGGGCGCGCACCACCTTGATCACGGACACCTTGTTGGCACCGAAACCAGTGAGGACGACATTGAACTCCGTCTGCTCCTCGACCGGAGCGGCCTCGACGGCGGCAGCGGGACCAGCGGCCACAGCGGCGGCGGCGGTTACTCCGAACTTTTCCTCCATGGCGCTGATGAGATCCACCACCTCAAGTACGGTCATGTTGCCGATCGCGTCGAGGATGTCTTCTTTAGAAACGGCCATTATTCTCTCCAAAAAAATCTCTGTCTGTCAGGTTGCCGGCTAACTGCTTACGCCGCCTGTTTGGCGTCGCGAATCGCAGCGAGGGTACGGACCAGCTTGCTCGGGACCTCATTAATCGTCGCTGCAAGCTTCTGCACCGGGGCCTTCATGAGGGCCATCAGCTGGCTGATCGCCTCTTCGTAGGTCGGCATCTTCGCCAACGCGCCGAGTTGCGACGGCTCCAGTAGCTGCCCCCCAACGGAGATCAGCCTGACCTGGAACTTGTCGTGCGTTTTCGCAAAGGCCTGCGCGACGCGCGCGACGGACCCCGGGTCCTGCTGCGAAAATGCCAGGATGAGCGGCCCCTTGAGACCATCCTGCATGCAAGCAAAACTCGTGTCCGCTAGCGCCCGCCGCGCGAGGGTGTTCTTGACCACGCGGACATAGACCCCAACCTTGCGTGCCTCGACACGCAGGGCGGTCATGTCCTCGACGGACAGCCCTCGATATTCAGCTCCAATGGCCGAATACGCAGTCTTTGCGACTTCCGCGACCTCGGCGACGATGGCTTGCTTCTGCGCAAAATTCAGCGCCACTGTCACCTCCTGATTACGGTATGCTGGGGCCGATGCCCCGACGAACACCGCCAGGGCCACTCCGGCCCCGTGCGGCAACCCTCAAGTGCACCGTCATCAGGCAATAACCTGACTTCTGGGCACCGTCTGCGCAGGTCCTCGCGAATTAAGCCCGTCGCCGGGACATCCCGCTCCGACAATCGGGCACCTGCGGTCTTTGACGGCAACCGACCCAGAGGGTCAGTGCCCCAAAGCTCTGCTCCGGGAGAGGGGAAAAAGCCCTCCCAGATGTCTCGTATAAAATCGTCAACTTCACCAAGCCGCGCCGGATCAGGACCCGGCCAGCGTGGAATGGTCAATCGTCAAGCCTGGACCCATGGTCGTGGACACGGTGACCTTGCGCATGTAGACGCCCTTGGATGTGCTGGGCTTCGCCTTGTTCAGATTCGACAGCAGGGCCTCCAGATTCTCACGTAGCGCAACTTCCTCGAAGGTGAGCTTACCCAGGGGACAGTGAATGATGCCCGCCTTGTCCGTGCGATAGCGCACCTGACCGGCCTTGGCGTTGCGTACGGCCTCGGCAACATTCGGCGTTACGGTACCGACCTTCGGATTCGGCATCAGACCGCGGGGGCCCAGGATCTTGCCCAGCTGCCCGACCACCCGCATGGCGTCCGGGCTCGCGACGACTACATCGAAATCCATCTGACCGGCCTTGACCTCCTCGGCCAGGTCCTCCATGCCAACCCGCTCCGCACCCGCCTCCTTCGCCGCATCGGCAGCAGCACCTTGGGCGAACACGGCGACGCGCACCGATTTGCCGATGCCATGAGGCAGGACAGTCGCACCGCGCACCACCTGGTCCGATTTGCGCGGGTCCACGCCAAGGTTGACGGCGACGTCGACGTTCTCTGTGAACTTGACCTTAGACAGGTCCTTGAGCAGCCGAAACGCCTCTTCGGCGGGATAAATCTTGCCGCGCACGGCCTGGCCACGGATTGCTTGCATACGCTTGGACAGCTTGGCCATCAGTTCACCCCCTCGACATTGAGCCCCATGGAGCGGGCGCTTCCAGCAATGGTGCGCACCGCGGCATCCATGTCTGCCGCCGTCAGGTCGGGCATCTTGAGGGTCGCAATCTCTTCAAGCTGAGCGCGGGTCACGGTACCGACCTTCAACTTATTCGGGGTGCTACTCCCCTTGGCCAGCCCCAGCGCCTTGGCCAGCAAGACGGCAGCGGGCGGTGTCTTCGTGATGAAGGTGAAGCTGCGATCGGAATAGACGGTGATGACGACCGGAGTCGGAAGCCCCTTCTCTTGGCTCTGCGTCCTGGCATTGAACGCCTTGCAGAACTCCATGATGTTCACACCGTGCTGACCCAGAGCCGGACCGACCGGAGGACTCGGGTTGGCCTCGCCGGCCTTGACCTGCAGCTTAATGTAGGCCGTAATCTTCTTTGCCATTTGGCATCTCCTGTGGGTTCGATCGCCAACCGTGAAGGCTGGCTCCCCGTTACCGCGTGGCGTTTGCCCGCGGCGTTAGGCGACCTCCAGACCGAAGGTTGCAGTACCGTTGGCCGACTGGGGCACCCCACCTGAAGCCGAAATCGCCGCCAAGCCCGTCCTAAACCTGATCCGACTCCGCCTTGCGACTCCTGGAGATTGCGTGCCTCCTGGCAGCTTGCCACCAATCGGTGGTTCAGGGCTCACCCCTTTTCGATCTGAGCGAATTCCAGGTCCACTGGCGTAGACCGACCGAAGATGAGCACCGACACCTTGAGGCGGTTCTTTTCGTAATCGACCTCTTCGACGACACCATTGAAGTCGGTGAAGGGACCATCGGTGACGCGCACGACCTCACCCGGCTCATAGAGCACCTTTGGCCGTGGCTTCTCCGTACCCTCCTGCATGCGCTGCAAAATGGCGTCGGCCTGCCGATCCGGGACCGGGGCGGGCCGGTCGCCGGTACCCCCGATGAAGCCCATGACCTTGGGGACACTCTTGACCAAATGCCAAGTCTCGTCGGTCATCTCCATATTGACCAACACGTACCCCGGATAGAACTTTCGCTCGCTCTTACGCTGCTGCCCGCCGCGCATCTCCACCACCTCTTCGGTGGGTACGAGCACGGTCCCGAACTTGTCCTCCATACCTGCCCGGCGGATACGTTCCTCGAGGGAGCGCTTAACCTGCCCCTCAAACCCCGAGTAGGCATGAATCACGTACCAGCGCATCGGCATGCCCTAGGCTCCCCTTGCCGGTTACGGCGTGGAGAATCGCCATGAGGGCGAGGTCAAACAGCCACAGCACGATGGAAAGGATGAGGACCATCACGATGACGACCAAGGTGGTCTGGAGAGTCTCCTGGCGGGTCGGCCAAACGACCTTGCGCACTTCCATGCGAGCAGCAGCGATGAACTGCCAGAGATCGCGGCCAGGTTGCGTCTGAAGCGCGACGGCAGCCGCAGCCCCACCCACCGCCAGGAGCGCAATAACACGCAGCAGGACCGAATAGGCGGCGAAGTAGTAGAAGGCGTAGATGCCGCCGACCAGCAAAATCGCCGCCGCCGCCAGTTTGACAGTGTCCAAACCGGCGCCTTCCACCTCAGCTTTTGCATTCATGGGAGATCGTGCGCCGTGTGCGCAAAAAGAAAAATGGCAGGCCAGGAGGGGCTCGAACCCCCAACCTGCGGTTTTGGAGACCGCTGCTCTACCAATTGAGCTACTGGCCTAGAAAAACTGGGCTGCGCGGACCGGCGACGGAAAGGGAGACCCCTCACACCGCCACAGGATCCGCCGACATGACTCTTACTCGACTGTTACTCGATGATCTTGGCGACGACGCCGGCGCCGACGGTACGACCACCCTCGCGGATGGCAAAGCGCAGCCCCTCTTCCATGGCGATCGGGGCGATCAGCTGGACGGTCATCTTGACGTTGTCTCCAGGCATGACCATCTCGATCCCCTCCGGCAACTCGCAGGCGCCGGTGACGTCCGTGGTGCGGAAGTAGAACTGCGGCCGATAGCCGTTGAAGAACGGGGTGTGCCGCCCGCCTTCGTCTTTGCCCAGCACGTATACCTCGGCTTCGAAGTGGGTGTGGGGGGTGATGGTGCCGGGCTTGGCCAGCACCTGCCCGCGCTCCACGTCATCACGCTTGGTGCCGCGCAGCAGCACGCCGACGTTGTCGCCGGCCTGGCCCTGGTCGAGGAGCTTGCGGAACATCTCCACACCGGTGCAGGTGGTCTTGACAGTGTCGCGGATGCCGACAATGGCCACTTCGTCGCCGACCTTGACGATGCCGCGCTCCACCCGCCCGGTCACGACGGTACCGCGACCGGCGATGGAGAAGACGTCTTCGATGGGCATCAGGAAGGGCTTATCCAGGGCACGCACCGGTTCCGGGATGTAGGCGTCGAGCGCGTCCACCAGCCGCCCGATGGAGGGCACGCCGATGTCGCTCTCGTCCCCTTCCAGGGCCTTGAGCGCCGATCCGGTGATGATCGGGGTGTCGTCGCCGGGGAAGTCGTAGCTGGAGAGCAGCTCGCGCACCTCCATCTCGACCAGCTCCAGCAACTCGGCGTCGTCGACCATGTCGGCCTTGTTCATGTACACCAGCACGTAGGGTACGCCGACCTGGCGCGCCAGCAGAATGTGCTCGCGGGTCTGCGGCATCGGGCCGTCGGCCGCAGACACCACCAGGATGGCCCCGTCCATCTGCGCCGCTCCGGTGATCATGTTCTTGATGTAGTCGGCGTGTCCGGGGCAGTCCACGTGCGCATAGTGGCGCTTGGTCGTCTCGTACTCGACGTGCGCGGTGGCAATCGTGATGCCGCGCGCACGCTCCTCGGGGGCATTGTCGATCTGGTCGTAGGCCTTGAACTCGCCGCCGAACTTCTTCGCCTGGACCATGGTAATCGCCGCCGTCAGCGTCGTCTTGCCGTGGTCGACGTGCCCAATCGTGCCGACGTTGACGTGCGGCTTCTTACGCTCGAATTTTCCTTTGGACATGACGTGTTCTCCGCAGATTCAAAATGGTCAAGAAGGAGCACCGATCTAGCTCACCCGATGGCCGGCACGACGAAGCAAATGGAGCCCATGTCCGGAATCGAACCGGAGACCTCACCCTTACCAAGGGTGTGCTCTACCAGCTGAGCTACATGGGCAGAAACGGCCGAGTCCAATCATGAATGGAGCGGGTGATGGGAATCGAACCCACACCATCAGCTTGGAAGGCTGAGGTTCTACCATTGAACTACACCCGCCGTGACCCCCCTGAGTCGCCTCGGCGAGGCTCATCGCCACCGAGTCCATGGCCGCCCAGGGGACCGGCCTCAACAGCCCGCCCGCCCGCAGCCGCCATGGCGAAGGCGATACTTCCCTAGCGCTGCGTCGCCCCCCTGCGCCAGGGCTCAATCCCATGCTGGTGGAGGGGGGAGGATTCGAACCTCCGAAGGCTGAGCCGTCAGATTTACAGTCTGATCCCTTTGACCGCTCGGGAACCCCTCCGAAACGAGCGGCGCAGTATACGAGGGGCCCCAGCGGGCGTCAATCACAATCGGGGCATGCCCAGCATGCCGGACACCCGGCCGCGCAACGCGCGGCCTTGGGACAGGGCCCCGCCTGTTTGCTAGCATGATTGGCCCTTGCGGTACCACGCCGGGGATGCCCGGGCGCAGGGTCTGCCGCCAATGCAAGCCCCAGGAGACAACGATGAACGTCACGGTTTTCGGCAGCGGGTATGTCGGCCTCGTCACGGGCGCGTGCCTGGCGGAAGTCGGCAACAACGTCCTCTGCATTGATGTAGATCCCGAGAAGATCGCCGTCCTCAACGCAGGTGGAGTACCCATCTACGAGCCCGGACTCGACGAGATGCTGAGGAAGAATCGGGCTGCCGGGCGAATCTCGTTCTCGACCGACCCATCGGAGGGCGTGAAGCACGGGCTTTTCCAGTTCGTTGCGGTCGGGACGCCGCCCGACGAGGACGGGTCGGCGGACCTCACACACGTCCTGGCTGTCGCCCGCACCATTGGAGAGCGCATGGACGACTACCGGATCATCGTCGACAAGTCCACCGTACCCGTCGGAACGGCTGATCAGGTCGGCAAGGCCGTGCGTCAAGCGCAGGCGGCCCGCGGAGCGGCGGTAGAGTTCGACGTCGTATCCAACCCGGAGTTTCTCAAAGAGGGGGCTGCGATCGACGACTTCTTGCGCCCGGACCGAATAATCGTCGGAACGGACAACCCGCGCACCGCCGAGCTTCTGCGGGCCCTGTACGCCCCCTTCAACCGCAACCGCGACCGCCTCATTGTCATGGACGTGCGGTCCGCGGAGCTCACCAAGTACGCCGCGAATGCCATGCTCGCCACCAAGATCAGCTTCATGAACGAGCTGTCCAACATCGCTGAGGCTGTCGGCGCCGATATCGAGAAGGTGCGCGTCGGTATCGGCTCCGACCCGCGCATCGGTTACCAATTCATCTACCCGGGCTGCGGCTATGGCGGTTCCTGCTTCCCCAAGGACGTTCGGGCCTTGGAGCGCACCGCACGCACGATCGGTTACGATGCCCAACTGCTGAGCGCGGTGGAAGCCGTCAATTTTCGGCAGAAGAATGTGCTTTTCCAGAAAATCCGAGACGCTTTCGACGGACAAGTCGAGGGCCGGACCATCGCCCTGTGGGGCCTATCGTTCAAACCCAACACTGACGACATGCGTGAGGCGTCGAGCCGGACCCTGATGGAGGCCCTTTGGCGCGCTGGGGCGCGGGTGCGCGCCTTCGACCCTGCCGCCATGGAGGAGGCCCGACGTATCTACGGAGAACGCGACGACCTCGTCTTGACCGAGGACGCGATGGCCGCGGTCGACGGAGCCGACGCCTTGGTCATCGTCACCGAGTGGTCCCAGTTTCGCAGCCCCGACTACAGGGCCCTTGCCTCCCGGCTGAAGCAGCCAGTCGTCATCGACGGACGCAACGTCCTTGACCCACGACAGGTGTCGGGGGCAGGCATCACCTATATCTCCATCGGCCGAGGCCCGGTCAGGCCCGCCTGACGCCGGACCGAGAACCGGTCCGCAGGGGACACCCTTCCCAACGGCTGCTCGCGCCTCCGGCGTCAGTCGATCTACAATTGCGGGCGAAGACCAAGCGTCCGACCCGCACCGCACGACAATCAACGACGTACTCAGGAGAGACAAGCCATGAAACACAGCATCACAGCCTTCATCGGCGCCATCGGCTTTGCCGCTGCCGGCGTCACCCAGGCCGCCACCTTCATGGACGCCGAGTGGGCGTCCCAGATGTGCAAGGCCTGGAACGCCAACGCCACCTTGACCAAGGGACTCGCAGGCGACGCCTGGGCCAAGAACGACGCGGGCCGCGGCTACAAGGTGATCCACCTGTACCGCACCAAGTGCGGCCCTAAAACCGCCGTGGAGCTCGAACTCTCCGAGCAGGGCGGCAAGGCCGCCTGCGTTCGCGGCGGGGCTATCACGCACCCCAAACTCAACCTCGATGTCGACTATCTCATGCACGCCACGGACGAGGACTGGACCTGCATGGGCGAGGGCAAATTCGGCTGCGGGGCGATGGGGGCCATGATGACCGGCAAATTGAAGTTCGAAGGCCCCAAGGGTGAAGCCATGGGGGTCATGGGTCCCTTCGATGGCTTCCTTACCACCACAGGAAAGGTCCCGGGTGACAAGGCCGCCTGCCCCTAAGGGGATGCTGATTTAAAGCCATCCCTGGCTTGAATCAGCTCGCGCTCCCCGAGGCGCGACTCGTGGAGCGCTCCATTTTCAACGGCTTAGCGCCGTTGAAAATGGCGGGCCCTCCGTGGCCCGCACGGGAAACGCTTAAATCAGCGCTTCCCCTAACCCTAACGACATCCGCCGACCGCTGGGGCGCCCCGCCCCGGCGAACCCCTCCCGACCATTGAAGCCCCACGGCCGGCCCGCCCGAGGGCCGGCCGCCCCGCAAGCCACTAGCCCGCCCCCACCAACGCACACGCCACTGTAGCGACCATGCGACGATCGGCGCAATCCGCCCTTCGTGGGATTTTATTTGCTTTGCCATTGACAATCCGCAACAACAGCGTAATCATATCTGTCACATGTAGTCTAATTACAACGATTGTCCAGCCCACCCGCGCCAAGCCCCACTAGCAGGCGCTCACTCAGCCAGGAGGAATCCCATGAAACTCAACCTCATCGCCATCGCCGTCGGGCTCGCCTGCGCCACTGCGGTCCCTGTTGCCCAAGCGACCAATGGCTACATGTCCCACGGCTACTCCCCCATCTCCAGCGGCATGGGCGGCGCGGACAGCGCCCTGCCCCAGGACGCGGCCTCCCTGATCGACAATCCCGCCGGGCTGGTGGAGGTCGGGCAGCGTGCGGACATCGCGGTCAAATGGTTCAGCCCGATCCGCAAGTACACCGGCTCGGATCTGACCGTGGGTGCGCTCGGACCCGTCGGCGCCAACCTGATGGGCGGCGAAGTCGAGAGCCGCAACAACGACTTCCTGATCCCGACGATCGCCTATGCTCAGCCGCTGGACGCCAACAGCGCCATCGGTGTCGCTCTGTACGGCAACGGCGGCATGAACACCCAGTACGGCAGCCAGTTCACTGCATTTGATTTCGGCACCTACGGCGGCAACAGCCCCAACAACCAGTTCGGCCTGGGTGGCGGCAATACCGGCATCAACCTGGAGCAGCTCGGCCTTGCCCTGACCTACTCCCGCCGCCTGAACGAGAGCTTCAACCTCGGCGCAAGCCTGATCCTGGCCGCACAGAGCTTCGAGGCGAAGGGACTCGGCGCCTTTGCCGGTTTCACGGAGGTCACCACCCAGTCCCTGATTTCCAGCCGAGGTCAGGCGCCTGTTGCCGCCCAGAACCTGACGGACAACGACACGGAGTGGTCCTACGGGGCAGGCGTCCAGATCGGCGGGCTGTGGAAGGTCAACCCGATGGTCAACCTAGCCCTGTCCTACCGTACCAAGACCTACATGACCAAGTTCGACAGCTACTCCGACCTCTACGCCAACGGCGGCGAGTTCGATATACCGGCGGTCGGCACCATCGGCCTGGCCTTCAAGCCAACCGACAAGCTGTCCTTCGCCCTGGACGTGTCGCAGATCTGGTACAGCGACGTCGATGCCATCGGCAACAGCAACCAGCTGGCCCAGAAGTGCGACGTCGGCGCGGCGTTTGGCCAGCCCAACTTCGGCGGGACCTATGACGCCAGCTACTGCCTCGGCGGATCCAACGGCGCTGGCTTCGGGTGGAGCGACGCGACCGTCATCAAGTTCGGCGTCCAGTACGTCATCAACCCGGAGTGGACGGTGCGCGCCGGCTACAACCACAACAACCAGGTCATCAAGGAGTCCGAGGTCCCCTTCAACGTGCTCGCCCCCGCGGTCGTCACGGACCACTGGACCATCGGTCTGACCACGAAATTGGCGAAAAACTACGAGATCACCGGCTGGGCCATGTATGCCCCCGAGCAGACGGTCTCCGGGTCCAGCGCCTTCACTGCTGGCAGCAATCCATCCATCTCGATGACGCAGTATGAGGTCGGTATCGCCTTTAGTTATCTGTTCAACTGAGCGCGGTCGGGCCCTGAAAGAGAAAGGCCGCCCCCGGGCGGCCTTTTCCATTTCCCGACCCTAAGGCGATTTCTGTCAAATCATGCACCAGCCAGCTTGTCTTTGCGCCCACCTTCTTTGTCGCGCCAGCAGTCACATAGCCCTGCTATGCTCCTGCCGGTACTCCTTGAAGGCGGACGTAAATCCGGCGCCATCTGGTACATGATTTTCCGGCAATCGCCTAAGGCCGGCCCACGGCGGTCCTTATGACTTCCCTCAGCGACCGCTGTGCAGCCGATGCATTGCCCGCTGGAAATCCCCGCGAACCAAATCCGGCAGGGCACCGTCGGCCTCCTGGAACAACTCGCGGATGGCCGCCTCTTCCGCCCTGGTCGCGCGACCCAGTACATAGTTGGTGACCAAATGTTTCTCACCTGGGTGGTCGATGCCGATGCGCAGACGCCAAAACTCCCGGCTCCCCAGCGCGTTGATGATGTCCCGCAATCCATTGTGGCCGGCATGGCCACCGCCCTGCTTGAGGCGGAGCGCCCCCACGGGCAGATCAAGCTCATCGTGGGCAACCAGAATCTGCTCGGGGGCAACATCGAAATAGCGTGCCACCGCGGCGACCGACTGGCCACTGCGGTTCATATAGGTCGCTGGTTTGAGCAGGCGGAGGTCCTGGCCTGTCAGCGCGACGCGGGCAAGCAGACCGTGGAACTTGGGTTCCAGCCGGAAAACACCGCCATGACCGAGGGCGATGGCCTCACCAAGCCAGAAGCCGACGTTGTGGCGTGTGGCCTCGTACTCTGGGCCTGGGTTGCCCAAGCCTACGATCAAGCGAATGCCAGGCTCGGCCATCGGACTGGAACGCTTGACGGGGTCGTGTGGGGGTTAGGGAGAAGGGCTAAGGGCGGCGACGCCGCCCGGCCCTAGCCGCAAAAGCTTAGTCAGGCTGGAGCTCGGCGCCCTCTTCACCCTCCTCACCCTCTTCGTCACCGATGTGGCCAGTATGAACGATGGCGACGGGGACATCCGGGTCCGGTGCATGTGCCAGGGCCACATCCTCCGGCAGGAGCAGCTCCGACAGGTGCAGGATGTCACCCACATCCATGTCGGCCATATCGACCGCGATGAACTCCGGCAGGTGCTTGGGCAGACAGGTGATTTCGACCTCGGTAAGGTTGTGCGAGACCTGACCGCCAGCCTTAACCCCCACGGAGCTGCCCTCGTTGATGAAGTGCAGCGGCACCATCATGCGCAGCTTCTCGTCGGCGCTGACGCGCTGGAAATCTGCATGCATGACGAAGGGCTTGGCCGGGTGGCGCTGCAGGTCCTTGAGCACCACCTTGGACTCTGCATCGCCGACCTTCAGCGTCAGGACGTGAGAGTAGAAGGCCTCATTTTCCAGGTGACGCACCAGGGCGTTGTGGCCGACGGCAGATCATCTCGGGATCCTGCCGACCCCCGTAGACGATTCCGGGGACCATCCCCGAGCGACGCAGGCGGCGGCTCGCACCCTTCCCCGTGTCGCTGCGGGACTCCGCAACAAGTTCAAAGGTCTCGATCATGTGACGTTCTCCGGTGACGATAACACAACCGGGATCCCGCGACCAGGACCCCGGCGACTGAGGGGCGTTCGCCCCGATCCCTGCAAGACCGAAGCTCAATCGACGAACAGTGAGCTGACCGATTCTTCGTTAGATACCCGGCGCATGGTCTCCGCCAGCAGTTGGCCGATGCTCAGCACGCCGGATCCGGGCACAGGCCTGCGCCTCCGGGCGCAGCGCCAGGGTATTGGTGACCACCAGTTCGTCCAGCTGGGACTGGCTGATGTTGTCCACGGCGGGTCCGGACAGGACCGGGTGAGTGCAGTAGGCCACGACGCGGGTGGCCCCGTGGCTCTTGAGCGCCCCGGCCGCCTGGCACAGGGTCCCCGCGGTGTCGACCAGATCGTCGATGAGGACGCAGGACCGCCCCTCGACGTCGCCGATGATGTTCATGACCTTGGCCTCGTTGGGCCGCGGTCGGCGCTTGTCGATGATGGCCAGCTCCGCATCGTCCAGCCGCTTGGCCAGGGCGCGAGCGCGCACCACGCCGCCCACGTCCGGGGAGACCACCATCAGGTCTCGGATACTTCTGGCGCCAGACGTCGCCGAGCAGGATCGGCGATGCGTAGACGTTGTCGACCGGGATGTCGAAAAAGCCCTGAATCTGGTCGGCGTGCAGATCCACGGTCAGCACCCGATCCGCACCCGCGTGCCCGATCATCTTCGCCACCAGGCGGGCCGTGATCGGCACCCGAGCCGAGCGTGGGCGCCGATCCTGGCGCGCATAGCCGAAATAGGGGATCACCGCGGTGATGCGCTTGGCCGACGCCCAGCGCAGGGCGTCGATCATCACCAACAGCTCCATCAGGTTGTCGTTGGTCGGCGCCCCCGTCGGCTGAACCACGAAGACGTCGCGGCCGCGGACGTTCTCCTGAATCTCGGCCATGACCTCGCCGTCGCTGAACTGACCGACGACGGCCTTGCCCAGCGGGAGTCCGAGATGGCCGGCGATCTCAGCGGACAGCGCCGGGTTGGCGTTCCCGGAGAACACCATCATGTGACTGGCGGGCAAGACCTGCTACCTCGTCTGCACCGGGGAGCAGAAGGTTGGCTGGGGCGCCAGGATTCGAACCTGGGAATGCAGGGATCAAAACCCAGTGCCTTACCGCTTGGCGACGCCCCAGTTGAATTGCGAAAGCCAGAGTTGCGGCGCGTCTTGCTCGCCCCCTGGCCCGCAGCAGCGCTACGGGTCGCCGACCCGGCCATCCAGGCGGTCCAACAGAGGCGAACGGTTGAGACCTCGGGCGACGAAGCCGCCCAGATCGGCAGGTGCCGCATCTCGTGCCGCCAGCGCTGCGTCTCGATCCGCAAAGGCCGCAAAAACGCAGCTGCCGGTACCGGTCAAGTGCGCCTCGCCCCAGGCCGCAAGCCAGCCAAGGGCCCGCCCAACCTCCGGATACCGCCGCCTGACCACCGCCAGGCAGTCGTTCGCGGCGACCCCGCGAGCAAAGTCGTGTATTGTCATCGGGGCAGAATTCCTTGTCAATCCTGGATCTGCGAAGACGCCTGCGGTGGACACGGCAACCGGGGGCGTGAGGACCAAATACCAAGGCTCTGACAGCTGCATGGGGACCAGCTCCTCGCCGATCCCCTCGCCCCAGGCGGCCAATCCACGGACGAAGACCGGCACGTCGGCTCCAAGCCGCAGGCCCAGTCCGGCCAGGGCAGAGAGGTCCAACCCGGTGCCCCAAAGATGATTGAGTCCCACCAGGGTTGCGGCGGCGTCCGAGCTGCCGCCCCCAAGCCCGCCACCCAGGGGTAGACGCTTCTCGACCTCAATGTCGGCACCTAGGCCGCTCCCTGTATGCCCTTGCAGGAGCCGCGCCGCCCGCACCGTCAGGTCGGCGTCTGCGGAGACCCCAGGGATGTTCGCGCGGCGCTCGATGCGCCCATCCGACCGTAGCGCTAAATGCACCAGATCGCAGCGATCGATGAACTGAAATACCGTCTGCAGGCGATGGTAACCGTCCGATCGCCGGCCCAGGATCCGCAGCATCAGGTTGAGCTTGGCGGGCGCCGGCCAAGGCAGCCCAGCGACCGCCGGGGGGCTCATTTGCCGTTTTCTGTGCTGGTTACCCGGTGTCGTCCGATGACCTGAAGCAAGTAGGCGTGGTCGGGAAACTCCGCCAAGGCCCCCTCCCACACCCGCCAAGCCTCGTCCCGCTCCCCCAATGCCCATAGGACCTCGCCGAGGTGGGCGGCGATCTCGCCGTCGCGGGTCCGCTCAACGGCTCGCTGGAGGTACTTGAGCGCTTCCCGCAGCTTGCCGAGGCGGTACTGGACCCAACCCATGCTATCGAGTATTGCCGGTTCATCGGGCTTGATCTCAATAGCCCGCTGGATGTACCCGAGGGCCTCCGCGTACCGGTCCGTGCGGTCCGCCAGTGTATAACCGAGCGCGTTGAGGGCTTCCGCGTTCGTCGGATCCTGTTCGAGGACGGCATTCAAGTCGCGCTCGAGGATATCCACCCGGTCCAAACTGGCAGCGTGCAGGGCGCGAGCATAGAGTAGGTCAGGATTGCCCCGAACTTGCGACAAAGCACTGTCGTAGACAACCATGGCTTCCTGGTCCAACCCGACCCCCTTGAGGATCTCTGCCTCGATCATGAACAGGGCCACCAAATCATCTGCGTGCTCATCACGCAACCGCTGTAAGACCTCGCGCGAGCGCTTGATCTGCCCTTGAACTGCGTAGATCCGCGCGACCCGGACCTGGGCATCCGACTCGTTGTCCCCACCGACCCTCAGGTACCAGGACAAGGCAGCCTCTGCGTTTCCAGCATCGTCCTCTAGCTGCCCGAGGTAGAACGCGGCATCGTCCTTACGCTGACCGGTGTCGTCGAGCCGAGTGAAATACTCCCGCGCCGACGCGGTGTCGTCTAACTGGAGGGACAGTATCCCCAGCGCAAACAGGACATCTGGTTCCTTCGGCGCCTTGCTCAGCATGCGCTCGAACACCCCGCGGGCAATCGAGAATTCCTTCTCGTCCACAAGCAGCTGAGCGTAGAGCATGCGCAGCCCGCGGTCGTCCGGGCTCTTGTCGATATACTCCTCCAAGGTGTCGCGTGCTTCCGTGCGCTTGTTCTGGCCTAGCAGGAGGCGAACCAGGAAGATGCGCGGCTCGCTCCAGTCCGACTTCAACTGCAGGGCGCGACGAGTCGCGGCGACGGCGTCGTCGTACCGCTCGGCACCGGCGGCGACCAGGGCGAGGGCGTAGTACGCCTCCGCGGTCTCACCGTCTTCCGCAATCAAGTCCCGCAACAAGTCGAGGCGACGCTGTACGGGCTTCACGTCGGCCAGGAGGCGCGCCGCGTGCAGGTAGCCATCCTTCTCCCGGTCATGGGCGAACGCAATGACGCGGCGCAGATGGTTCAGCGCAACCGGGATATTCTCGGCCTTTAGGGCCGCATAGGCAGCGAGCTGCTCGGCCTCCAGGGAATCTGGTGCCAGTTCCAGCCACAATTTCGCCACCCGCTGCTCGGCGTCGCGGTCATCCAAGGCGAGGGCAGCGCGGGCCGCCAACTGAACCATCGAGGGGTCAGCGGTCAGACGCGCGGCCTGCAGATAGTAGTTGAACGCGAGACTCGGGTTGCCCCGTTGCGTCGCGACATCGGCCACCAAGACGGCATAGACCAAATCGGCGGTCAGCTCTGTCGGCCGCTCCGTCGCCGGGGCTGTAGCCGTTTGAGCCTGTTGCGGGTAGACATCAGCCGCACCCACCCACCCCGCCCAGCCGGCCAGGGAACAACTGGCGAGGACCAGGGCAGCAGCGTCGTTTAGCAGACCGAATGGGCAACTTCTTGGGGCGTTCACTTAAAACTTCTGCGCTCGGCGCTCGTAAGGAGATATAGCTTTGAGATCAGTATAACCGACCAGTTCCGTAGCAAAAAATACCCGTGACAAAAATTCCACACCGGATGACACTGTCGCCGTGATGGCGCCGATCCGGCGCACGGCGCCGCGTGGTTTCAGGCGTGAGCTTCGCGCCTTATAATGTGGCGCCTTGCTGCGTGCCTGCAAGGCCCGCCACGCCCAATCTCGGCTCGTGAGGGCCCACGACGCGACCAACGGACAAACGCCGCCCCAAACCCATGAAGATCCTGGTCCTCGGCCTCAACCACAAGACCGCGCCCGTGGAGATTCGCGAGCGTGTGACCTTCGGCCCCGACATCATCGCCGGCGCGCTGCGCAGCCTGACAACCCGGCCGTGAGGTCGCGGAGGCCGTGATCCTCTCGACCTGCAACCGTACCGAGCTGTACTGCGTCCTGCGCGCGGACGGAGAGGAACCGGTGCGGGCCTGGCTGAGCGCCTTCCATGGCCTGAGCGAGGATCGCCTCTCGCCCTACCTTTATGCGCACATCGGACAGGATGCAGTACGCCATCTGATGCTGGTGGCGAGCGGGCTCGACTCCATGGTCCTCGGCGAACCCCAGATCCTCGGACAGGTCAAAGACCGCCTTCACCAACGCCGAGGCCTGCGGGTGTAACGGCAAGCTGCTGGGACGCCTGTTCCAGCACTGTTTCTCGGTCGCCAAGCAGGTCCGCACCGACACGGCCATCGGCCACAGCCCAGTCTCAGTCGCCTTTGCCGCGGTGAGCCTGGCCCGCCAGATCTTCAGCGACCTCGCCACGCAAACGGCGCTCCTCATCGGGGCCGGGGAGACCATTGAACTGGCGGCCCGGCACCTCCATCAGCACGGTGTCGGACGCATCGTGGTAGCCAACCGCACGGTCGAGCGCGCCCACGCAGTGGCGACGCAGTTCGACGGCTTCGCCATCGCGCTCACCGAGATCGTCAACCACCTCCCCGAGGCCGATATTGTTATTTCCTCGACGGCCAGCCCGCTGCCGGTACTCGGCAAGGGCGCGGTCGAGCGCGCCCTGAAGAAGCGGCGCCACCGCCCGATACTCATGGTCGACCTGGCCGTCCCGAGGGACATCGAGCCCGAGGTCGCCGACCTGAGCGATGTCTACCTCTATACCGTGGACGATCTCCAGGGCGTAGTGGACGAGGGCCTGCGGTCCCGCCGCGAAGCAGCCTCGCCAGGCGCAGGAGATCGTCGACTTCCACGCCGGGGAATTCATGGCTTGGCTGCGCTCCCTCGATGCAGTCAACCTTATCCAGGGCTTCCGCCAGGGGGCCGAGCAGGCGCGCGATGAAGTCCTGGCACGGGCCCAGCACCAGTTAGAGACGGGCAGACCCGCGGAGGAGGTCTTGGGCTTCCTCGCGCACACGCTGACCAACAAACTCCTGCACACCCCCAGCGTGCGCATGCGCCAGGCCGGGCGGGAAGGCAATGTTCAGTTGCTCGATGCAGCCAACGACCTGTTCCAACTCTCCTCGGACACCAAGGCCACGCCTGAGGCGAAGCAGTGAATCCCTCCATCCGAACCAAGCTGGAGCGACTCGATGAGCGCTTCGGCGAGGTCACCGCGTTGCTCGCAGAGCCTGAGGTCCAGGCCAACCAGGACCGGTTACCGCGACCTGAGCCGCGAGTACGCCCAAGTCGAGCCAGTGGCAGAGTGCTTCGCCCTTTACAGCGACGATCGAGGCCGAAATCGCCGCCGCGGAGGACCTGCTGCGGGACCCGGAGATGGCGGAGCTGGCCCGCGACGAGGTCGCCGCCGCCCGCGCCCGCCGCGACGCTCTGGAGCCAGAGCTCCAGCGCCTGCTCCTGCCGCCCGACCCCAACGACCGGCGCAACGTCTTCTTGGAGGTCCGTGCTGGAACCGGCGGGGCCGAGGCGGCATTGTTCGCCGGCGATGTGCTGCGCATGTATGCCCGCTATGCCGAGGCCCGCGGCTGGCGCACCGAGCTGATCGGCGAGAGCGAAGGGGAGCTGGGCGGCTACAAGGAGGTCGTCATGCGCATCAGCGGCAACGGCGTCTACTCGCGACTCAAGTTCGAAGCCGGGACCCACCGAGTGCAGCGAGTCCCCGCGACCGAGTCTCAGGGGCGCGTCCACACCTCCGCCTGCACCGTTGCCATCCTCCCCGAGGCCGAAGCCATCGACGAGGTGGAGATCGCATCCGCGGACCTGCGCATCGACACCTACCGCGCCTCCGGCGCGGGCGGCCAGCACATCAACAAGACCGACTCCGCCGTGCGCATCACCCACCTCCCGTCCGGGATCGTGGTCGAATGCCAGGACGAGCGCTCCCAACACAAAAACAAGGCCCGTGCCCTATCGCTCCTGCAGGCCAAGCTCCTAGCACAGGCCCAGGCGGCCCAAGCCAGCGAGGAATCGGCCTCGCGTCGGCTCCAGGTCGGCAGCGGCGACCGCTCCGAGCGAATCCGCACCTACAACTTTCCGCAGAATCGGCTCACCGACCATCGCGTCAACTTGACCCTCTACAAGCTCGACGAGGTGATGACGGGCAGCCTGGACCAAGTAATCGACCCCTTGGTGCAGGAATACCAGGCCGACCTCCTGGCCGCCCTGGCGGCGGGCTGAGGCCATCTGCGGCCAGCTTCCTGCCCCGGGGTGCTGGGCCGGCCAGACTTGGGGGTATCGTTCAACCCCGAGCGGCTGACCGCCGGCAGCGGGCATCCTGCACCGCCGCCCCCACGAGAACCAGGTTCGACCCATGTCGCCCCCAGCCCTCACTATCGGCGAGGCCCTGACCGCAGCCAGCGCTCGGCTGGCTGGTCTGCCGGACGGCTCGCCCCGCCTTGAGGCCGAGCTCCTGCTGGGTCAGGTCACCGGGCTCGACCGAGCCCGGATCCTGGCATGGCCGGACGCGCCGCTGGCCATCGACGCGCGGCGGCGTCTCGCACGCCTGGTCGAGCGACGCAGCCGCGGGGAACCCATCGCCTACATATTGGGATGCCAGGGGTTCTGGACCTTGGACCTCCAGGTGACCCCAGACACCCTCATCCCGCGCCCCGAGACCGAGCTTCTGGTCGAGATCGCCCTGGCCCGGCTCCCAGCGGACGCCCCGCTCCTAGTGGCCGACCTCGGCACTGGGAGCGGGGCCATCGCCGCCGCAGTGGCCAGCGAGCGCCCAGTCTGGACCCTGATCGCGGCAGACCGCTCGATCGCTGCCCTGCACGTCGCCCGCGCCAATGCACGACGCCTGCAGCTCACCAACCTGCAAACCCTGGCGGGGTCCTGGCTCGCCCCATTCGCCCCGCAAAGCCTGGACGCCGTGTTGAGCAATCCGCCCTATGTCCGCGCCGACGACCCCCACCTGACCCGCGGCGACCTGCGCTACGAGCCCCGTTCGGCACTCGCCGCCGGTCCTGATGGCCTGGACGCCATCCGCCGCATCGCCGCCGCTGCACCGAGCCGGCTCAAACCAGGCGGCCTGATCGCGCTCGAGCATGGCTGCGACCAGGGAGCGGCGGTCCGCGAGCTCCTTGTCCAGGCCGGCCTGATCGGGGCCCAGACAGCGCAGGATTACGCCGGCCACCAGCGCGTCACCCTTGCCCACCGCGGGCCGGCCGAAATCGCCCCGGATTTGGCCTTGATTTTTGCAACCCGTCCATTAGCATAACGAACCCATGGACATTGCCGACGCCGACCGCATCAAAGACCGCCAGATCGCCTTCAACGAGCTGCACCCGGACAGCCACCAGGCACGTTCGGCAGCCCTGTTCCTGACCGATGTGGATGGTATCCTGCACTGCGAGGCCACCGGCCCACTGCTCCTCCAAGTCCGCTACGACCTCCTCAAGACGACCCTGGAGGAGATCGAGGACGCCCTGCGCGAGCTTGGCCTCCACCTCGACAACGCCCTGCTCTTCCGGCTGAAACGGGCCATGTCTTACTACATGGACGACACCCAGCGCGCCAACTGGGGCTGCCGCCACGGCGAGCACAACTGCACCAAGAAGGTCTTCGCCAAGCGTTACGAGGCCTTGGAGCACGGCTGCCGGGACCACCGCCCCGAGCACTGGCGGCGTTATCTGTAGGGGAAAGCGAGCCGCGCGGCTCGGCACTCCCCCCGAATGACCGACGACCAGCTCCTGCGCTACAGCCGCCAGATCATGCTGCCGACCTTCGGGGTCGAGCGGCAGCGGCGTCTGTTGGATTCCCGTGTCCTGGTCGTTGGCCTGGGCGGCCTGGGGTCGCCGGTCGCCATGTACCTGGCCGCGGCGGGGGTCGGAACCCTGATCCTCGCCGACTTCGACGCCGTAGACCTGTCAAACCTGCAGCGCCAGCTCCTGCACACGAGCGAGCGCATCGGCATGGCCAAGGTGGACTCCGCGGTCCGCACCCTCGCTGCAATCAACCCAGACGTCCGTCTGGAGGCCATCAAGGGGAGCCTAACCGAGGCCAACCTGAACCAGGCGGTTGCCGGCACAGACCTCGTGGTGGATGCCAGCGACAACTTCGCCACGCGATTCGCCATCAACGCCGCCTGCTGCGCCGCCCGGGTTCCCTTGGTCTCCGGAGCGGCCATCCGCACCGAGGGGCAGGTCGCCGTCTTCTCCGGACAGCCCGGCGGCCCCTGCTATCAGTGCCTCTATCCGCGCGACGGTGGCATCGACGAGACCTGCTCCGCCAACGGGATCCTCGCTCCCGTCGTCGGCATCATCGGCAGCATCCAGGCAACCGAGGCCATCAAGGTCCTCACCGGGCTGGGAGACCCCCTTGTCGGGCGGCTCCTGCTGCTCGATGCCCTGGCTATGGAATGGCGGACCATCCGCCTCCGCGCGGACCCCCGCTGCCCCGTCTGCGCGGCCTGAAAGGCCCGCATTAGTATATCCGCCACTTCTAATCTATTTGCCCCGCTGTGGTATTCTGCCGGACCCTGTCCCCCGGCATCCGCCCCAGACCCCGGTCGAATCCCATGCGCTTCGAAGTCAGCGGCCAAGAGATCAAGAAGGCCAACATACCGCACGAGATCTTCCTCACGAACCTCATCGGCAACCACATCCTGATGGCCGTCGGCGCCGGCGGCCTCGCCGGGTCCTTCCCATGGATCATGGCCATCATCCCGATCACGTCCTTCAGCCTCCTCGGGTACACCCTGTGGAGGGCCCGGCGGTCCCTGACCCGGGACCCCTGGTACGTCATGTGCCACTGGCAGGTCTGTGCCCGGCGCAGCCGCATCTTCATCGTCATGCTGCTAATGTTGCTGTTCGTCATGACCGTCGGCTGGCTCGGCTATTCCTACCTGGGGTGGATGAAGGAGGCCGTGATGGCCCTTGTGGCCGGGACGGGTATTTTGCCCGTCATGGTCACGGTCCTGGTCCTGATCATCGTTGAGTCCGATGCCCTCTACCATGCCAGCCAGGCCAAGCTACCGGACTGGGTCGTGGAACGGTTTCCAAACCCCGACGCCAAGGTCATCCACGAAGAGAAACCGGCCTATTACGACTGAGCCCGTCTTTCCTGCTAGGCACGAGGGGTGTCTGGCCAGCTTCCTGTGGAAGGAACGACCACACCCGCCACGGTCGAGACCTGATGATGGTGGTGCTCCCATAATTACGCCGCTCTTTAGCCCCGCCGTCGCCTTCGCCTTGATCTTCTTGCTCGTCGGTTGCGACGGGACGACCCCGCAGCTCGTCAACGGGACCCGAGCCCCGGGTTTCACGCTGCAACGCCTGGGAGGCGGTACCGCCAGTTTCCCGGGGGACTACCATGGCAGGCTTGTCGCAATCCGCTTCTGGGCGGACTGGTGTCCGTTCTGCAAGGATGAGATGGCGGCCCTGGAGCCCGTCTACCGGAGGCTCCAGGCGCAGGGGTTTCACATCCTCGCGGTCAACGTGCGCCAGGATCCCGAGACCGCCGAGGCATTCGTGCGCCGGCTGGGGCTCAGCTACGAGACCCTTCTCGACGCCTCCGGCGAGGTGGCGCGCGCGTACGGGGTCCAGGGGCTGCCCACCACCTTCTTCGTCGACGGCAACGGCACCCTGCGCAGCCGCATCCTGGGCGAGTCGAGCCCTGAGGTCACCGAGCGCATGGTGGACGACCTGCTGGCGCAGCGGCCATGAACGGGGAGCTGGGCTATGCAATGGCCTTCCTCACCGGGCTCCTGGGGGCCGGCCACTGCTTGGGAATGTGCAGCGGCATTGCGGGCGGGCTGTCCCTGCACCAGGGTTGGGGAAGACCGGGTCCGGTCTTGACCTACCACGGGAGCCGCATCGCAGTCTATGTGGCCCTCGGGACCCTGGGAGCCGCCCTGGGCCGGACCCTGGTCCAAACCGGGGCCCTCGGCAAGATCCAAGGGCAGCTCATGATCCTGGCGGGGACCCTCATCCTGGTCCTGGGCCTGGGGCTGATCGGCGTCCTGCCCTGGGCCGCCCCGGCTCGCTATGCCGCCGCAGCCAAGCCCTCGATCCTAGTCCGCCCGCCGGGACGCTGGTCAGGGTGGGGAGCGCGGCTCGCCCCGGCCCTGGGCGGCCTAGCCAATGGCCTCGTGCCCTGCAGCCTGGTCTATTCCGTGGCGACACGCGCGACGGCCAGCGCAGATCCAGCCCAGGCCGCCTTACTCATGCTTTGCTTTGGCCTCGGGACCCTCCCAGTCATGGGCACGGCAACGGCCTCAGTCGGACTCGCCGGGCGCTTGGCACAGGGCCTGGGGCGGCGTCTGGCCGGGGGTATCGTCATCCTACTAGGGGCATGGACCCTCTACGAGGGCCTGACCTTCTACGAGGTCATGAGGGGGCTGGCCGACTAAGGCGATTTCTGTCAAATCATGTAGCAGCTCGCTTGTCTTTGCGCCCGCCTTCTTTGTCGCACCAGCAGTCACATAGCCCAGCTATGCTCCTGCGGGTACTCCTTGAAGGCGGGCGTAAATCCGGCGCCATCTGGTACATGATTCTCCGGCAATCGCCTAAGCCCCGGAAAGGAGGCAAGTCTCTGCGGTCGAGCCGAATGCCGCGGCGATGGCATCGACACCCTCACCGATGCTGCGGCGTCACCCGAAGCGGAACCCGCACGGCAGGAGACGACCGCGGCGGAACACGGCATCCACACGGCATCCGCCGCCGTGCAACAGCCCTTCCTGCCCCGACCTGCCTCCGACCAACGCCTTGCCTGACCCAGCGGCGCCCACCAGGCCCCTGGGTCCGCTTTGACCTGAGTCAAGGCTGTTTCCGCGCTGCAAACCTGTAATGGCGCCGCCCAACCCCATGCCCCGAGGACATAAATCCATGTCGCAAGTCTTTACCAAATCCATGGCACGGAACATCTTTTACGGTGGCTCCGTGTTTTTCTTTTTGCTCTTTCTCGCCCTGACCTTCGATACCACCCGGGCCCTGCCCAGCCGGGACCAGCGGCACCAGCTCGACCTGACCACAGAAACCGGACCGCGCATCGCCCGCGGCAAGGAGCTGTGGGAGACCAACAACTGCATCGGCTGCCATACCCTGCTGGGCGAAGGGGCCTACTTCGCCCCTGAACTGGGCAACGTCTATGTGCGCTTCGGCAAGAACAAGGAGGCGATCAAGGCCTTCATCCAGAGTCGTCCAGCGGAGGGCATCCCGGGGCGGCGCAGCATGCCGCAGTTCAACTTCAGCGACGCCGATCTCGACGCCATCGCGGAGTTCCTGAAGTACAGCTCCGAGATCGATACGGCCGGCTGGCCGCCGAACAATCAAGGCTGAGCCGCCCACCCAGGAGAAGCATCGATGAAATATCCATCCCAATCCGTCGCCAGGCCCTACTTCATTGCGGCCATCGCGCTCTTTGCCGCCCAGATCCTGTTCGGCCTGATCATGGGCCTGCAATACGTGGTCGGGGACTTCCTGTTCCCGGAGATCCCCTTCAACGTGGCCCGCATGGTCCATACCAACACCCTGATCGTCTGGCTACTCATGGCCTTCATGGGCGCGGCCTACTATCTGGTCCCCGAAGAGGCGGAGCGCGAACTCTTTGCGCCCTGGCTGGCGGTGGCCATGTTCTGGATCTTCCTGATCGCCGCCGCCCTGACCGTGGTCGGCTACCTGGCCGTGCCCTATGCCGGGCTGGCCAAGCTCACCGGCAACGCCTATTTCCCGACCATGGGCCGGGAGTTCCTGGAGCAGCCGACCGTCACCAAGGTGGGCATCGTCATCGTCGCCCTGGCCTTCCTGTTCAATATCGGGATGACCATCCTCAAGGGCCGCAAGACGGTGGTGAACCTGGTCATGCTGCTGGGCCTGACGGGGCTCGCGGTCTTCTTCCTCTTCTCCTTCTACAACCCGACCAACCTGGTGCTGGACAAGTTCTACTGGTGGTGGGTGGTGCATCTCTGGGTCGAGGGGGTATGGGAGCTGATCCTCGGCTCGATGCTCGCCTTCGTCCTGATCAAGACCACGGGCGTGGACCGCGAGGTCATCGAGAAGTGGCTCTATGTCATCATCGCCATGACGCTCATCACCGGCATCATCGGCACCGGCCACCACTACTACTGGATCGGCGCGCCGGAATACTGGCAGTGGTGGGGCTCGATCTTCTCCGCCATGGAGCCCATCCCCTTCTTCATGATGACGGTCTACGCCTTCAACATGGTCAACCGCCGGCGGCGCAATCACCCCAACAAGGCGGCGGTGCTGTGGGCCCTGGGCACCGCGGTCATGGCCTTCCTGGGGGCGGGCGTCTGGGGCTTCCTGCACACCCTGTCGCCGGTGAACTACTACACCCACGGGACCCAGATCACCGCGGCCCATGGCCACCTGGCCTTCTTCGGGGCCTATGTGCTGATCAGCCTGACCATGATCTCCTACGCCATGCCGTTGATGAGCGGGCGCGAGGCCAACAGCGAGCGTTCCCAGGTGCTGGAGATGTGGAGCTTCTGGCTGATGAGCGTGTCCATGGTCTTCATCACCCTGTTCCTGACCGCGGCGGGCATCCTGCAGGTCTATCTGCAGCGCTTTAGCGATGCGCCCCTGCAGTTCATGGTGGTCCAAGACAAGGTCGCCCTCTTCTACTGGATGCGAGAGATCTCCGGCCTGGTCTTCCTCGCCGGGCTGGTGGTCTACATCGTCGCCTTCTTCGTCGCCGCCAAGGATGCCAAGTCGCCAGCACAGGCGGTGCCGGCGGCCGCCTGAGGCCAATGCCTGAGACCTGCCCCGCGGCCAGCCCAAGACTGGCCGCGGGGGCCGGGCACCAAGCATCAACAAGACGAACCCACGCAAGAACGGCCCGCCGCGCTGTCCCGTTTGGGGGATAATCCCGCTCTCCTGACCTGGTAACCCGCACCCGGCCCCAGGGTCCTCCCTCCGTCCGCGGCGCAACCCCACACCAGGCACCCGACCAGGCGTCTCACGGTTGCCATGCCCAAGCCCCTGCTCGAACTCATCTGCCCCGCCGGCAGCCTGCCGGCCCTCAAGGCCGCCGTGGACCAGGGCGCCGACGGCGTCTACCTGGGCCTCAAGGACAACACCAATGCCCGCAACTTCGCCGGGCTCAACTTCGACGACCGGGCCATCGCCGACGGCGTCCGCTATGCCCATGCCAAGGGGGTCAAGGTCCTCCTGGCCCTCAACACCTACCCCCAGCCCGCCACCCTGCCGCGCTGGAAGCGGGCCCTGGACCAGGCCGCCGACCTGGGGGTGGACGCGGTCATCCTCGCCGACGCCGGCCTCATGGCCCATGCGGTCAAGGCCCACCCGGAGCTGCGCCTGCACCTCTCGGTCCAGGCCTCCGCCACCAGCTACGAGGCGGTCAACTTCTACCACGAGCGCTTCGGCATCCGCCGCGCCGTGCTGCCGCGGGTCCTGTCCCTCGCCCAGGTGGAAGCGGTCATGTCGCACACGCAAGTCGAGATCGAGCTGTTCGGCTTCGGCGGCCTGTGCGTCATGGTCGAGGGCCGCTGCCTGCTGTCGTCCTACGCCTGCGGCGACTCGCCCAACACCTTCGGCGCCTGCTCCCCCGGCCATGCGGTGCGCTGGGAACAGACCCCAAAGGGCATGGAGACCCGGCTCAACGGGGTCCTGATCGACCGCTACGCCGACCACGAGAAGGCCGGCTACCCGACCCTGTGCAAGGGGCGCTTCCAGGTCGGCGCCGAGACCTACTATGCCCTGGAAGAACCCACCAGCCTCAACACCCTGGAACTGCTCCCGGAGCTGGCCCGCCTTGGCGTCGCCGCCATCAAGATCGAGGGCCGCCAGCGCAGCCCCGCCTATGTCGCACAGGTGACCCAGGTTTGGCGCGCCGCCATCGACGCGGCCAAGCGTGCCCCGGACCGCTTCAAACCGACCCCGGCCTGGATGGCGGCCCTGACCAAGGTCTCCGAGGGCAAGATGCAGACCCTGGGCGCCTACTACCGGCCCTGGAAGTGACCATGCGGCTGTCCCTCGGTCCCCTGCTCTACTACTGGTCCCGCGAGGACACCCTGGCCTTCTACCAGGAGGCCGCCGCCTGGCCGGTAGAGATCGTGTATCTGGGCGAGGCGGTCTGCTCGCGGCGCAGCCTGCTGCGCCTGCCGGACTGGCTGGACCTGGCCGAACGCCTGAGCGAGGCCGGCAAGGAGGTGGTGCTGTCCAGCCAGACCCTGATCGAGTCCGAGTCCGATCTCAAGACCCTGCGCCGCCTGGTGGACGACGGGCGCTTCCTGGTCGAGGCCAACGAGTGGGGCGCGGTGCGCCTGCTGGCCGCCCGCGGCGCCCCCTTCGTCGCCGGCGCCACCCTCAACGCCTACAACCCGGAGACCCTGGCCCTGCTCGCCGAGAACGGCGCGCGCCGCTGGGTGCCGCCGGTGGAGATGCCCAGGGCCGTGCTGGCGGAGATGCCCATCCCCGCCGGCCTGGAAACCGAGGTCTTTGCCTATGGACGCCTGCCGCTGGCCTTTTCCGCCCGCTGCTTCACCGCCCGCCACTACAACTTGCAAAAGGACGACTGCCAATTCCGCTGCCTGGACCACCCGGACGGCCTAGTCCTCAGCACCCGCGAGGGACAGGCATTCCTCGCCATCAACGGCATCCAGACCCAGTCCGCCCAGGTCCTGAGCCTTGCCCATCGGCTCGACGAGCTGCGCGCGCACCGGGGTGGACATCCTGCGCCTTTCGCCCCAGTCCCGGCACATGGGGCGAGTGGTCGCAGCGTTCCGCGACCTGTTGAATGGCGCCCTGCTCCCCTCCCAAGCCCCCGCCACCCTGGACCGCCTCATGCCCGGCGCCCCCTGCGACGGCTATTGGCTGGGCGAGGCGGGCATGGCCTATCGCCCCAGCGCTTCCGCCCCGGAGTAAACCAGTGAACCTGCCCAGCTTCCCCAAACCCCTGGCCCGGCTCGTCGCCGCCCTGCCGCCCTACCCCGCCTCCCGGGCCTTCGTCGCCCTCGGCAACCTGGTCGCCTGGCCCGGGCTGCGCGACCAGGACTGGAGCCCGGTCATCGGTCACCCCTTGTGCGTAAATGTCCAGGATCTGGGCCTGCGGGTGCATTTCTCCCTCGGCCCAGATGGCTTCCGCGCCGAGGCTGCTGCTGAACCCGCGACCACCTTCACCGCCACCGCCCGCGACCTGGCCCGGCTCGCCCTGCGCCTGGAGGACCCGGATACCCTGTTCTTCGACCGCCGGTTGCGGATCGAGGGGGATACGAACCTGGGGCTTCGGGTGAAGAACATGCTGGATGCGGTGGATTTGGATACCGCTGCGGCGGCTATGCCCTTGCGGCTTGGACCTGTGGTATTGCGGCTGCGGCAGTGGGCGATGACCTGAGGCGACAGGATTTCGTCCCCGATGGTGCGGATCCCCCACGCGGATCGAGCGGGTTTGCCAAGGTCGCAGGTCCCGACCGCTACGGGTGTGGCTCAGGGCATGCTTTGACGTGATCTGGGCTCGGCATCATGTTGCGGGACGCGCAAGGCCGATGACATTGCCTTGGGGCGAGGGGTAGCAAACCCTGACAACCGGCGCTGCGAGAGGAAAAGGGAAGACGCCGACGTCGATGGCTGGGCAAAGTGAAGGCGCGGGACGCTACAATGCATATCGATGCACTTGCGGTTCACGATGGCGACATTGGCAACTCGGGTTCCGTTCACGAACCCTCTACGATCCTCCTGAGTTTTACCTCCGTTTCCGGGTCGCTCGTGGCAAGTCGACAGGCGAAGAACGGAGGCAAAAGCAGCCACTAGCCGATTTTCCAGAAAACCTGAATGACAACATGCCGCAACAAGCTCTAACGCCAAACTGCGGTCATCGTCTTGTCCGTCAGTGCGGAGTTTGGCGCGGGCTTTGGCTAACATTCGGTCCGAGAATGATGAAGGTGTATGCAGGAAGTCCAGCTTACACTCGCAAATGCTCGGGAGGACGAGCTGATTGGAGTTGCGCGCATCCTTCTTGCAACAATTTTCAAAGACTGGGTGTGGCATGAAGACAAAACAGGTCTTCGCGAGTCGCACTGGACGACGGGCCATCTTTTTCCGTTCGTTACAAGAAATTTCCCCCAGATGTAACTCGCGCTCGTCGATGTTGCAAGAGAACAACAAATGTTTGCGAATAAGCAATGTAACGCCGCGTGACATCATCGCCGCAATAACATTCGGCAGCGGATGACTACAACATGATCGCAAAGAGATTGGCGGATTAGATGTTGACGCGCAGCTTTCGAAAGCCCAGTCTCTGGGTATATCTAGTTTAGATGCCCAAATCTCGATTTGGGGTTGAATAAAACGATCAAGGGTAGCAAGCTCAGCCAGAACCAGCTGCTGGAGCATACCAGCTCGTATCCAGTTCGCGGTCACGAACGACGATGACGATCCACTACATGACTTCACTTGCGCGGTGTTTCGGCGTAACGCAAAGCTCAGCTTCGATCAGCTGAAACGTTACTTAATAGAAGACCGCTTCTTGCCCTATCGCGACGCTTCCGAACTTTGCAGCAAAGTAGAAACGGGGCTAGCTGTCCTCAAAGTCTACCGCGGATCTCGTGACCAAAGAATTGAATGGCTCACGACCGCCAAATTCGCGGAAAACGGGGACAGACCATTAGTGATTTGCGAAACGAAGAGAACGCCCAACCAGGGCCCACTCGAGTTCCGACGCGCAAGCTTGGCAGGCCTTGGCTCTCGCTCAGGCCGCAGTTTGGCGCGGGCCACAGGTTACGTTAGACCGAGAAAATGACGCGCAAACACTGTGCATTCTGCGATGCGGGTTGCCCGCTGACTAAGGAGCATTTGTGGCCGCAAGTCCCTGCACAAGCGCCTTGAGGATGTTAGCAGCGGCAACAGGAATTATTTTTGGCTTAAGCGGCTAAAGCAGGAAATACAAAGCGAACCACAGGTCCGAGATGTGCGTGGTGATTGCAACAACGGCGTGTGCTTTCCGAACTTGACAGCTATGATCTGTGATCTCTTCGATGCCCAATTGGTGCACATGGCCGCAGCGGCAAGAGACTATAACGTTTTCCTTCGATTACCATCTGCTAAAGAGGTGGCGTTCTGAAACTTAGCTTCAATTCCGCTGAGAATTCATGACTCGCCGGATCGGCAAGCACTCGAAGCCCTCCGGGCATATATTCTGGGAAAAGATATTCTCTTCGGGCGTTCCACGCAGCTGTTTCTTCAAACTGGTTTATCCAGAAAGGGTTCCAGATAGTGATCTGCAGGCGGAGTATCGCGGTAAAGAGAAGATTATTTGGGAGCCGGATAGTCACAGAACGGGGCACATGTTCTTTCGTGCAAATGGAATCGGCCAGAAACTACTAAGGGCCATTCACCTGCGTTCGTATTCCTTTTTTGTGGCGTATTGGGAACCAACAGACGCTGGTCGCGCCGAGCAGAACTTCTTCGAAACCTGTTTATTGTGCTCAGGAAAGGTTTGCAACGCTACTGCGACCGTCCAAACGATCTCGAATACATGTCAGAGCTTGCTGATGGAATGGGTGCTTGGGAGTCATGGCGTATGAATCTCGAACGCACTGAGTTCCGGTTTAACGAAGACGTCATAACAATTGCAAGCAAGTCCGACACGCTTATCGTGGCCAGCCGTCGCTATCGCCTCCGTCTGTCCAGTAAGCTGGCCGGCTCTGCGAGGAACGGGTCGAGTCTTGTATTTTGTACAAAATACACGACTTGAACACCCCGCTCTTGCGAGACCCTCGGGAGCAGCGAACAGAACCTGGACGAGCTGATGGCCAACCGCCCCGCTGGTCGCGCCGCGTATCGCATCGGCCCGACACACCCGTGCCGGCACAGACCCCTGTCTGGCCATCCTCCCGGCCTTTGCCTCGGCCCCGCATGTCCTTGCTCGTGCCGCTTCCGGTTGCGGCGGAAGCGGCCCCTACCCCACGACCCACGGTCTCCAGATTCGGCCTTGCCATGGTGTCTCTGAGCGACCAGGTGCAGGGTTGCCAGGCTGCTGACCTTGATAGCGGTCCTATGCGTAGGTGGCCGAATCGGCCGGCCCCAGGCAAATCCCCTAGTTGATATAGGTCAAAGCCGGCCCGTCCGTCGCCCCGTAGCTTCACCGTCACCGCGACGCTCGACCCACAGCCCCTCGGCACCCGAGACCAAACAGAGGAATGCGCCCATGAGGTTCCAGCCTAAACACGCCGCCGGGGTCCTAACCCTGTCGGTCCTCGCCCTTGCCATGACCACGACCTGGGCGGAAGACAAAGGCCATGATGTCGGCAAGTCGGACAGGGCCTACGAAGGGGCCCCCAGTGCCATCAAACCGGGCGAGACCCAGGACATGATCGACACCGAAGGCCCGCCCATGACCAAGGCGGAGTTCGATAAGGCCAAGGCGATCTTTTTCCAGCGCTGCGCCGGCTGCCATGGGGTGTTGCGTAAGGGCGCCACCGGCAAGCCCCTGACCACCGACAAGACCCGCCCATTGGGCACCGCCTACCTCTCCGCCTTCATCAACATGGGCTCCCCGGCTGGTATGCCCAACTGGGGCACCTCGGGCCAGCTCAGCCCGGCCGAGATCGACCTCATGGCCCGCTACCTCCAGCACGAGCCACCGCAGCCGCCGGAGTTCGGTATGAAGGAGATGAAGGAGACCTGGAAGGTCCTGGTGCCGCCGGAAGCCCGGCCGACCAAGCAGATGAACAAGCTCAACCTGGACAATCTGTTCTCGGTGACCCTGCGTGACGCCGGCGAGATCGCCCTGATCGACGGCGACTCCAAGGAGATCGTCTCTGTCATCCCGACCGGCTACGCGGTGCACATCTCACGCATGTCCGCCTCCGGGCGTTATCTCTACGTCATCGGCCGCGACGCGCAGACTCAACCTCATCGACCTGTGGATGGAGCCCGCCCACAACGGTCGCCGAGATGAAGGTAGGTCTGGAGGCGCGCTCGGTGGAGACGTCCAAGTTCAAGGGGACGGAGGACAAGTACGCCATCGCCGGGACCTACTGGCCGCCCCAGTTCGTCATCATGGACGGCGACACCCTGGAGCCACTGAAGATCGTCTCCACCCGCGGCATGACCGTGGATACCCAGGAGTACCACCCTGAGCCCCGGGTCGCGGCCATTGTCGCCTCCCACGAGAAGCCGGAGTTCATCGTCAACGTGAAGGAGACCGGCCACGTCCTGATGGTCGATTACTCCGACATCGACAACCTCAAGATCACCGATATCGAGGCCGCCCCCTTCCTGCATGACGGCGGCTGGGACTCGACCCAGCGCTACTTCATGACGGCGGCCAACAAGTCCGACAAGATCGCCGTGGTGGACTCCAAGGAGGGCAAGCTGACCAGCCTGGTGAATGTCGGCTCCATCCCCCACCCGGGGCGCGGCGCCAACTTCGTCGATCCCGAATTCGGTCCGGTCTGGGCGACCAGTCACCTGGGCGACGCCTCCGTTGTGCTCATCGGCACAGACCCGGTGAAGCATCCGGACCAGGCGTGGAAGGTGGTGCGCAAGTTCGACGGGCAGGGCGGCGGGTCGCTGTTCATCAAGACCCATCCCAAGTCCAAGCACCTCTATGTGGACACGGCCCTGAACCCGGTGGAAGACATCAGCCAGTCGATCGCCGTGTTCGACATCGACAATCTGGATGCCGGCTTCAAGAAGCTCGACATCGCCGACATGGCGGACCTGGGCGACGGGCCCAAGCGCGTGGTCCAGCCGGAGTTCAACCAGGCCGGCGACGAGGTCTGGTTCTCGGTGTGGAACGGCAAGGACCAGAAGTCGGCACTGGTGGTGCTGGACGACAAGACCCTTAAGCTCAAGAAGCTGATCAAGGACGAGCGGCTCATCACCCCCACGGGCAAGTTCAACGTCTACAACACCATGCACGACGTGTACTGAGCCAGGCCGCGGCGGGGCCCGAGGGTCCCGCCCCGTCTGGTGTACAGGGGAGCCTTCCATGTCCTGGATCCGCATGACCCTGCTGGGCTTGATCCCCCTGCTGATGTTCGCCGCGGTGGGCTCGGCCCTGGCGGACAGCCTGAGCGCCGCACGCCAGGCAGAGCTGCGCAACCTGTTGGTACAGGACTGCGGCTCCTGCCATGGCCTGACCATGCACGGTGGCCTCGGGCCGCCCCTGCTCCCTGCCGACCTGGCGGCCAAGCCGCCCGCCTACTTGCAGGCAACCATTCTTTACGGCCGCCCGGGGACTCCCATGCCCCCCTGGCGGCCCTTCCTCAGCGACGCGGACTCGGCCTGGCTGGTCGAGACCCTGCAACACGGGTTAAACCCATGACGTCACGCCTCCTGGCCTGCCTGCTCTGCCTCGGCGTCGCCTGGTCCGGGGCTGGCGCCGGCGCCGATGAGCCCCTGCGCGGCACCGGCGATCTCGGGATCGTCGTCGAGCGCGCCCGCGGCAGCGTGCAGGTGGTCGAGACCAGCACCGACACCGCCCTGGGCCGGGTGGAGGGGCTTGGCGACCTGTCCCACGCCTCCGCCGTGTTCTCCCGCGACGGGCGTTTTGCCTTCGTCTTCGGCCGCGACGGGGGCCTGTCCAAGGTGGACCTGCTGACCCGCACCCTGGTCGGCCGCGTGGTTCAGGCGGGCAACAGCATCGGCGGGGCCATCTCCCAGGACGGGCGCCTGGTGGCCGTGTCCAACTACGAGCCGGGCGGAGTCCGCATCTTCGACGCAGCGACGCTCGCCCAGGTGGCGGACATCCCGGCCAGCTACGGCCAAGGTCCGGAAGGCGGCCCCGACGGCACCAAGCTGTCCAAGACCGTCGGCCTGGTCGACGCACCAGGGCAACGCTTCGCCTTCAGCCTGTGGGACGCGGGAGAGATCTGGGTCGCGGACCTGAGCGACCCGGCCAAACCCCAGATTCGGCGCTTCAAGGACATCGGCCGCCAGCCTTACGACGCCCTCATCACACCGGATGGCCGCTACTACATCGCGGGGCTCTTCGGCGAGGACGGCATGGCCCTGCTCGACCTCTGGGACCTGGACGCCGGGGTGAGGCGCATACTCCCTAAGTACGGCCAGGGCGAACAGCGCCTTCCGGTCTACAAGATGCCGCATCTGGACGGCTGGGCCGTCGCCGGGGACCGCGCCTTCGTCCCCGCCGTGGGCGCACACCAGGTCCTGGTAATCGACACGCGCACCTGGGAGGAAGCCGGGCGCATCGAGGTCCTGGGCCAGCCCGTCTTTGTCCGGGTCCGCCCGGACGGGCGCCAGGCCTGGGTCAATTTCGCCCTGCCGGACAACGGCCAGATCCAGGTCATCGATACCAAGGACCTGAAGATCGTCCAGACCCTGGCCCCCGGGCCCGCGGTCCTGCACATGGAGTTCGAGCCCAAGGGCGAGGCCGTCTGGGTCTCGGTACGCGACGCCGACCGGGTCGACGTCTACGACACCGCGACCTTTGCACGCACGGCCACCCTGCCCGCGGAAAAGCCCAGCGGCATCTTCCTCACCGACCGCGCCAACCGGATCGGGCTATGAGCGACACACCGGCCTTGACCCTGGATGCCGTCGACCGGCGACTGCTCAACGATTTTCAGCAGGGATTCCCGCTGTCCGCCAGGCCCTATGCCGAGGTCGGGGCCAGGCTGGGCATCGACGAAGCCGAGGTCCTGGCCCGGCTGTCGCGGCTCCAGGCGGCTGGGGCCGTGAGCCGCGTCGGGGCTGTGCTGCGCCCCAAACGGGTCGGGGTCAGCACCCTGGCCGCCATGACGGTGCCCCCGGGGCGCCTGGAGACCGTCGCGGCGATGATCAGCGCCTACCCCGAGGTCAATCACAACTACGAGCGCGAGCACAGGGTCAACCTGTGGTTCGTCGTGACTGCGCCGAACACGGCACGCCTCAACGAGATCCTGGCGGAGATCGCCCTCGACACTGGCATCGAGGTCCTAGACCTGCCGATGCTGGAGGAATACCACATCGACCTGGGGTTCCCACTGCAATGGACATAAGCCGCACCCTGCCCCCGAACGCCGCAGACACTGCCTTGCTGCATGCCGTTGCCGAGGGGCTGCCGCTGACCTCTCAGCCCTACGCCGTCATCGGGCGGGGGCTGGGTATGACCGAGGCGGAGGTCATCGACCGCCTGGGCCGACTCCTCGCCGAGGGGACCATCCGCCGCCTGGGCGTGGTGGTACGCCACCAGGAGTTGGGCTACCGGGCCAACGCCATGGTGGTCTGGGCCCTGCCGGAGGACCGGGTGACAGAGTTGGGCGAGCGCATCGGCGCCCTGCCCTTCGTGACCCTCAGCTACCGGCGCCCTACCCGACCGGGGTGGCCCTACAACCTCTTTACCATGATCCACGGGCGCGACCGCGCCGCCGTCCTGGCCCAGGTGGACCGGATCAAGGAGACCTGCGGGCTTCAGGCCGTGGATGCGGCCGTGCTCTTCAGCGGCCGGCGGTTCAAGCAGCGCGGGGCGCACTACGGGACAGCCCGGGCGGGATCGGTCGAAGACTGCGTCCCAGCTGCTGCCGGGGCTCAACAGCATGCTTCCCCCAAGCACCCTGCCGACACGCGCCGCGCCGGATCATCCCGGCGCGACCTGCACCCCTAAGGGTCGGTGCCCATGACGCCGTACCCACCGCTTTCAGGGTGACCCGCCACCCGCCGGGCGACCTCCCCAATCGCGTCGCGGCGATGCCCGGCGGCGGTGGGCCCACCCTGACCTTCACGCCCGACAGCAACGAGGACTCTCGCCGCTGATACCTTCCCAACCGACAAACCGCGGAGCGCACCCCGGCATTCCCGGCCGACAAGAGCAGGCTCCAGGTGCGGGGCAAGCCAGGTCCGGAATGCCGGCTCGCGCACACGGCTCGCCCACGAACAAGGGACCGTTCCGGCCAGGTCAACCGCTCGGCTGCCCCGTCCCTGGCTCATCCTCCAACTTCGGAAAAAGAAAACGCTCCTCGCGGTCGACCCGGACCGCAAGCAGATCCAATAACTCGCCCGTGTCCTTCAGGAACTCATCGGTGAACTCGAAGTTGCAGTCCTTGAGCCATTTCTTGTTGTACTGCTCCGTCCACTGACGCAGGGCATGCTGGCCACTGATGAACCCCCAGGCGGCGGTCCGGACCTTGGCATCGTTGTGCGTCAGTAGGGACGGATAGAGTTGCTTATCCTCTTCGGCCAAATGCTCCTTCAGCTTTCCGGCAATCTCACACAGCAGATTGTGGGCGGTCTTTGCAATCGTACGAATCTTGAGCGACTCCTCGTTGAGCAGCGGTCGAAGCTCCTCGACCATACCTAGTAGCTCGACGTGCTGCTCGTGGTAAAAACTGACGGGGTGCATGGCGTACCTCCGGAGGTGGCTAGTAAGTTGCAGGCCTCGGGCGTCGGGCCTCGATCCGCCCCCATAACATCGGCCAGGTTTCGGGATTCGTCAAACGATGAATCCCAACCACCAAGCACGGGGCACCAAGTACCGGGCAGAAGATCGCAAATCGTGCTTGGCTGTCACGGAGTGCGTTATCCTGTCCCCGGAACTGCGCAGGCTCGGCTCCATAGGAGCACTCCTCATGCTCGGCCACGAGCCCGAACGCCGGGCCTGGCCCAGCACCTAGAGCCATAGCCGGCGCCAGAACCCGAAACGAACCTCCCTCAGCAATCAAGCCAACATCCGCGGGAATCGCACAATGAGCGTACTCCGGGAGATCCTCTTTCCGGCGGCTACAGTTGCGGCCGCCGTGGCGATCATTCTGGCGATCGTCGTCCTAGTGGTGCCGCAGGAGAAACCGCCTGCACCACCTGCACCGCCTGACCCACAGGAGCAGGTGCCCTACGTGGACGCCGTCGCGCCGTCGGACGTGATCGAGCGAGCCGCGGCCTTGCGGAGTCGTGCGGCAGCAATCAGAACCGTCACTGGGTCAGGGTCGAAGACCCGGCCCAGCGAGACGGTTCCCGCGTCAGGACCCATGTCCAAGGCGGTCACACCGCGCCAGCACGAGGGGCCACCGGATCAATCAGACAATGCCGCGCAAGCGCATGCCCCCTCCACGGCCCCTGGGTCAACCCGCGAAGGGTCGCGGGGATCCAGGCCAGGTGAAGCGGCCGGCGCGCCGGAGGCCCCGGGCCCCGCAGGGGAGACCTATGTGGTCAAAAGCGGCGACACGCCGGCGACCATTGCACGAGCGCACCTGGGTGACGCCTCCCGTTGGACAGACATTGCCCGCGCCAATCCCGGTTTGGATGCGAGGTCCCTCCAGATCGGCCAGATACTCCGGCTTCCGCGGGGCGCCGCACCCGCCGCCCCAGAGGTCCAGGCGGCTTCGATGGCGAAAAGGCCGACCACAACAGCTGGGGTGCCAGCGGCGTCCGTGGCACCCCTGGCGCTCCACCGCGTCGCCCAGGGTGACTCCCTCTATGAGCTGGCGCGCCGGTACTACGGCGATGCGACCCGCTGGAAAATGATCCAGGACGCCAATCCCACGATGCTGGGCACCGGGGTGACGGATCTGCGTCTGGACTCCGAGTTGATCATTCCCGCCCTCCCGGAGGCGAGCCGGTAACTCTCGAATCCCTGCCCGGACTTCGTTGATGTCGTATTGGGCACGCGCCCCTCGGGAGGATTTTGATGCAAGTCAAAGCGAGGCCGCCGGCCGCCGTTTAGCTTGATGGCCACCGCAACAGTGCGGTGGCTGCAGCGGGTACGACCGAGCTGGAAATGAAGTCGGCCCGACGACGGCCCACAGGGGTAACCACACCTAGGGTCTGTGCCTTCGGCTCACTGCCGTTGAACTCAGGGTGGCCCAACTGCGGGCCGGGCGATCCCTCAAACACGTCGCCGCGATGCCCGGCGGCGGGTGGTGGCCCTGATCTTGATCCCATGAGCGGCCGCCCCGGTCGACGATGCCCATCCCTTCACCTTGACCAAGAGCGAGCCACCCCATGCGCCTGTGCTGGACCCTCACCGCCCTGCTGGCCCTCGCATTGGCCGCCACCTTGTACCTTTTCCTGGTCCGCGGGTCTGTGGCCCCAGCCAGTGACGGCCGCACCGCCATCTTGCTCGCACCCGCGGAGCGTGACCTGGTCCTGACGGAGATGCGGGCCTTCCTCCAGGCGACCCAGACGGTCCTTGTCTCTGCGAACAAGGGGGACCTGCCCGCCGCGGTCGCCGCCGCCCGCGCAGTGGGGGCCGCCGCCCAGCAGGCGGTTCCGGTGAGCCTCATGGGCAAGCTCCCTCTAGGCTTCAAGCAACTCGGCTTCGATACCCATAGCCGCTTCGACCGACTCGCCTTGGACGCCCAGGATCTCGGCGACCCGGCCCAGACCCTGAGCGCCCTGGGCGAGCTGATGTCCAACTGCGTCGGCTGCCACGCCGCCTTCCGTATCGACGCGACCCAACCCTAACCCCAGACCATGGCCCGCATCCAAACCTTAGTTGTCTTGGTGCTCTCTGTAGCCGCGGGTGTGGCGCAGGGCGACGCCGTCCAGGAGCTGTACCAGCGCCACTGCGCCGAGTGCCACGGGCCGGACCGTCTGGGGCGCATCGGGCCCGCCCTGCTCCCGGAGAACCTGGGGCGGATCAAGCGCGAAGAAGCGGCCGTCACTATTGGCCAGGGGCGCCCCGCCAGCCAGATGCAGGGCTTTGCCGACAAGCTGACCGCCGAGGAGATCCAGTCCCTGGTGGGGCTCGTGTATACACCCCTGCCGGAGGTCCCGGTCTGGGGTTTGGACGAGATCCGCGCCTCGCGCCTCAATCCGGTGGACCAGGCGACCCTGCCGGACAAGCCCGTCTTCAGTGCAGACCCGCTCAATCTCTTTGTGGTCGTCGAGTTGGGGGACCACCACGCCACCATCCTGGACGGGGACCGGTTCGAGCCGATTCACCGGTTCGCCACCCGCTTTGCGCTGCATGGCGGGCCCAAGTTCTCGCCGGAAGGGCGCTTCGTCTATTTCGCCTCGCGCGACGGCTGGGTGAGCAAGTTCGATCTCTACAGCCTACAGACCGTCGCCGAGGTCCGCGCCGGCATCAACACCCGCAACCTCGCCGTCTCCTCCGACGGGCGCTATGTCATGGTCGCCAACACCCTGCCCCACAGCCTTGCGCTGCTGAGCGCCGCGGACCTCGACCCCATCCGCGTCATCCCGGTCCAGGACGACTCGGGCAAGGAATCGCGGGTCAGCGCCGTCTACGACGCCCCGCCGCGCCACAGCTTTGTCGCCGCGCTCAAGGACATCCCCGAGCTGTGGGAGATCCAGTACCGCGACGACCCGCTGCCGGTCTACAACGGACCCATGCACGATTACCGGATGGACGAGGGCTTGGCCCACCAGACCGGACCCTTCCCTGTGCGGCGTATCCCGCTCACCGACTACTTGGATGATTTCTTCTTCGACCCCGCCTACCGCCTGGTCCTGGGCGCCTCCCGCGACGGCCGCCCGGGGCAGGTGATCCACCTGGACCTGGGGCGCAAGATCGCCGAATTGGCCATCGACGGCATGCCGCACCTCGGCTCCGGCATCACCTGGGACTTCCAGGGCCACCCTGTGCTCGCCACGCCGAACCTCAAGAAGGGGGAGGTCACCGTCATCGACATGCAGGATTGGCACACCGTGAAGCGCATCGAGACTCTGGGCCCAGGCTTCTTCATGCGCAGCCATGAGGCAAGCCCCTACGCCTGGGTTGACGTCTACTTCGGCCCCAACAAGGATGCCGTCCACGTCATCGACAAGGCCACCCTGGAGATCGCCCGGACGCTCCGCCCAGCCCCGGGCAAGACCGCGGCCCACGTCGAGTTCGACCGCTACGGGAAGTACGCCCTGCTCAGCATCTCGGAGCCCGCCCCCGACGGGGCCCTGGTGGTCTACGACGCCAAGACCCTGGAGGAGGTCAAGCGCCTGCCCATGAACAAGCCCTCGGGCAAGTACAACGTCTATAACAAGATCACAGGCTCGGCCGGGACCAGCCACTAAGGCGATTTCTGTCAAATCATGTACCAGCTAGCTTGTCTTTGCGCCCGCCTTCTTCATCGCGCCAGCAGTCACATAGCCCTGCTATGCTCCTGCCGGTACTCCTTGAAGGCGGACGTAAATCCGGCGCCATCTGCTACATGATTCTCCGGCAATCGCCTAAGCCCTGCAGGCCGGCGCCCCTGGAAGCCATGCGGTATTCAACCAAGTGCGCGCGGCTGGCGGCGGTGGCTATCCTGGCTGCGCGCTCGGCCCTGGCAGCCCCCGAGGGGATATCCATCGAGTCGGCGGTTGTCTTCAACACCCGGTGCGCGCGCTGCCACGAGGGTGAATGCAGCGGTCGCCTGAGCTTCCACCTCCAAGCAGACGCCGCGGACGAGCACATTCGCCGGCACGGCGGGGCTCTGGCTCTAGAGACGGTGCGGAACCTAGGCGAGCTGCTTCGGTACATGAAGGAACGATGCGCCTTCTTCCCACTCCAGCTCGCCCTAGAGAAGGACCGCCGTTGGGGCAGGGACACCCTGGACCGCCTGCGGGACCCTGACGGGACCGCCTACTTCCTGCCCCTTGGTCGCCTGAAGCCGGGTCCCTACCATCTGTGGTTGGACGGGCTGAACCACAGGGCGGGGATCTGCGCCGAGCTGATCGCCGCGGACTTCGACTGGGTCGAGCACGAGGGCATTGCACAGGTTGGCGAGCGCCACGGATTGCGCTTCCAGATCGAGGTGCCCACGGAAGTTTTTCTTCGCGTCGGGACCCAGGAGCCCATCACCCTGACTCAGGTAGAGTTGGTCGGTCCGGATCTGCTGCGAGCGATCCGGTGATGGCGCGGGACACCCCTCCCGGTGGGTCGTCCCGCTCCGGCTCTCCCTGCCTCACGCGGGACTTCCACGTCCCTGTGGGTCGTCCCCCTCCGGCTCTCCCTGCCTCACGCGGGACTTCCACGTCCCTGTGGGTCGTCCCCCTCCGGCTTTCCCTGCCTCACGCGGGACTTCCACGTCCCTGTGGGTCGCATGGCAATAGTGCCCAGTTCGGAGGTGTCCTCCAGCTCCGCCAGCGCCGTCAGGGCAATGCGGTCTTTGATGGTGACGTGGGCACCCTGCACGGAGACGACCCCGTCCAGGGTCAATTGCTTGATGACCCGGGAAAAGGTCTCCGGGGTCACCGAAAGGCGCGAGGCCAGAACGCCCTTGGGGATATCCAGGTCAAAGGCGCGCCGGCCGTCCTCCAAGTGGGCAAGCAGGTAGCGTGCGACCCGGCTTTTGGCGTTGTGCAGGGTCAGATTGTCGATCTCCCCAATCAGGGAACGCAGCCGCTGGCTCAGGGCCCCCATGACCACGAAGCAGGTGTCCACGGACTCGCGCAGCATGGCCGCGAAGGCGCGGGCATCGATGCCGATCAGCTCCGCCGGCTCCAGGGCTGCAGCGCACACGGGGTAACGTGGCGCGCTGAGGAACATCAGCGCTTCGGCAAAGGTCTGGCCGGGAGAAACGATCTCGATGATCTTCTCCGCCCCCTCAGGGGACAGCCGAAACAGCCGCAGGTGCCCCTGCTCCAGGAGATAGAACCGGCGCGAGGGGTCGCCCTGGCTGAACAGCCACTGGCCCTCGTCCAGGTGAATGGACACGGCGACCGCAGCGACCCGATCCAGCGACTCACGTCCCAGACCCGACAGCAGGGGTGCCTGGCGCAACCGCTCGATCATTTTGGTTTCTCCTCATGACCCAATGCCAGGGTAGCTTCACCCAGATCGAGCAGCATCTCCGATCCAACGCCCTTCAGACTTAGTCCAGATCAAGGCGTGAGGGTTCGCCCGTCCGGCGCTGTTCCCAGCACCCGGCAGGTCTGACCATAGCGCCAAGCGGCGGAGAACAACAGCCCCGCGAGCAGAAGCGCGGACAGGGCGAGGAAGGCACCCCCGGCGAAGGTCAGGCGCGGCTCCAGACAGGCGCCGGCCAGGGCGGTCATGGCCGCCAGGTGCAGGCCCCACTGCCAGCGCGCCAGGCGCTCAGGCAAGAAGCCGCCCATGTGCGGGACCCGGACCTCGATGCGACCGGTGGCAACCTTCCTCTGTTGCAGGTGAAACCAGCACAGGAAGGGGACGATCTTCAGCAGCATCCCGCTCGGCAGACCGATGCCCACGCCAACCAGGAGCAGGACCCCGACCAGGGTCTCCGGGGCCCCGCCGACCCAGGCGATGGCAGCGCCCAGGCCCGCCCCCATGGCCGACCACCAGTACAACAAGGTAGGGTCTCGCCGCGGCCGGCTACGGTGGTGCTGAAGCCGCAGGGTCACCAGGGCAAAAGCAGCGAAGGCGATGGCAATGACGCCGCGGCCCAGCCACGCGAGCTCCCCCTGACCGAGCAAAGTGGCCAGGCTGACCCCGACCAGGGCCGCGAAGACTAGTGGGGGCAACCACCGGACAAGTCCCGGCGGATAGGCCGGGGTGACGTGGAACATGGAGACCACCTGATAGCCAATCCCGAGGATGAGCAAGCCAATCCAGCCGAACAGCGCCCAGGTCAGGTGCAGGTCCACCCAGGACCCAAACCTCGGCAAGACGACCCAGCCGAGCAGCATCCCGACGAGTGCCAGACCAATGGCCAGGGTCGGCACCAGGGACAAGACGGCCAGGCGCAGGGCCGAAAGGACTGCCGGGGCCCCATGGGCGCGGGTCAGGGCAAGCGCCGCGGCCGCGACGAAGACCGCGAACCCGGCCGCCGAGCCGGCGGCCCCCAATCCCAGCACCCAGAGCCCAGCCCCGAGAAACCCTGCTGCCAAGAACGCGGCCCCGGCGGTCAATGCCAGATGCACCACAGGCGCCACCCAGGCCACCCCGGGTACCGGGGCGCCGGCGATGACCGGGAGCATCTGGAGCAGGGCCCCGCACATGGCCTGCCCCAGAAAGCCAATGACGATCAGGTGCGTCAGGGCCAGGGCGGCAGGGTTCCAGCGGGAGGTCAAGGCCCCGTCGCCCGATGCGATCAGCAGCACACCGGCGGCCACCGCGAACCAGGGCGCGGTGAGCAGCAGGCGCAGGGGCAGGTGGATGGGCGGGGCCTGATCCAGGCGCAGCCCGGCGGTATCGACCAAGGGTCAGACTCCGGAGTCAGCCGCGGCCTCAGGCCCGCGGGGTCTCGGCGGCGCGGATCAGGATGCTGTAGTCCCCGTCGCGCCCGGTGACTTCCCACAGGTAGCCCATGCGGCGCAGGAGGTCGAACAGCGGAAAGGGCTGGCGAGGCAGCCGCAGCAGGATGCGATCCCCTACCGGCAGGGCCGCCAAGGCGTCCAGAGTCCGCTCCATTGGCTCGGGCGGCTCCAGGCCGTGGGCATCGATAACGTGGTCCATGGCTGCCCTCGTCCGGTCGATCAGGGATGGGTCCGCAATTGTGCCAGCAAGCCGGCCGCCTCAGGGGCCAGGGCGCTATCGGCGATGGGGTAGAGGATGCCCTCCTCCTTGGCATTGTGTTGCTGGGTGATCAGGTGGAGCGTCTCGAGGATACCCTGGCAGTCTCCCGTGGAGCGCTCCGCCACCGCGGTGGCCAGTTCCTCGATCAGCTGGCGCATCTGAGCGTGCTCCATGCGCATCACCCCGGCCGGGCCGGCGGCCATGGGGACTTGGGCCTCCAGGGCCGGGAACAGGACATCCTCCTCGAACCGGAAGTGCCCCTCGATGGCGCCGCGGAGCTCGGTCGCCTCACGCCCGACCTCCCCCCAGTCACCACCATCCGCCGCTCGCTCCACCAGGGCCAGCAGGCGGTCGCAACGGCGATGATCCTCGGTCAGGGCGGCGGAATAGGCTGCGGTCATAGCGGACTCCTGGGTCTGGGTGGTAGGCCGATTGTGGCCTGCCAGTATCCACTCGCCTTGACATTGGTCAGGTGCGGCGACCCTGGCGGCGCGAGGTGACAGGCAAAGGCCGAGCTTGGTCCCCAGCTTTGACCTGGGTCAAGGGGCTTGAGAACTCGAACCGGTTAGCTTGGCCCCAGAGGCGCACCTAGGGACCGGGCAGCCCCGTCTCCGAGCTTGGCCCAGCTCAGTTGAGAGGTACCGAATGATGTCGTCGCCAAGCCCGCTGGGGCGCGCCTTTATCAACCAATTCCAGGGCGGTTTTCCCCTCTGCCCCCGCCCCTACCTGGAGGCGGCCAAGGACCTGGGCACGGACGAGCCGACCCTGATCGAGGCCATCCGCACGCTGATCGAGGCGGGCCTGCTCACCCGATTCGGCCCGCTCTACAACGCCGAGCGCCTGGGCGGGCGCTTCACCCTGGCGGCCATGTCGGTGCTGGAGGCGGACTTCGATCGTGTCGCGCGAATGCTGGAGGCCAGCCCCGAGGTGGCCCACAACTATCGCCGCGACCATTTACTGAACATGTGGTTCGTGCTGGCCACGCCCACCTCGGAGGGCCTCCAGGCCGCTATCCGCCGCATTCAGTCCGTTACCGGCCTGACGGTGCACGACTTCCCCAAGCTCAGGGAGTATCACCTGGGGTTCTGGCTGCACCTGGGTGACGACGGCTCCGTGGGCATACGCCGGATCGAGCGCGGGCACCCGACTCCTGCCCCGACCCCGGACGCTCTCGACCGTGCCCTGATCGCAACCACCCAGGCTGGCCTTCCCCTGGAGCCTGAGCCCTTCGCGGCCGTCGCCGGCCGGATCGACTCTGACCCCGGGACCGTCATGGCGCGCCTGCAAGGTCTCCTCGACAGCGGGGCAATCCGGCGCATCGGCGCCGTCCCCAACCACTATCGGCTCGGGCTGCGCGGTAACGGCATGTCGGTCTGGAACATCGAGGACGCGGACGTGGACACCCTGGGCGAGCGCATCGGGGCCCTGGATTGCGTCAGCCACTGCTACCGCCGCCCCCGCCGCCTGCCCCTCTGGCCCTACAACCTCTTCGCCATGGTCCACGGGCGGGACCGCGCCGAGGTGATGACCGCCGCCGCGCAGATCGAGGCCCTGGTGGCGGGCCACTCGCGCGGCCATCGGGTCCTGTTCAGCGAGGCCATCCTCAAGAAGACCGGTCTGCGCTTCCTGGCCTGACCAGTGGCCCCGGAGGAATCCCATGTTTCGTGTCAGCCGCTACCTGCAACTCCTCGCCGACCCGGCCCGCCTGACCCGTGCGGCCGCCGCACCGACCGTGAAACCGAGCGGCCCGGTCGTGATCTGGAATCTGATCCGACGCTGCAATCTGACCTGCCGCCACTGCTATTCGACCTCCGCCGACAAGGACTTCGCCGGCGAGCTCTCGACTCAGGAGGCCTATGCCATCATGGAGGACCTGCGCACCTCCGGGGTCCCGGTGCTGATCCTCTCCGGCGGCGAGCCCCTGATGCGCCCGGACATCTTCGACCTGGCCGAAAGGGCGAAGGCGTTGGGCTTCTATGTGGCCCTGTCCACCAACGGGACCCTGATCGACGCCGCGCTGCTCCCGCGCATCCGCGAGGCCCGCTTCGACTACCTGGGTATCAGCTTGGACGGCCTGGAGGCAACTCACGACCGTTTCCGTCGCCGGTCCGGGGCCTTCCGCGAGTCCCTGCAAGGCCTGCGCCTGTGCCGCGATGCGGGCATCCGGGTCGGCATCCGATTCACCTTGACCCGCGATAACGCCCGAGACCTGCCGGGCCTGCTCGACCTGATGGCCGCCGAGGACATCGACAAGTTCTACCTGTCCCACCTCAACTACGCCGGGCGCGGCAACACCAACCGGGGCGACGATGCCCAGTTCCGCATGACCCGCGACGCCATGGACCTGCTGTTCGATACCTGTTGGGGTCACATCCGGGCTGGGGTCCCCATGGAGCTGGTCACCGGCAACAATGACGCCGACGCTGTCTACCTGCTCCATTGGGCGCAGCGTCGCCACCCGGAGCGGGTCGCGGCCCTCGCCGCCGTGCTGCGGGGCTGGGGCGGCAACGCCTCCGGGGTCAACGTCGCCAACATCGACAACCAGGGCACCGTCCACCCGGACACCTTCTGGTGGAACCACGGTCTGGGCAATGTGCGCGAGCGCCCCTTCTCGCAAGTCTGGGAGGACCGCTCGGACGCTCTCATGGCTGGACTCAAGCAGAACCCGCGCCCGGTCAAGGGGCGTTGCGCCGCCTGTGCCTATCTCGACATCTGCAACGGCAATACCCGCACCCGCGCCTTCCAACTCAGCGGCGACCCTTGGGCAGAGGACCCGGGCTGCTATCTGACGGACGCGGAGATCGGCCTGCCCGCGCCGCTAAAGGCCGGGGTGACCCCTTGAGCGCACCGGACGCACCGCGCGGGCCGAAGCCAGACCTTCCAGCGCTCAGACCCCGCGGGATCGGGCAGAAGATCAGCCTAGTCGCCGCCTTTCTGTGCTACGGCGCGGCCCTCGCGTGCCTGGGCGCCCTCGGCCTTTGGGTGGGGGACTTGGGCAGCCATCATCCGGTGATCGCCAGCCTGGGGGCTTCTGTGGTGTTCTTCGTCGGGTGCGGCGTGGTCCTGCACGTCATGGGCCTGGCGCATCTCCCCAACCTGAGCTTCAACCGAGGTGACACCCTGCCACCTGGGGCTTGAGCCGCACGCGGACAGGGCCTCTCCCTGGTCCCGGTAGGCAGCCGGCACCAGGGCGGCGCGACTGCGTGGGGATCAGCGGCTAGACCACTCGCTGGCGATGCAGCAGAAGCGGTCATCGGACTGCGGTTGGCTCCCGGCCACCACCGGCGGGGCGACCATGACCACCTCGCCCGGGGCGGAGCCGCTGTCGAGCCTCCACTCGGCGCCGATACAGCAGGAGAGGTTGCCCAGGGGCACCTGGCAGGCCGCCTTGGCCGTGCCTGAAGAGCCCCGGTTCGATCCTGTCGTCTGAAGCTTGTACTCCGAGGCCAGGCAGCAGGCGTCCAAGTTGTCGTTGTCCTGGACCGCGGCGCTCGCCAAGGCCCCATGCAGCGCGGCAGTGCCGGCTAATACCAGTACGATCAGTCGGTTGCGTTTCATGTCTTGCTCCAAATGGGCTTGGGTTTTTTCATTGAGAAAAAGTATATTAGCATTGTCTAATTGTCAATTTGACCGAGATCAATCCCGCCCGCCCCGGTCCCGGGGGATGCTCGCAGGGCGAGTCGGCACGCCCGCCGCCCATCCAAGCACCCACCGGAGGACGCCATGAAGGGTCGCAAGATCAACGCCCGCACCCTCGCCCTGCTCGGGGTACTGGTCCCAATGCTCGCCCTGTTCGGCTATGCGGCCCTAAGGTCCGGCCCCTTGGCCCCTGTGCAAGTGACCCTGACAAGGGTCGAGAATGCCCCCATCGCGCCGGCCTTGTTCGGTGTCGGTACCGTGGAGGCCCGCGCCACCTACCGCATCGGGCCAACCTTTGCCGGGCGGGTCAGCCGGGTGGAGGTGGACGTGGGCGACAGCGTCAAGGCTGGGGAACTGCTCGGCGAGATGGACCCGGTGGACCTCGACGACCGTGTCGCGGCCCAGGATGCGGCCCTGAGCCGGGCCGAGTCCGGTGTTGTGGCCGCCCAGGCCCAGGTGCGCGATGCGGTGGCCCGTCGGGACTACGGCCAGGCCCAGGTCAACCGGTACGAGCTACTCCTGAAGGCGCATACGGCCAGCGAGGACACGGCCGAGGCCAAGCGTCAGGAGGCCCAGGTCGCCGCGGCGGGCCTGGCCCTGGCCGAAGCCAATCTGGAATCCGCGCAACAGGAGCTCAAGCAGGTCCACGCCGAACGGGAGGCTCTGGTCCGCCAGCGCACCAATCTGCGCCTGGTCGCCCCGGTGGACGCCCTGGTGGTGTCGCGCGACGCCGAACCGGGCAGCACGGTGGTGGCCGGTCAGTCGGTCGTCGAGGTCATCGACCCAGCAAGCCTTTGGATCGATGTGCGCTTCGACCAACTCAACGCCGCGGGGCTGCGCCCCGGCATGGAGGCGCGCATCGCCCTGCGCTCCCGCCCGGACGGGTCGCTGGCGGGACAGATCCTGCGGGTAGAACCGAGGGCGGACTCGATCACGGAGGAATTGCTCGCCAAGGTTGCCTTCGGGACCCCGCCAGACCCCCTGCCTGCGGTGGGAGAACTGGCCGAGGTCACCGTGGCCCTGGCGAAGCTGCCGCCGGCCCCGGTAGTGCCCAACGCCGCCCTGCACCGGGTCGATGGTCGCCTCGGCGTTTGGCTGTTGGGGGACGACGGCTTGCGCTTTGGCGAGGTCCGGGCCGGCGCAACGGACCTTGACGGTCGTGTCCAGATCCTCTCCGGGCTGCGCGCGGGGGATCAGGTGGTGGTCCACAGCCTCCGCGCCCTGAGCGCCTACAGCTCGGTGGAGGTCGTCGACCGCCTGCCCGGGGTGGCGCCGTGATCAGCCTGGCTGGGCGCGACATCCTCCACGCCTGGGGCCGGTTCGTCCTCACTGGCATGGGGCTGGGGCTGCTCATCGGCGTGACCCTCTCCATGGCCGGGATCTACCGGGGCATGGTCGATGATGCCCAGGTCCTGCTGGACAACAGCGGGGCGGACCTGTGGGTGGTGCAGAAGGACACCCTGGGCCCCTACGCGGAGCCGTCCAGCCTCTACGACGATCTCTACCGCGGCATTCTCGGCATGCCGGGGGTGGCCCGTGCCGCCAACGTGACCTACCTCACCATGCAGGTGGCCCAAGGCCGGACGCGACCTGCGCGCCATGGTTGTCGGTGTCGTCCCGGGCGGTCCGGGCGAACCGGGTCAGCCGAACTTCCTGGTCGCCGGACGGCACCTCACCCGGGGTCACTACGAGGCGGTGGCCGACCTAAGCACCAAGCTTCAACTCGGTGAGCAGCATCCGCATCCGCCGCAATCTCTACACGGTCGTTGGCCTGAGCCGGCGCACCGTCTCCTCCGGGGGCGACCCCATGGTCTTCATCCCCCTCAAGGACGCCCAGGAGGCGCAGTTCCTCAAGGACAACGACGCCATCATCCGCCAGCGCCGGCGCACCGCGGAGAACCCCGCCTTCGACCGCCCTGGGGTCCCCGGGCTGCTGGAGGCGGTGATCGCCTCCCAGGGGGTGAACCCCTACCGTCAATGCCGTGCTGGTGGGACTCGCAGCCGGGCGCCGACCCGGACGCAGGTCGCCCGCGACATCCGGCGCTGGAAGCGCCTTCAGGTCTACACCCGCGCCGAGATGGAGGAGATCCTCCAGGCCAAGCTCATCGCCACCTCGGCCCGGCAGATCGCCATGTTCCTGGTGATCCTGGCGGTGGTCAGCGCCGCCATCGTGGCCTTCATCATCTACACGATGACCATGGGCAAGATCCGCGAGATCGCGGTGCTCAAGCTCATCGGCACCCGCGACCGGACCATCGCCGGGATGATCCTGCAACAGGCGGTGGGGCTCGGGCTGATCGGCTTCGTGGTGGGCAAGACCGTCGCCACCTTCTGGGCGCCGATCTTCCCCAAGTACGTCCTGCTCCTGCCCGGGGATGCCGCACGCGGCTTGGCCATCGTCGTGGTCATCTGCGTGCTGGCCAGCCTGGTCGCCATCCGCGCCGCACTCCGGGTCGATCCGGCGGAGGCCATCAGTGGCTGATCTGCATGCAGGAATTCACATCACCGGCCTGCGCAAGCGCTACGGCACCGGGGACACCGCGGTGGATGCCCTCAAGGGGGTGGATATGCAGGTGGCCCCCGGCGAGGTGGTGGGGCTGATCGGCCCCTCCGGGTCCGGCAAGAGCACCCTGCTCAAGTGCCTGGGGGCGGTGATCGAGCCCAGCGGCGGGCGCATGACCCTGGGCAGCGGAGGTGATCTACGACGACGGCTGGCGTGACCCCGGACCTGCGCGCACTGCGCCGGGACCGCATCGGCTTCGTCTTCCAGGCGCCCTACCTGATCCCCTTTCTGGACGTCACCGACAACGTCGCCCTGTTGCCCATGCTGGCCGGTCGACCCAACGCCGAGGCGCGCCAACGGGCCGGCGAGCTGCTCGCGGCCCTGGACGTCGGGCATCGCGCCGCGTGCCATGCCGTCCCAGCTCTCCGGCGGCGAGCAACAACGCGTGGCCATCGCCCGCGCCCTGATCAACCGACCGCCGGTGATCCTCGCCGACGAACCCACCGCACCCCTGGATAGCGAGCGCGCCCTCGGGGTGATCCGCATCCTCAACCAGATGGCTCTGGCAGTACCAGACCGCCGTCATCGTCGTCACCCACGACGAGAAGATCATCCCCACCTTCAAGCGCATCTATCAGATTCGCGACGGGTTGACCCACGAGGAGGCGGGGGAAGGGCGCGTGCCAGGCTGAGGACACCGCCCGCCTCGGCGCAAGCCCCGCCAATGGGTGGCCGCAGTGCCATGCCGCGCCCTTTTTCATCGGCCTCCGGCAGCGAGAGCATCGGCGAATGGGCAGGTATGTCCCTGCGCCACTCCGACTGGGACACGGCGTACGACCGCGCACAATGCTTACGACGTCCCCGTGAGTATTCGGTGCTCCCTGGCCGCACTGATCAGTAGAGCGGTCGTGTTTCTCACCCAATCTATCCGTGTCTTCTTCCAGGTCTCCCACCCTTCTGGAAGGCGCTTGTCCACAAACATGGCCTTTACGTCCTGTACGGCCACTGCGGGCTCATCCCCAATGACCTTCGCCCCGGGTTTGTTGGCCAGGAGCGCGAAGAGCAGGCCAAACTCCCCGGCGGACCCGACAAGATTGTCCTCACCGAGCAGCTTGGTTAGCTGCTCCTCCAAATCTCGATGAGTCGTGCTCGCGTCTTCTTCGGAACCGAAGAGCCGACTCATCAACGCTGAACCGGCGGTCTCCGCGAATTCGCGCAAATCAGTGGCTAAAAGCGCAGCGGTTCTTTTCCCGAATACCTTGGATTTGGGATCCTTGAGGAGATTTTCGGCAATGAAACCGCCAACGTCGGACCGCTTGATCCAACCATCCTTTGCTCGGCTGGTCAGCCTTACAAGGTCCGCATCGCTGAGCCGACCCGAACCCGGTATCTCCGGGTCTCCCTGAAGAATGCCGCTGTGGCCGGGGTGAGAACCCTGCGAGCCAGGGAATTCGAGGGAAAACAGACCGCTCGGTACTGACTTGTCCAGCTTCTCGGCGTCACCGCGCATGAATGCGTGGTTGCCGCTCGCAAACAGCGCCAGCAGATCGCCAAGATCACCGCCGCCGGTATTACCCAGCCTTCTGACCTCCTCGATACTGGCGAGCGGGTCCTTCGCGTCGTTGAGTACAGCGAGTTTGCCCTGCGCCACGGCGCTTCCGATAAAGGGGCAGGTGGCCTTCGATTCCACCAACAGTGCTTTTTCATCGGCGCTGAGGTCGATTGGTTGGTCGAGAGTGTCGCTCATGTTGCGGCATCCAGAATTCGCACCTGATACTCGATCTCTATTAGGAAACGCTGATTAAAGCGTTTCCCGTGCGGGCCACGGAGGGCCCGCCATTCCCAACGGCGCTAAGCCGTTGAAAATGGAGCGCTCCACGAGTCGCGCCTCGGGGAGCGCAAGCTGACTCAAGCCAGGGACAACTTTAATCAGCATCTCCTTAGGCCAGCCCGGTGCATTGTGCCTGGTGATCAGCGCCATTCCTCAGATGGCGCCTATCTCGGCACGGCGCAGTCGAAGTTCAGGCGAGAGGTCCGTTCTCGCGCGTGTTCCATACCGGGCGCTCCACCAACGCGGACAGACCGAAGCTGCATTGATCACCCTTCCCTGCCGCGTCCGGGCTGCCGAGCGACAGCCTTCCGCAACACCCTGCAAGCCAGGTGCGAGGGGTTGCGATGGAGGTGACAGGCCCTCAACGCCGATGACGCGGATTCCATCGGTCGGTCAACAAGGCGTCGATGCGTGTGCGCAGGGGCTTATCGATCTTGTCTTCGAGGAGCCGCTTGGCCCCGTCGATCGCCTCGGCAACGGACTTGCGGTCCTGCTCGTTGAGCTCGCCCTTCACCTGGTCCTCGCGTGCGGCCTCTTTCATCTTCTCGATCAGGTTGAAGATCGAGAGATCGGCGTCGACGACGATTTCGACCCCCTTGTCCTCGTCACCGATCACAATGCGTTTGGCACCGATCTCGTCCCACAGGCGATTGAAGCGTTCGTTAGCGTTCTGAGCTTCGTTCATGGCCGCGCTCCTCAGGCGTGTATGCGCTGGACGTCCAGCTGGTCGAGCTGCAGGCCGACCAGCGCAACGTCGCGAACGGTCACCGGGGCGCGCGCGCCCTGGACTTGGATCGCGTCGATGGCCGCTGTGGCCTTGAGGTCGGTGAGCACAAGCTCGCCAATCTGCAGGTGCAGGACCGGACGGGCAACGAAGATCGCCTTGAATAGCTCGCCGATCTTGAAGACCGGGGCCTCGAAATCCTCCGGGTCGATATCCATGATCGAGACGGCGCCATCGGAGGCGGCGTCAGGCACGGCGATGTCCGGGACCTTGATGCCGCGCACCTCGATATCGGGCACAGCGACCGGCTGATCCGGCGAAAATCGGCCGATGGTCAGGCGCTCGCTGTCTGCGGCGGGGGCGCCGAAGCGCTCGATCTCCAGCTCACCGTAGGAGAGGCCCGAAAGGCCGAAGCCTTGGGACGGCAGCCGGGTATTGGCGATCGCGAGGTTCTCGAAGCCTGCACCGCCAAGAGCCAGATTGGTGACCCCTTGGATGTCGGCCTCGATGTCGGTAATCGCGGCCTCGGGCACGTCGATGGCAATGTCCTGCAGCATCGGGATACGAATGTCGTGCAGCGGGATCGGCTTGGCCTTGGAGCCGAGCACCTTGGTGCCGCTGTCCGCGCCAAACCATTTGAGGTCGTAGCTCCAGCGAACGCTGTAGTGTATCTCGAGGATCGCTCGGACGTTCCTGAGCAGGGCTGCGCCACAAGTGACACGCGCGGAGAGTCCGCGCAGTTGCACCGCCTCGACGGTGGCGTCGCCGATTTCCACGTGCCCGATTTCGACGCTCTCGGCTCGGCCCGAGGCGACGCCCACCCGGTCGATCCGTAGCCGGCGCGTTATCTCGCCGGTTAGCGCGCTAAGCAGACTCTGGTCGATCGCCGCCGCACCCGGCGACACGGCACTCACGGTAGGGTTGGGCATCAGTTCACTCCCTGGAGGCGCACTAGCCGCGCGTTTGTTCATGTGGCCGGTCGCTCCCGACCGGGCCGCCTACTTGGTTGCTGCCGCCCATGGTCGCCTTGCGTCTGGTCCCGTCCCTAAGAAGGCCCATCTCAAAACCCCTCAAGGATTCGGCGGCGCCTGCGGTGCCTGAGACGGCGGCTGGGGATTCGTCGAGCGCATCACCTCTGCGAGGTCCTCGCGGGCAACACCGGCAAAGGCGCCGTTGATCGCATCGACAGCCGCATGGATGGCGTCGCGCCCCTGGGGATCGATCAGACCACGCTCGGCACAGGCCGAAGCGGTCTCTCGAATCCGCGTCAGCATGCGATCCAGCAGCGCGTCCTGGGTGAGGGTCTCGCCTACCCTGATCTCGCTCGGCTCAGGCGGGCTCAGGGCCGCCTGCCAGCGTGCATCGAAGTCCGCTCGGGCTTTCAGGTAGTCCTGCTTCGAGTCGGTGTGGTCGCCCATGGTGGTCGCTCCCCGGCACGTCCTATGTTGTTACAAGGCCAGCCGATCGACGTGCAGCCGCTCAAGGTTGACGCGGCTCAGCTCGAGGTCGCGCAGGGCCACACTGGCGCGCACGTCACGGAGGTCGATGCGCTCGATCATGGCGGAGGCGGCCAGATCGCGGATGGTCAACGCCTCGATGAAGATGTCGAGGGTGGGCTGCATGCCGAGCGTGAAGCCGAAGATGCCGAAACTGACCCCCGGCAACTTGCGCTCCGAGGCGACCGCGTGCCGTACGGCAATCAGCCCTTCCGAGGAAATCCGCGGCGCGCTAGCCGTCGGAAGCTCCACACCGTCGATACGCAACGAGGGCAGCACCAGCGGCCCGTTCGGAGTAAACGCACCCAGCGTCACGCGCGATGTGCTGGACCCGGGCAGGCGCACGTCGGTGAGGTTGACCGCACCGAGGCTCAAGCCCCCAAGCCCGAAGCCCGCGGACGGCAGCAGCGTATCGTCGAGCTCCAGCGGACCAAAGGTGGCACCACCGAGGTCGAGGTCGCGCACCGGGTGCACCGCGGCGATGATGTCCCGCAGCGACGCGCTCGGCACCTCCAGGCTGATATTGTTCAGGCTCGGGATGTCGATGTCGCCGATGTCGAATGGGAAATCGAACGTGCCCAGCGTGGTCGAGCCGCTATCGCTGTCGACCCAGACGTCGTACCACCAATCGAAAAAGACACGAATCGCGACGATGGCCCGGGCATTGTCCAGGGAGATTGCGCCGGTACGGAACCTCGTCGCGACATTTTGGATGTCGACGCGATCGACGCTGGCGTTCTCGAGGCGGATCTCGCCAATGTGCACCGCAGCGGCGCTGCCGGAAGCCGCAGTGAAAGTCGGCAGCTCGATTCGCTTCATCACTGCCGCGGCGAGTGCGCTTGCCAAGCTCGGGCCCTGGTCGATGGCGTGGTCCGCCGCGTCCGCGGCTAACACCGCTGAAGGCGTCGCGTCTTGATCTGACATGGTTCGCCCCTTCCTTTGATCGCCGACCGATTGAAGACCCGTCGGACTGCCGTTTCGTGATGGGCCCGGGACCGAACCCACTGCCTCACTGACTCTATCTTTAGCACACGACACCGGTTTTACTTGATGGAAACAGTAAGGTTTTTTTAACGGCGATGACGCCATTGGCGGCACTGGGGCCAATCATCGTGTTGCTCGGGAAATGCTGTTGCTGGCGTTGCACGTGCTGGGCGGGCTGCTCGGCCATTTTCAGTCGAGATAACCAACACAAAATGAGGCCACTCGGAAGCCGCGCTTTCGAATGGCGAGCTGACTCCGGCCAATGAAGGCAAACGCTCAACGGCTCCCTAGGGAGATGCCGATTAAAGCCACCCCTGGCTTGGATCAGCTCGCGTTTCCCGAGGCGGGATTCGAGGAACGCTCCATTTTCAAGGGCTTAACGCCGTCAAAAATGGCGGGGCATCCTGCCCCGCGCGGGAAACGCTATAAATCGGCGTTTCCCTAGACGAATCGGTCAATGTCTCCAGAGTCACGATCTTGGGCGGCCGCGATGACGGAGCTCCATAGGCGATACAAGGCCGAGTAGTCCGCCTCCCCGATGACAGTCTTAATTCGATTCTGCTCTTCGCGATCCAGCGCAACGACGTCCTTGGCCCTTTGTTCTGCGAGCAAGACCGCCAGCCCCTTGCGCCCGAGGCCGATACCCCGCAAGTGGTCGCGAACGCGGAAATAGGCCAGCACGCGTTTGCCACCGGTGGCATCGACCAGGGCAAAGGCGAAGGGGAACGCGAACTCCGTTCGATCCTCTTCCCCGAACGGGTTGATCACCTGCAACGAGAGCTGAATGACGGACAGGGATCGCTTCCGACGAGGCCAAAACGCACCCACGATCTTGTGGACGTGATCCGTCTCAAGGAAGTTGAGGCCCCCCCTTTCGTCCATTTCAGCAAGCCTCACAGGCTCTCCGCAGCTGATCTGCCCCACGGCCAAGTCGAGCCGACGCCGACAGAAGCGCTGAAATCTGGCACCGTACATGCTCGCCGATATGGCCCAGGTCACACGCAGCATCCCGGCCCAGGACCAGTGTCGGAACAGGTTCATCCAGCCGCGGCTGTCCGGGTGAGTGAACTGCTCCTCCAGGTTGAGATCGTGGTACACGTTCTCCATGATCTGGAGCAGGGAGTTGCACAGGTAGAACCCTGCCCGGACCTCCCATACATGGCTTGGCAGCATCGTCGGGGTCGGAGCCGGACCCGGCGCACCAACCTGCGCCCCATCCGTCAGGTGCCACCATTCCGGATAGATCTGCCCGTCTAGGAACCGGAGGTCGGGGTCCTTGCGAATCCGCTCGAAGATCGCCTCAACCGCTTGCCCGTGTTTGGAGAAGGATGCCTGGATCTGCGGGCTGGCGGGATACCAGCGTTCGCTGAGCGCAGTGAAGATCTCCTCCAGATCAGCATCCCACTCACTGGTCGGAACACCCTGCTCGCCGATGGCGTCCGCGAGTGCCGAACCCATCGTGTGGAAACCGAGCTTACGGTAACTCTCAAACTGGGACTCGCTGTACCACTGGTCAGACGTTGCCTGATGCGGAAACGCCGCGTGCTCCAAAGCGTACTGCAGGATGTCCGTCGGCTCGCTGCCGGTGAGCGATGCCTTCACGTAAAACAGAAAGCCGGGGCGCGCATTCTTGTCCACCTGCTCATAGTGGATGCGGCCCACCGCGCAGTGGGCGTTGCTTCGGCCGGACTGCGCATCGGGCCGGATGCCGCGGGGGTCGATGTCGATACCGATTCCGAGGTCGATCTGACACTTGCGAATGGCGTTGCCCAGATCCTCGAAGCCGTACTTCGGGTCGCATCCGGCATCGCAGGCGATGATGTAGCGGCAACGGCGGCGCACCAGCTCGTAGATCCCGAGATTCTCGAAGTGACCGCCGTCGCTCAGGTACACGTAGGGCGACTCATCGCTGGTCATCCCCGCCAGCTCCTGAAGCAGCAGGAACAGGGAGAACCTGGGACCGGGCCGCTGCCACTGCTGGGCATACCGCGGATTCTGCAGCCACCACCCGAGCCGCACGTTGAACACGGTCATGAGAAAGGCGCTGGCGGCGGTCGTTTGGTAACCGGCATTCGGGCTCGCCGCCGCCCCGGAGACCGCGATCGGCAGGCCCAATGAGATCCACTTGTCGTCGCTGCGCACGTAGTCTTGGGTGCGCTGGTAGCCCGCGAGCAACCTCCCGTCGGGCTCCTGGATTTCGTAGCCGCAATACATCGGGGTGAAGGAGAACGAGGCCGCCTTGCGCTCCTGCCAGGCAAGATTGCGCGACGACGTGATGTTCAGCGCCGTGTTGACGATCGGGAACGGCCTCTGGGCCAGTACCGGCGTAGCCGCATCGGCATGCCCTCCCATTCCCTGGATCAGGTCTCCGAACCTCGGAGCGTCTGTCGGATCCAGCCCGGTCAGCGGATGTGGGCGCCGCCCGAGGTTGCTCGCGCCCATGTAGCAGCGTTCGATGCGGTTACGGTAGAACATGCTGAGGCCGAACACGTTGACGTCCACGCGCCAGCTCAGCAGGATCGCCACCGCAATCAATCCGAACGCCGCCGCCAGCAACTCCACGCCGTGCCCTCGGACTGCCGATGCGCTCCTCTGGACGTATCCTTGCAGGCATCTGTACGTTGGGAGTCGGGCATCGTACAAACTGCCCGTCGCGGCGCCGCTTTCGGACTGGATATCGACATGGTAGGCAGGTTGCCGGGGTGCGGGCTCGCACACGAGGTCCCTCGGCGGACCTTCTTCCGGAGACCACTGCCACCAGATGGCGCGGTACACGCCGTAGGACACCACCAGCAGAATACCCAGCACGAAGACGAAGGGAGCGATGCGCGCTGCGACCTTCGACGCCTTTCGGCCTCCCCCGCCCGTCGATGTGCCGGATCCGGCCAGTACCCCTGCCATCGTGGTCAGGACCCAGGTGATGCCGCCCAGCGCGGCGACCCAGTTGTCCACCAGCATCAGGACCAGAGGGCCGAAGAGTGAAGCGCTCGTGAACACCAGCCAGCCCACACCGAAACGCATCTGGTGCGCGCCATGGCTGCTCCAAAGCTCGCGCCCCGCCTCGCGCAGACCGCGGCCCGTGAGGCCGAGATGGACCGTTACGGTGAAAAGGATGGCACCCAGCATGACCAGGGGGCCGAGCGTGACCGCAGAAAGCGGGCTCGCGAGCCGACCGTCAGACCCCTCGACGAGCCACGCCCAAAGCCACACCATGCCGCCGAGTCCCGCCCCCGCGACCAGTGCCCAAATGGGCCGAAAGAGCCACAGCTTGCCCGGGTCGGTCTCAGGAACCCGCTTTTCCAGCTGGTATGCCGCGATCCACCAGCCGCTGGAAGTGCCAAGGCCATAGGCGCCTGCTAGAAGAAGCCACCCCCATCCCAGCAGCTCAGGCTTGTGGGTAACCGACATGCCGGCGACGACGGCCGCCGCCGAGAATGACGCAAACAAGATCCAGTAGAGACGCCGAGCCTTGGCATCCGCTTCGGCCGAAGGGGCTTCGGCCCGACGCCCGAGATCTGCACGGAGCGTCTCGTAACCTGCCAGAAAGGAGCCGACGAGGAGTAGCAGCGCGGCCGCCCAGGGCCCAACCCTGATCCAGCCGCCGCTGAGCTCGGATAAAAAGGCGGCAAGGAACCAAGGCACTACCAGCAGCGACGCGCCGAAAGCCACCAGGATGACCTGGTTGAGCAGCAGATTGCGCAAGTAGGTCGCGACCCCCGTCAGGGTGTCGATACTGAGGGCGCCAACGCGCGGGGTCAGGTAATTACTGAACTCCCGCAACCAGCGCACCTGATGGGGCTCCGGAGATCCTGCCGAACCCTGCCCGCTCGTCGCGCCCTCGCGAAGGCGGTCTTCCACGCCGAGCACACCTCGGCGGACGCGCTTGGCCTCGTCCCCGACCTGCCGGTGCACCCAGGAAGAAAGCCAGCCGCCGATGTAGCCGCCGCCGGAGACCGTGGACAGGTAGTCGACGCGGTGAAGCAGCCTCAGCGCCGCAAGGCGCTGGATCACGCCAAGGTTGAAGGTTGCGCTGCGGATGCCACCGCCGGAAAAAGCGAGCCCGAGCAAGTTGTTGTCGTGCGCGCGGTCAAGCCCACCCTTGCGCGGTCCTTGGCCCCCGCCCGCCGCCGCGTCTTCCGGGATCTTGAGATCCACCCCGACCGCCGTCGCGCGATCGGCCTTCAGGCAATATCGAGCCCACTCGACCGCTTCGAGCTCATGCTCCAGTTGAACTTCAAAGGTTGTGGCTGCCTGAACCGGTTCTTCGTGTGCCGACGACATGTCAAACCTCCCTGGCCCGTCTTGACGACGCTGCATGTATCAATGGCAATCAATCAGCGTTTCCCTGATCAAAGACCTCGTCCCCATTGGGCTCATAGTGCGGCACCTTGTTCATGTCGTGCCGGAATTTGGACAGCTCCCAGTACATCCGCCGCCTGGCACGGCTCTGGTTGCCCAAGGGGCGATGCTCGGGGATGCAATGCCAGGGGTTGTACGAGAGGCGCCTGGCGAAGGCCATCTGGGCGGCGGAGTCGAACTTCTGCCGGGGGATGCGCAGGGTGGCGACGGACACCCGCGGAGACAGCCGCTCGGGCCACAGCACGGCGGCGTTTTCGATAGGCATGAGGTGCGGATCGGTCTGACGCTGAATGCGGAAGTCCAGCTCCACATCCCCCTCATCGAGCGCCGCAATCATCGCCTGACGCAGGTAGTCGTCCGGCGGGCGCAAAGGCAGCCGCGGGATTGGGGTCTTCTTCTTCGTCTTGGGCCACACCGAGTACTCCATCGCCTGCCCCTCGCCCAGGAGGTAGGGGACGCAGCTGAAGTAGGGGGCCTCGAAGGGACTCGACTGGGTCTTGGTCCAAAGGCCCTGCATGATCGCGTCAAGGATGTGCGGATGGCGCAGGTTGAGGAAATGGAAGACCGCGGCGTTCTTGAGGCTCCATTTCTGCAAGTGGGCGTTTGCCCGAGTGTCGGGCGTCACGAAGGTCGGCGTCGAGACGCCGAACATGTCCTGGGTGGACTGCTCTTCGTCCATGAGCTTGGAGCCTGGCACGCCCATCAGCTTGATGCTGATGCTCATGAAGCCCACGTCGTCGATGTCCGGCGTGACATAGGGCCCGGGGCCGGAGAATCGGACCCAGGCGCGGTAGCTGCGCGGCTCGGCGAAGATGCCGTGACGGAACTCCGGCGCCAGCCCCTCGTGGACGATGAACTCGGCGCGCACAATGCCCTGGGTCTTGGTGTTGCCGCCGCGCTCGAAGCCGCCCGGCTTCCACAACAATTTCATCTGCTGGGTGAAGCTGTCGACGATGGACTGGAGATAGGCCTCCTCGTCGGGGAGCGGGCGCTCCTCGGCCAGGGCCAGGCCCTCGTCCCGGCGTTGAATGTTGATGAGGAAGGTCGTCAGGCGCGCAACCGGGTCGCGCAGGACGGCATCGAAGGCCGGACGTATGAATGGGTCGATGCGCCGCTCCAGCTGGATCCCCTTCAGCAGGGCGTCGGCGAGCCAGTCCAGCAGGACGGAGCCCGTGTCGGCGGGCGGGACTGGGCGGCTGGTGTTCGAATCCATGGTCGGCCTCTCTCAGGGCGCGCTGGCCAGATAGCGCAGGGCGCGAATGCCGGGCAGAAAGAAGTAGGCCCCGCCGCGCACGGTGACGAAGTGGGGAAGCCCGCACAGGTGCTCGTCGGGCCCGTCCGGGCGCGGTATCGAGAAGCGGTCACTGGGCTGGCCGTCGGGGCCGGGCTGCCGGTGCCCGAGCAGGGGGTCGCCCTCGCTCTGCAGCCCGTTGAATTTGGTTCCGACCATCCACGCGTTCTGCACGAACTCGAACTGACGGCCGATGTTGGCGGCCAGGCAGATGAAATGCAGCCCGGATTCGCCGGTGACCGGCGCGTCGGCCAGGGCTTGATCCAAGGTCAGCGGCTCCCCGTATTCACGCCCTCGGCGCAACAGCCGGTGGAAGCGGGTGGAGGCGACCAAGTCCAGGGCGCGGGCCTGTGCATCCAGGCCCAGGATGCGCTTCAGGCGCAACAGGACGCCGGTGCTGCCGGGGGGCAGGTCCGCGGTACGCGGATTGGCCCGGCGGATGTGGGCACCGAGGGGACAGCGCAGACCTTTGGGATCAGACTCGTAGGTGAAGGCATTTGAATCCGGCTCGGCGCCGCCTCCCGTCCCGGTCCCTGGGGCGATCAAGGGTGCACCCTCTATGGTCCTGCCCACCATCACCTCGGCCCAGCGCCGGGCCAGGGCGCGATCGCCGCCCGCCTGATCCCGAAGATAATGCCAGAACCCCTGTACATCCTGGCTGAGCTGGCGCATCACCAGGTAGCTGCCGTTGCGCCCCAGGTCCAACTGGTCCGGCCGGTCCTCGGCACGGGGGAGCACGGCCTCAGGGTCGCGGCCGGGGTCGAGCAGGGGCCGATCGGTGTAGAGTCCGTACTCATTCGGGTAGCCCAGCAGAAACTCGCCGAGGCAGGTCAGGTTGTCGTAGTCGAGCCGGTCCCGATCCTCGACCGGCCGTCTGCGCCCCCAGTCGACGTCAGGCTGCGACAAGCCGTCAGCGAACCCGAACGGCTCGACGCCCTGCATGTCGGAGGCCGTCAGGCAGGCGAGCCGGTCGAAGCCCGCGTCGCACTGCGCCTCGATGACCTGGCGCCATCCGTCGAGGAGACCGGGCAGCGCGTAGAGGAGCAGCAGCAGGTGCGGGGCGCGCTCGCCCCGGCCCCATCGCCAGCCAGTCGGGTGGCTGGGGCCCAGGTCGCCCAGTCGGCGGATGCGGTCCTCGTCGCCAGCCATGCCACCGACGAACTCTTCGGCGAATCCACTGATGATGTCGGCCGAAACGCCCAGGGCCCTCAGCCCCTCACCGGTGAAAGCCACCTGAAGCGCGGTCTGCGGGGGCTCGTCCGCCGTAACCGCACTCGCCACCGGCGCCTGGACCAACCAGGCGCGAGCCGCCGCGGCATTCTTGACCCGGAGCAGGAGGAAGCACGCCTCCCGGTGGTGCTTGTAACCAAACCGCACGATGCCCTGGACGTCGTCCAACTCCACCGGCCTCCCCCCGAGCTCCCGCGCGCTCATAGGAGCCTCAACCAGGCCAGTGCCTGCGAATCGCTTAACTCGGACTGCTCCAGACCCTCGCGAATGCGATGGTTGCGTGCGAGGTCGACCAGGGTGAGTCCGGGGTAGGCCTTGTACCAGACCTGGCTGGGGACCTGGTGCCCGCGCTGGTACTTCTTGAAACAGGGCTCGCGGCGCGCCCCACGCTTGACCAGCCAGTCGGTGCGGGGCCAGCCGACGCCGTTGCTGAAGATCAGGTTCAGACCCCAGGCGACCTTGTTGACGAAGTCGTCCATATAGGCCTCGTGGCTGCCGTCGTAGTTGCTGACGAACAGGACCCGCGAGCCGTCGTCGAGGACGACCCATCGAGCGAAGTGGATGGTCTGGACGCGCGCCAGGTAGCCTCGGGTGAAGATGTGCCGGCAGCCATAGTCGATCAGGACCAGCAGGACCGCCACCAGCCAGCGCCGGAACAGGCCCGGCTTGACGGGCCCGATGGCGGTGAACTGGTTCGTGAGGTCACGGTCTTCCAGCCGCCGCAACTCGGCCAGGGCCTGGGGGCTCGGGCCGGGGCAGATCTCCGGGTCGCTGGTCTCGAGCCGGCGGAGCTGGTAGATCAGCACCGGCAGCGAGACGATCACCAGCGGCAAGGTGACGAGCCCGATCAGCGGAATCGCGATGGCGTGGAGCAGCTTGGCCAGCGCCCACGCTGGCGGCGTGGCCTCGGGCGGGGTGAGGGACAGGCGTCCCGCCCGTACCTCGTTACCCACGTAGTCGATCAGCTCGCGCCGCCCGCGCTGGGCATCGCTCGCCGACGCGAGCGCCACGCGTGGCACATTGCTAGAGAGGGCCCGTTGCAGCGCACTCTCTTCGCGGACCTGGCGCACCGTCCGTCCGACCCAATTCACGTAGTTTGCCGACGCGGGCACACTGCGGGACAGCATCCAGGGCAGCAGATCCCCCGCGGGATCGAAGCCCTCGCAGTGGCCGAACAGCCTGCGCAGGCCGTCGCCCGCCCGTTCGCACAGCTCGGCCAGTAGATCCCGGGCCGGACCGTCGCAGTCCGCGAGGAAGGCGAGCCGCGGCGTCAGCCGGGGCGGGGTCACCCCGTAGACCTTGAGATCCGCCATGTTGGCGTCGTCCAGCACCACCAGACGGGCGTAATGCAGCCGCTCGAAGCGGCCGAAGGGGAGGACCCCATTGTCCGGGTCCGCCAACCCTGGTGCGGAATTCATGGTGTCGAGCAGAGCGCGCAGATCGGCCTCACGGCCGTCCGCGATGGGAGCGATCACCAGGACCGGCGACTGCGGGGTCACGGCGCTAGAACTGGAGGCAGAAGTCGATCAGCCGGTCCTTGCCCCAGTAGACCTTGCCGAGGTACAGGCCGGGACCGATCAGCCGGATCTCGTCGCGAACCCTCTGAGCGACGATCGAGGTGTCCGAGTAGTCGAGCACGATGCACTCCTTGCCGTCCAGCCAGCTCGGCCCCTTGTAGACCTTGGCCACGATGGCCTCGATCCCGAACAGCAGAATACGGTTCTTCAGAAAGCCGTGCTGCGCATCGAAGACCTTGCCCTGCCAGGCGAAGTGGTTGACGACCCGGGCGATGTGCCCGGAATACCTGGTCCCGGGGGCGATGATGGCCGTACCCTCGGCCTCGCCATTGGGAATGTCTCCGGGCGGACTCGCCTTGAACAGCTCATCCAGTTGCTCTTGGGTCATATCCAGCAGTTGTTGCACGTCGTAGGCCATGGCCATCTCCCATTGTGTTTGTCTGCATGTGTCTGCTCGGCACGGGCCGCGTTTCCCGGCCACGCGTCAAAGCGTCATCGCGTCGGCCCCGCATCCGCCAGAAGCGCATCCGCCGCTTTCTCGCCGACCATGTAGACGGCGCTCGCCACGAAAAAACCCGGGATGCGCGGGAACACCGATGCGTCGACCACACGCAGCCCGCGCGTGCCGTGGACTCGGAAAGCGCTGTCGAGTACACCGCCTGCGTCGACCCGGCCGATGGGGCAGGAGCAGGAGGCATGGTGTCCCCAGGCCGTGTCGCGCACGTATTGGGCGAGGGCCTCGTCGCTCTGAACGGCGGGCCCCGGGGCTGTCTCCTCGGCGATGACCCCGCGAGCGATCAGGGGTGCCGTCATCCGGCGGACGAAACGGATGCCATCGACCACGGCGCCCAGGTCGCGACCCTGGGTATCGTCGCCCTCGTCGAAATAGCGGAAGTTCACCAAAGGCGTGTCCCGCGGGTCCGCCGACCGCAGGGTCACGGTGCCCGCACGGTTCGCGGTGTGGGCCTTGAGTACGGCCCAGGTGAGCGCGTCCTGATGATCTCGGATCAGCTTGGAGAACCCGTCGAAATAGCCCTCGAAGCGGGCCAGCAGGGCCATGCAGAAGATGTCCGGCTCAGCCCCGGCGGCAGGCGAGCGGCGGACCATGGCGACGGCGGCCCCATTGGATGTGTACATCCCCTCGCGCGACTCACTCCAACGGCGCCAAAGGGGATCGCCGCGGGCGAAGCGTGCGCCCTCCAGCACCTTCCAGGGCCGCTGCATGCGGTGGGTGACGGCCACCTCGTAACGGTCCTGGAGGTTGCGTCCGACGCCGGGGAGGTCGACCCGCACCGGGATGCCGTGCTCCCGCAATTGTTCTGCCGGGCCGATGCCGGAGAGCATGAGCAGCTGAGGCGCTGTTGAAGGCCCCGCCGCACAGGATCACCTCGCGCCGGGCGCGGACTTCCCGGCGCTCGCCGTCCGATCGGTTCGGCGCGGCGTGGGCGCGATAGAGGCGCTCGCCCTTGAGGTATTCGACCCCGCTGGCGGCACCTCGCTCGTCGAAGGTCACCCGCGCGGCCAGGGCATCGAGCTCGATATGCAGCCGATCCGGGTGCGCTGATGCGACCTGCAACAGCCGCTCGCGGGCCCCGACACGGCTGTGACCCCGGGTCGACATCGGTGTATAGCAAAGACCTTCGAAGCTGCGCCGCGGCCAGGTGCGGGCGCTGGGGTCACCGTCGGCTACGCAGCCAGCTCAGCACGCTGGCCAGGGGACGGGAGAGGCTGCGCGTGAAGGCGCGCGCGGTTCCGACCAGGGTATCGAGGAGGGCGTCGTCGGCCAGGGCATCGAAAGGGATGGAGATCTCCGTGTCGAGCCATCCGTCCCAGCCATGGCCGGTCGGGTCTATGCCCAGGCGACCCAGGGCACGCCAGAGCGGGCGGTAGCGGCAGGCCTCGAGCCGCCGCGCATAGCGGCGCATCCGCGGCGCCGCCCAGGAGCCGTCTCCGGTCGCCTGCGCGATACGGTCCCAGTCCGAGTCGTGGGGCAGCATGAAGATCATGGCATTGTGCGCGGTGCAGCCGCCGAGGGCCGCGGCTCGCGGGTAGAACACGCCTCGCCCCGGCTCGTACTTGGGGTCTCGCGCCTGGCGTCCCTCGTCGGCGTAGTGGCGTACCTTGAACCCCCAACTCATGGCCGGGTTCTCGCACGCAAAGGCATGAAAAGCCGGGCACCTCGTAGTCGTCCGGCATCCGTTCGGCCGGACTGGCGACCGGGTCGCCTCCTGCCTCCAGCAGGAAGACCCGCATGCCCGACTCCACGAGGCGCGCCGCCAGGGTGCCCCCGCCCGCTCCCGAGCCGACGATGACATAGTCCCAGTCGAGTCTCTCGGGGCCGGCCATGGGCGGGCTCATGCGCTCGGTCAGAAGGTCTTCAGGAACGCAATGAGGGCGCGTCTGTCCGCGTCGCTCAACTCAGGCTCCTGCCCGAAGGCCTTCTCGTCGGGGCTCAGGCCGTCTTGCTTGTTGAACTCCGTGGTACCGAAGTAGTGACCGCGGTTGACCACCAGGTCCGGGCACTTGCTCAGCCGCAGCATAGGTCCCTTGCAGGTTTGCGAAGCGTTCGCGCAGCTCCTCGTCGGTGGCGTTGGCCGGCGCGCTCGCCAGGCCCAGCTTGAGCTTGACCAGAAACTCGCCCATGTCCTTGACGTGGGCGGCCACGGTGGCGGGGTCGCGGCTCTCCGCACGCAGCCGGAGGTTGGCCAGCAGTCCGACCGGCGTGCCCTTCGGGATGGGTCCCAGCACCACGTCTCCGCCGTCGCTCACCAGCCAAGGCAACCAGCGGTGCAGCGTCCCCTGCAGCGGCTGTACGGCCTCCGGGACGTATCCGACCGGAATCGTCACCGTGCTGCGCTGGGTGGTCCGATCGATGGTGCCAGGCACCTTGGTGCCCAGAACCGCGTCATGCTCCCGCTTCTCGGGCCAGAGCATCTGCTCGATCGAGGCGTCGAAGACCTTCATGCGCGCCTCTACCGACGGGTCGATGTCGAAAGGCCCGACCGCGTTGTTGAGCAGGAAAGGTCCGGAGGACCACAGGGCGATCAGCGACGGCACCCGGGTATAGCCGCGCCCACCGGCCGGCATCGCGTAGGGCACAGGCTCCCCGGTGAAGGGGTCGCTCAGGGTGACGGTGCCCACGGAGGGCAGCTGCTTGTAGGACTGGGACGAGAAGTTGTCCCAGATGTTGTCGGCCAGGGCGTTCGTCGCCAGCGGGCTGCAGGCGTTGGTGCGCAGCAGCGTGACCGGGATACGCGCGTCGGCGGAGAGATAGTTGCCGTCGAGGAAATCCGGCGCGCGCACGACCTCGCGCATCTGGGCCTTGTAGCCGTCAGTCTGGGTCCACTTCCAATAGCGCTTGAAGCAATCGAGATAGCTGGCGCCCGCGCACTTGGCCGGGTCCAGATCCAGGTCCGGCGGGTGCGGCGGCTCCTTGCTCGAATGGCAGCGGGCGCAGGTGTCGGCGAAGACGTCCTTGCCCCGGTCCAGGACGGCGGCATCGGCGGCGAGGTATGCGGCCCCACCGGGTGCATCCTTGAGGCGGTCGGGCTGAGCGGCCTTGAGGAAGAACAGGGCCGTGTTCAGGTTGCCCGCCTCGGTTGCCTGCCAATAGACGGAGTTCTTCTGTGCAGTGGCGATGGGGATGGGGCTGATCGTCTTGCCGCCGACCACGGGGTTGAAATGCAGCAGCCACTCCTCGCTAAACAAGCCGATGTTCAGGTAGACCCGGTTGAGCGCCCCCAGCAAGCCGACCGAATCCGAGCCGTCCTTCAGCACGCGGGGGGTACGCACCGTCTGATTCTGCTCCGAGTAGAAGTCCAGCAGCGGCCCGCTGGTTACGTAGTCGTTGAACTGCTTGTTGTCCAGCTCACCCCCCGCGAGCTTTTCCAGCCCGATGCGCTTGGCCATCCCCATGCGCGACACGAAGTCGTAGACCGAATTCATGGTGCGCGGGTTGTTGATGTAGTCGGTCGAGATCAGCGAGGTGTCCATGGTCCCAGGCCGGTAGGTGTGGGCCAGCTGGTACATGAAGTTGGCTTGGCCTTCGGGCTTGTTCGCGTTGAAGATGAACAGCCTGTCGACCCACATGTACTGGGCCCCCACCGAGGAGCTGAGGTTGGCGAATTGCGGGTACTCCGGGTCCGCCGGTGGGTTTACCGGGCTCGGGCCCACATGGCAGAAGCCGCAGGACATGCCGACGCGGTAGGGACGCACCAGGTCCTTGCGGTTGTAGTAGCCCGGGTCCCTGTAGTAGCGCTCGGGGTCCCATGCCTTGGCCGCCGTAGCGTCGAAGGCGGGGTTGGGGAAGAGGCGCAAGCCCATGATGCCGGTGGCATATCCGTAATAGGAGCCAACGGGCTGGGTGGTGCCGTCTCCCAAGGGTTTGCCGCGGGAACCGATGGCCACACCGGGGTACTTGTCTTCGTTCTCGAAGGGGTCCGGCGGGCAGTCCTTGCTCCGTACGTCGAGCCACAGCCCGCGGCGGTCCTTGTCGGGTCCGGTTGCCTCCTCAAAGCAGGGCTCGTTGACCATGCCGTAGTAGGCCCAGCGATTGGAACGCGAGTAGCCGAGGCTCGGATGGGAGCTGATCGCCTTCAGGAGGTCGAAGGCACCGAAGGTGTAACCCGACAAGGTGTCCCAAAAGCGGTCATTGCCACCGCTCCAGACGACCCACATGTTGCGTCCCTTGACCTCGTCTGGCGTCAGCGACAAGCCGCCGTCCATGTCACGGAAGTAGTCTTCCGAGGCATGCGGGAAAGAGGCCAGGTCCCGCCCGGCCTCTTTGGCCTCATCCAGCACTTGCCCAGGCTCCGGGTGCTTGGTGCATGCCGCCAGGCCGATGCACCCGCAGAGCAAGACCAATCCCGCCGCCCCCCATTGATTCCACGCCATGCCAACCCTCCTTCCCCCTCTCGGGCGCCAGCTTCAGGAAATCCCACCGGAATAACCTAGTACAAGGGTCAGACTAGTTCAGCAAAGGGCAGGCGGCAAGGTGCGTTACGGTGTTTTTCCGCATGGGTCGCGCGCGGTGAGGCAGATCATGGGGCCATGCTGTCCACGCGCAACGATGCTAGGTCGCTGCGTCGCAGGCAGGTCCAGCTCCAGCAACCCGTCAGTCCTGACTCATCATCACCGGCTGAACCGGGGATATGGCTCCATGGACGGATGCGATTGGACGGCTCAACCCCCGCTCTGAGTCACACTCTGTTGAAAAACTGTCTCGCCGGCGCGGGTCGGCAGGAACCCGCGTTGAAGCCTTGGTCACGCGCTCCCCCGAACACCCAGCCGCGGCATAATGCAGCACCAGGCTCACCGGCGCCTCGGGGTCGAGCGGTTTGGCGATATGGTCGACCATGCCCGCAGCGAGGCACTTGGCCCTCTCCTCGGCCATGGCGTAGGCGGTTTGCCCGATGATGAGCAGGTTCGGAACCAGGGTGAGGATGCGGCGGGTTGCCTCGAAGTTGTCCATCTCCGGCATCTGCATGCCCATGGGCACGATGTCGTAGGCGTCGCCCCGTCCTGGGTGCCGGGCTCGACGGCCTCGCGGCCATTGACGACCATCACCACAGGGGCGCCGCTGGCGAGCAAGACGCCTTCAAGCAAGACCTGGTTGATGGGCTCGTCCTCGGCCGCAAGGTCGCGGTCTGTGCAAACGCGATCTGCTGGCCCAGGCATTTACGGACCCGTTGGACAAGGCCGTCAAGGCCATTCAGATCGGTCGTCACACCCATTCAGATCTCGGGGCGTTGGGCAGGCACACCTGACTTTCACCAAGCGGAGCCCCGACCCAACAGCGGAAACGAGTTATCGACGGTCTCACGGTGCCGGCAGCTGCCCTGGATGAGGCTGCCAATGCGTTCTGTGCGCGCCTGGGCCTTGACCTGGCGCCCCTCGATCTGGTGGGCCTTGTAATCCGGACTGGCCGACCGGCGGGCCAGGGTGCAGGGCCTAGCCAGACCCAGGATGAGGAGCGCAGCGAAACCCATGACCCGACCCCACCCTGCGGCCGGGCTGAGCAAGGCGCTTTGATGTCGGTCAAAGCCCAGGCAGCGACCCCCGCCTAGCATGGCCTTCTTCCCGCGGGCCCCAGGCCCCGCCCCTACCGGAGGCCCTATGTCAGTCCCGGCGGCCATCGCCACGGCCCCGACAGCGCCCAGGGCCCGCCCAGCCACCCGGTATCCGCCGGGGGACCTGGCGATCTGGATCTTCATCCTGGCTGAACTCGGGGTCTTTGCCATCTTCTTCGCCGCCTATGCCTTCGCCCGCGTGGGCGACGTAGCCCTGTTCAACGCCTGCCAGGACACCCTGGACCGGCGGGCGGCCCTGATCAATACACTAGCCCTGATCACCGGGAGCTACTTCGTGGTGCGGGCCGTGGCAGCAATCCGCCTGGGCAACCAGGGCGGTTGCGTGCGCTGGCTGGTGGCGGCCCTCGGCATGGGCCTGCTCTTTCTGGCGGTAAAGGTGTCCGAGTATGCCCACCACTTTGCCGAAGGCGTGACGCTGAGCACCAACACCTTCTATATGTTCTATCTCTCGCTGACCTTTTTCCACTTCATGCACGTCATACTCGGCATGGTCATCCTGGCCGCCGTGGCGCTGAAGGCCAGGGCGGGTGGCTATTCTGCCGCCGACCATAGCGGGGTGGAGACGGGGGCTTCCTACTGGCATATGGTCGATCTGGTATGGCTGATCCTCTTTCCGCTGATCTACGTGATGCGCTGAGTCCAGGCCAGGCGCAGCAGCGCTGGCTGCGTCCCTGCACCTGGGTATACCTGGCCATGTTGGGTCTGACCCTGGTCACCTTTGCCATCGGCGCGGCCGGGCTCGGCGGACTGGCGGTGTCCCTGTCGGTCCTGGGGCTAGCCCTGCTCAAGGGCCAGCTGGTCGGCGACTATTTCATGGGGCTCAAGGCCGTTCGGGGCCCCTGGCGTTGGGTGGTCACCCTCTGGCTGCTGCTCCCCGGGGCCCTGATCGGGCTCGCCTTCACCCTCGCCGCGCCTTGACCGGAGGCCCTATGCACGCCATGCCCCAAATCGCTCCCCCGCCCATCTTCTACCGGCCCCAGGCGCAGGAGGTGGCGCTGTTCGAACAAGCCTTCCGCAACCGCCTGCCGATGTTGATCAAGGGCCCCACCGGGTGCGGCAAGACGCGCTTCGTGCGCTACATGGCCGAGCGCCTGGGCAGGCGGCTCTACACCGTGGCCTGCCACGACGACCTCACCGCTGCCGACCTGGTGGGACGCCACCTGATTGGCGACGGCGGAACCTTCTGGAGCGACGGGCCCCTGACCCGGGCGGTGCGCGAGGGGGCCATCTGCTACCTGGACGAGGTGGTCGAGGCGCGCAAGGACACCACCGTGGTCCTGCACCCCCTGACCGACGACCGCCGCATCCTGCCCCTGGAGCGCACCGGCGAGACCCTGCACGCCCCGGACGGCTTCATGCTGGTGGTCTCCTACAACCCCGGCTACCAGAACCTGCTCAAGGGTATGAAGCCAAGCACCCGGCAGCGCTTCGTGGCCCTGAGCCTGGGCTTCCCGAGCGCCGAGCTGGAGTTGGAGATCCTGGAGGGCGAGACCGGCATCGGACCGGACCAGGCCAAACGCCTGGTGCGTCTGGCAGGGGCCCTGCGCGCACTGAAGGACCACGACCTGGAGGAAGGTGCATCGACCCGGTTGCTGGTCTACGCTGCAACGCTGATCCAGAGCGGCATGTCCGAGGCCGACGCCTGCCGGGCGGCCCTGGTGGAGCCCCTCACCGACGACGCCGACACCATCGCCGCCCTGACCGAGGTGATCGATGCCACCCTTGGATGATGCCGGTATCGGGTCAGACAAGGACCCGGGCGAGGTCCCAGGCTTCGGGCTGGCCGTCGCCGCCGAGGGGCTGTACCTGGCCAATCTCCTGGTGTTGCCGGGGGTCGCCTTCCTGATCCTGTTCTATCTGCACTGGCGCACCGACCCGGACCACCCCCAAGCTGGCCGTCGCCCACCTGGGGCAGGCTGTCTCCGCCAGCCTATGGGCCGGGGGACTCCTGGTGCTGGTCAACCTGGCAATCATGCTGCTGGGCGGCTACCGTGGTGCCCACACCTGGGTGGTGCTGATCCTGTATTTCACGGTCTGCCATTCCACCCTGGTCCTGCTCGGGGTGATGGGTCTGACCAAGGCAATGGCCGGGCAATGCTGGCGCTACCCACTCATCGGCCGGCCACTGCCAGCCGGCTGCCCCAAGGCTGGGGCCTGACCATGAGCAGGACCCGCCTCCAGCGCGCCCGCGCCTGGACTCAGATCGGCTTCTTCAGCCTGTTCCTGCTGGCCCCGCCGCTGGACATTCTGCGCATCGATCTCACCCAGGGCCACGCCGTCCTGCTCGGCCAATCCTGGACCCTGGGGATCGACGACTTTCTGGCCGGGCGGAGCGGCATCGGAGACGCGGCCCTGAACCTGTTCCTGCGCGGCTTCCTGCCGCTTTTCGGCGGGGCGGCCCTCTTCATCTGGATCGCCTGGCGTTATGGCCGGCTCTACTGCGGCTGGTTGTGCCCCCACTTCTCCGTCGTAGAGCTGATCAACAGCCTGATGGGGCGCGCCTCGGGCAGCCCGAGCCTGTGGGAGCGCCCTAAGAAGGGGTCGGACCCCTGGTATTGGGTGCCCACTCTGCTGGCAGTTGCCGCCTTCGCCTTCCTCTGGGCCCTGGCCTTCCTGACCTACCTGCTGCCGCCGTTCGAGGTCTACCACAACCTGTTGACGGGAACCCTCACCCGCAACCAGGCGATCTTCCTCACCGCCGGGACCCTGGCGCTGTCCGTGGAATTCCTGGCCGCCCGGCACTTCTTCTGCCGCTACGCCTGCGCCGTCGGCCTTTTTCAGAGCCTCGCCTGGATGGCCAACGACAAGGCCATGGTGGTGGGATTCGACACCCGCCGCGCCACGGCCTGCGCCGACTGCGATAACCTCTGCGACCAGTCCTGCCCCATGCGGCTAAAACCACGCACCCTCAAGCGCAAGATGTTCACCTGCACGGAGTGCGGGGAGTGCATCGCCGCCTGCACCCAGGTCCAGGGCGGCGACCCCCGACAGACCCTGCTGCGCTGGGTTGAGGGGGACGCAGCCCTGGCGGTGGTGACAGGCCGCCCCGCACCTCCTGAGAAGTGGTCGGAACCCCTTTCCACCCCCATGGCGATCGGCGACAGCTCGGTACGACAGGAAAAGGGTTCTGACCCCTTTCTAGAGCGGGTCGGGGTCTGACCCCATGGAAGAGCAGGTCGGCGCCCTCTGGCACAAGGCCATTACCCGCTTCGCCCAGCGCATCGAGGGGCGTCGTTACCCCGAGGCCGCGGCGCAGCTCCAGGAGCTGGCCCCAACCCTGGGCATCCTGTTCCGCGCGCTGGGCGGCGATGGCGGGCTCCAGGTCGAGACGGCGGATGCGACCGCCCACGGCGCCCGCCGCGGCTTCCTGCAATGGCTGGCAGGGACGGGCGACAAGGCCGAACTGGCCTGGCGGGACGAGCGCTCGCTGCGCCTGCCGGAGGTCATCGACTGCTTCCCGAACCCAGCACTCAACCGCGACCTCTATCTGTGGCTGACGGCGCTGGCCATCGGCCAGCCCGGCAGCGCCTCCGGGGACCCGGGCAACCCCGTCGAGACCTGGCTCCTGGCCAACCAGTGGCTGACCCGGCGGGCCCTGGCGGACCTCCCGGGCCTCAAGCCCCGCTATCAGCGCCTCGTGGCCGGCCACCTGGCCCTGCGCCCCGACCCATCGCGCCTGCCCGCGGCGGAGGCCGAGCGGGAGCGACTGGTCCGCCAGGCCCTGACGGACCCCGGCAGCGTCAGCCGACTCCCCCTGGCCAAGCGCCCTCCCTACCCCGTGCCGCTCTGGCTGCACCCGCACCCGGACCAGCCCACCGGGGCCGCCAAGACCGACCCGGGCGAGGAACAGCAGTCCTCCCGCGACGACCGGGTCGAGTCCTTGGGTGAGCGCCGCCGCCGGGCGGCCGAGCGCGTCTCCATGCCGGAGAAAGACCAGGGCCTGGTCACCATCCGCATGGAGAACATCCTGACCTGGGGCGAACACGTCCAGGTGGACCGCGGTACCGACGAGGAGGAGGACCTAGAACGGGCCAAGACCGCCGCCGCGGATATGGACCGCATCAGCGTCGCCCGCGACCGCCGCGCCTCCGGGGCACGGCTGCGCTTCGACCTCGACCTGCCGGCCGAGGCCGAGGACGATCTGGTCCTGTCCGACGGCACCCTGCTTCCGGAGTGGGACTGGCGGCGGCGGCGCCTGGAGCCGGACCGCTGCCGCATCGTCTCCCTGCTCGCCCAGGACGCGGCCCCCTGCCCCCTGCCCGCTCACCTGGGCCGCACGGCCAAGCGCCTGCGCAACCAATTCCAGGCCCTGGCCCCGGCACGGGTCTGGCACCGCGGACAAGCGGACGGACAGGAGTTGGACCTCGACGCATACCTACGCTTCGCCGCCGACCGGAAGGCAGGCATCGGTGCCCACGGCGATGCCCTCTACCGGGACCTGCGCAGCGGGGCCAGGGACCTGGCCTGTCTGCTCCTGGCGGACCTGTCGCTCTCCACCGACAGCCACATCGACGATCGTTCCAAGGTGATCGATGTGATCCGCAACAGCCTGTTCCTGTTCGCCGAGTCCCTGTCCGCCACCGGTGACCGCTTCGGCGTCTTTGGCTTCTCCTCGCGCCGGCGCGACCCGGTGCGCTTCCACACCATCAAGGGTTTCGACGAGGGTTACGGCGGCGCCGTCCGTGGGCGCATCCAGGCCATCAAGCCGGGCTATTACACCCGCATGGGGGCGGGCATCCGCCACGCCACCAATCTGCTCGCTGCCCAGCCCGGCGGGCGCCGCCTGCTGCTGTTGTTGTCCGATGGCAAACCCAACGACCTGGACCGGTACGAGGGCCGCTTCGGCATCGAGGACACCCGCCACGCCATCGTCGCCGCCCGCAACCTGGGCCTGACCCCCTTCTGCGTCACCATCGACGAGCGCGGCAACGACTACCTGCCCCACCTCTTCGGCTCCGGCGGCTATGTGGTCATCCGCCGCCCCGCCGAGCTCCCGGCCCAACTCCCACTGCTCTACGCTCGCCTAACTGCCTGAGCCGCGGACTGCCCGCGCGTGCGCCTCGCACCTGTCGGGCTACACTGTTGCGGCTTGGTCGCGTGGCCCTCCCGGCCCGGTAACGTCCGATTCCTTGGCTCAAAGCCAGGCGCCGATGCCGCGTCAGAGATAAACGCGGTTGAAAGTTCCATAAATTTCGCATATATAAGACATATCTAATATTACAGGGGTGTCACCACCATGCGTCCATCCATCCTTTTCCCGGCTCTCGCGACCCTGCTGACGAGCTTAGGGGCGGCAGCCGATGGCCCAACCCGGCTCGAAACCGCCGAGGCTCATTACCGCACCGTCGCCCGTGAGTACCGTCTCGACGGAGTCGTCGAGGCCGTCAACCGCACCACGGTCTCCGCCCAGACCCAGGGGCAGGTGCAAGAGATCCTCTACGACGTGGAGGACTTCGTGGAGAAAGAGGCCATCGTCGCACGCCTGAAGGACACCGAGCACCGCGCAAGAGTCACCGCAGCGGCGGCGGACCTCAAGTCCGCCACCGCCCAGATCGAGCAGGCCCAGGACGATTACGAGCGCTCAACCGGGCTCTTCGCCAAGAAGCTGATCGCGGACTCGGCCATGGACCAGGCCACTGCAAACCTCAAGACCGCCCAGGGTGGCTTTGAGGCGGCACAGGCGCGCCTCGAACAGGCCCAGGAGCAGCTCGCCTACACAGAGATCCGCGCCCCCTACTCCGGGATCGTTACCCACCGCCACGTCCAGGTGGGCGAGATCGCGAGCCCCGGCTCGCCGGTGATGAGCGGGATATCCCTGGAGGACCTGAGGGTCACGGTGGATGTGCCCCAGAGCGTCATTCCCTCGGTGCGTAACGGCTCCGGGGCACGGATCTATCTGGAGGACGGCGCCGCCATCGAGGCCGGGCGCATCACCGTCTTTCCCTTCGCGGATCTCGGCTCGAACACCTTTAAGGTGCGCCTGGACCTGCCGCGCAACACCAAGTCCCTGTTCCCCGGCATGTTCGTCAAGACCGGCTTCGTCACCGGCGAGCGGCGCAACCTGGCCGTCCCCAAGAGCGCCGTGGTGTTTCGCTCCGAGGTCACCGGGGCCTATGTGGTGGACACGGACGGCAAGGTCCACTTCCGCCAGGTGCGCCTCGGCCGGGCGATGGACGACGCCTACACCATCCTGGCGGGCCTGAGCGAGGGCGAGCGTGTCGCCCTGGACCCCATCGCCGCCGGGGTGGTGCTGAAGTCCCAGCAGGCTGCCGGGCCGAGCGGTGCCGGGGGTCGCCATGAGTGAGGCAACAACTCAGCCCCTGGGCATCTCCGGGCGGGTCGCGGCGCGCTTCCAGTCCACGGAGATCACCCCGCTGCTGGCCCTGGTGGGGCTGCTGCTGGGGCTCTTCGCCATCCTGGTCACGCCGCGGGAGGAGGAACCGCAGATCAACGTGACCTTCGCCGATGTCTTCATCCCGGTTCCAGGTGCCTCGCCCACCGAGGTCGAGCATCTGGTGGCGGGCCCCGCCGAGCAGGTGCTGTCCGAGCTGCAAGGCATCCAGCACGTCTTCTCCGTCTCCCGCCCGGGCATGGCCGTGGTCACGGTCCAGTTCAAGGTCGGCCAGAACCGCACCGACGCCATCGTGCGCCTGTTCAGCAAGGTGCTGTCGAACCAGGATTGGCTGCCGGACAACCTGGGCGTGGGTGCCCCCATCGTCAAGCCCAAGGGCATCGATGACGTTCCCATCATCACCGCCACCCTCTGGTCCAAGGACCCCACCAAGGGCGCCTTTGAGCTGGGTCAGGTGGCCCACGCCATCGAGCAGGAGATCAAGCGCGTCCCTGGCACCAAGGACGTCTATACGGTCGGGGCCCCGCGCCAGACGGTGCGGGTGCTGCTCGATCCCCAGGCCCTGGCCGGGCACGGCATCGATCTGACCGACCTGCGCCGCTCGCTCCAGGCAGGCAACCTCATCCGCGACAACCTGGCCGTGACCGCCGACAACCAGGAGATCCTGGTCCAGGCCGGCACCTTCATGAGCACCACCGAGGACGTCGGTGACCTGGTGGTGGGCCTGCACGGCGGCCGGCCCGTCTCCCTGAGCGACGTGGCCCACATCGAGCGCGGCCCGGAGCAGCCCAAGAGCTACGTCCGGATGGGGGCCGGCCCCGGCGCCCATTACAACGGCCTCGACCTAGCCGGCTCGACGCCAGCGGTGACCGTGGCCGTGGCCAAGCAGGAGGGGATCAACGCGGTGCAGGTGGCCGAGCGCGTCACCGAGCGCCTCGCCCAACTGGAGGGGACCTTCATCCCCGAGGGCGTGGAGGTCACGGTCACGCGCAACTACGGCGCCACGGCGGACACCAAGGCCAAGAAGCTGATCAGCAAGCTGACCTTCGCGACCGCCTCTGTGATCCTGCTGGTGATCCTGGCCATCGGCTGGCGCGAGTCCATCATCGTCGGCGCGGCGGTGGTGGTGACGCTCGCCCTGACGCTCTTCGCCTCCTGGGCCTGGGGCTTTACCCTGAACCGGGTCTCACTGTTCGCGCTGATCTTCTCCATCGGCATCCTGGTGGACGACGCTATCGTGGTGGTGGAAAACATCCACCGGCACATGGCCATCTCCAAGGGCAAGCTGCTGGACCTGATGCCGCGGGCCGTGGACGAGGTGGGCGGGCCGACCATCCTGGCCACCTTCACCGTCATCGCCGCCCTGCTCCCGATGGCCTTCGTCTCCGGGCTCATGGGGCCCTACATGTCCCCCATCCCCATCAACGCCTCGACCGGGATGCTGATCTCGCTCGTGGTCGCCTTCGTCTTCACCCCCTGGATGACCAACTTCATGCTCGGCAAACGCCACGCCGCGGCCCAAGCCGGGGGGCACGGGCATGGGGGCGGCGAGGGTCATGAGAAGGCCGGGGGCGGGATGCAGCGCTTCTTCGATCGGGTCATCGGACCCTTCCTGGTCGGCGGCCGGGGCAACCGCAACCGCTGGTTGCTGCTGGCGGGCATCCTGATCCTCATCGGCGGCTCCATCGCCTTGGTCACATCCAAGGTGGTCATCCTCAAGATGCTGCCCTTCGACAACAAGTCCGAGTTCCAGGTGGTGCTCGACATGCCCGAGGGGACCAGCCTGGAGCAGACGGCGCGGGTCCTGGCCGAGATGGGCGACTACCTGGCTACCGTGCCGGAGGTGACCGACTACCAGATCTATGCCGGCACCGCCACGCCCATCAACTTCAACGGCCTGGTGCGTCAGTACTACCTGCGCGCGGGCGCCTACCTGGGCGACATCCAGGTCAACCTGGTGGACAAGCACCACCGCGACCGCCAGTCCCACGCCATCGCGGTGGACCTGCGCGCCCCCTTGCAGGAGATCGCCCGCAAGTACGACGGCAACGCCAAGATCGTCGAGATCCCGCCCGGCCCGCCGGTGCTGTCGCCCCTGGTCGGCGAGGTCTACGGCCTGGACTACGAGGGCCAGATCAATGTTGCCCGCCAGGTGCGCCAGGTCTTCGAGGGGACCACGGACATCGTCGACGTGGACGACTCGGTGGAGGCCCAGAGTCCCAAGCTGACGGTGGTCGTGGACCGAGCCAAGGCGGCCCTGCTCGGGGTCCAGCAGGCGACCATCGCCCAAGCCCTGTCGACCCTACTGGGCGGCGAGGACATGAGCTTTCTGCACGGGGCCAACGTGAAGTACGCGGTGCCCATCCGGGTGGAGTACGCAGAGGCGGACAAGGCCGACCTGGAACAGGTTCTCAGCCTCCGGGTGCGTTCCCAGGGCGGACAGTTGGTGCCCCTGTCCGAGATCGTCTCGGTCGTGGACTCCAGCCGCGCCCACAGCATCTACCACAAGGACCTGCTGCCGGTGGTCTACGTCACCGGCGACATGGCTGGACCCACCGACAGCCCCCTCTACGGCCTGTTCGAGATCTCGGACAAGCTCAAGGCGGATCAGCAGCTGGAGCAGTGGTTCGTGCAGCCCCCGGGCAACCCTTATGAGTACAGCCTCAAGTGGGATGGGGAGTGGCAGGTCACCTACGAGACCTTCCGCGACATGGGCATCGCCTATGCGGTGGGGCTGGTACTGATCTACCTGCTGGTGGTGGCGCAGTTCCGCTCCTACCTGGTGCCGCTGATCATCATGGCGCCCATCCCGCTGACCATCATCGGCATTATGCCCGGGCATGCGCTGCTCGGGGCCAAGTTCACCGCCACATCCATGATCGGGATGATCGCCCTGGCCGGGATCATCGTGCGTAACTCCATCCTGCTGGTGGACTTCATCAATCAGCAAGTGCGCGAAGGCATGGCCTTCGAGGCGGCGGTCATCAACTCAGCGGTGGTGCGCGCCAAGCCGATCGCACTGACCGCGCTCGCGGCCATGGCCGGCGCGGTCTTCATCTTAGACGATCCGATCTTCTCGGGGCTCGCCGTCTCGCTGCTCTTCGGGCTCTTCGTCTCTACCGTCCTGACCCTGGTGGTCATACCCGTGGTCTACTACGGAGTGATGCGCAAGCGGGTGGAGTGGATCCGCACGACGACGGGGTGATACGTTCTGGGGGAAGGTGGACCCTAGGTCGGGGTCCGCCCGGACAGGCCGCCGCCCCTCCGACGCGCCAATGGCAGAAACAGGAAGGATGGACACTGATCAACTTGAACGAGACCCCCGATGACCGGGCCCAATCGCCGATCGGCCGGTGTTGCGGTGCTGCGCCGGTTCGACGGGGAGTGGCGTTGCCAACTGCTGCGCTGCTATGGCTATTGGGACTTCCCCAAGGGCGAACTGGAGCCCGGCGAGGATCTGTTGGATGCCGCGCGCCGGGAGGTCACCGAGGAGACCGGCCTACAGGACCTCGATTTCCGCTGGGGAGAGGCCTTCGTGGAAACCCCGCCCTATTCAGGCGGCAAGGTGGCCCACTACTACCTGGCCGAATGTGCCGATGGGGAAGTCGTCCTCGGCATCAATCCGGAGCTCGGCCGCCCCGAGCACCAGGAGCACCGGTGGGTGGCCCTGGTACAGGCCGACGCACTCCTCAACGAGCGCTTGCGAGCCGTGCTCGGCTGGGTGAGGGCGCGCGTCGAAGGATGAGCATGGCGGTGGGACCACCGGTCCCGGTTACCGCGGCCAATTGGCTCTGGATCCGATGTTCCAGAAGCTGGGGACCGCCTCTCGGCGAGGCACGCCGAGGTCGGCCAAATGGGAATCCCGCTGTGATGATCAGAACAAGAGGGATGTGCGTACCTTCGCGAAGCGCGCGGCGTACTCGCATCCACGATGATGCGACAAGGATCATCGACGGTCGCTCGACTGCGAAACCACGGGCTTCGCACTGACTCCGGGCACCGACGAGCCCCTGGGTGCCCACTGCAATATGTCCGTTTGGGCTCCGCGGGGGAGACGTCGATTGACTAGGCAAGAGTCATGCCCTGAGCCCGGGGCTTTAACCCCAGCTCACACGGCTCACGATACCATCTCCGCCCTGGGTCGGGACCCGGCTGCACCGGGAAAACGGGGGCCGGGCGAGAATTGTGCAAGTGCTCTTCTTGCACTGCACGAATTATTGGGGCAACGTTTCGCCATGCATCCAGCGAGATGCGGTTTGGGTTACCAATTTCTTACGGCGCTGGCGTTTGAGTGCAAGATCAAGCACTGACCCTGTCCCCGCGCAAGGTGGGCGTTGCGTCTCGGGGCTCGCATACGGAGCCGCGCCCTGATGTCCCTTATTTCGCGCGGTCGAAATGCCGCCCGCGGATATGGGCAAGCAGCTCTCGGGAGGCCGCCTCTACCAGGTCGAACACGGTCTCGAAGCCGCCTGGGCCGCCATAGTAGGGGTCCGGGACCTCGCGGGTATGCAGCTCGGGGGCGAAGTCCATGAACAGCAGCAGCTTGCGCTCCATGCCCCGTGGGCAGATAGCAGACAAGCTAACGTAGTTCTCCTGGTCCATGGCCAGGATGTAGTCGAAATAGTGGAAGTCCTGGGACTCCGCACGACGGGCCCGCAGATCCTCGATTTCCACGCCGCGCCGGGCCGCAGTCAGGATCGCCCGGCGGTCTGGGGGCTCATCCACGTGATACCCGTGGGTCCCAGCGGAGTCGATCTCGATTACCTCGGACAACCCCTCGTCGCGGACCAACTGACGAAAGACACCGTGGGCCATGGGAGATCGGCAGATGTTGCCCATGCAAACGAACAGAACCTTGACGGTTTGGGAAGCGCTCATGGATTGGTTCAGACTGTGTTCAAAGACAGGGGTGGGATGATACCGCTCGATCGCCGCCTGGTCCCACCCCCCCAACCGAGCCAAACCCAAATAGGTAGCTCAGCCCGCCCCGGCCAACCGTCGAGCAATCCCCCCGGCGAGGGCTTCGCCCACTGATCTTAGGTCCTTCGGCCCGCCCAGGTCGGCAATCTGGGTAACCCTAAGTCCGGGGTAGCCGCAGGGATTGATGCGGAGGAAGGGGGTGAGATCCATGTCCACGTTCAGCGACAACCCATGGTAGCTACAGCCGCGACGTACCCGCAGCCCCAGGGACGCAACCTTGGCCTCGGAGACGTAGACCCCCGGCGCCCCGGCGCGGGCGTCGGCCTCGATGCCGTAGCCCGCCAGCAACCCGATCACGGATGCTTCCAGCAGGTGCACCAATCCCTTGACGCCGAGCCCGGCGCGTCGCAAGTCCACCAACACATAAGCAATGATCTGACCGGGCCCGTGGTAGGTCACTTGACCCCCGCGGTCGGTCTGGATGACGGGGATGTCGCCCGGATCGAGCAGGTGCTCGGTGCGTCCAGCCTGACCCAGGGTAAAGACGGGAGGGTGCTCCAGGAGCCAGATTTCATCCCGGGTTACCGGCGTCCGCCCATCGGTCCAGGCACGCATCGCGGCCCAAGTGGCGGCGTAGTCCCTCAGCCCCCAGTGCCGTACAAGCGGCCCGAACCCGGGGCTCCGATCGGCGCTCACAACGCCCAGACCACCTGCGCCTGGGCGGTGAGGTCGCGGTAGATGGCGTCTAGTTGAGCCTTGCTTGTGGCCTCGATGGTCAGAGTGACCGAGACCCATTTGCCACCGCTGCTCCCGCGTACCCTCAGGGTGCTCCGATCCAATGCGGGTGCGTGGCGCGCCACGATCTCCACCACCAGAGCCTCAAAGTCCCCGTCGGCCGGGCCCACCGCCTTGATCGGAAAGGCACAGGGGAAGACGAGAAGCGTCTCGTCCTTACTCGACATCGCCGGCGGCCAGGGGGTCCTTGTTGCTGCTCATCCCCTCCTCGGCGCACCCATCGCGTGTCGGAACGGCCTCATCTAGCCGCCCAAACTCGCCGTTGCGGTAGACGTCCGCCACGCTCAGGAGAACCAGCGCAGTATGGTATCGCGGATGGTGGCCCAGAGCCCGCCCTCGGCCACGTCGCGCAGCGCCACCAGCGGCTGCCGGCTGAGCTCCTTGTCTCCAAGGGAGATCACGATGTCGCCGACGCGGTCCCCTTTGGCGATGGGGGCGACGATGTTCGCATTCTTCTGGATGTAGGCGGAGAGCTGGTCGTAGCGTCCGCGCGGGAACGTAGCGTAGACCTCCTCTGCCGCACCCACGGGCAACTGGGTAACCTCCCCCATCCAGACGCGCAGCATCTCGATCTGTGCATGCGGCTCGTAGAGCCTCTGGCCCTCGTAGGCGCGAAACCCGTAGTTGAGCAGCGCCAGACTCGCTTGGGCGCGAGCCTCCTGGCTGGCCGCCCCCATGACCGCCGAGGTCAGGCGCATTCCATCGCGCTGCGCGGATGCCACGAGGCAATAACCCGCCCCCTGGGTATGGCCCGTCTTGACCCCATCGACCGAGTCATCCCTGCCCAGCAGGAGGTTGCGGTTGTGCTGTTTGATGTTGTTGAAGAGGTACTCCTTGACCCCGTACCACTTGTAGTACTCCGGGAACTCCCGGATGGTGGCCGTCGCGACTTTGACGATGTCCCGCGCCGTGGTGTACTCGTCCGGGTCGGGCAGGCCGGTGGCATTGGCGAAGCGGCTATTGGTCATGCCTAAACGCTCGGCATAACTGTTCATCAGCTTCGCGAAGGATTCCTCGCTGCCGGCGACGTGCTCGGCGAGGGCAACGCTGGCATCGTTCCCAGACTGGATGACCATGCCCTTGAGGAGTTCCTCGAGGGAGATCTTCTTGCCGACCTCAACGAACATGCGCGAGCCCCCAGTCCGCCAAGCCTTTTCGCTGACCAGGACCTCATCAGTCAGCGCCACATGTCCGGCGGCCAGCTCGTGGAAGACCACGTAGGCCGTCATGGTCTTGGTGAGGCTCGCGGGCTCGAGGCGCTCGTCGGCATTGGATTCGGCCAGGACCTGACCGCTGGGATGGGCGATGAGCGCGTATCCTTTGGCCGCGATCTCCGGCGGGCTGAGCGCGGCTGAGTCCGCTGGGGCCTGAGGCGATACCGAGACTGGGGCATGGGTTCTTGCCGGTGCCTCGGCGAACCCCAACGCCGGGGCAAGGCAGAGCATGAAACAAAGAGGCGCGACGGACTTCATCGGCGTAGATCCGTAATACAGGGGCGATAGGTGACGATCGGCGGGCAGCCGTGAGGCTGCCCGCATTCTACCCGCTTGCCCCCGGCTTGGCACTCGCCGCGCTGGAAGCGATTCGGTCTTGAGGCCTACTCGACCACCATGTGGGACTTGGTCATGCCCAAGGCCGCGAGCTGCTGTGAGACATCGCTCGCCTTGGCACGGGAGGCCAGGGGGCCGACCTGGACCTTATAGAGCTGGGATGATTCACCGCCGATGCTGCGCACCTGTACCTGGAGACGGGCCAGTTCCTTGGACAGGCGCTTGCGCAGGTTCTCGGCATTGGAGCGATCACCAAAGGCTCCGACCTGCAGGTACATGCCGGCGGAAACCGGGTCCGCCTTGGCGACCTTGGTGTCGGCCTCGACGGCGGTCTTGCCACGCGCGGGCTTGACCTCCACCAGGCCCGCCTTCCCTTTCACTGCCTTGGAGTCAGTTGCATCGGCCACCTGGATGTCGGCCTTCCGCTTTGTCGACATAGGCTCCGGTCGACGCGCCGCGGGAATCGCCTTTGGCTTGGAATTCGCACGCTGGGCAACGACCAGTTCGCGGGCCGGCTTGGCCTCCAGCGGGACGGCGCTGGGCCCAGCCGACGAGCCACCGGCATTCGCCACGGCCTGGCGACCATCGCGGCTTCTCTCGGCGACTGCGACTTCGCGGCTCGGCGCCGCCGGTTCCGACGCATCGAACCCATCGAGGAACGGCGGAGGCTGGCGCTTGTTCGCGGCGAGCAGGAATGGGTTGGGTGGGGCCGGTTCGGGCTTGGCGGCGTCGAGAGCCCGCACCTCCACCTCGGCGGTACCCGCGGCGAGAACCCCGAGCTTTGCCGCCGCGGCGCGCGACAAGTCGATAACGCGCGGACCGTGGAAGGGGCCACGGTCGTTGATCCTGACCACGGCGCTGCGGCCATTCTCGATGTTGGTGACCCGAGCATAGGTCGGCAAAGGCAGGGTCTTGTGGGCGGCAGTCATCGCGTACATGTCGTAGCGTTCGCCACTGCTGGTCTTGCGCCCGTGGAAACCGGGCCCGTACCAGGAGGCGAGCCCGCGTTCGACGTGGCCTTTGCTTTCGTCCTTGGTGTAGTACCGCTTGCCGAACACGACATAGGAGGCCGGGTTTCCATAGCGGCTGCGGGGCTCGACCTTGGGCACCGCGTCTTGGATGCCCGGACCCGCATCCTGAGCAACATTCGGCGCAGCCCGTTCCGGGGCGCTCGAGCAACCGGACAAAAGCCCCAGCAGGGCTGCGAGGCCGAGAATCACCATCAAAAGGCGCAGGGATGGGCGATATTCAGGGCACGCGACGAGCGTCCCCTGGGGCGGGTGCCCAACGGCAGCCCCGACCCGCTCTAACAGCCCTCTCGCTGTGCGTGAAGTCATTGTTCCCCCCATCGTCGATCAATGTGCGGCGGCCTGCCGGGGCTCCCTGGCCAGATACAACGCCTTGATCTCACGGCTCAGTTGGTACACCGCCATAGCGTATAGGTTGCTGCGGTTGTAGCGTGTGATGACGTAGAAGTTTTCCAGCCCGACCCAGTACTCGTCCTCGGGCCCATCCAGGCGCAAGAGTACCGCGGGCGCGCCCGGATCGACGGCCTCGGCAGTCGCAATCCCAAGCGCCTCCAACTGCGCCGCCGGCGTAACGGGTTTGACGGGCGCCTTCAGGGCGAGGAGAGCGCCGTCCGACTCGATGGCCGCCCGGGCCTCCGGTGTCAGCGTGGCGGGGAAGGCGACGGGCTCCCCTGACCGCCAGCCGTGATGCCTCAGGTAATTGGCAACGCTGCCAATGACATCGGCATCGCTGCGCCACAGGTCGCGCCGCCCGTCGCCGTCGAAATCCACGGCAAACTCGCGGTAGCTGCTGGGAATGAACTGAGGCTTGCCGACGGCGCCGGCATAGGATCCGGTCACCTTAGCAGGGTCGATGGCCTCCTCGCGGGCGAGGAGCAGAAAGGACTCCAGCTCGCGTCGGAAAAAATCTGCCCGCGGAGGGTAAGCGAATCCTAGGGTGGTTAGGGCATCGATGACCCGGTGCCGGCCAACGTTGCCGCCATAGCTCGTCTCCACGCCGATGATGGCGACCACGACCTCCGGCGGGACCCCGTAGTCCTGCTCGGCCCGGCGCAACAGCTCAGCGTGTGTCTGCCAGAAGTCCAGCCCGCCTTCGATGCGCGCAGGGGTCAGAAAGATCGGGCGATACAGCGACCAGGGTTTTCCCTCGTGGGGGCGGCGGATGGCATCCACGATGTCCTGGCGGTAACGGGCCCGGCCCATGAGCTTGTCCAGGACCACCGGGTTGAACCCATTCTTCGCGGTCATCTCAGCCACGAATGCGCGGGACGCGGTGCGGTAGGCCAGGGGCTCCGCGGCGCGCACAGAGGCCGGGGCCAACCATGCCAGGAGGGGCCAGATCAGAACCAACACGTTGAACCAAAAGCACTTTGTAAGACGTGCCCGATCCCAGAGTTCGCGCTTTGTATGCAAAAAGCGGAGGAACATCCTATACGGGAAACCTTTTCTTGTGCGTATGGATGGACATGATGATACCGAATCCGGCCATGATGGTCACTAGGGAGGTTCCCCCATAGCTGACCAGGGGCAGTGGAACCCCCACAACAGGGAGCAGACCCGATACCATCCCGATGTTCACGAAGACATAGACAAAGAAGACCAGTGTCAAACCGCCCGCGAGGAGCCGCCCGAAGGTGTCCTGGGCCCTGCTCGCGATGTAGAGCCCACGCAGAATGATGACGAGGTAGATGGCCATCAGAACCAGGGCCCCAGCCAGGCCCAGTTCCTCGCCCAGCACGGCGAAGATGAAATCGGTGGTGCGTTCCGGCAAGAACTCCAGGTGGGACTGAGTCCCGTTGAACCAACCTTTGCCGTACAGCCCACCGGAGCCGATGGCGATCTGAGACTGAATGATGTGGTAACCAGAACCCAGGGGGTCCGTGGTCGGGTCGAGGAAGGTCAACACCCGCTGCCGTTGGTAGTCGCGCAGCAGGTACCAAAGCACCGGCGCCGAGGAGGCAGCCAGGGCCGTGATCGCCAAGATAAGGCGCCAGCTCATTCCGGCAAGAAACAGCACCAGAGCCCCTGATCCGGCCACCAGGACGGCCGTCCCCAAATCGGGCTGCTTGAAGATCAAGAGCGTCGGAACAGCAATGAGGAAGGCCCCGGCCAAGATGTGCCACCAACTGGGCGGCAAGGGCCGGCCGGACAGAAACCAGGCCAGCATCATGGGCACGGCAACCTTGAGCAGTTCCGAGGGCTGGAAACGCACCACACCCAGGTCCAGCCAGCGCTGCGCGCCCTTTCCGATGTCCCCGACCATCAGGACCGCCACCAGCATTGATACCCCGGCCAGATACAAGGGCACGGCCCAGCGGCGCAGGACAGCGGGGGGGACCTGGGCCAGGACCAGCATGACGCCCAAGGCCATAACGAGCCTCAGGATCTGCCGCTCCACCTTGCCCGGGTCCTGATCCGTGGCGCTGAAAAGAACCAAGAGGCCATAACCACACAGCAGCAGCACGCCCACCAACAACGGCAAGTCCAGGTGCAACCGCTGAACCAGGCCCGGCCGGTCGGTGGCGGGAACCGAGTCCAAGGCCGAGTTGTATGCCCTAGTCGCCATCGTCCGGCTCCCCCGCTTCCAACTGGACCGGGGCGGCATGCCCAAGGTAGGCGTCCATCACCTGGCGCGCGACAGGCGCCGCCACGGAGCCCCCGTGACCGCCGTTCTCGATGATCACGGCCAAGGCGATGCGTGGGTCCTCCACCGGAGCGAAAGCGACAAACAGGGCGTGGTCGCGCATGCGCTCGGAGACTTGACTCTCGCGGTAGCTCTCTTTCTGACCGACGGTGAAGACCTGGGCAGTCCCTGTCTTGCCGGCGATGTGGTAGGCATCGGTGCGGATGCGTTTGGCAGTACCGCGCTCCACCACTTGCGCCATAGCCCCGATGACCTGGTCCCATTGGCGAGGGTCCTGGACTGGGACCTTTTGAGCCACCAGGGGGATGGGCTCTTCGGCGCTGGCCCCCGGGGTGTGGGTCGCTCGTACCACCAGCGGCTGGATCAAACGGCCGCGGTTGGCCATGGCTGCGGTGGCTGCAGCGAGTTGGACCGGGGTGGCGAGGAAAGCGCCCTGGCCGATGCCAACGATCAGGGTCTCACCAGGAAACCAGCTCCGCTTGCGGGCGCGCTGCGCCCACTCCCTGGACGGCAGCAAGCCGCCTAACTCCCCAGCGACATCCACCCCCGTCTTGGCGCCGAAGCCGAAGGTTGCGAGGAAGTCGTGCAGCCGGTCGATCCCCAGGTCATGGGCCAGGTCGTAGAAATACACGTCGCAGGACTGGACGATGGCCTGCTCCATTGCGACAGTGCCGTGGCCACCCTTGCGCCAATCGCGATACCTGTGGCTGTTGCCGGGTAACTGATAGCTCCCCGGACAGTACTTGCTTCCGGCAAAGGAGATGGTCCCGGTGGCGAGCCCGCCCAGAGCGATGAACGGCTTGATGGTGGACCCCGGCGGGTATTGACCGCGCACCGCCCGGTTGAAGAGTGGATTGTCCAGATCCTCGCGTAGATCGCGGTAGTCCTCGAAACCGATGCCCTCCACGAAGGGGTTGGGGTCGAAACTCGGATGGCTGACCATTGCCAGTACGCCTCCGGTGCGCGGATCGACCGCCACCAGCGCGCCGCGGCGATCGCCAAGAGCGTCGGTGGCGGCCTGCTGCAGGGCGACATCCAGATGGAGGTGGAGGTCCCGACCGGACCTCGGGGCCTGCCCCTCCAACACCCGCAGCACCCTCCCCTTGGCGTTGACCTCCACCTCCTGATAGCCGACCCGGCCCCGCAGAACCTCCTCGTAGGCCTTCTCGACCCCCGTCTTGCCGATGTAGTGGGTCCCGCTGTACTCGGAGGCGTCGATCCTCTCCTGTTCGCGCTCGTTGATGCGACCGACGTAGCCGAGTACATGGGCCGTCAGCGGTCCAAGCGGGTAATAGCGCAGCAACTGGACCCCGATGCCGGCCCCCGGGAAGCGATGCCCATTGACGCTGAACTTGGCCACCTCCTCCTCGCTCAAGTTGAGCCGCAGGGGCACTGGGTCGTAACGGCGGCCCTGGGCGCGCAGGCGCTCGAAGCGTCGGATGTCCTTGCCATCGATGGCAACCAACTCGCGCAGCCCTTGGATGGTAGCGGCCAAATCCTCGACCTTCTCCACGGTGACATCGAGGGAGTAGGAGGCGAAGTTGTCCGCCAGTATGACTCCTTTGGAATCGTAGATCAGCCCGCGCGTGGGCGGCAGAGGCTGGAGCTTGACCCGATTCTCCTCAGACAAGGTTGTAAAGTGCTCGTGGTCGGCGACCTGAAGCTTGGCCAGGCGTGCCGAGCACCACCGCCAGTGCGACCACCACCAGGAGCCCGGCCAGGATCGCCCGCCCGGTAAAGAGCCGGCCGTCGCCGCTCGCTTGTGTGAAGTTCCATCAACCATGGCGGGCTCGAGCTCAGCGCCCTTCGAGGCGCGCGCCAAGGTCGCGCAGGAGCAGTGACAACCAGGGCCATAGGATGATCCCGAAAAAGGTCGGAACCCAGTACCACAGGGTCGGAGTGGGGGCGCCAGTGGCACCCAGGATCCAAACGCTCAGCAGGCGCTCCACCAGAAGCAGCACCCATACCGACAGGGCCTGCTGCCAGAGAGGGAAGATCCGGATGCGCTGGTGCAGCTCGATCGCCAGATAGACCACCACGGATAGGGCCATGGCGTTCTGGCCCAGCACGGTGCCGGACACCACATCGAGCAGGATACCGGTCCCGAAGGCCCAGAAGACCCCGATGCGCTCCGGCTGGGTGAGCGACCAAAAGATCAGGGTCAGGGCCACCCACTGGGGACGCAGTTCCGCCGCCCAGTGCGGCATGGGCAGAACGGTCAGGATCAGGGCCAGGTCAGGGAGCCCAGGACGAGGCCGTAACCAAGGCGCGGGCCGGCTTCGGTCACGGCCGCACCCCAGGCCCGCCCTCGAGCTGCCGGCCGATCCAGGCCCGCGGTCGCCCAGATTGGCCTGGGCGGAGGTGGTCGGCAGGGTCCACACCAGCAAGACCTCGCGGGCACGGTCAAGCCGGGCGTTGGGCTCGGCGACCACGGTCGCAAAAGGCTTGCCGGGCTCGATGCGGACCTCGACGACCCGCGCAACCGGGTAACCGGCGGGGAAGCGCCCGTCCAGTCCCGAGGTGAAGAGCTGGTCGCCGACCTGGATGTCTGCGTTATTGGTCAGGTGGGGCAGTTCCAGTCGATTGATCACCCCGGTCCCAGCGGCCAGGGTGCGCAACCCGTTGCGGCTCACCTGGACCGGCAGGGCGTGATCGGCGTCCGTGATCAGCAGAACGGTGGCGGTCAGGGGATCGACCCGAACCACCTGCCCCATTACAGCATTGGCGTCGAGCACCGGCTGCCCGACGTAGATCCCCGAGGTGCTTCCCTTGTCGATCACGACCTGCTGGCGGTAGGGATTCAGACTCACGCCCAGGAGCTCTGCCACCAGGACGCGGTCGCCGATCTTGAAGGACGAGCCCAGCAGGTCCCGCAGGCGGCGATTCTCCGACTCCAGGGCATCGAACTGCTGCAACCGGCCCATGAGCAGCAGGTTATCGCGGTGGAGGACCGCGTTCTCCTCGCGCAACTGAGCCTCGTTGGCTAGGCGGGCGCGGACGCTGCTGCTCAGGCTCGCCGGCAGATTGGCCGCATACAGCAATGGGTAGACCACCACGGTTAGGGCCGAGCGCAGGGCGTCCAGGTGTCGAAAGCGGTGGTCCGCGACGATCAGCCCCAGCGACAAGGCGAGCGCCAGGAACAGGCGCGCTGTGGCTGAGGGACCGCGGACGAACAAAGGCTTGATGGCCGGGGTCCTCTTGGTTGAGCAGGGCCAAGGGCCTCAGAGACGACCCGCTGGCAAGCGCCGAAGGGACAGAGAAGCTCCATACCGGGTCGCTCTTCCTCGGCCCCGCTTACTCCGTGGTCACCAGGTCGAGCACGTGGCCGTCCAGCAAGTCCAGGGCCTTGCCGCCGCCGCGGGCCACGCAGGTCAGGGGGTCGTCGGCGACCACCACCGGCAACCCGGTCTCGTCCTCGATCAGCCGGTCCAGGTCGCGCAGCAGGGCACCGCCGCCGGTCAGGACGATCCCTCGCTCGGCCACGTCGGAACCCAGCTCCGGCGGGGTCTGCTCCAGGGCCATGCGCACTGCGCCGACGATGCCGGCCAGGGGCTCCTGCAGGGCCTCCAGGATCTCGTTGCTGTTGAGCGTAAAGCTGCGCGGGATGCCCTCCGCCAGATTGCGCCCCTTGACCTCGATCTCGCGCACCTCGGCCCCGGGAAAGGCCGAGCCGATGGTGTGCTTGATGCGCTCGGCGGTCGCCTCGCCGATCAGGGTTCCGTAGTTGCGCCGCACGTAGTTGATGATGGCGTTCGTCGAAGCGGTCGCCGCCGATGCGCACCGAGTTGGAATAGACGATGCCGTTCAGCGAGATCACGGCCACCTCGGAGGTCCCGCCGCCGATGTCGATGACCATGGAGCCGCGCGCCTCGTCCACCGGCAGCCCGGCACCGATGGCCGCCGCCATGGGCTCCTCGATCAGGTAGACGTCCCGGGCCCCGGCCCCGGCCGCGGACTCCTTGATGGCACGGCGTTCGACCTGGGTCGAGCCGCAGGGGACGCAGATCAGCACCCGCGGGCTGGGGCGGATGATGCGCGACGCGTGCACCTTGTGGATGAAGAACTGGAGCATCTTCTCCGTGACGGTGAAGTCGGCGATGACGCCGTCCTTCAGCGGCCGGATGGCGGTGATGTTCTGGGGCGTGCGCCCGAGCATCATCTTGGCCTCCTCCCCCACCGCCGCAACCGACTTGGGCCCCCCGGCCCGATCCTGGTGTATGGCCACCACCGAGGGCTCGTTGAGCACGATGCCCTGGTTGCGGGCATAGATCAGGGTGTTCGCCGTCCCCAGGTCGATCGCCAGATCGTTGGAGAACATCCCTCGTATGCGTCTGAAAAACATCAACAGATACCTTGAATGCGGCGCAGTAGCAGCGGGGTCCCGCGGGTGTCCCTGGGAAAGAGGTGCGCCGTGGCCGGACGAAAAGAAGCGCGTAATCTAGCAACGCGCCCCCCTTGGGGCAAGGTGGATGCCGACTGCCCGACTCGGACCCCGCGCGCCGGCAGCCGCCGTCCCGGCGTACCACAGGGCCGCCGCGCTGTGCTATTTTTCTGGACTTTTCGGCACCCTGGACAAGTCCATGGCCCTCGATCGCTCAGACGTCGACAAGATCGCCCACCTCGCCCGCCTCGCCGTGCCGGAGGAGACCAAGGATCGACTCGCGGCCGACCTCTCGAACATCCTCGCCCTGATGGAGCAGATGGGCGCGGTGGACACCGCCGGGGTCGTCCCCATGGCCCACCCGCTGCACATGGTCCAGAGGCTGCGCCCGGACGTGCCCACCGAGCCAGACCAGCGCGCCCGGTTCCAGGGCAATCGCCCCCCAGACTGAGGACGGGCTCTACCTGGTGCCCAAGGTCATCGAATAGCGCCCGCGCGGGCCGCCCCTGCGCTTCAGGTGCGGGCGCGCGGTCCCGCCGGAGACCGAACCCGGACCAACGACGATGCCACCCATGCACAAGACCATCGCCGAGCTGGCCGCCGGCCTGCGCCGCCGGGACTTCACCAGCCTGGAGCTGACCCGCCACTTTCTGGACGCGGATCGAGCGCCTCGACCCCAGGCTCAACAGCTTCATCACCGTCACCGCCGAAGCGGCCCTTGCCTCGGCGGAACGGGCTGACGCCGCGATTGGCCGTGGCGAAGGCGGACCGCTGACCGGCATTCCCATCGCCCACAAGGACATCTTCTGCACCAATGGGGTACGCACGAGCTGCGGATCGCGCATGCTCGACAACTTCGTCGCCCCCTACGACGCGACGGTGGTCGAGCGCCTCGCCGCCGCCGGCGCCGTGGTCCTGGGCAAGACCAACATGGACGAGTTCGCCATGGGCTCGTCCAACGAGACCAGCTTCTACGGCCCGGTGAAGAACCCCTGGGACCTCACCCGGGTCCCGGGCGGCTCCTCCGGCGGCTCCGCAGCCGCCGTCGCCGCCCGGCTCTGCCCCGCCGCCACGGCGACGGATACCGGCGGCTCCATCCGCCAGCCGGCGGCCCTATGCGGCATCACCGGCATCAAGCCCACCTACGGTCGGGTCTCGCGCTGGGGCATGATCGCCTTCGCCTCCAGCCTCGACCAAGGGGGCATCATGGCGCGGTCCGCTGCCGACGCCGCCCCCCTGCTCCAGGCCATGGCCGGATTCGACCCCAGGGATTCCACCAGCGCCGAGGAGCCCGTCCCAGACTATGCCGCCGGGCTCGATGCGGACCTGACGGGGCTGCGCATCGGCCTGCCGAAAGAGTACTTCGGCGAGGGGCTCGACCCGGGCGTGGCCGCGGCGATCCAAGAGGCCATCAAGATCTACGAGAGCCTCGGGGCCAGGGTCCGCGAGATCAGCCTGCCCAACAGCCCGCTGTCGGTCCCCGTCTATTATGTGGTCGCCCCGGCGGAGTGCTCCTCCAACCTGGCCCGGTTCGACGGGGTACGCTACGGTCACCGCTGCTCGAACCCCAAGGACCTCGAAGACCTCTACAAGCGCAGCCGCGCCGAGGGCTTCGGCGCCGAGGTCCAGCGCCGCATCATGATCGGGACCTATGTCCTGTCCGCCGGCTACTACGACGCTTACTACCTCAAGGCCCAGCAGATCCGCCACCTGATCGCCGACGACTTCCGCCGCGCCTTCGAGGAGGTGGACGTCATCATGGGCCCCACCAGCCCCACCACCGCCTTCCCGCTCGGGTGCCAAGGCGGACGACCCGGTGGCCATGTACCTCAACGACATCTACACCATTGCCACCAACCTCGCCGGCCTGCCCGGCATGTCCGTTCCCGTCGCCCAGTCCGGCGGGCTGCCGGTGGGACTGCAGATCGTCGGCAACTACTTTCAGGAGGCGCAGCTGCTCAATGTGGCGCATCGGCTCCAAACGGCCACCGACTGGCACCTGGCCGCGCCAGGCGACTTCGCGTGACGTCTTTGGCTGCAGCAGCCGACAGGGTCTGAGGAGCTGGCATTCGCCGCATTTGACGTGATTACCAAGTTATGCGGCCGAATGGCCGGTTTTCGGCTCCATTACCAAGTTATGCGACCCCTCGAAATATAGTTAGGCATAGCCCCAATGAATGACGAACGCCTTTACGCCGACGTGATTGAGGAACTGCGACTGCATGGTCCAGTCCCTGGGCTATGGGCAAAGGCATATGCCGAGGCCAACGGTAATAAACCGCAAGCCGAGGCGCTATATCTACGGTACCGAGTTGAGCAACTTGCCCAAGCTGAACGCGAGGTGGCCTCAAAAACCAACCAAGGCAGTGATGACCTGGAAAGCCTTTACGCTGAGGTTTCGGGCAACTTAGCCAAACATGCACCATTCCTGCTTGGCATTTTGGTATTTATCATTTTCGTGGCCGTCAGCTATTTCAAACAATGACACAAAGACGCCAAAGCTTCATTCCGATAAGTCGGCGCTGGCGAGACGGCATTTTGGTTGTGAGTAATTGCCTAACACTGCGCTCCAAGGGACGCGCCGCGATAAAGCCGCGTCGCGCCCCTGAGCTCGGAATAAGGGGTCAGATCCATTTTCTAATACAACGACAATGACAATCGTCTAACGATCGAATACCGGAGACGCCAAAACCGCGCGATGAGATGACGGTTTGTTTCATGCTTCGGTGGAAGCGCGGTCTTGGGTCGCCTGATTCGTGACGTTGGGCTGGTAGGGAGAACAGCTTAACCAGTGCCTCAGAAAATCCGTGACCTGCTGATAGCCCTTAAGAATGCTGGTTTTGAGGAGACTCCCGGAGCAGGTAAAGGCTCTCATCGTAAACTCGTCCACCCCAAGTAAGTGGGTGCGGTCACCGTCAGTGGAAAAGCAGGTGACGTTGCAAAACTCTACCAAGAAAAGCAGGTAGCGCAGGCAATCGAAACGGTGTGTAAATGAAAGACTTCGACAAGTACCACAAATGGGTAGAGTGGAGCGACGACGATCAGGTTTATATTGGGAAGTGCCCTGATCTCATCACCGGTATCCATGGAGATGATCCCGTCGTAGTTTATGGCGAGCTCTGCGAAGTGGTTCAGGACGTTATCAGCCACTTCCATGCTGAGGGCCGCGCACTCCCTCAACCAAGGGTTCGCCGCATGAGTGAGGTCGCGTAAAGCGCGTAGGGCGCCATTGCGATTCCGGCAGTTGATTAGCGTTCAACCTCAGCTACTAGTGGGAGCGGCGCCCTCCGACCCACAGGGACGTGGAAGTCCCGGGATGAGGCAGGAGCCGGCCGGGGAGCCGCGATGGGACGTCTTCCAGAAGATTTCGAGGCCGGCAGCCCGGTGCGGTATGCGGGCCCGCGGGCTGAGGGTCGGCACCGAGACTCCCTGCGTCGCGGCCAGGGGGCCGCTCCCACAGTCCGCGACAAGGCCAGCTGAGGAATGGCGCTAATCACCTTCCGGCAAGTTGCGGGCTGGAGCGCCCTATTGCGCCTTGCGGGCTTTTGCAAATTGCGTCCATTTGCGTTCACTAGCGGCTAATCAGAACTTGCCCAGGTAACCGACCATGCAATGGGAAACCGTCATCGGGCTGGAGATCCACACCCAGCTCGCCACCCAATCCAAGATCTTTTCCGGGGCACCCACCGCCTTCGGGGCCGAGCCAAACACCCAGGCCTGCGCAATTGATTTGGGCCTGCCCGGGGTCCTTCCGGTGCTCAACCGCCAGGCGGTGGTCTATGCGGTGCGCTTCGGCAGGGCCATCGCAGCCCAGATCGCCGAGCGGTCCGTGTTTGCACGCAAGAACTACTTCTACCCGGACCTACCCAAGGGCTACCAGATCAGCCAGTATGAGTTGCCTATCGTGGGACGGGGCGAGGTGGAGATCGTCCTCGATGACGGCGCCGTCAAGACCATCGGGGTCACCCGCGCCCACCTGGAGGAGGACGCCGGCAAATCCCTGCACGAGGACTTCCACGGCTCCACGGGTATTGACCTCAACCGGGCCGGGACCCCGCTGCTGGAGATCGTCTCCGAGCCAGATCTGCGTTCTCCGAAGGAGGCGGTGGCCTATGCCCGCAAGATCCACCAGATCGTGCGTTACATCGGCATCAGCGACGGCAACATGCAGGAGGGGTCCTTCCGCATGGACGCCAATATCTCGCTGCGGCCCAAGGGCCAGGCCGAGCTCGGGACCCGCGCCGAGATCAAGAACATCAACTCCTTCCGCTTCCTTGAGCGGGCGCTGAACTTCGAGATCGAGCGCCAGCAGGACATCTTGGAGGGCGGCGGCCAGGTGGTGCAGGAGACGCGCCTCTACGACGCCGAGCGGGACGAGACCCGCTCCATGCGCAGCAAGGAGGAGGCCAATGACTACCGCTACTTCCCGGACCCCGACCTGCTCCCCGTAGTCCTGGACCAGGTCTTCATCGCCGAGGCCGTGGCGGACCTTCCGGAGCTGCCAGATGCGCGGCGGCACCGTTTCCACGCCGAATTGGGCCTGTCGGACTACGACGCCAACCTGCTGACGGCGACGCGCGAGTTGGCGGATTACTTCGAGGCCGTCGCCGGCAGCTGCGGCGACGCCAAGCTCGCGGCCAACTGGGTCAACGGCGAGCTGTCGGCGGCCCTCAACAAGGCCGGGCTGGAGATCGGCTCAAGTCCGCTCGATGCAGACCGACTCGCCGGGCTGCTGCGGCGCATCCAGGACAACACCGTTTCCGGCAAGCTCGCCAAACAGGTCTTCGAGGCCATGTGGACCGGAGGTCAGGAGGCGGATGCGGTGATCGAGGCCCAGGGCCTGAAGCAGATCACCGACAGCGGGGCCATCGAGGCGATAGTCGACGCGATTCTCGCCGCCAACCCCGCCCAGCTTGCGCAATACCGAGGGGGCAACGAGAAGCTCCTCGCGTTCTTCGTGGGCCAGGCGATGAAGGCCAGCAAGGGTAAGGCGAACCCGCAGCAGGTCAATGAACTGCTGCGGCGCAAGCTTCAAGACTGAGCCACAAGGGTCCGCCCGGCGGACCCTACCTAGGGCAGGATGCGGATGGGGGTCCCGTCCCGAACCGCTTGCCAGATCTCGTCCATCTCCGGGTCCTTGACGGCGATGCAGCCGTTGGTCCAGTCGCGGTTGTCGTACTCTGCGAGGATGCGGGGCGAATCGATGTAGTTGGGCCGCCCGTGGATCATGACCATGCCGCCGGGGTCCACGCCCTTGGTCCGCGCCAGGCTCCGATCTTCGGCGTTGGGATAAGAAATGTGGATAGACCGGTGGTAGAGGCTGTTAGGGTTCCGCCAGTCGAGGACATAGTCGCCCTCAGGGGTGCGCTCATCGCCCTGCCGTTCCTTATGGCCGTACGGATTGTCCCCCAGGTTGACGCGGTACTCGCGCACGACCTGCCCCGCCTTGATGAGCTGCATCTTGCGTTCCGACTTCTTGACGACCACCCGATCAGCGGCCAAGGACGGCGGCGGCTCCGGGGGCTTGGTGGCACAGCCGCCGAGGACGAGCAGGACGCCGACGAGCAGGGCCGGCGTCAAATGGGCCGCGCGCCGCAGGCCGAAAAGATCCGGGGCCCGGCCTGGGACAGCGTCGGCGGTACTGTGCGGGGTCGATGCCATGGTTCTTTCGCCTCCAGGCCGGTCGGGGCCTCGATCTGAGATAAGACAGGACTGCAGGAAGTCTACTCAAGACTCTAATCAGCCGCTAGATTGCTTTGAAAAAAAACCAAGCTAGCCTCGCTCTGCGCAGGGGTTGGTGCCCGCCAGTCCGAGCCTTTTCGGGGATTTTGTGTGATTATGGAGGGCCACAGGCACGCCCTGCGGCCTAACCCCTACGGGAATGAGGTACCAGCGGATGACCACCCCCCCCAACCTGACCCCAGACCTACAGCAACTCATCCAGGGACGACATCGGGACCCCTTCGGCGTCCTCGGGCGACACGTCAAGGATGGGCGGGTCCTGGTCCGGGCCTATCTGCCCCATGCTGAGGCGGTGACCATCGCCGAGGGCGGACACGCCATGCAGCGGGTGCCCGGCACCGGGATCTTCGAATGGCACGGGGAGCCGGCCCAGGTACCCGAGCGCTACCGGTTGATCTGGCGCGACGACGCCCGCCGTGAACATATCGCGCACGACCCCTATTGCTACCCGCCCCAGTGCCCCGAATTCGACCTACACATCTTCGGCGAGGGTCGGCATTGGCACGCTTACCGACTCCTTGGGGCCCGGGTCCATGAGGTCGATGGCGTAGCAGGCGTCCTGTTCGCGGTCTGGGCCCCCAGCGCCGAGCGCGTCAGCGTGGTGGGGGAGTTCAACCGTTGGGACGGGCGGACCCACCCCATGCGGGTGCACGGCAATGGGATCTGGGAGCTATTCATCCCCGACCTGGCCCCAGGGATACTCTACAAGTACGAGATCCGCGCCTCTGGGGGGACGGTCTTCCTCAAGTCAGACCCCTATGGTCAGCGCTTCGAGGAGCGCCCCAAGACCGCTTCCATCGTCGAGCCCCCAGCGGACTACGCCTGGCGCGACGCAGATTGGCTTGAAAGCCCGAGCGGCCTACGACTGGCAGCACAGCCCCATGTCCATCTACGAGGTCCACCTGGGGACCTGGCAGCGCGGGCCCGAGGGGGAGTTCCTGAACTATCGGGAGATCGGCGGGCGCCTGGTGGCTTACGCGAAGGATCTGGGGTTCACCCATATCGAGCTGATGCCCATCACCGAGCACCCCTACGACAAGTCCTGGGGTTATCAGGCCACCGGCTACTTCGCCCCCACCAGCCGCTTCGGCAGCCCGGACGACTTCCGCTGGTTCGTCGACCACTGCCACGCCAACGGCCTGGGCGTGATCCTGGACTGGGTACCGGCGCACTTCCCCAAGGACGCGCACGGCCTGGCCCGTTTCGACGGCACGGCCCTCTACGAGCACGAGGACCCGCGGCTGGGCGAGCACCGCGACTGGTCCACCCTGATCTACAACTACGGGCGCCTGGAGGTGAAGACCTTCCTCATTTCCAGCGCCCTGTTCTGGCTCGAGGAGTACCACATCGACGGGCTGCGGGTGGACGCCGTCGCCTCCATGCTTTATCTGGACTACTCCCGCGAGGCCGGCGAGTGGTTGCCCAACCGCTTCGGCGGGCGGGAGAACCTGGAGGCCATTGCCTTCCTGCGCGAACTCAACGAGATCGCCCACAGCCAGGTCCCCGGGGCCCTGATCATGGCCGAGGAATCCACGTCCTGGCCCCAGGTCACCAAACCGACCTACGTCGGCGGCCTGGGCTTCGACCTCAAGTGGAACATGGGCTGGATGAACGACACCCTGCGCTACATCGAGCACGGAGCCGATCCATCGCCAGTATCACCAGGACATGCTGACCTTCAGCATGCTCTACGCCTTCACCGAGAATTTCCTGCTCCCCTTCTCCCACGACGAGGTCACCCACGGCAAGCGCTCTCTGCTCTACAAGATGCCGGGGACGAGTGGCAAAGGTTCGCCAATCTGCGTCTGATCTACACGTACATGTTCACCCATCCGGGCAAGAAGCTGCTGTTCATGGGCTGCGAGTTCGGTCAAGGCGACGAGTGGAACGGGACTGACGTACTCGATTGGTACGTCCTGGACTACCCCAACCACCAGGGGGTGCAGCGACTGGTACGTGACCTCAACGCCCTCTACACGGCTTACCCTGCCCTGCACCGGCGTGGACTTCGAGTGGCAAGGGTTCGACTGGATCGATTGCCACGACGCCCAGAATTCGGTGCTGATCTTCCTGCGCCAGGATGGGGACGACGTTCGTCATCGTCGCCCTGAACTTCACCCCAGTCCCCCGCGAGGGCTACCGCATCGGCGTGCCCAGGCCCGGACGCTACCGGGAGTTGTTCAACTCCGATTCACCCGACTATGCGGGCAGCGGCCTCGACATCGCCGCCCCCGGTCCCTTGGAGAGCCAGGAGATCCCGTGGATGAACCGTCCCCATTCGCTTGCGATTACCCTGCCGCCTCTCGCCGGGATCGTGCTCAGCCTGGAACCCGAGCCCGAGGGAAAGGTCGCTCGCCAGCGAGATCGAAAGGCCACCGCGAGCACCAGAGACCCGCGCAGCCGACCCCGAGGCGGACGGGACTAAGGAACGATCCCCCGCGGACCAATCGGATCTTTCACCACCCACGCCACCGCCCCGGGCCCAGATGCAGGGCCCGAGGGGCGGCCACAGCGAGAGTCAAGGCGATAGCAATGGCGAAGAAACCTTCAGGCAGCAAACGCACCCCGGGCCGCCCCATGACCAAGGGCCCCGCAAGCCCGACTGGTGCCCGGCCGGTCCAGCCCGCGGTCGAGCCGGTCGCCGAGCAGATTCCGCCGACCAAGGAGGTGCCAGTCCCGCCAATCACCGAGTGCCGGCCCGACCCCGACAGCCGCCGCGGACCCAACGCCCATCGAGGTTCCGGAGGAGGCGCCGGCCGAGATTCCAGACGCGAGCCGCCGACCGAAATGCCCGCCGAGGCGCCGACGGAAATCCCGTTCGAGACCCCGGTGGAGGTACCGATCGAGGCACCGCCGAGATAGCCTGCGACGGCAAGCCGTCTCCGCCAAACCCGAGACGCCGGTGAAGACCCCGGCGCCTGCCAAGGCAGGAACCCGCACCCCGGATAGGCAAGCACCACTACCCCCCGCGGCGGCATCCCGGCCGGCCGCCGCGGCCCCACCCCGGGGCCCATGGAAGTCCCGAAGCTGGCGGCCGCCTCTCGCGCCCGAGCCAGCCCCGGAGCCCCGACTTGCCCGCCCCACGAGTCACTCGACAAGGTCCTCTTTCCGGCGGAGCCCGAGCCAGTCCCAGAGTCCGTGCCCGACGTCGTCCCCGAATGCGCCCGACCCTGCGCCCGAGCCGGCTCCCCATCCGGCTCCGCCGCCCGTACCGCACCGGCCGAGCCTCTATCATCGTCCACATCACCCCGGAGATGGCCCCAGTGGCCAAGGTCGGCGGACTGGCGGACGTGGTCTTCGGGTTGAGCCGCGAGTTGGCGATCCGCGGCAATCACGTCGAGATCATCCTGCCCAAGTACGACAACCTGCGCTACGACCACATCTTCGAGCTGCACGAGGTCTATCGCGACCTCTGGGTCCCCTGGTACGAGGGGGCCATCCACTGCACCGTCTATTTCGGCTTCGTCCACGACCGCAAGTGCTTCTTCATCGAGCCCCACTCCCAGGACAACTTCTTCAACCGCGGGGCGGTCTACGGATACAAGGACGACGTCCTGCGCTTCGCCTTCTTCTCGCGCGCGGCCATGGAGTTTCTGTGGAAGGCCGGCAAGCACCCGGACATCATCCATTGCCACGACTGGCAGACGGCCCTGGTGCCCGGTGCTCCTGTTCGAGATCTTCCAGGCGCTGGGCATGACCCATCCCCGGGTGTGCCTGACCATCCACAACTTCGCCCACCAGGGGGTCACCGGGGCGGAGCTGCTGCGCGCCACCGGCCTGCATCGCCCCGAGCACTTCCTCGACTACAACCGCTTGCGCGACAACCGCTACGTCAATGCCATCAATCTGCTCAAGGGTGGCATCGTCTATTCCAATTTCGTTACCACCGTCTCCCCGCGCTATGCCTTCGAGACGAAGGACCAGGGTCAAGGCTTTGGGCTGGAGCCGACCCTACATACCCACCATATGAAGTATGGCGGGGTCGTCAACGGCATCGACTATGACGTCTGGAACCCGGAGGTCGACCGCCTGATCCCAACCCGCTACGGGGTTGAGAACATTGACGGCAAGTACGCCAACAAGCGGGCCCTGCGTCAGCGGCTCATGTTGGCGGACAACGATAAGCCCATCGTCGCCTTCATCGGCCGGCTCGACCCCCAAAAGGGCCTGGATCTGCTGCGCCACGCTATCTTCTACTCCCTGGAGCGCGGGGCCCAGTTCGTACTGCTCGGCTCCAGCCCGGACCCGCGCATCAATGACGAATTCTGGGGCCTCAAGCACATGCTCAATGACAGCCCGGACTGTCACCTGGAGGTCGGCTTCGACGAGGAGCTCTCGCACCTGATCTACGCGGGCTCGGACATCATGCTCGTCCCCAGCCGATTTGAGCCCTGCGGCCTGACCCAGCTCATCTCGCTGCGCTACGGGACTGTCCCCGTGGTGCGCTCCGTAGGCGGCCTGGCCGACACCGTGTTCGACAAGGACCACGCCGACCGCCCCCTGCACGAACGCAACGGCTACGTCTTCCAGGACTACGACCAACCCGGTCTCGAATCGGCCCTGGGGCGGGCCATTGCCTGCTACTTCAAGCACCCGGACCACTTCCGGGACCTCATGAAGAACGGCATGCGAACGGACTATTCCTGGAACACGCCGGGGCAGGACTACCTCAACATCTACGATTACATCCGCAGCAAGTAGCGGGTTCCGCTGGGGCGAATCCCGCTGGGAAAGGGCTTTGTTCAAGCGTGCCGACCTGCGGGCAGGTCGACCGCGCTCGCCTGTCAACAATAAGAATCGAGGACCTCCGGCCCGATGAAGATCTACAACCTCTTTCCCCTGCTCGCAGGACCCGTCAACGGTTGGCAGCCCCACCTAGAGCGTGCCGCGGCCATGGGCTTCGACTGGATTTTCGTCAACCCGATCCAGAAGCTCGGACGCTCGGGCAGCCTCTATTCCGTCGCCGATTACCTCAACATCAACCCCGCCCTGTTAAAGCCCCGCGCGCGCAAGTCCCCGGAGGATCAGGTCCGAGCGATGACCGCCGAGGCCCATCGCCTGGGGCTCCGCCTGATGATCGACCTGGTCATCAACCACTGCGCGGTGGACTCCGAGCTGGTCCGGGTCCACCCAAATTGGTTCGTACGGGACGGCAAACGGATCGCCAACCCCTTTTGTGTCGAGGCCGACGGCAACAAGATCGTGTGGCGTGACCTGGCACAGTTCGACCACGCGGGGTCCCAGGACTCCGAGGGGCTGCTGCGCTATTGCGGCGACGTCGTAGAGTATCTCGTGGGCCTTGGCTTCACCGGCTTTCGCTGCGATGCGGCCTACCAGATCCCGGGGCCATTCTGGCGCCGCCTCATCAAGCGTACCCGTGCCAGCCACCCAGAGGTGACCTTCGTCGCCGAGACCCTTGGGTGCTCCCCCGCACAGACCCGCGACACCGCTGCCGCGGGCTTCGATTGGATCTTTAACAGTGCCAAATGGTGGGACTACGACAGTCCCTGGCTCTTGGAGCAGCACGAGCTCACCCGTCAGATCGCCCCCTCCATCGGTTTCCCGGAGAGCCACGACACCCCTCGTCTCTATGCCGAGTCCAACGGCAACCTGGAGGTCCAAAAACAGCGTTACCTCTTCACGGCGCTGTTCTCGGCTGGGGTCATGATGCCCATGGGCTACGAGTTTGGGTTCCGCAAGCGCCTAAACGTGGTGCGGACCAGCGCGCAGGACTGGGAGCAGACCGACATCGACCTGACCGACTACATCCGCCGGGTCAACGCCATCAAGGACGCCTACCCAGTCTTTCAGGAAGACGGCTTGATTCAGTCGCTCAACCACCCCAACTCCGCCGTCTTGCTGCTGTGGAAGGGCTCGGCCCGCAGCCAAAGTCAAGGCATGTTGATCCTCAACAAAGACCCTTGGGGCTGGCAGCACTTCCACACTGAGGACCTCTACCGCGACATCCAGGCCCCGCCCCCGCTGACCGATGTCTCACCGGACTGGCCCATGGACCATATCCCTACGCCCTTCACCTACGAGCTGCCGCCGGCCGCGGCGCGGGTGCTGGTGACGGCGGCCTAACCCCGCTAATCGGGGCTCCGGGGCTGGACGATGTCGCTGACGGTCGGCGTCCATTTTCCGTGAGCTCCAGAGGACCACCCCTGGCTTGCGGTCTATACCACGTCCGGGGCTTCTGCCCCGAGCCCCAACCCAGGACAGACCCATGCAGCGCGATCTCAGCGACATTTGCCGGCGTGTCACACTGGCCTACGACGGCGGCGATGACCTGCAGATCCAAGGCGTCGACGCCCTGAGCTCGGCCGGTCCCCGCGACCTGGCCTTCGCCGATGCCCAGACCACGGCTGCCGAGGTGGCAGCCTCCCAGGCTGGGGCCATTGTCGTCGCCCTGGGCTTCGACGCGGTGCCCGGGCGCCGCCTGCTCGCCAGCAGCAACCCGCGCCTCACCTTCATCGAGATCAGCGCGCTGTTCCAGGTCCCCGACCCCTTCACCGGGGTCGACCCCAAGGCTGCGGTGGACCCCTCGGCCATGGTCGGCGGGGGGGTCAGCATCGGTCCCTGCGCCGTCGTCGGCGCGGGGGCCTCCATCGGGGCCCGCACCCGCATCGGCCCTGGCGCTGTGATCGGGCCCGGGGTGCGCATCGGCACCGATTGCCTGATCGGCCCCAATGTCAGCATCCTTGCTCATGCCAGGGTGGGCAACCGCTGTACCCTGCACGCCGGGGTGACCGTCGGCGGTGACGGCTTCGGCTTTATCTGGGCCGGTGACCATCACCGCAAGATCCCACAGGTTGGGACCGTTTCCATCGAGGACGACGTTGAGATCGGCTGCAACTCCTGCGTGGACCGTGCGACCTTCGGCACGACCCGGGTGGGTCGCGGCAGCAAGATCGACAACCTGGTCCAGATCGCACACAACGTGGACATCGGCGAGCACGTCATCCTGGTCAGCCAGGCGGGGCTCGCCGGCAGTGTCACCCTGGGGACCGGAGCCGTGCTCTCGGGTCAAGTCGCCGTGACGGACCACGTCAAGGTCGGCCCCGGGGCCCGCATCGGCGGCCAGAGCGGGGTGACCGGGGACGTGGAGGCCGGGGCGGCCCTCTTCGGCACCCCAGCCCGCCCGGTCAAGCAGGCATACCGGGAGCAAGCCGCCCTGGGCCGTCTGCCGGAGCTACTCAAGACGGTTCGACGCCAGGAAGCGACGATCCAGGCGCTGGACCGGCGTCTGCAAGCATTGGAGGGCCATGCCCCTACCGAGGGCGTTGGGATAGACCCAGCAACCTGAGCCTGGTATCCCTGCTGCTCTCTGGGTTCGCCCCAGGCGAGCAGCGGTTGGCTTATTAAGGCCAGGTACACACGCGGCGCGGGCCCTGCCCCATAATCCGCGCGTGGACCCGCAACTCACCGCCTTCCTCGCCCGTTGCCTGCTTCTGGACCTCGAGACAGGCCCGAACGGGTCCATTCACAAGATCGGGGCCGTCCGTGACGGGGCGACCTTCCAGCGGCAGGGGCAGTTCGACGCCCAAAGGGCCCTGGCGGAGTTGGACGCCTTCGCCGCCGGCAGCGAACGCGTTCTCGGCCACAACCTGTTTGGCCACGACCTGCCGACCCTGCAGGCTCAGGCCCCGGTTCTTGCCCTTTTGCGCCGCCCCGTGGTGGATACCCTGTATCTGTCCCCACTGGCCTTCCCCGAGAACCCCTACCACCGTCTGGTGAAGGACTACAAGCTGGTCCGCGACACGGTGAGCGACCCGCTGGCCGACGCCCGCCTCGCTGCCCAAGTGTTTCGCGAACAGTGGGCGGAGTTCACCCGCCGCCGGCAAGGCGGGGATGCGGACCTGCTGCGTCTCTACCGCTTTTGCCTGCGCGGGGCCACCGCCCTGGCGGGTTCAGACCGGGGCGGCGAGGGCCTGGCCTCGGTCTTCACAGCCCTGGGGGTGGAACTGCCGCAACCCAGGGTAGCGCTGGACCTGGCGCTAGGCATCTGGCACGGCCAGACCTGTGCCCAGGCTGCACCGAGCATGGCCCTCAAGCACCTGGCGGACCCCCGGCTGCGCCCGCCGCTCGCCTATGCCACGGCCTGGCTCCAGGTGGCGGGGGCTCGCTCGGTGCTCCCGCCCTGGGTCCGGCACCGCTTTCCAGCGACTGCCGACCTCCTGCAAGCCCTGCGGGATAGCCCCTGCCAGGATCCGGCCTGCGCCTGGTGTGCCCGGACCCACAATCCACAGGACCAGCTCAGACGCTGGTTCGGCTTCGACGGATTCCGCCCAACCCCAGCCATGGCCGACGGCGGCAGCCTTCAAGAGGCCGTGATCGCCCACGGGATGGGCGGCGGCTCGCACCTGGCCATCCTCCCCACGGGCGGCGGCAAGTCGCTGTGCTTCCAGCTCCCCGCCCTGGCACGTAACCAGCGCCGCGGGACCCTGACGGTGGTCATCTCGCCCCTGCAGGCCCTGATGAAGGACCAGGTGGACAACCTGGCCCGCAAGACCGGGACCACGGCGGCGGCCGCCCTCTACGGAATGCTGACCCCGCCGGAGCGCGGCGAGGTCCTGGAGCGCCTGCGCCTGGGAGACCTGGCCATCCTCTACGTCTCCCCGGAGCAGTTGCGCAACGCCTCTTTCCGAACGGCCCTGGAGGCCCGGGAGATCGGCTGCTGGGTCTTCGACGAGGCCCACTGTCTGTCCAAGTGGGGCCACGACTTCCGCCCGGACTACCTCTACGCCGGCCGTTTCATCAAGGAATTGGCCGCGCGCCAAGGGGTGGGCGTGCCGCCCGTGGCGTGCTTCACCGCGACCGCCAAACGCGAGGTCACCGCCGAGATCCTGACCTACTTCCGCGAGCATCTCGGCCTGGAGCTGCGGCTGTTCGAGGGCGGGGTTGAACGGGACAATCTGACCTTCGAGGTGCAGGTCGCCCGCGTCATGGAGAAGCCCGCGCGGGTCCACGCCATTCTCGCGGAGCACCTGGGTCCAGCCGGAAACGGGGCCGGCGACGGGCCGGGTGCCGCCATCGTCTACGCCTCCACCCGCAAGGGCACCGAGACCCTGGCCGCCTACCTGCGCGACCAGGGCTGGGCGGTGGAGGCCTTCCATGCCGGGCTCACGGCCCCGGAGAAGCGCCGCATCCAGGACGCCTTCGTGGCCGGCGAGCTGAAGGTGATCTGCGCCACCAACGCCTTCGGCATGGGGGTGGACAAGGAGGACGTGCGCCTGGTGGTCCACCTGGACATCCCGGGCTCCCTGGAGAACTACGTCCAGGAGGCCGGCCGGGCCGGGCGCGACCACAGGCCAGCGCTCTGCGTCCTGCTCTACGACGCGGCGGATGTGGAGCGCCAGTTCCGGCTCGAGGCCCTCTCGGCGCTGAGCCGCCAGGACATCGCCGAGATCCTGCGCGGCCTGCGCCGGGCCCGCCACGGCAAGGCCGATACGGTGGTCCTGACCAGCGGCGAGCTGCTGCGCGACGAGGACCTGCACCTCGCCTTCGACGCCGAGGACCGCCAGGCAGACACCCGGGTGCGGGTCGGCGTCTCCTGGCTGGAGCGCGCCGGTCTGGTGGAGCGCAACGAGAACCGTACCCGGGTCTTTCAGGGCCGCCCGGCCCTGGCGAACCTGGACGAGGCACGGCGGCGTATCGCCGCCCTCGGACTGTCCCAGGCCCAGGCGGCGCGCTGGCTCGCCGTCTTCGAGACCCTGCTGAACGCCGACCCGGACGAGGGCCTGACCGCCGACGAGCTGGCCCGGCTGCCGGTCTTTCGGCGGGTCGAGGCCGACGCCGTCTGGGACAGGGGCGAGACCGCCGGCCAGCGGGTGATGCGCACCCTCACCGGCATGGCCGAGGCCGGGCTGCTTGAGCCAGGGGCCCCAGCTCACCGCCTTCCTGCGCTACAAGGTCAAGACCCCGTCGGAGCAGGTCCTGGCCCGCGCCTGCGCGCTGGAGCGGGCCATGCTGGCGACCCTGCGCGAGCAGGAACCGGACGCCGAGACCGGCGCCTGGCTGCCCCTGTCCCTGCGCCGGCTCAATCAGCACCTGCTCGACCAGGGCCAGGACAGCAACCCGGAGACTCTGCGCAACCTGCTGGCCAGCCTCGCCCGGGACGGCCGCGGCCTGGCCGGCGAGCGCGGCAGCCTGGAGTTCCGCCAGACTGACCGGGACCACTATCGGGTCAGACTCCATCGGGACTGGCAGGCCCTGGCCGCCACCGCGGAGCGCCGCCAGGCGGTGGCCGGCGCGGTCCTGCGCACCCTGCTGGCCAAGGTCCCGCCGGCGACCGCCCCGGGGGCGGAGGTGCTGGTCGCCTTCGGCACGGACGAGCTGACCCGCGCCCTGCATGCAGACCTGGGCCTGGGCGGGGTGCACGATCACCTGGCCGCCGCCGAGCGCGGGCTCATGTTCCTCCACGAGCAGGGGGCCATCGTCCTGCAGCGCGGCCTGGCCGTGTTCCGCCAGGCCATGACCATCCGCCTGCTGCCCGAGGGGGAGCGCCGCCGCTACACCAAGGCCCAGCACCAGCCCCTGGCCCAGCACTACGGCGAGCGCATCTTCCAGATCCACGTCATGGACGAGTACGCCCGCCTGGGGGCGGAGAAGATCCGCCAGGCCCTGGGCCTGGTCGGGGCCTACTTCACCCTGGACAAGGCGAGCTTCGTGCGCCGGTACTTCCCGGACCGCCGCGAGGTCCTGGAGCGGGCCACGACGGCGGAGTCCTTCCGGCAGATCGTCGAGTCCCTCGGCAATCCGGCCCAGATCGAGATCGTCGCCGCCCCGGAGGAGGGCAACCGGCTGGTATTGGCCGGACCCGGGTCCGGCAAGACCCGGGTGGTGGTGCATCGCTGCGCCTACCTGCTGCGGGTGTCGCGCACCAACCCGCGGGGCATCCTGCTGCTCTGCTTCAACCGCAGCGCCGCCCTGGAGCTGCGCCGGCGCCTCGCGGAGCTGGTCGGCGACGAGGCCCGCGGCGTCACCATCCAGACCTATCACGGCCTGGCCCTGCGCCTCATCGGCGGGTCCTTCGCCGAGCGTCTGGAACAGCGGCGACGCAGAAGACCGCGGACCTGGACAACCTGATCCCACGCGCCTGCGACCTGTTGGAGGGGCGCGCCGAGGTCCCTGGCATCGAACCCGACGCCCTGCGCGACCGGCTGCTGGCCGGCTACCGGCACATCCTGGTCGACGAGTACCAGGACATCGACGCCGACCAGTACCGCCTGATCTCCGCCCTCGCCGGGCGCACCCGGGACGAGGCCAGGCTGACCCTGCTGGCGGTCGGCGACGACGACCAGAACATCTACGCCTTTCGCGGCGCCAGCGTCGCCTACATCCAGCGCTTCCGGGACGACTACCAGGCCGAGGTCCACTACCTGGTGGAGAACTACCGCTCCACAGCCCACATCATCGCCGCTGCCAACGCCCTGATCGGCCGCAACCGGCAGCGCATGAAGACCGACCAGCCCATCCGGGTGGACGCCCGCCGCCGCGACCGACCACCGGGGGGCCGTTGGGAAGAGCTCGATCCGGTCGCCCGGGGCCGGGTCCTGGTGCTGGAGATGCCGGACGCCGGTCGCCAGGCGACTGCCCTGGTCCGGCGCATGGAGGAGTTGTACCGGTTGGGCGGCGGGCCCTGGTCGGACCTCGCCGTGCTCGCCCGCACCCGGGCCGTGCTGGAACCGATCCGGGCCCTGTGCGAGGACCGAGGCATCCCGGTCGCCTGGCGCGAGGAGCTGCCGCCCCTGCACCGAATACGCGAGGTCGCCCAATTCCTCGGACGGCTCAAGGGCCTGGGGACCCAGGAGCGCACCGCCGACTCCCTGGCGGAGATCACGGCACTGGACGAGCCCGCCGGGCGACGCGACCGATTGCGACCCGAACCCCTGGCAGGCGGTCGTCCTCGACCTGGTCCGCGCCTGGTCCGACGAGGCCGGCGGGGCCGCCGTCCCCGCTACGCAGATCCTGGAATTCTGCTACGAGACGCTGGCCGAGCTGCGTCGCGACCGCAGTCTGGGGGACGGAATCCTGCTCGCCACCCTGCACTCGGCCAAGGGGATGGAGTTCCCCCACGTCCTGATCGCGGACGGCGGTTGGAGGGACGGAACCGACGCGGGAGCGCGGGAGGAGGACGAACGCCGACTCTTCTATGTCGGCATGACCCGCGCCCGGGAGACCCTCACCCTAGGTGCCCTGGCAGGATCAAGCAACCCCTGGCTGGACGAGATCGAAGGCGATTGGCTCCTGCGCCTCCGGCCCCAGGTTGAGGCGCCGACGCCGGAGGTCATGGCCCGCCGCTACCGGCTGCTTACCCCGGCGGATCTCGACCTGGGCTACGCCGGGCACCTCGCATCCGGTCACCCCGTCCACGCCGGCCTCGCAGCGCTGCGGACGGGAGATCGGCTCCAGGCCCGTGCGGCTGGCGAGCGGGTCCTGCTCTGCAACCACAGCGGCCTCACCCTCGCGCGCCTGTCAAAGCACGGCTCCGCCGAGTGGCTACCGCGGCTCCCCCGGATCGAAGGCATCAGGGTCCTCGCCATCCTCCGCCGTCACCGCGACGATGGGGACCCCGCCTTCCGCGACCGCTGCCGCTCGGAGTGCTGGGAGGTGCCGCTGGTGGAGGTGCGCGTTGGCGGCCTTCCCGATCCCGGCTAGCACCGCATGCGGCCTGAAACCCCAGATGCCAGGAGTAACCTCCCACCCAACGGACCACCGTGGCTAGATTCTTACTCGATCCTGCCCGCCCTATGCGGCGGAACGCCTCAGGTACGGCCTGCCCCATTTTCTAGCACTCACTTTGTCTCACCGGCTTTTCTCAGATTAGGTCGCGCCAATTCGCCCGGCCTGTTCCACCACCGGCAGTCCTCCCCTACGGACTTGAGAATCCTCGCTCCTCCTCAGCCATCCAAGCGCCTGCAGTCGGCCAACTCCGGACACTGGTGCTTCACCGGCCAGGGTCCGCAATCGAGTGGACAGCAGACACTCCCTACGTCAAAGCGTTACGGATACTGTGCCCGGAATTCCCCAACAGCAACCCGAGTACGTCTTCGAACAGCAGGTGCAGTGGTAACCGTCTCCGTCGCCTAGTCCCGCAGGCGACGTACCACTCCTGCACCTGCTGTGATCGTGCCCCGGCAAGCAGCGCCAAGCCACGCGACAAGCGACAAGCCCGCCCGGCACCTTCCCAGACGGCGGTTTGCTGCCCGTCGGCTCGCACTGCGCCCTTGCAGAACCCCTTCCTTCGATGCTAGCGTTCCCTGACGACAGTCGACGTGCGGTTGGATTTCCGATCCCTTATCCCCCAGCACGGTCGGGCTTCCGGTCCATGCACCGAACCAGGATGAATAAGCGAAGCGCATCCACCGCGCCGCGCCGTGGCCTCGGTGGCCCATATACGCGCCGGCGGGGGAATGGGCTAGGCTGGCGGGCCCCGGAAGGGGCCCCACACCCAGGAGCCAACCAGCCTCATGCGCAGCACCGGATCCAAACTCCTCTTCGCCGGGACCATCTTCTCCAGCGCCTTCCTGCTCTTCCTGGTCCAACCCCTAATCGCCAAGCAGATCCTGCCCTGGTTCGGCGGCTCGGCGGCGGTCTGGTCCGTCTGCATGGTCTTTTTCCAGGTGACCCTGCTGGCCGGGTACGCCTATTCGGACTGGATCTCGCGGCACTTGAGCCCGCACCGCCAGGTGACCCTGCACATCGCCCTGCTGGCCCTGAGCCTGGCCTTGCTGCCCATCCTGGCGGCATCCCACTGGAAGCCCACCGGGGACGAGAACCCGACCCTGCGGATCCTGGGCCTGCTGGTGGCGACCATAGGGCTGCCCTATTTCCTGCTCTCGACCACCGGACCGCTGATCCAGTCCTGGGTCTCGCGCACCCTGATCGGGACCCACGTCTACCGCTACTTCTCGCTCTCGAACCTGGCCGCCCTGCTGGCACTGATCGCCTATCCGTTCATCTTGGAGCCCCATGCGGCCTTGGCCACCCAGGCCTATGCCTGGTCCGGGGTCTATGCGCTGTTCACCGTGCTCTGCGCGGGGGCGGCCCTGTACTTCCGCTACCACGCCCACCGGCTGCCGCGCGAGGCCCACGCCCGGGTCCACCAGGCCGAGGGCGATTGGGACCCGACGCTGCGCGACTACCTGATGTGGCTGGGCCTCTCGGGCATGGGCTCCTGGCTGCTGGTGGCCATCACCAACCACATCACCCAGAACGTGGCGGCCATCCCGTTCCTGTGGCTGCTGCCGCTGACCATCTACCTGCTGACCTTCGTCCTGTGCTTCGAAAGCGACCGCTGGTACCGCCGCAACTGGTTCCTGCTGCCCACCGCGGCCCTGCTCCTGCTGTGTGCCTACGGGCTCCAGGACAGCAGCATCGGGGTCAACATCTTCGTGGCCATCCCGGTCTATGCGCTGGGGCTGTTCTTCTTCTGCATGTTCCTGCACGGCGAGCTGGCCCAGATGCGCCCCGGGGCGCGCTATCTCACCCGCTTCTATCTGATGCTTTCCCTGGGCGGGGCCCTGGGCGGGATCAGCGTCGGGCTGGTCGCGCCGCAGGTCCTGCCGGCCTACTACGAGCTGGGGCTGGGCTTCATCATCACCGCCCTGCTGGCCATGGCCGTGCTGGGCGGCGCAAGTGGCTGCGCGGGGCTGGCGGCGGTCATCGCCGTGTTGTGCGCCTGGTTCCTCTATGTGCAGATCGAGGACGACTTCGCCGGCATTCGCCGCATCGCACCGCAACTTCTACGGCAAGCTGTTGAGCCTCGACGCCGAACGCGAGGACCCGCGCGACAATGTCCGCCAGCTCTACCACGGCTCCATCAAGCACGGCGAGCAGTACCTGGCCGCGGCGGCGCGAGCCGACCACCTACTACGGCCCCACCTCCGGCGTCGGGCGGGCGATCGCCAACACCGACCCCAAGGACAAGAAGGTCGGGCTGATCGGTCTCGGGGCCGGCACGCTCGCGGTCTACGGCAAGCCCGGGGACAACTACCGCTTCTACGAGATCAACCCCCAGGTCATCGATCTGGCACAGAGCGAGTTCAGCTTCATGAGCGACAGCCAGGCGCACATCGAGACGGTGCTCGGCGACGCCCGCCTGTCCCTGGAGCGCGAGCCGCCTCAGGGCTTCGACGTGCTGGCGGTGGACGCCTTCTCCGGCGACTCGGTCCCGGTGCACCTGATCACCGCAGAGGCCATGGACGTCTATATGCGCCACATGGACCCGGACGGCATCGTCGCCTTCCATCTGACCAACCGCTTTCTCTGGCTGCCGCCGGTGGTCGATGAGATCGCCGGGCCAAGGGGCTGGCCACCGTCCTGATCCACGACGACGCCGAGGGCGACAACGCCCTGCGCCGCACCGACTGGATGCTGGTGGCCCGCAACCCGGCGGTGCTGGAGCGCGAAGGCATCCGCTCCGCGGCCACCGCCCTGGCCACGGGTCCCGGGCTTGAGGCCCTGGACGGACGACTTCAACAACCTGTTTCAGGTCCTGAAGTAGCCGTCCCGGGGCGGCGAGGCGTCGGCGGGCGACCCCTACCGGCCGACGCCACGCCACCTGCCCCACGTCACCTGCCCGTTGTGCGTCGCAAGGTCCCCGAGCATCCCGACGACCGGGTGGTCCGATCACGGTCGCGCCGCCTTCCGGTTACCGAGGCGCCGGTCGTCAACATAGTCTGATCGGGGGACCTGCACCGGCCGGTCCTCCCTGGACGCACGACCAAGCGACTTGGTTGGTGCGGCTATCCGGACGGGTCGTCCCGGCAGATGGCCTGTTTCGCACTTCCACCACCAGTACCTGCCCGGGATGATCGCCACCACGCTGGTGGCCCGTTTCGCCACCGAAACCGGCTGAGGCTGACAATGAGTAGCCCAGGACCTGCCCCTGAATTGGGCGTGTTCCCTGGCCGGCGGTGCACAAGGCCCATGCTGACACGATTGCGTGGTTCCACCGCTGCCTGTGCACCAGCGCCGATGATGGATGTCAGCGGCCTGACGATCCGCCCACTGCCCGCTGTCGGCCAGGTCCGGACACTCACCCTCTGGAGCTGAGGGGCAGGTCCACGCTGGTTGCGGTCGCTGGGGATCAAGTGCTCGACAGACCGGTCTTGTCGCTTTGCGGTCGCTGGTCCGCGCCAGAATGGGCGGACCAGTGCCGCGGAAAGCGGACACTCCAGCTGCGGCGGCGATCCGGTAGTCGTGGACGGCACCCCAGGACAGAGGGGACTGCTGGGCGGTGTGGTTCGGTTCGAGGCTCCCGCTGCGCCAGGCGCTGCACGATCGATCCCGGCGTGACCACCTCGATGCTGATCGCGAGCGGCTGCTTCGCTTCGGCTGCGACAGCGCCGCTATTGGGATTCAATGCCAGCGCAACAGTGGCCAGCCCGGCGAGCACCGCTCAATGCCAAGAGCATTGAGATCGGTCGGACATCATTGGTTGCCTTTCTCCTCAGGAGGCATCGCTGCCGTGGTCGTCTCGATGTGACGCGGATCGCGCTAGCGCGATCGCTTTCGACAGGGATGGCTTGCGAACAGCCCGACAATCCGTTTGCAAACTTTGCGCGCGCCCCGGTCGTTGTTTCTGCCAGCAACACGCCCCCCGCGGTGTGAGAACCCCTTGCCCGATGCCTTCACGAGGCCCCCGCTTCCGGTGTCGGCCGTACTTGAGCCGGCACACCCTGAAGCCCCTCCAGCCCGGCGCCGAAGGGATCGCGCACGACCCGTGCGCTCGACTCGATCTGCCCGAAGCGCAGGTAAAGCGCCGGCACGACGATCATGTTGAGCGCCGTCGAGGTGAGCAGCCCGTAGAGGATGACGATCGCCATCGGGGCCTGGATCTCGCTGCCCGGCTGACCGACCGCCAGCGCCAGCGGGATCAGGGCGAGGCCGGTGGCCAGGGCCGTCATCAGGATCGGGACCAGGCGCTCGGTGGCCGCCCGCTTCACCGCCTCCAGCGGGATCGGTCACGCCCTCGTGGTCCACCAGCTGATGGATGTGGGCGATCAGCATGATGCCGTTGCGGGTGGCGATGCCGAACAGGGTGATGAAGCCGATGATCGACGCCACCGAGAGCACGCCACCGGAGCGAACACGCCCATGACCCCGCCGATCAGCGCCAGCGGCAGGTTGAGCATGACCAGCAGGGCGTCGCGGGCCGAGCGGAAGGCGACGAACAGGAGCAGGAAGATGCCGAGGTCACGGCGACGCCAAGGAGCAACAGGGTGCGCGAGGCCTGCTCCGCGCTCTCGAACTGACCGCCGTACTCGATGTGGTAGCCGCCCGGCAGCTGCACCTCCTTGGCGATCGCCCGGCGGATGTCGTCGACGACCCCTCGCAGGTCGCGGCCGGCCACGTTGGCCATGACCACGATCTTGCGCTGCACGTTCTCGCGGCCGATGGTGTTCGGCCCACGATCCTTGCGGATGTCCGCCAGCGCGTGCAGCGGCAGCCGCGCGCCGGTGGCCGTGGTCACCAGGGTGGAGCGGATGGCCTCGAGGTCGGCGCTGCTGTCCGGGTCGTAGCGCACGACCAGATCGAAGGTCGTCTCGCCCTCCAGCACCCGGGAGACCTCGAGCCCGACGAAGGCCGTCTCGATCGCCTCCGCCGAGGTCGCGCACGCTCAGTCCGTGGCGGGCGATGGCCGCGCGCTCGAGCTCGACGGTCAGGAACGGGATGTCGGCCTGCTGCTCGACCGCCACGTCCACGGCGCCGGGGACGGTCCTGACCAGGGTCTCGATCTGCCCGGCGATGCGGCGCAGCTCGTAGAGGTCGGGGCCGAAGATCTTGACCGCGATGTTGGCCCGGGTGCCCGAGAGCATGTGGTCGATGCGGTGGGAGATGGGCTGGCCGATGACGATGTTCGTGCCCGGCACGGCGGTGAGGCTCTCGCGCAGGGCGGCGAGCAGCTCCTCCTTGCTGCGCTCGCCCATCTGCAGGCGCACCTCGATCTCGGAGGCGTGGACGTCCTGGGCGTGCTCGTCCAGCTCGGCGCGGCCGGTGCGCCGGGCGGTGGCGACCACCTCGGGCTGCTGCAGCAGGATGTTCTCCACCATCCGGCCGAGCTCGTCGGACTCCTCCAGCGACGTGCCCGGCAGGGTGACCGCGCTGATCGTCAGGCTGCCCTCGTTGAAGTCGGGCAGGAAGGAGCGCCCGGCGGACAGCAGGTAGACAACGGCCACGCCGAATCCGATCCCGGCCACCAGGCTCACCAGCAGCCAGCGCCGCACGGTCAGGCCGAGCACGGGCCGGTAGAGCGCCTTGAGCAGCCGGGCCAGCAGGCCTTCCCGGCCCTCGCGAACGACCTTCGATCCCGGCAGCAGCAGCGAGCACAGCACCGGCGTGACCGTGACGGCCACCAGCAGCGAGGCCGCCAGCGACACCACGTAGGCGAAGCCGAGCGGGGCGAGCAGCCGGCCCTCGACGCCGGAGAGGAAGAACAGCGGCAGGAACACCAGCATGATGATGAGGGTCGCGAAGACGATGGAGCCCTGGATCTCCCGGGTCGCGTCGTAGACGGTGGCGCAGCGGCCGGGCGACGCTCGGCCTCCGGGCAGCTCGCGGCGCTCGCGCAGCCGGCGCACGACGTTCTCCACGTCGATGATGGCGTCGTCCACCAGGGCGCCGATGGCGATGGCCATGCCGCCGAGCGTCATGGTGTTGATGGTGGCGCCGAGCGCGCTCATGGCGAGCAGCGCCGTGACCAGCGACAGCGGGATCGCGATCAGGGTGATCAGGGTCGCGCGCAGGTTCACCAGGAAGGCGAAGACGATGAGGACCACGAGCACGGCGCCGTCGCGCAGCGCGTGCACCAGGTTGTCGATGGCGAGCTCGATGAAGTCGGCCTGGCGGAAGACGTGGGTCTCGATGTGCATGCCCTCGGGCAGCGCGGCCTGGATCTCGTCGAGCACGGCGTCGATGTCCCGGGTCAGGCTCAGGGTGTTCGCCGTCGGCTGCTTCTGGATGCCGATCACCACGGCGGGCCGGCCGTTGGCCGCACCCGCGCCGCGCTTGAGCGCCGGGCCGATGCGCACCTCGGCGATGTGCTTGACCAGCACCGGATCGCCGCCGCGCATGGCGACCAGGGTGTCGCCGATGTCCGCCGGGGACTGCACCCGCCCGAGCCCATGGATCAGGTACTCCTGCCCGCCCTCGGCATAGAAGCCGGCGGAGATGTTCTCGTTTGAGCGCGAGAGCGCCTCGATCACCTCGTCCGTAGCGATCCCGTAGGCTGCCAGCCGCGCGGGCTTGAGGACCACCTGGTACTGCTTGATCTCGCCGCCGGTGGAGATGACCTCGGCCACGCCCGGGACGGCCAGCAAGCGCCGGCGCAGGGTCCAGTCGGCGGTGGTCTTGAGCTCCATCTCGCCGTGCCGGTCCGAGGTCAGGGCGATGAACAGGATCTCGCCCATGATCGACGAGACCGGGGCCAGGATCGGCGGCGGGATCTCCGGCGGCAGCGCGCCGCGCACCAGCTGGAGCTTCTCGGCGACGATCTGGCGCGCCAGGTAGATGTCGGTGCCCCAGTCGAACTCGACCCAGATGACCGCGATGCCCACACCGGTGGTGGAGCGCACCCGGCGCACCCCGGAGGCGCCGTTCAGCGCCGTCTCGATGGGGAAGGTGACCAGGGACTCCACCTCCTGGGGCGCCATGCCGTGGGCCTCGACCACCACGGTGACCGTCGGCGCGGTCAGGTCCGGGAACACGTCCACCGGCATGCGCGTGGCCTCGTAGCCGCCCCACAGGAGCAGCAGCAGGGAGCCCACGACGACGAACAATCGGTTCTTCAGCGACCAGCGAATGATGCCTGCGATCATGGCCGCCTCAGTGCGCGTGGCCGTGGCCGGCCGCCGCCGGGGAGGAACCGGCGAGCCGTACCAGGTAGGCGTCGACCGTGACGACGCGCTCGCCGGGCTCGACGCCCTCGATCACCTGGACATAATCGCCGTCGCGGATGCCGAGACGCACCACGCGCCGCTCGAAGGACTCGCCGCCGAGCATCACGTAGACCACGTCCTGGCCCGCCTCCTCGACGATGGCGGACACCGGCAGGGCCGTGTCCTCTGCGCTCTCGCCGGTGGCGATCCGCACGTCGGCGAACATGCCGACCCGCAGCCGGCCGTCCGGATTGGGCAGCTCGAACAGCACCGGCACCGTGCGCCGCACGGGATCGACCAGGGTGCCGAAGGCGACGAGCTGGCCGCCGCTCGCCGGGTCGACGGTGAAGCTCTGCGCAAAGCCCTCGACGGAGAACCAGGCCCGCTGCGGGTCCTGAAGGCGGCCGACGTCCGCCTCGGCCACGCTCGCCTCCAGCCACAGGCGATCCGTGTCGACGATGTGGAACATCTCGTCGCCTTCCTCGACGTAGCTTCCGGCGGTGACCAGGATCTCCGCCAGGGTGCCGGCGATGGGGGCGCGGACTCGGATGCCGGTGTCCTCGCCCGCCGCTTCGCCGCCCAGCGCGCGCTCGGTAGCGGGCGAGCCGCTCGGTGGCCGCGACCAGCTCGGCCTTGGCCACGCGCTCGGCGTTCTCGGCCTCGTTGAGGTCGCGGGGGGAGGCGGCGCGCTGGGTCGACCAGGGTCTTGAGACGCGCGTGCTCGCGCTCGGCGAACTGGTGCTCGGAGCGCGCCCGCTCCACCGCCAGCTCCAGGGACGCCACGTCGACCTGGTCGCCCGCGACCTTGGGCAGGATGGTCGCCAGCGGCTGACCGGCGGAGACCCGCGTCCCGATCCGGGGGAAGGCGTCGCTCGCGAGCAGATGCCCGGCGGTCGGCGCGCTGACCACCGCCTCGCCGTCCTTGCGGGCCTTGATCACGCCGGTGGCACGGACCGAGGCGTGGAGCGGGCGGCGCCGGACCTCGGCGGTGGCGAAATCCACCTTCCACTGCTGCTCCTTGAGGAAGCTGATCTCGTCGCCGGCCTCTTCCTCGGCGGGCTGGTCGGCCGCGGCGCTCTCGGCGTCCGGATAGACTCTGTAGCTCCCGAGCTCGTGCGTGGTGGTGAGTCCGGGCGACTCCAGGGTCAGCGACACGTTGCGCTCCCCGGCATGCTCGGGAACGGCCACCGGGCGGAAGATGCCGGGGATCGAGGGCGCATCGACGCTGAAGACCTCATCGGGCAGCCCGCCGCCAGACAGGCGCACGGTCACCGTGCCCTCGGCGACCGGGCGAAAGTCCTCCAGCCGGGTGAGGTGGGCCGCGAAGCCGGATTCCGCCCCCACCGTGAGCGGCGGAAACTCGACGAACAGCTCGGTGACCTCGGTGAAGTGGGTGACCGCGATGGCCCCTGGATCATGGCCGTGGCCGTGCCCGTCGCCGTGATCCCCTTGCATTTGGTCCTGGCCGTGATCCGCCTCCTGATCGTGCCCAGGGGAGCCATGGTCGCCGTGCGCCTGGGCGTGCTCCGCCTCGTGCCCATGCCCGGACTCGTGATCGTGGTCATGGCCCAAGCCAAGTCCGTGAGGGAGGTCGCATCCGGCCAAGAGCAGGGTTGCTGCGATCAGCAGTACAGGGCTGGCGGAAACGCCGAGCGAAGGTCGGTTTTTCGGTCGAGAGATCGAATGGATCGGTCATAACAGGATCAGGATAATGAGCAGGTGCAGCGCCGACTCGACACTGTGATGGAGCCGGTCGGAATAGAGACAGCCAAACGCCAGCATGGCGCCGGCACCGGGGATGAGCAGCGACCGGGGCGCGAGCCTGCCGCGCCGCGACAGGCCGCAGCAGCGCCTCGATCCGTGCCTCCAGGTCCGCCCCGGTCATGGTCGGGAGCAGTGCGTCCGTCGGCGGTTGCGTGGCATTCAAACGGGCCACCTTGAGGAGCGTCCCCGCGACGCACAGCCGGCCATTGCTGGAGAGAGCCGCTTCCTCGTCGCAGGCGCGCTCGCTGGCCAGCGACAAATCCGCCAGCAGGCGCCGGCGGACGGGCGCCAGGTGCAGCCGGGCAAGCACCTCGGCGGCCAACTGCCGCACGGCATCGCGGCGGCGCCGATGGGCCTGCTCATGCCCGACGACGGCGGCCAGCTCCGCGGGCGAGAGGGCATCGAGCAGGCGCCTGGAGAGGTAGATCCGCGGACGAATCAGGCCGGCCGTCAGTGCGAGCGGGCCGTCCATGTCGACCACGCGCCAGGATCTCGGGGCCGGGGAGGGAAGCGCAAGTGTCTCGAGCGCCCGGGCGACCCGGCGCGCTCGCCACAGCCTTCGCGGCAGATCGCCGGCGAATGCGACGACAGCGCCTGCGGCCAAGAGCAGGACCAGCCAGTCCATCCCGCTGCCGGTCCACAAGGCGGAATGGGTCACGCAGAAATGGGCGTGGTGCCCGTGCTCGTGGCAGTGGTCGATCCCAATCCCGATGAGATGGGCCAGGGAGGGCATCAGCGCCAGCACGACCAGCGCGAGCCCGGCCAGCGCGGGTGCGCTGGCGAAGGCCAGCAACAGCTCGGCCTCGGCGGCCGGCGGCAACCCGCGAAGGAAGCGCCGAATCGGCCGATACAGCGCCCCGCCGAGAAGAGACACGAGCAGGGCGGCCACGGCGAAGACCAGCACCGAGGCGGCGATCACCCCCAGGTCCTCACTCATGGAGCGTCCTCCGCGTCCTGTGCTCGGCGCTCGGCGAGCAGGCGCTCGAGCCGCGCCAGGTTCTCCTCGTCCACGCGGGCCGCGAGGTCCACGAAGGCGGCGAGCATGGGCTCCGGGCGGCCGTCGGAAAGGGTCTCGACCACGTCGCCGATCAGCCGCTCCATCAGCTCCTTGCGTTGCAGTGCCGGGGTGTAGAGGTACGCGTGGCTCACCTTCTCGCGCCGGAGCAGGCCCTTGCGGAACAGGCGCTCCAGCGTCGACTGGACGGTGTTGAGCGAAATGCCCCGGCGCACGCCGATCTCGCCGTGCATCGACTTGGCGTCCCGCCCGCCGTGCCCCCACAGCGCTTCGAGGACGGCAAGCTCGAGCGCTCCCAGATAAGGTCTTGTGACGAACGACACGCGTGGAAAAGCCCCAGACAAACAGTTGGTCTCGGAGTATCCTTCGTGAAAGACCGATGGTCAATCGGCTTTTGCCCGATGACATTGGAGAGCCCCTTCCCGTGACCCTGATGCCAGCACCGCTACGATGATCACCTCGATGCGCCCGGCGATTCTGGCCGCCCTCGTCTCGGCACTCCTGTTCGGCGCCTCGACGCCCCTGGCGAAGGTCCTGCTCGCGCAGGTGCCGCCGCTCGCCCTGGCCGGTCTCCTTTACCTCGGGGCCGGGGTCGGGTTGACTCTCCTGCGCTGGGTGAGGCGAAGCCTCAGTCGCGAGGCGACGACACAAGAGGCGCCCCTGGCGGGATCTGACTGGTGGTGGCTGGCGGGAGCGATCCTGGCTGGAGGCATGGTCGCCCCCGTGCTGCTGATGCTTGGGCTTGCGCACACCCAGGCAGCGAGCGCGGCCCTGTTGCTGAACCTCGAAGGTGTCTTCACGGCGCTGCTGGCCTGGTTCGTCTTTCACGAGAACGTGGACCGGCGGGTAGCGACCGGGTTCTTTCTGATCGCCGGGGCCGGTGTCCTGCTGTCCTGGGAGGGTGCGCCGGCCGCGGGGCTGCCGCTCGGTGCGCTGGCGGTCATCGCGGCCTGCCTGGCCTGGGCCGTGGACAACAACCTCACCCAGCGTGTCTCCGGCAGCGATCCGATGCAGGTCGCCGGTCTCAAGGGACTGGTCGCCGGCGGCATCAATCTTACGATCGCGATCTTGACCGGCTGGACACCGCCCGCAGCCCCGGTCGTGGTGTCGGCCCTTGGTGTGGGCCTGCTCGGCTACGGGGTGAGCCTGAGTCTCTTCGTCTGGGCCCTGCGCCATCTCGGCACCGCCCGCACCGGGGCCTACTTCTCGGTCGCGCCCTTCTTCGGCGCCGCGTCCGCCATGGTGTTACTCGCCGAGCGCCCGGGCGCGTTGTTCTGGGTCGCGACGGTGCTGATGGCGGTCGGCGTGTGGCTGCACGTCACCGAGCGCCACGACCATCCCCATCGGCACGAGCGCCTGACCCATACCCACATGCACCGCCACGACGAGCATCACCAGCATGAGCACCCCCGCGGCTGGGATGGTGTCGAGCCGCACACCCATGCGCACGAGCACGCGCCCGAGTTGCACACCCACCCGCATTACCCCGATCTTCACCACCGCCACGGCCATGGGTGAGATCCGCGGACCCGATGGGAAGCCGACAGTCGACGAGTCCCCGACACGGACAGCCGGCCCGCATCTGCCCGGTGCAGGGCGCCAAAGACGGGCGAGGCGGTTGCTCGGTTGGCTTGTCGTCTTGCTCGCCGTTGCCGCGGCCGAAACCGGGGCAGCCGAAGCGGGGGCAGACCCCGTCTATGAAGTCCGGCCCATTGGCTGGATCAGGAAGGCCGACGGCCGGACCACGATCGAGGTGGAGCGGCGGTACCAACCCGCCCTCTTGGGCGTCGCCGAGCTCGACGCGATCTGGGTGCTGTACTGGTTCGACCGTAACGATACCCCGCGAAAGGCGTTCGATCTTGCAGGTGCACCCGCGCGCAAACTCCGACAACCCGCTGCGCGGCGTGTTCGCCACCCGCGCCCCGGTGCGTCCCAATCTGATCGCGCTGAGCCGCTGCCGGGTGCTCTCGGTGCGGGACAACGTCATCGAGATCGACGACATCGACGCCTTTCCCGACACGCCGGTGCTCGACATCAAGCCCTAGCGCCGGACCCCCGGCTCTAGCCACCGCTACTCACGGCGACGGCGTTGCCGTCCTTAGCGCCTGGATTCCGGCAATCCGTGCCGGAATGACGGCCGAGCGAGATGCTGCACCCGGGCTCCTGACGAGTCGACCTCCCGCCCGCAGACAATCAGGGCACGAGTCGCGGGCAGTTTTCGTGCTGCTGGGGCTCGCTGAAGAGACTTGTAACATACGCTACAGTTCAGTAACGTATATTACACATGACGTCTCAAGAATCCACCTGGCTGCTCTTCCTCACGAGTCTCTCGGGTGGCTCCGCCAGCACGCCGCGCGTTCGGCTCTGGCGGGCCCTTAAGGGGCTTGGCGTCGCTATCCTGCGCGACGGGGTCACCTTGCTGCCGGGGAGCGCCGCGCATCGCGACGCCCTGGAGACGATCGGCGCGCAGGTCGAGGCCGACGGCGGGACGTACTGGCTCCTGGAGCTGCCGGCCCAGGGGCACCTCCTGGAGGACCAGCTGCGCGCTTCCTTCGACCGCTCAGACGCGTACCGGGAGCTGCAGGCCGGCCTGGCCGCCTTGCGCTCGGAGCTCCCCCGGCTCGACGAGGCCGGCACCCGCCGGCGGCTGCGGCAGTCCGAGCGTGACCTCGACGCCATCGTGCGCACGGATTTCTTTCCGGGGGATGCGGTGGAGCAGTCGCGGGACGACCTGCGGCAACTGGTCGAGCTGACCAATCGCCGCTTCTCGCCGCGGGAGCCAGCGGCCGCCAGCGGCGCCATCGAGCGGCTGGAGACTCATGGCTACCGCGGCCGGGTCTGGGCGACGCGTCGCCGCCTGTGGGTCGACCGAGTGGCGAGCGCCTGGCTGATCCGCCGTTTCATCGACCCCGAGGCCCGATTCCTCTGGCTCGACCGGCCGGAGGACTGCCCGGTGGAGGCCCTGGGTTTCGACTTCGATGGGGCTGCCTTCACCCACACCAGGATCCAAGGCCGGGAGCTTGTGACCTTCGAGGTCCTGGCGGCGAGCTTCGGGCTCGGGGACGATGCCGGGCTGACCCGGCTGGGCCAGTTGGTGCACTACCTGGACGCGGGCGATCCGCCCGTCGCCGAGGCCCCCGGATTCGAGGCGGTGCTTGCGGGCCTGAGGGAGGGCGCGACGGATGACGATGCGCTGCTCATGGCCACGACCCCCGTGCTCGACGCCCTTTATCTCACCTACTCAGGCCCCCGCGCCTGATACCCAACACGGAGACACCATGCCCGCCACACCCCCGGACACGACCCCGGTCCCCTCCGCGCCCCCGCCCCCAGTGAGTCTGGGAGAGGCCCTAAAGTACTGGCTCAAGCTCGGCTTCATCAGCTTCGGCGGCCCGGCCGGGCAGATCGCCATGATGCACCATGAGCTGGTGGAGAAACGGCGCTGGATCTCCGAGCACCGGTACCTCCATGCCCTCAACTACTGCATGCTGCTGCCGGGGCCCGAGGCGATCCAGTTAGCCATCTACATCAGTTGGCTGCTCCACGGGGTGCGCGGGGCCTTGGTCGCCGGGGTGCTCTTCTTCCTGCCCGCCTTCGTCCTGCTGTCGGTGCTGGCGGGCGTCTACCTCGCCTTCGGCGACCTGCCCCTGGTGCAGGGGATCTTCTACGGCATCAAGCCCGCGGTGGTCGCCGTGGTGCTGTTCGCCGCCTGGCGCATCGGCTCGCGGACCGTGCGCAACGAGGTGCTCATCGCCATCGCCGCCCTGGCCTTCGTCGGCATCTTCTTCTTCGGTATCGGCTTCCCCTGGATCGTGCTGGCCGCGGCCATCCTGGGCGCCATCGGCGGGCGGTCTGATGCCGCAGAAGTTCCGCGGCGGCGGGGGTCACGGGGGCTCCGAGAAGCGCTACGGGGCGGCTCTGATCGACGACGACACCCCGCCGCCCGCCCATGCGCGGTTCTCCTGGGGCAAGCTCGGGATCACGGTCGCGGTCTTCGTGGCGGTCTGGGTCGTAGCCCTGCTGGCGGTGCGTGGCGTGCCGGCTCTTGAAGACATGGGCATCTTCTTCACCAAGGCGGCCTTCCTCACCATCGGCGGCGCCTACGCCGTCCTGCCCTATGTCTACCAGGGCGGGGTGGAGCACTTCGGCTGGCTGACCGGCCCCCAGATGATGGACGGCCTGGCGCTGGGCGAGACTACTCCCGGGCCGCTGATCATGGTGGTCACCTGGGTGGGCTATCTGGGAGGGGTCACCAAGGAGGTGCTGGCCAACCCGGTGCTGGCCGGTATCGCCGGGGCCGCGGTGGCGACCTTCTTCACCTTCCTGCCATCCTTTCTCTTCATCCTGGTCGGCGGCCCATTGGTAGAGGCAACCCGCGGCGAGCTTCGCCTCACCGCAGCGCTGACCGCCATCACCGCGGCGGTGGTCGGGGTGATCGTCAACCTGGCGGTCTTCTTCGCCTGGCACACCTTCTGGCCGACGGCCACGGACGCCGCGCCCTTCGCCGGCCCCTTCGACCCCTTCGCGGTCCTGGTCGCCGTCGCTGCCTTCGTCGCCCTCTACCGTTTCAAGATCGACATCATGAAGGTCATCGGCGCCTGCGCCATGGTGGGGCTCGCCTACAACCTCCTGAACTGACCCCGGCGCCGAGCCGCCGGGTCCACCATCCAGCCTTCACGCCTGAGAGACTCCGATGCCCTACGAACCGAAACCCCTGTCCTGCGACCCGGCCCGGCTGAACGGCCTATCGGAGCGACTGATCCTCAGCCACTGGGAGAACAACTACGGCGGCGCCGTCAAGCGCCTCAACGCCATCGAGGAGCGCCTGGCCGGGCTGGACTGGGCCAGGGCCCCCGTCTTCGAGATCAACGGCTTGAAACGCGAGGAGTTGATCGCCGCCGGGTCCATGATCCTGCACGAGGTCTATTTCGACTCCCTGGGCGGCAGCGGCGGCGACCCGACCGGCCCGCTCAAGACCGCCATCGAGCGGGACTTCGGCTCGCTCGCCGCCTGGCGCACCGAGTTCGCCGCCATGGGCAAGGCCCAGGGCGGGGGTTCCGGCTGGACCCTGCTGGTGTGGAGCCCACGCCGTGCCCGCCTGGTCAATGCCTGGGCCGCCGACCATGCCCACAACCTGGCCGGGGCGACGCCGCTCGTGGCGCTCGACATGTACGAGCACAGCTATCACCTGGACTACGGCGCCAAGGCCGCGGCCTACGTCGACGCCTTCATGCAGAACCTATCCTGGACGGCCGCCGAGGCCGCCTTCAACCAGCTCGGAGCCTGACCCAATGGAACGTACCATCGCCCCCGCCGACCTCCAGGCCCTGATCGCCCAAGGCTGCCCCCATCGCCCTGCTCGACGTGCGCCGGGCCGAGGACCGCGCCAAGGAGCCCGCGGCCATCCCTGGCGCCACCTGGCACGACCCCGCAGCGCTTGCCTCCTGGGCGCCCGATCTGGGGCCGGACCGGGAGATCGTCCTGTACTGCGTGCGCGGCGGCTCGGTCAGCAACTCGGTCCTGGACGCCCTGCGCGCCCAGGGGCTTCAGGCCCGCTACATCGAGGGCGGTCTGGAGGGCTGGAAGGCGGCCGGCGGGGCCACGGAGTCTCAGGCATGAAGTGGGTCACCCGCGAGCGCCCCAAGATTGACCGCGTCGCCTGCCCCTGGCTGGTTGCCCGCTTCGTCGACCCGAAGGCGGAGTTTCTGTACGTCCCGGCTGGCGAGGTGCTGCGGGTAGCCGAGGAGACTGGGGCCATTCCCTTACGACGTGCCCAATGTGGAGCTCTCCCATGTGGGGGAGCTGTGCAGCTTCGATGCCTTCCTCACCAAGTACGACACTGGATCGATCCCGGCGCTGCACCAGCTCGCGGTCATCGTGCGCGGGGCCGACACCAACCGGCTCGACCTGGCGCCCCAGGCGGCCGGTCTGCTAGCCGTGTCCCTCGGTCTTTCCCACAACTTTGCCGACGACCAGGCCATGCTCGCCCAGGGCATGACGGTCTATGACGCGCTCTACGCCTGGTGCCGGTCCTGCCAGGACGAGACCCACGATTGGCGACCCGCCGTGTAACCCGGAGAAGCGCATGACCCTGATCCTTCGACTCGTGATCCTTCTCGGTCTGACCCTGCCGTTCGTCGCCTCCGGCGATGTCCTGCCGACTCCCCAGCAGGTGGCACCACACAGCTATGCCTGGATCGGCCCCTACGGACCGCCCAGCAAGGAGAACCAAGGCTTCCGAATGAACCTCGGTCTGGTGGTCGGGACGGACGCCGTGGCGGTGATCGACAGCGGTTACGGCGACGCCATGGCGGGTGCCATGCTGGAGCAGATCCGGCACATCAGCGACCGCCCCGTGCGCTATGTCATCAACACCAACTCTCAACCCCATCGCATCCTCGGCAACGAAGCGCTCAGGCGGTCCGGCGCCGAGGTCATCGCGGCTGAAGACGCCTCGGCACGCATGTCAACGGAGGGACCGTCGATGGCGAGTGCCGCCGAAGGGATCCTGGGCCTGCCGGGAGGCAGCATCCAGGCACCGGGCGCGCCGGACCGAGCCCTGACGGAGACAGCAGAGCTGGATCTGGGCGGCGTCACCTTGCGGCTGATCCCGGTGGGGACCGCGCACACCGAGGGCAGCCTCATCGTCGAGGTGGTGGAGGACCGGGTCGTCTACGCCGGCGACGTGCTCTACGGGGGTCGGCTGCTCGCCGTCCTGCCCGTGAGCCGTGTCGCCGGTTGGATCTCGGCCTTCGACCGACTTCGGGAGTTTGGCGACGTACAGTTCGTCCCCGGTCATGGCGCGCCCGGGAAGCTCGCTGAGTTCGAGGAGCCTACCTACCGCTACCTCACCACCCTGAAGTCCCATATGGACGCGGCCGTCGAGACAGGCACCGACCTACAGGAGGCCATCAGCAACCTGGACCAAACCCCGTGGCAGCACTTGGCCGACTTCGATTCATTGGCCGGGCGCAACGCCCATCAGACCTACCTTGAGCGCGAGGCGGCAAGCTTCGAATGACCATCCTTTCCGGTGGAGATGCTTGGCGTGGCCTCGGCGATGACCCAGGGCAGGCATGGCGCAAGAACGGGGGGCTGAAAGAGACCGCCACGAACATCTTTTGGGAGCGTAACGCGCCGAGCCTTCCGCTTCGGGCCATATTGACATGGTTCGACCGAGCCGCTTTCAAGGAGAGCCGGTCGCCATTGAAGAGCGAGTGGTCCACGGGACGTCGCACCGCAGCGTGCGGTTTTCGGAACCTTTGCCGGGTCGCCGCCAGTTCGGCCAGTGACCGCAAAGCGACAAGACCGGTCTGTCGAGCACTTGAT
>CAVPXP010000018.1:0-14591 GCA_963709645.1 uncultured Gammaproteobacteria bacterium
CCCCATAGTCGAGCATGCACTGAGCCTCCGGATACCAGGTCTGAAGCACCTGAAACCCGCGGTCGAGCAAGTACCCGTCGCGCCGATTGGTGCGGATACGCCCACCGACGGCGTCGGCTGCCTCCAGAACCAAGGGCGCGACACCGTTTTCGTGAAGGGTCAGTGCGCAGGCCAGGCCGGACAGACCGGCTCCGATCACGATGACATCGACATGCATGTGGCGATCTCCCTGGGTCGAGTGGCTTTAGGGTCTCCGCGTCGAGCTGTCGGCGTCGTTCGGCCTGGTCTTACTTCGACCGTCGCAGGTTATGCACGCCAGCCTGGTTGGGAGTCGCGGATCCGCGAATTCAGATGGGGCGATGCTCTTATGCGGGATCTCTATCATTGGTCAAAATCTAGAAATATGCGAGTAAAGACCGAGCAAACGATAGTGTCATCTGGCCGGGCAGTGCTTGCTTCGCTTACCTGAGGTGATGGTGACGGAACACCAGCCAAGGGCCTCACAAACGTTTCGCCAAATAACTTTTATGCGCACATTATCTTGACAATGTCTGGACATGGTTTAATCTGACAACAACCTAGCAGATCGCTAGGGTTTAACCAACTCATAGACAGGTGCCACCATGACTGACGAAATCCTCGAGTCCTACTGCCTCGATAGCCGCGTCCACGCCCTGATCAACAACCCCATCACCGAAGGCATCGACGAAGGCTAGCGTCGTGCCGGGGCCCACAGGCCCCGCGATCACAGCTAATCCCGCACTCACTTCAACGGGAAGATCGGCAAGACTGGGCGCTTTCGGCACCAGTCTTTTTTTGCCATGTTTGCCGAGAGTACACTGGCGCCTGCACACCCTGCCGCATCGCGGTCCCCCACAGGCACCCTGGATCCAAGACACCATCCCACTATGGACAAAGCGAACGCGCCCCCCTCGAAACCGACGTATCGCATCGGGGCCGTGGCACGGCTGACGGGGATAACTCCGGACACCCTGCGGATCTGGGAGCGGCGCTACGGTGTCGTGAGCCCGTCGCGCTCGGGTGCCTCAACCCGCCTGTATAGTCCCGAGGATCTCGATCGCCTTACCCTGATCAAGCGCCTGGTGGACAGCGGCGATGCGATCGGGAGCGTCGCTGGTTTGGACCTGGGCCAACTGCACGAACGCACGCAAGGCGTGCCCAGTTCTTTCGCCGTGGCGGCGGGTCCGGCTAGACCCTGGCGGGTCTTGGTGTTTGGCCCGACCCTGCCGGATCGCCTCTCGGGTACGGCAGGACAGCGGGCCGGCCCCGAGCTCGCCGTGGTTGGGGGCTATCGCGAGCGTGGCGCCTTCCTTGCCGAGGCCCCGAGTCTCAGTGCGGACTTGGTCGTGTTCGAGTACACGACCATCCAGCCCGAACACATCAGGGAGATAGGCACCCTATTGGCGCGCTCCGGCGCCGCCCGGGCCCTGGTGGTTTACGCCTTCGCGACCCGAGCAACCTTGGAACGTCTGGAATCGCCGCGCATCACCCCCCTGCGCGGACCGATGGACCAGGCACTACTGCGCCGCTGGGTCTTGACCCTGAATGGGCATCCCCTCCCCGGTGCTGCCCCGACCCCAGACCCTGACATCGATGTCTCCCGCCCGCCTCCCCCGCGACGCTTCGACGCCTCGGCACTGGCCAGGATCGCGGCGGCGGCGGTCTCAGTGCGCTGTGAATGCCCGCACCACCTCACCGATCTGATCGCCAGCCTGAGCGCCTTCGAGACCTATAGCCAGGAGTGCGAGATCCGCAACGCTGAGGACGCGGCCCTGCATGCCCTGCTCCACGCTGCAACAGCCCAAGCCCGCTCCCTGATCGAGGCGGCGCTCGCCCGTGTCATCGAGATTGATCAGATCGAACTGTGACGTTGCAACCCCAGGGGTTGGTTAGAATGGCATCGCCACCTTCAACCCACCGCCATAGGGCTCGGAGGTGTCCGAGAAGCTTCGGAACAGCTCTGCGCGCGTGACGGTCTGGGATCTTCCCTTTTGCCTCACGCACGGAAAGTCAAAAGGGGAGACCCCATATCCGCATATCCGGATTCCATATCCGGATTAGCGTTGAGGATGCAAGATCTGCATGTCGTTCGCGCCCCCATAGGCGGTGTCGTGCAAGCATATCTGTGATCATAGGAGCCGCAAGACCCGCGCCAGGCGCCTTCCAGACTCCGGCCCCTCGCCGCGCTCGACCTCGATGCGGACCCGCTCCCCGGGGGCTCGGTCAAGTAAGGCCAAGCGCAGGTCGGGGATGTCGGCTACCGGCTCACCGCCGATGGAGACGATGCGGTCCCCCGGTCGCAGACCGGCCCTCGCCGCGGGGGTTGAGGTGCCGACCTGGTCGACGGTCACACCGGCCTCCCCCCTCGCAAGGCGCATCCCGGTGCTGCCGGGCGGAGTGAGTTCGATATCGCGCTCGGCGAGCAGCACATCGAACCGGCCCTCTGTATACCGCTCCGGGGACCCGGAGACGACCACCGCCGGCTCCTCGCCGAGCATCCGCCCCAGGCGCCCGGGGATGGCGTCGGGGTAGGCGACATGCCCGTCGCCGGCCAGGATGACCAGGGTGCGATCAGGATTGGCCGTTACGTAGTCCCGGGCGACCCGGGCCATGTGTTCGTCCCAGAGCATCTGTGCCTCGGCGAAGCGCTGCAACCCCTCTGGCGAGGCGTGGCCATGCATCTCGAAAACGGGTCGCAGGCGCTCCAGGTAGGCCGCGTCCGGCGTCGCCAAATCTGACGGCATCAGGGAGCGCTCATCCGCGTCGAGCCCGGCGATACCGACCCGTGACACCCGCCGCGAAAGCTCCGCAGGGGCGTTCAAAGCGACCAAGGGCAGGCGATGCTCACGAGCGTAGCTGAGAATGTCGCGGTAGAGGCGAAAATCGTACCTCCAGCGCTCGTAATACTCCGTCTCCCTCAAGAGGCGGCGCTCGTCGATTTCCCCCGCCACATAGGCGTCCAGGTGGCGCTGGAAGGGCTCCTGGAAGAACTCCATGCCGACCGCGACCGGGACCCCGCGTTCGTGCAACCCGCGGATGATGGCGAGTTGGTTCAGGTGGTGATCGAGCCGATCATGGGTCTCGCCCACCAGGATCAGGCGCCGTCCGGCGAGGGCGTCCAGGACCTTGCCGAGGGCGACGGGGTCTTCGGCGTCGTTGGGACGGGGGCGCCATCAGCCGGCAAGGCGATGCCCGCGGGGACTTTGCGATCGGTCATGGTGACAAGCGGGGCCTGACTACACGCAGCGATCAGGCTGGCCGAGACGAAGCCGAAGACGGCGCCTAGGCCGAGGAGGTTGCTGCTCGATGCGTGCATGGGCTGCGGTTCTCCGAGTGTCGGACCGGCGGGGACAGCGGGATCCGGCGCCTGGCGCTCCAGGCGGCATTGGCACGGACATGGCGACAGAGGTGTCTCCTTTCCAATGGTCAGAACGGATAGACTCCCATCGTCAACGTCGATGATTCTCCGCCGCAGGATGTCTCCGCCGGGCCAGCAGCAAGGGGCAGGCTCGGCCCTCAAGCCAGGGCGCGGCGCAACGCCTCGGCGGCGGCGCGGATGGCGGCGAGACGCTCGGGGTCCAGGCGCTCCAGGCTGCGCCATTGGAGGGCGGTGCGCGGATGCTTGGCGAAGCGCGCGCGATGCCGGTCCAGGAAGTCCCAATAGAGCGTGGTGAAGGGACAGGCCCGTTCGCCCAGGGCCTGCGTGGGGTCATACCGGCAACCGTCGCAATAGTTGCTCATGCGCCGAATATAGGCACCGCTTGCCGCATAGGGCTTGGAGGCGAGCAGTCCGCCGTCCGCGTACTGGCTCATCCCAAGGGTGTTCGGGGCTTCGACCCACTCCACCGCATCCACGAACATGGCCAGGTACCAGGCGTGCACCTGCCGCGGCTCGACCCCAAGGAGCAGGGCGAACAGGCCGGTGACCATCAGGCGCTGGATGTGGTGCGCGTAACCGTATTCCAGCACCTGGCCGATGGCGGCGCGCAGGCAGGCGTAGTCCGTCTCGCCGGTCCAGTAGAAGGCAGGCAGGGGCTGATGGGCATCCAGGGCGTTGCGCTCCAGGTACTCCGGCCCCTCCAGCCAGTAGACTCCGCGCACATACTCCCGCCAGCCCAGGATCTGGCGCACGAACCCCTCTACGGAAGCCAGCGGGGCCTCGCCTCGTTCCAGCGCCGCGACCGCCGCAGCGATGGGGGCGCGCGGGTCCAGAAGCTTGAGGTTCATCGCGGTCGATAGCCGGGCGTGATACAGGAAGGGCTGGCCGGTCCAAAGGGCATCCTGGTAGGGGCCGAACAGGGCTAGCCGATGGCGGATGAAATCCGCTTGCGCGGCCTGGGCCTGCTCGGCATCCACGGGCCAGTCGAAGCGCGCGAGCCCGCCCGGGGCGTCAGGGAACCGCGCCCGGACCAGGCCCATCACGTCCAGCGTGATAGCGTCCGGTGCGAAGCCGAGCGGCGGCGGCACCAGGCCGGGCCCCTTGCGCCCGAGGGGCTTGCGGTTCTCGGCATCCAGGTTCCAGCGCCCGCCGACCGGCTGATCGCCCGCCATCAGCACGCCCTCGCGCTTGCGTAGGCGACGGTAGAAATGCTCCTGCACCAGCGACTTGCGCCCGGCCGCCCAGGTGTCGAAGTCCGGCGTGGGGCAAATGAAGTGGGCATCCTCGCAGACCTCCAGGGCCAGCCCCGCGTCGGAGCAGGCCCGTTGCAGCTGCGCGAGGACCCGGTGCTCGCCAGGTTGGGTCACGATGACGCGCGCCGGCTTGAGGACCGCCAAGTCCGCTGTGAGCCCGGCCTCCAGGGTCAGGTCCGCCTCCCGATCCAGGGCCCGATAGCGCACCGAAATACCCTGCGAGCGGAGCTGGTCCCGGAAGTGGCGCATCGCCGACAGGAAGAGCACGGTCCGCGCCTTGTGGGAAGGGACATGGGTTGCCTCGCTGGCCGCCTCGCACATCCAGACCTTGTCCCGCGCCGGGTCCAGATCCGCGAGGACGGACGCGGTGCGGTCGAGCTGGTCCCCGAGGACCAGGATCAGGCGGCGGCAGGGCGAAGCAGGCACGGCAGCATGTCCATGGCAGGGTTGGCGAAGGGGACAAACCTGAGGGCCCAGAGCCGCGCCTGCAACCAGGGGATCATTGGGGTCGGTGCGCTGCCCCGGGACAGCCTCTTTCAGTCCGCCGTTGGCGGGTGGCGGCCAGACCGTTCCCGCGCCTCGGCACGCCGGGCGATCTCGCGGGTCAGGCCCTGGAAGATGACCAGGTGGGCGGGCTCCATGGACAGCCAGTACATCAGGCCCCAGACCCCGGCGGGGTGCCAGTAGGCGGTGGCGGTGATGCGGGTGCGGCCCCCGGACAGGGGCTCGATCTCGAACTCCAGGACCCCCGCCCCCGGGGCGCGCATGCCGAAGGACAGCGTCAGGCGGCGCTCCGGCTCCACCCCGATCACCTCCCAGGAGTCGATCGTGTCGCCCACCCGCACGTCGGTCGGATCGCGACGGCCGCGGCTGAGCCCCCGCCCGCCCAGGGCCCAGTCCATCGTCTCGCGCAGGGTCCAGAGGGCGTTGAGGTAGTAGTAGCGGTTGGCCCCGCCGATGGCCGCAACCACTGCCCACACCGCGGCTGGCGTCGCCTGGGCGACGGCACTGCCACCTGCCCGCTTGGCGTAGTAGGCGTAATCGATCCGACCCTTGCGCATATTGAAGGCCCCCTCGGTCCAGCGTGCCTGGACCTGTGCGTTGCGTTCTGCGGCAAAGGCCGCCTCCACGGACTCCCTGAACCCGAGCAACCGCTGGGGCACCAGGCGCCGCAGCGGCTCCGCATCCGCCGTGAAGTCGTGCTTGAGCCCCTCGATCAGGGCGCGGGCGACGTTGGTGGGCACCGAGGTGATCAGACGCAGCCAATAGGACGACAAGCGGGGTGTGAGCACCGGCACCGGGATGATCCAGGGCGGACGCCGCCCGGCGGCCTCGGCCAGCACCCGCATCATGGCCGCGTAGGTCAGCGTCTCGGGCCCCGCAGCATCGTAGACGCCGCCGGCGGCCTCGGGCAGGGCCGGGGCCCGAACCAGGTATTCCAGCAGGTTGTCCAGGGCGATGGGCGGCGACTTGGCCCTCACCCAGCGCGGCGTGACCATGACCGGCAGGTGATAGACCAGGTCGCGCATCACCTCGAAGGCGGCGGAGCCGGGGCCGACGATGATCCCGGCGCGGATCTCGGTGACCGGGACCTTGCCGCGGCGCAGCACCTCGCCGGTCTCCCGGCGGGAGACGATGTGCTCTGAATCTGCGTCTTTGGGGACCAGGCCGCCCAGGTAGCAGATACGCTCCACGCCGGCCCTGGCCGCCGCGGCGGCGAAATTGGCCGCGGCCCGCAGGTCCAATTGGCCGAAGTCGCGGCCTGCGCCCATGGAGTGGACCAGGTAGTAGGCGATCCCGACACCGTCTAAGGCGGCAGGAAGGGTCGCGGGGTCCAGGGCGTCCGCTGCCACGACCTCCGCGCCGCGCCAGCCCCGCGCCTCCAGCACCTGGGGCTGGCGGGAGGAGACTCGCACCGGCACCCCCGCCGCCAGGAGCCTGGGGACCAGGTGGGTGCCGATGTAGCCGCTGGCCCCGAAGACGAGGCGGGGGCGGGACTCGGGGCGGCCGGTCATGGTGCGGGGCAATCTCCAAACAGCGCGGCGGCAATGGCGTCGGAGTGTACTGCACCCGTATCGCACTTCGTGTGCCTGCAGTTGGCGCCGTTCTTGTTGTTCGCCGTCGAACGCGGCCCGGGAATCGCTGCCGCCTCGCTTCCCGCCGCAGTTGAGATCGTGAAAGTATTCCGCGCCCGTGCCAATTGAGGCCAAGTCGTAGGCTGGGTTGAGCTTGCGAAACCCAGCTTTCAACAACTTACGGCAAGCCCGTCGCTGGGTTTCGTTCCTCAACCCAGCCTACCGGGAGTTCTTGCACAGTCTCAGTTGCTCGCGGACAGGGCCCGACGAAGTCCCGCAGGGGGGCTCCGGGGGCGTCAGTACCAGAGGCCGCCGATGTGCCAGCGCGGCGCCGATGGCCGGCGTTCGGCGAGCAGGCCGAAGCGGTCCCAGGGCAGCGGCTCCCAGATCTCCGTCAACGGTCCGGGCAGCGACCCCCGATCCCGCAGCTCCAGCAGGCGCCGCACCCGCTCCTCCGTCGGGGGATGTGTGCGGAGCAACGAGGGCTCCGGTAGCCCCCGCCCGGGCATCAGGATGCGCTCCCAGAGGCCGCCGGTCTGAGACTCCAGCTGCTGCAGCGCCGAGGCCAGGCCTTCCGGGTCCCCGGACAGCTCCGCCGCGCTCCGGTCCGCCTCGAACTCCCTGCTGCGGGAGAGGGCAAGCTGGGCGAGTGCACTCAAAGTCGGGCCGAAGAGCAGCAGGAGGATCGGTATCCACGGGAGGGGGACGCCGCTCAACAGCCACAGGGGCAGGCTGATGAGGAGCAGGAACTGCCCGAACAGGCTCAGCACCGCGGTGATGCGGCTGACCAGGTCGGCGAAGGTCATCACCTGGATGTCGCCGTTCGCGACATGGCTGATCTCGTGGGCCAGCACTCCAGCCAGCTCGCGCAGCTCCATGCGCCGGAGCAGCCCGTCTGAGAGGGCGATGGCAGCGTCCTGCCTGTTGCCGCTGGTGAAGGCGTTCATCAGCCGCGTCGGCAGCAGGTAGAGCACGGGCGGCCGATCGAGCCCGGCGCGGCGGCTCAGCACCTCGACGATGGCATAGAGCTGCGGCGCCTCACCCTGCCGAATGGGCCGGGCGCCGGACAAAGGCATGAGGAGGCGCGGTGACGCCGCCGGGTAGCCCATCGCCAGCACCACGACTCCGATCAGGGCCCCCCAGGCAAGCACCGGGCCGCCGATGAACCAGGCGAGAGACGCGAGCAGCCCCGCCAGTGCCGCCATGAGCAACCCGGTCTGAAGGCCGTTGCGGAGTTTGTGGACCTGCAGTTGTTCGTTGTTCATGGTGCGGATATAGGGGCTCGCTGCAGTCCCATTGACCTGGAAAGAGCGGTTCAACCGCAGATTCCGCAGATAAACGCAGATGTATCCGGCGTGTTGCCCTCAAGCTCCGCCTCGCCCGCGGGTGACCGGGGTGTCCTGATTAAGCCGTCGATGCTCAAGTGTTTGATCTGCGGACATCTGCGTCATCTGCGGTTTCAAGGAATAAACCGCCGCGTGCTGTCGGGCGACGCCTGGCGACACCCTTGGACCAGCCGCCAACCAGACCATTCTGCCGTCACATTCCGGGACCGGCGCCCTTGCCAGGAAACCTCGCCGGCAATCGGCGGTCCGACTCCCGGACGGCGGCCGCTCGCGGATTCCCCGCTCGTCCACCGACCCACCGATGCAGGAGAAACTCCATTGAAGACAAACATTGCTGTCGCCCGCGACCTTCGGCCCGCGACCGCCCTCGCACTGCTGACCTTCGTCTCGCTCGCCGTGATCGGCGGTCCGGCCGATGCCCGCAGCTGCGGGATGATGCGCGGGCCCATGGCCTATAACGGGGCGCCGATACCCTACCCGATGATGCACCAGGGCATGCGCGGGCCCGCGCAGTCAGGCGCCGGCTACGGCGTTGGAATGCAAGCGGGTCCGAGCGTGGTGGCCATCGCCAGGGGCGCGGGTCAATTCGGTACCCTGCTCACCGCCCTGGATGCGGCCGGTCTGACCGGGCTGCTGGAGGGCGATGGGCCTTACACCCTGTTCGCCCCGACGGACGCCGCCTTCAAGAAGCTGCCGCCCGGCGCGTTGCAGGAGCTGCTCGGGGACAAGACGAAGCTCGTCGCCCTCCTGAAGTACCATGTGGTGCCGGGCCGAGTCTCGGCGGCGGAGATCCTGGAGAGCAAGGAGCTCAAGACGGCCTCCGGTCAGCCCCTGCAAACGCAGGACCTGAGCGTCATCCGCGCCGACGTCCCGGCGCGCAACGGCGTGATCCAGGTCGTAGATACCGTCCTGCTGCCCAAGGGCTGATGTGCGCGCCCCGCCCACGCGGCGGGACCTCTGTCTCGCGGGGGCTAGGGGCGACAAGTGCAGGCGGCGTGCGGGGGCTCGCGGCAGCGACGCAGGCTTCAATCGCCCGGAAGGTCGGGCCGCTGCACGAGGCCCAACAGGGCGAGTCCGTAAGACGCGCTAGCCGTTGTCGCAGACAAGGATCGCCCGGCATGGTTGCCGCGTTGGGCGTCACGCGCCGGCGCGCTGGACAAGCAGCATCTGGCGTTACGAGGCATGACAGCAGGCTGATTCGGGGGGCGCTTGAGCAAGCCGGGCACCGCACAAGCGTCCTGGCCCTTAGCGAGTCGAAAGCGCTCTCACGCTGAGGTATCCTGCCGCCACGTCAACGCGCCCGAACGCGCCTCTCCAGGATCCCGTTCATGCCCGAAAACCCCGCCAATACCAAGTTATCAGGGCGTTTAGACCTGATAAGTGCTGATATTGGACTTATCAGGGCAAACGTGCCCGAAAACCCGGCTAATATCGACTTATCAAGGCACATTTGCCTTGATACTAATGGTTAGGCTACTGGCAACAAAATATGGATAGTACGAAAGATTACTATGCCATCTTGGGCGTCCTTCCTACAGCAGAGGATATTGTCATTCGCGCTGCATACAAAGCCTTGGCCCAACGATACCATCCGGATCGTTTTCGCGGGGCCCCTGATGAAGCGCATGGAAGGATGGCCGAAATTAATGAAGCATACGAGGTCTTGTCGCAACCGGAGAGCCGTAAGCAGTATGACCAACTCCGAGGGTCAATGACTCAAGATGCCAGCTCTTTTTTTGATGAATGCGCAAGACCTAATAATTCCTTGATGACCCCTTAGCTGGAAGTTGGGAAATCGCCGTAGATTATTATCCCGATCTGCTTCTGCTCGAAGCGGGATTGTCCAAAATTTCATTCAAATTGGCATATACGTTCAAAGCGTATCTGCTTGAGTCGAAACTGTTTGACGATCGCAAGTCAATCGCCTCAATGCTGGAGGAACAATTTCTAAAAGTATACTTTGGCGAAAGTCCCTGCCAGGGTGCAGTTTGCAAGGAGGACTGATCGTGCAGAGTGAAAGCGGAAGCGGCAAAGGCGTTAAATAGTGCTGTTCGCGTTTTGGCGCAGGCTCCGATCTCGAGGCATAATCATATAAAAAGAATTGTAAGCAAGTATGAAGTGAGGTTTGCAGGTGACCAGCAAAAATTGATCCGATTCTGTTAAGAACTGTGACCTGGACACCGCCAAGAAATTACTACAGAGCGGAATTCGATCTTTTCGGTGTTATACGACCAGGTAGGCAGGACACTGATGACTGATCGCGCAGTGGCGGCGACGACAAATGGTCAGTTCGAGATCTTACGGTGCGACTGACAGCTAACGAGTGCATCCGCCGACCCTGCGGGTCGGCGGGCGTTTCGCGCTTCGTGGTCTGGTCGTGCGTCATCTGTTACCTCGGCAGGGCGGCTGATGCTGTCGTTAGAGCCCATCCGATAAATTTTAGGGGATACCATGGGTGAGGAATATCAACATCCCGCTTTCCCAGGACCATATCATCCTGACGTCTCGCTATGGAGATACATTGATTTCTGGAAATTTGAATGGCTGTTAGATAACAAACGGCTGTTCATGCCTGCAGCAAAATTTCTTGGCGATCCGCTTGAGGGTACTGAGCCGGACGGAAACGAAGCTTGGTGGAACGACCAACTTCGACAGGCGAAAAACAGATAAACAGAGGGAAATAATTAAAGCAAATAAACAAAAGCTTTCAGCATTCGCAAAGGGGTTTAGGGAACATTATTATGTTAGCTGCTGGCATATGAACGAGAATGAAAATAACAGGATGTGGAAGGAGTACACGGAATCTGCCGAGTCAGTAGCGATACAAGCTACATTTAAAGATCTTCAAAGCCTGACACCCAATTACGTAGAGATTGGCGTTGTTCGGTATATAGATTATGATAATGAAAGCCTTCCAAGCTTGAACATGTTTGAATACATCACACATAAACATGTTGACTTCTGCTATGAACGTGAAGTGAGAGCGGTTGCATCGCCTCCTGTTATTAAGGAGCTCGGTAGAAGCGAACATTTTAATTCCAACCTCTATGCGTCCGAAAAGAATAATGCTTTCAGGGTGTTCGCTCCGCAAGTCGATATTCTGCGTCTTATTCGTCGAGTAATAACACACCCGATGTCATCTTCATCGTTTAGAAACAAGGTAGGTCATCTCTGTAATAATTATTCATTGCCAAAACCAATAAACTCTTTTTATTCGCAAGTGATAACTGATTCAACATGGAGCAAAGAACGGGGTCTTAAAGAACGGGGTCATAAAGAACGTAAAGAACGGGGTCACGTAAAGAACGGGTCAAAGAACGGGTCAAAGAACGGGGTCAGGTCTTCCCTTTTGACTTTTTTCTCGACTATAGGGGAGAAATGAGGTTACGGTGACAGTTTACTAAATGCACTTAATGCGGATGGGCTTTGAGCGCAACCTGATTGCTGCCGTTGAAGCTTGCTGCCAATAGGGACCTGAAGTAACGTTGAATAATTGCATTAAGTAAACTGTCACCGTAATTCTGTCACCGTAATTCACCCAATCGGGATGCTTACACGTCCGAGCACACACACAACTTGGCCGACATGGTCGCGGATCTGCAAGCACGCCAACGGAAATTTGGACGTGTTCTTGTGGACAGAAGAGACCGCACAACCGCATCCAGCAAACGCGCGAACGACGCGCGCCGCTAATCCTTGACATTAGGCGAAAGCGCAAAGAGGTGATATTCCATGAAGCATAAAGTTCAATTTGTGAGCCTTGAAGAGACTGAACATGATCTTATTGTCTCTTTTGCAGTAGATGACGGAGATATTGGAATAAAGAGCCTTGTTCTGCTCAGATCGCTATTTCACGAAGAGGTATTTGGTGAAGAAGAAAGAGGAGTAAAAGTATCAATGGAACGAGACCATTTTGAACAGGAAGATTATAATATGCTCACCTCTATAAATATTGGGGATAATGAAATTGTCATAGAATCAACCTTCAGAGATTATCAATTAGATATTTCAAGAATCACAAAATCAGTCATTCAAGATATGATTAAGCTGCTGAAGAAGCAGAATTATGACAACAGGTTCAGCATACACACCGCCTAGCAAGTCGGCTCAAAAGTGATTTCTCGGTTCTCGCGAAGAGTCTAGCGACAATCGGTGTTGCCTTCGGGATACCCTATGTTATTTTATTGCTCACCTTTGAGTTCTGAAAAGGCTATCTAACCATTCGGTGCAGCCGACTCGCGTAAGGAGCGCAGCGGCGGATCCGCCGATGCCGGCAGTCCCGATGGGTCCGCTTCGCTTGACCCACCCTACGCCGGCCGGCTGCCCCGGCTTTTTGAGAAGTTACCTAACTCGGCTAAAAAGCGAGGCCCTCTTCGATGCCGTCCTGGAGATCGGTGACGGACAACGGCTTCTGCGGAAAGCCGGCGAATGGTCCCCGCTGTCTATTCCCGTTTCCGCCGCTGACAATTTGACGCTTTACACTATGACTATTACTATCCGCCCAGAAACACCTTCAGACGAAGATGCAATTGAGCAAGTCACTCGACGTGCTTTTCTCTCGCATTCTTACAGCCATCAAACTGAGCAGTTTATCATCCGCGCTCTTCGAGCAGATGATGCGCTTTCCGTCTCCCTTGTCGCCGAAGATGCCGGCCGCATCGTAGGGCATATCGCGCTTTCCCCAGTAACCATCGGTGATGGCGTTGCTGGCTGGTACGGGCTCGGCCCAATTTCGGTCGAACCGGACTTGCAATGCCGGGGCATCGGGCGAGCGCTGATGGAGAGAGGACTCGCGGAACTACGCCAAATTGGAGCCAATGGATGTGTGCTGGTTGGCGACCCGGCGTTCTACACTCGTTTTGGGTTTGCGAATAATCCCGCCCTCGTGCTTGAGGGCGTCCCTCAAGAGTTCTTCCTCTCGCTATCCTTTGGCACTTCTTCCGCTCATGGCAATGTCCAATTCCATCCTGCATTTCAAGCCACGGGCTAACTCATCATTCAACCCGGACGTCACGCGATAAAACCGCGCCAGCCCGGTTAATTCAGACGTTAGCGATCATCAAGCGCTTATGAGTACACCAACCGTTGTTCTTGTCGGAGTTGCCGTATTAGCTCTGGTTGGATTGATATGGCGCCTTGCTTCTCGTCGCCAATCGCTGCCCTGTCCAGTTTGGCTACGGTGGCTCGTTGAGATTGACAATCCATTTACCAAGACAAATCGGGCCGCATTCATTGTCGAGACCCTTTCGCTTTCCCCTGGCATGACTGTACTGGACGCAGGGTGCGGCCCCGGGCGCCTAACCGTCCCCCTTGCTCGGAGTGTCGGCACCGATGGTCATGTTGTCGCCTTAGACGTTCAGGCGGGAATGCTTTCGCGCGCGAAGGCGAAGACTGAGGCGGCCGGCTTAATGAACGTCGAGTTTGTCGCTGCCGGTCTCGGCGACCGCAAGCTCCCGGCGAACTCGCTTTGATCGCGCTGTCTTGGTCACCGTCCTCGGAGAAATCCCCGACCGTGCTGCCGCATTTGCTGAGCTGTTCGGCGCTCTTAAGCCCGGCGGGCTGCTCGCAGTCGTTGAGGTTGTCTTTGATCCTCACTTTCAGTCTCGTGCCACCGTCACAACGCTTGCGGTTTCAACCGGCTTTCGTGAGCAAGCGTTCTTTGGTCATCGGCTGGCATATGTCATTCACTTCGCGAAACCACACGGTGGCTCCCCCAAAGTCCCGAGTGGTCAGATCCTGCCGGTTTCCGCCGGCGGACATCCTGCGCCTCGTGGTCTTAGTGGTGATGGAGGTCTGCCGCGTGCGTCCCATCCGCACCGAGCTGGGTCGCCAGTGCCGACAGGACCTCTCCGACCTCCCCGTCCACCCGCAGCGTAGCGAGGTCGTCGGCCCGGGTCCTTCCCCGGTTCACCAGGGCGATGGGGATGCCCCGTCCCGCGGCCTCACGGCAGAACCGGAAGCCGGAGTAGACAGTCAGGGAGGTGCCGACCGCCAGCACCGCGGCCGACTCCCGGAGCTTCGCCAGGGCGTGCTCCACCCGAGGCCGCGGAACATTCTCGCCGAAGAAGACCACCGCCGGCTTGAGCATCCCGCCGCAGTGGGGGCAGTCGGGTACCCGGAAAGCGCCCTCCCGCCGTGAAGAGACGAGGGCATCCCCGTCCGGGGCGAAGGCCGAGGGGTCGGCGACCTGCTCTGGATTGGCAGCGGCGAGGCGCTCCTGGACCTCTGCCCGCGGGACGCGCGAGCGGCAATCCAGGCAATCGACCCAGGCGAGGCTGCCGTGGAGATCGAGCACCCGCCGATGCCCGGCTGCCTGATGCAGCCCGTCGACGTTCTGGGTTACCAACTGGTGGATCAGGCCCACACGCTCCAGGGCCGCCAGCGCCCGATGGGCGGCATTGGGTCGCGACCCCGCCACTCTCGGCCAGCCCGCAAAGCTCCGAGACCAATAACGGCGTCGCGCCTCGGCGCTACGCACAAACTCCTGGTAGCGCATCGGTTCGCTGACCTTCCAGCG
>CAVPXP010000019.1:0-63949 GCA_963709645.1 uncultured Gammaproteobacteria bacterium
AGCGCAGGGCGACCCGCCAGCCCTTGTCCGCATCTTGAATCCCGCCAGTGGTCATGGCAGTCATGCCGAACATCCACCAGCGCTCCTCTGGGCGCAGGGCGAGCCAGTTGCGCACGGCGATGCGGATCTTCTCGGGCTCCAGTCGCTCGATGGCCCAGGCCAGGACGCACAGCTCCTTTGCCGAGCAGGCGGTCCACCGGCGTGTCTCCGACCTTCCAGGTGCCGGTGGCCAGGTTGTGCTCGTTGAGCCGCGCATTGAAGGCGCGTTGCACCTCGGCACGAATGGCCGTCCAGCGGTGCCGCTCCAGCAGGACGCGGTCGATGACCTGCTCTCGGGCGGTCTCGGAGCCCATCCCCAGGTGTTCACAGATCAAAACGGGCGCGGCGTTGCCACGAGGAATCTGCACCACGAAATGATGCGGATCGGAGGTCGCCGGGACACCGAAGCCCAGCGTTCGGTGGGCATAAGCCGGGCGCTTATCGGCGGTCTTGGGCATCGCGCGGGGTCGGTTGGGGTGCGTTGGTGTTGATCAGTCGGCATCCTGGATCACGTCGCCGGATGTCAGCCCGATACCGGCCACCTCGGCGAACTCCTTGAGCGCGAATCCGTCGCCGAAGGAGATGCCGCCCTTGATCAGGATCTGGACCGCGGCCTGCTCGTCCCCCAGGGCCGCTCGGATGCCGCGGATGGCGGTCTCGATGGCGGCGGCCGTCAGCTCGCGTTCGTTGAAGCGGATCTGGACCGCGTTCTCGCCTTCGCCCAGGATGATCTGAACCCCGCGCAGCAGGGTGTCGGAGCGATCCTTGAAGCGCTGAATGAAGTCGAACGCCTTGTCGGTGGTGTCGATGGAGACCCGCTTGGACTCGGCGAGCCGCGCCGGCTTGCGGTCGTCGATGATGACCCGGTCGTCGCCGTCGGACGGGATCTGGATCTTGGCGCTCTTCTCCACCTCGCCGGCCTTGGCGGCGATGAGGATGGTGCAGCCCTTGGTCGGCACCGGGAAGGGCTGGGCGTAGACGGTGCCCTCCTTGGGGTTGGTGCCGTCGAGGGTGAAGCGCATCTCGGCGGCCGGGGTGCAGCGCAGCTCGACCTTGCGGGTGTCGGCGACCTTGTGCACCTCGTGGCGGATGGTGAGGTCCGCGGTCCAGCGGGTCGGCTGGGCCGATCTCGTATTTGCCGGCGCTGTCGACGGCGATGAAGTAGAGCGTCGCCTCCGTGGTGCGGTAGTCCTCCAGATCCTGGACCTGCTCGTCCTGCTCGGACACGGCGGCGTTCTTGAGCGACGTAGACACGCGGGCTGTCGCCGGCGTTGCGCGGCGTGAGCGACAGGCTGGTCTCGCCGGTCTCGCGGTTGGTGCCCAGCAGGGTGACGTTGACCGAGGTCTTCTCGGCCGGGAACGGTCCCTTCTCGATGTGGCCCTCGGGGGTCTGGCGCCAACGGCCTTGCTTGAGGGCCTCGTCGCGCAGCACCTCCAGCCCGCGTGCCCCGGGCATCCAGGGCCAGGTGGGGTCGGTCTTGGCGCGCATGACCAGATCGCGCCAGGGGACGCGGCGGTCCTTGGCGGGCCACAGGTAGGTCTCGGCCATGGCCCAGTAGTTCGGGCAGGTCGTCGGGCATGTCCAGGGCGAGCTTGTTGTCGCAGCGCCCGCTGGCCAGGAGCTTCTCGATCTGCGCCTCGGCGGAATGCTCGCCCTCGCCGAAGCTCAGGCCGTTGTCGATGGTGGCCATCACCAGCTCGCCGTCGCCGCCGGGGAAGAACAGCCGGTTGTAGGCACCGGAGACGGCCTTGGTGAAGCGCTCGGACAATTCTTCGAGCTTGTCGCGGGCCTCCTCGTACAGGGTGTCGCCGGGCTTGAGCTTGGCGTGGATCTTCTCGACGGCGTACAGCTCGCGCAGCCGCGCCTCGACCTCGTTGGCGAGGTGGCTGTCGTGGCCCGACAGGATCAGGACGTTGTTCTTCTCCTGCTGGAACTCGAAGAAGTTGCGGATCGTCTCCGGCGGGGTGCGCCCGTCCGGCTGCACCACCAGCAGGACCCGGGAGCCGGACAGCCGCACGTCGTCCAGGCGCGGCATGATCTGGACTTCCTGATAGGCCGCCTTGGATCTTGCTCTGGGCCTGGAACAGCCCGGTGAGGCGGTTGATCAGGGCCTGCTCCAGCTTGGGTGGCGGGATCTGCTTGGCGTCGCGCTCGATGCGCCGCCCGAGGTTCTCGGTCTCCTTGAAGTAGAAGGCCTCGCCCTCGCGATGCAGGTACCAGGCGCGGTCGCGCAGGCGGTCGAGTGCCGGCCAGGAACTCGTCGGCCTTGCGGTAGGGGGCGGCCAGGTACTCGATGATCTCGGCCTGGGTCAGGCCGGTGTGGGCACCGACGGCGCGGGACAGCGACGCGGAGAGCAACAGCTTGGCCACCTGGGTGGCGGCGTCGCTGCCGAGGTCGCCGTCGATCTCCTCGGCGCGGGCGTTGCCGTGGTCGGCGATGTCGTTGACCACGGCCGGGAGCAGCGCCGAGTTCACGCGCTGGATCTCGTCGCGCACCTCCGCGTCGTTGAGGTCCAGGTGCTGGGTGCCGATCAGGAAGACGTCGTTGGCGTCGCGGTTCCAGACGCTGCGCAGCAGCCGGGCGGTGAACTGCATCAGGCCGCGGGTCTGGCGGAAGCCCTCGTTCTCCTTGAACAGGGCGACCAGGTTCTTGAACGAGGGGTGGAAGGGGTAGGTCTCGCGGACCTCCTCGGCGACCTCCTCCATGGCCCGGGCGGTGATGTAGCCGCCGTCCTCCGCGGCCTTGACCTGCTCGGCGAAGGCCTCGGCCACGGAGTCGATCAGCGTGTCGCCGGGCAGCTCGGTGAACAGGCGCTTCTTGAGGATCTCGTAGATCTCGTTGCCGGCGAGCTGCACCGGGGTGATGGTCTGGGCCTGGCGCCGGGACTCCTGCTGGAGGTTGGACATGATCCGCGCCAGGTCCTTGGTCTGGGCCTCGTAGCTGCCGGACAGGTTGGCGATGACGACGCAGCAGCGCGGCAGCTTGATGGCTGCGGTCAGCAGGTTGCTGATGGTGTAGGTCACCAGGTCGGCCAGCGAGCCCTTGCCGACCGAGCGGGTGTCGGCGTTGAGCAGGTAGGGCGGCAGCTCGTCGAGCAGGATCAGGGTCGGCTCGTCGCCGATGATCTCCATCCACTTCTTCTCGTCGACGCCGCGCGGACCGTCGATCCAGTAGGGGCGTACCAGATCGGCCTGGCCCAATTGCTCGGCGATCTCGCCCCAGATGTAGTGGTCCGGATCGTTGCGGCCGTTGAAGGCGGCGATGCGGGCGGGGCCGAAGTCCAGCCGCTCCGCGAGCTCGGCGGGCAGCACGGCAGGGCGCAGGTGCGGGATGCTTGGCCAGCAGCCCGAGGGCCACCATGAGGTGCGTCTTGCCGCCGCCCATGGCCTGGGCCAGCTCGAAGGCGGCCTGGTCGGACGTGCCCGCAAGCCGCAGCAGGCCCTCGCGGAACAGGGTGTCCATGCCTTGGGTGACGTAGTTGCGGGCGAAGAACTCGGCTCCGTCGCCTTCGTCGCCGATCAGGTCCGAGAGGTTCTCGATGGCCTCCGTCATCCGGTAGTCGTGGACCATCGGATGGATCTTGCAGGCGTCGCGAACGGTTCCGAGCACGTTAATCCCCCCTAAGTCCTTGTTGTCACGTTCTATCGACGTGCCATTGTTGCGGCCGGGGGTTTACCCCACTCCCCCGAGCGGGGCCCCCTGTATCGTCAGGCGATCTAATCAGTTCTCCGACGCTGGTCCGCTGTCCTGATGGCCAGCGGAGCGGGATGCTGGGTTCGGCACGGCCTCACGTGCATCCCACCAGTCCCGGATCATGACCTCCAGCATGTTCGCGAGGCTGCGATGTTCGCGCTCGGCGGCCTGGCGCAGGGTGGCTTTGATGTCTGACGTAAGCCTCACGGTCAGGGTCTCGGTCTTGGCTGTGCGCATGGAACATGTCCGCACGAAAGCGACTTTCAATTGTACTGCTACCTTGCTACAAAAGGGCCAGGTCCACAAGCAGCGGCATTGGATTGTGTCGACCAAGACCGGCGACGGTACCTGTCAGCGAGGCGGCAAGCTGATGCGCACCCTGCAGGAGAACCCGGAGGGCATTCGTGGCAACTCACTGGTTGCTGCGATCGCTAAACGCCAGCCGCCGGCCATACGCAGACAGTCGCCGGCGGCAACGTCCACTGACGAGTTTCCGCTTCCTCATTAAACCATTCGGGTGGCGTTGCCTCTGCGGGGACCTCGTCCAGACCGAAGGCATTGTGGCTATGGCAGCAGGGTGGGATATGGTCGAGCAAAGGAAAGGACGCCCCGCATTGTGAAACGGCGTCCCCGGCCCTGCCGGAGAAGAAGCGCGAGGCAGTGTTGTCTGGGGTATCAGCGCCAGTTCAGGCAGCACGGGAGTGAAATTTAGCCCGGCTGGCCCAGCCCGCAATGTGCAGGACGTTTCATGATGCACGATCCTCAGTCCGGCGCCTGTCACCCTGCCGCTGAGCGGGCGGGCGGGGTTCGGGCACCCATAACGCCCCCGAACACGGTCAAACGGGAAGATTTGTTACCCGTGGCGTTACCCAATACGGGGTTTGCAACGAAAAAGGGGCTAGGCAGCTATAGGCTAAGCCATTGTTTTATTGGTGCGCCCTGTGCGACTCGAACGCACGACCACCTGATTAAAAGTCAGATGCTCTACCAACTGAGCTAAGGGCGCGTTTCGGACCCGTTAAGATACCCGATTGCCAGGTGAATCGATACCTGCCCGACAGGTATTCAGCGCCCCTCCTTGCTCATGCGCTCCAGGCGGCTCTTGGCCAGACGGGCTTCGGTAGTCTCGGGGAACTGCTTGACAAGGCCCTCCAGCGAGGCGCGCGCTGCGGGCCAGTTCTGCTGCTCGTATTGGATGTACCCAATCTTGAGCAGGGCTCCAGCCACCTTGGGGCTCTGGGGGTGCTGGCTTACCAGGGTCTCGAACTCCATGAGAGCCGTCGGATAGTCTCGGGCCGTATAGCTGCTCTCGGCCAACCAATAGCGGGCGTTGTCTGCGTACTGGCCTTGGGGGTACCGCGCGAGGAGGTCACGGAAGGCGGCCTGGGACTCGGCATAGCGCCGTGCCTTGAGCAGGTCGAAGGCCGCCTTGTAGGCCTCGCGCTCACCGCCAGCCGTAGTCTCGGGCGACGGCAACGACGGGATCCGCGTGGGCGGCATCGGGCGAAGGTCCAGCGTGCTGATGGCCCCCGGCAGCGAGGAAGAGCTCCCCAGATCGCTGGCACCGCCGTCGGGGCCGCCTGCTGCGGATTCCGCCGGCTCGTCCGTGTCGGGGAAGGGCGCGGGAGGGGGCGGCCGATCCTGGCCAGGCAAAAGTCCACCTTGACCGCCGGTCAGGGCGTTGAGCTTGTACTGCTGCAACTCGACCAGGCCGCGCAGCTCCTGCACCTCCTGTTGGAGGCGCTGGACCTGTAGCAGCAAACTCGACGCGCTCTGATTACCCAAGGCCCGCTCGATCCGCTCGACACGAGCCTCCAGAGCAGGGTCGGCCGCCCAGACCGGTAGCGCAATCAGAGCCGCTAAGGCGATGGTCATGGTTCGCATCTAGGAATTCCTCGCTATGGGTCGGGGTGGCATCAGTAGGCTAGCTCCACACGCCGATTCTGCGACCAGGCACTCTCACTATGCCCAGACGCCACGGGCTTCTCCTCGCCGAAACTCAGGGTTGTCAACTGATCCGCCCGCACCCCCTCGGCAAGCATGAAACGCTGCACGGTTTGGGCCCTCTCATCCCCCAGAGCCAGGTTGTACTCGCGGGTACCGCGTTCGTCCGTGCTTCCCTCCAGGGTCAAGCGTGTCCCCGAGTGACTGGCCAGATAGCCGGCGTGGGTCTGCAAAAGCGGAACGAATTCTGATCGAATCTCGCTGCTGTCGTAGTCGAAGTAGATGACCTTGCGATAGAGCGGGCTGGCCGGATCGTCCCACGGGCGGTCGGCGTAGCTTTCTTGCTGGACTCCGCCCGTGCCGGCGCTGTAGCCACCGGTCGGGCGAGTTACGGCCGCCTCATCCACCGCGGGTTTCTCCGCCTGACTGGCGCAGCCCCCCAGACTTAGTGCCAACACCATGGTCAGGATCGATACAGCTGTTCTGTTCATGCGTGCCTCTTTAGTGCGCCAGGGGCGACCACGACGGTTCGCGCACCTCGCCGGACTCCTGGGACAACCTTTGACTTACACGACCGTCCACGGAGGCGGCAGCGAGGACGCCTCGCCCGTTGTGTTGGGTGGCATAAATTATCATGCTGCCGTTGGGGGCGAAACTTGGGGACTCGTCCAGGGTGCCAGTGCTCATGATCCGCACGGGTCCTCCCCCGCCGAGCTTGAGCAGCCCGATGCGAAACTGCCCGCCGACGCGAGTCACCAGGGCGAGAGAGCGGCCATCCGGCGAATAGGTCGGCGCCGCATTGTAGTCGTTTTCGAAGGTGACCCGTTCCGCCGGACCGCCGGCGGCGCTCACCTTGTAGATTTGGGGGCTGCCGCCCCGATTGGAGGTAAAGACGATGCTGGCGCCATCCGGGGACCAGGCGGGCTCGGTGTCGATGCCGAGGTGGTCAGTCAGCTGGCGCAGTTCCCTGGTGCTGAGATCCATAACATAGATGTCTGGATTGCCCCCCTTGGACAGGGTCATGGCCAGCGAGCGGCCGTCTGGGGAGAAGGCCGGCGATCCGTTGATCCCGGGGTGACTGGCGACCATATCTCGCCGCCCGCTGCCGAGGTCCTGGATATAGATGGCAGCGCGCCGATTCTCGAAGGAGACGTAGGCGAGGCGCTGCCCGTCCGGGGACCAGGCTGGGGACATGATCGGCTCGTTTGAGGAGACGATGGTCTGGCCGCCGTAGCCGTCCGCATCCGAGACCCGCAGGGTCACCCGCCCCCCGCTCCCCTGATCCGTCACATAAGCGATGCGCGTCGAGAAGACCCCGGGTTGCCCGGTGAGCTTCTCGTAGATGGCGTCGGCGATGCGGTGGGCGGTGTAGCGCATGCCTGGGCCTGTGGTCTGGGCAGAGGACGCGAGGAGTTGATCCCCGCTGAAGACATCGAACAGGACATAGTCGATGTTGAAGCCCCCTCCGACGGGGCTGACGTTGCCCACCACGAGGTGCTGCATCCCGAGCAGGCGCCAGTCCCGCAGGTCCACCTCGGCGGCGGTGTGCGGGGTGGCGAGCATGTCGCGGGTCGGCATGGGCTTGAAGCGGCCGGACCTGGCCAGGTCTGCGGCGATCACCGATCCGACGTCCAGGGGTGGGCTGGCCCCATCCGCTGCGCCAAAGGGGACCACGGCGATGGGCTGGGCCCCCTCGACGCCGCCGGTGACCTCGATGGTGAGCTGGGCTCGGGTCTGGCCAACCCAGGCGATGAGCAACATCAGCAGGGGGACGGTGACTCTGTGCATGGCTACCTTCGTGCTTATTGGGGCCCGCCCCTGCAGCGGCCCAGGGCGGCTGGGCATCAGCGATGCGGGTGGGCACATTGCCGGAATCGTTGCCGACCTGGTCTATCCGTGGCCGGGTCAGCCTCGCGTTAGGGTCTGAACTTGAATCGAAAGTGCCGCAGCAGCTCGAAGGCGTTTCCGCTGGGCACGGGTAGCGGCGAAGCCCTGTAGACGGCTGCGATCGCTGACCCGTCGAAGGCCGCACTGCCGCTGCTGCTCACGACCCGCACGCTCCCCTCGATGACGTCTCCAGTTGGTTCGAGGCGCAGCTCGATGGTGCACTCCAGGCTTCTGGACGACCCAGGCGGGCGGACCCACTGCTGCTCGACCCGGTCGCCGATCAGGGAGCCGAATCGGAAGGCCTCGCGTTTGGCGTTCTCGGCCGCCAGCGCGTCCATCGCCTCTGCCTCCTCGGCTCGCTGGGCCTCCCGGGCGCGGCGCTCCTCAGCCGCCTGGCGGTCCGCCTCCGCCTTGCGGCTCGCCTCCACTTCTGCCCTGCGCTTGGCTTCGACTGCTGCTTTGACTTCGGCTTCGGCCTTGGCTTTTTCTGCCGCCTCGCGCTTCTGCTCGGCCGCCTTGCGCTCGGCTTCTGCCCTGGCCTTTGCCTCGGCCTGACGCCTTTCCTCGGCTGCCTTGCGCTCTGCCTCCGCCTTGGCTTTGGCGGCCTCCGCTGCCTTGCGCTCGGCTTCTGCCTTGGCCCGCGCCTCCGCGTCTGTCCGGGCTTTCGCCTCGGCCTGACGCCTTTCCTCGGCTGCCTTGCGCTCTGCCTCCGCCTTGGCTTTGGCGGCCTCCGCTGCCTTGCGTTCGGCTTCTGCCTTGGCCCGTGCCTCCGCTTCTGCCCTGGCCTTTGCCTCGGCCTGACGTCTTTCCTCGGCCGCCTTGCGCTCCGTCTCTACCTTGGCTTTGGCGGCTTCCGCGGCCTTGCGTTCGGCTTCTGCCTTGGCCCGTGCCTCAGCCTCTGCTCTGGCCTTTGCCTCCGCCTGCCGCCAGTCCTCGGCCGCTTTGCGTTCCGCCTCCGCCTTGACCCTGGCCGCCTCTGCTGCCTTGCGCTCGGCCTCGGCCTGCGCCTCGGCCGCCTCGCGTTCTGCCTGGGCCCGGGCTTCCGCATCGGCCCTGGCTTCCTGATCGGCGGCCCGACGATCTGCCTCCGCTATCGCCTGTGCCTCGTCGGCCCTGCGCTGGGCCTCGCGTTCCGCCTGGGCCTGCATCTCGGCTCTGCGCTTGGCCTCGGCGGCCTCTGCCGCCTGGCGCGCGTCATCTTCGGCTCGGCGCTGCTGCTGTTCCGCCTGCTGCGCGGCCTCTTGCGCTGCGCGCTCGGTTTGGGCACGAGCCTCGGCCTCTGCTGCCTCCCGCTCCTGGCGGAGACGTTCCAGCTCCGCCTGGTCCGGGCCCTCGGCCTCAGGCAAGTCCAGCCCCTCCAGGGCGCCCGCCTCCTGGCGCAATTGCTCGACCTGGGCCTCCAGCGCCTTGGAGGCAAGGATTCGCGCCTCGATCACTGGCTGCTCGGACCCGGGGGAGCCGGGCGGTACCAACCACTCCACCCCTACCAGGAGCAACAGCGCGAGGATCAGGTGCAGTCCCAGCGACCACCAGAGGGCGGTCGGGTTGCGCCGCAGGATCTGGAACATGGTCGCGGGTCGTTAGCGGGCGCGCTGCTGTGCCGGATTCTGGGGCGGCGGCTCGGTGATGAGGCCGACTTCGGGCGCTCCCGCCGCCTGAGCCACAACCATAGCCCGGATCACGCGCCCGTAGTCCACCCGGCTGTCGCCACGCACCATGACGGGTGTCCCAGGCTTGTACTGGAGCACAATCGCCAGGCGCTTGAGCAGGGCCGGCTCGTCGACGGGGAGGTTCTTGTCCGCGCCCAGGTCCACGTAGAGGTCGCCGAACTCGTCCACATGGATGACTACCGGCTCGTCGCCATCCCCGGGCAGGGGCGCGGCCTGAGCCTGGGGGAGATTCACCTTGACCCCCTGGGTGATGAGCGGGGCCGTGATCATGAAGATCACCAGAAGCACCAACATCACGTCGATGTAGGGCACCACGTTGATCTCGGACATGGGGCGGCGGCGGGTGCGGGACCTTTTCATGACTGGGTTCCGATAGCGCAGGGTGCGGTTACCCGCGCCCCTGCCGCTGCAGCAGCGTCGAGAACTCCTCCATGAATTCCTCGTAGCGGTTGTTGAGCCGCTCAACCTGGTTGCTGAATCTGTTGTAGGCGATGACCGCAGGGATAGCGGCGAAGAGGCCGATGGCGGTGGCCACCAGGGCCTCCGAGATACCCGGGGCAACCAGCGCCAGGGTCGCCTGCTGCACGTTCCCCAGTGCGTGGAAGGAGTGCATGATCCCCCATACGGTCCCAAAGAGCCCGACGTAGGGGCTGGTAGACCCGACGGTGGCCAGGAAGGGCAGGTGGGTATCCAGGCGATCCATCTCGCGGCTGAGCGCCACGCGCATGGAACGTTCCGCCCCCTGGATGACCGCCATGGTATCGCCGCTGTCGTCGCCTTTGCGCAGGCGGACGTACTCCTTGAAACCGCCGCGGAAGATGCTCGCCAAGCCGCTCAGGGCCTTGTCGTCCTGGCCCAGGTCGCGATACAGGGCGCTGAGATCGCCGCCGGACCAGAAGCGCTGCTCGAAGGCATCCGCCGTCCGGTGGGCCCGTTTGAGGGTCCAGGCGCGGTCGAAGATCATGGTCCATGAGACGATGGAGGCCAGCACCAGGACCAGCAGCACGAGCTGGACCACCAGGCTTGCGTGCAGGACCAGATCGAGGATGGAAAGCTCAGAGCCCATGGGCTATCTCCGCCAAAAGCTGCTTAGGAATTCGGGCTGGGCGCAAAGTTGTCGCATCGACGCAGGCGACTTGGATGACACAGCGGCAACAGGTAACCCCATCGGCCTCGCGTATGACCTCCTGTGCGAGGTCCAGGCTTGCCCCACCGATGCGCGTGAGGGCGACGGTCACGGTCAGCAAGTCGTTGAAGAGGGCGGGGCGCAGGTAGTCGATGTTGGCCTGCCGGACGCTGAACTGCACTCCCACCTCTCGGCGCAGGACATCCTGCTCGTAGCCCGCGCCTCGCAGCCACTCGGTTCGGGCCCGCTCCATGAACAGGAGGTAGTTGGCGTGGTAGACCACGCCGCCCGCGTCAGTATCCTCGTAGTAGACGCGCACGGGCCAGCGGAAGGTCGGGGAGTCGGCAACGCTAGGCACCTGCCCTCTGCCGTGTCCGGGTTAAAAAGACCGGCAAGTTTAGCAAAAACGGGGCCAAATTTACACCAATACTCCAATCCGCAGGCCGAAGCTCGGCTGCTGGGTCGCCTGGGGCCGGTTCCATCTCGCCATCCAGATCAAACCGCGCCGTTACCGAAGAGGTCCGCCATGGCCGGCTCCTGGCTCGGGCGGGCCGGAGCGGCTAGGCCGAGGTGGAGGTAGGCGATCTGCGTGGCCATGCGCCCCCTGGGGGTACGCATCAGATAACCCTGCTGAATCAGGTATGGCTCGATGACGTCCTCGATGGTCCCCCGCTCCTCCCCGATGGCCGCGGCCAGGCTCTCCACTCCCACGGGGCCGCCGTCGAACTTTTCGATCACCGCGGCGAGCAGGCGCCGGTCCATGTGATCGAAGCCCTGGGCGTCTACCTTGAGCATCACCAGGGCTTGGTCCGCAACCCCAGCCGTGATGCGCCCGTCCGCCCGTACCTGGGCAAAGTCGCGCACCCGGCGCAGCAGTCGGTTGGCGATGCGGGGGGTGCCGCGGGAGCGCCTGGCAATTTCCGCCGCCCCAGCGGGGTCGGTGTCGATACCGAGGATGGCCGCCGAGCGCTCGCAGATGCGGGTCAGGTCCTCGGCGCTGTAGTACTCCAGGCGCTGGACGATGCCGAAGCGGTCGCGCAGCGGCGAGGTCAGGAGACCCGCCCGGGTGGTCGCACCCACCAGGGTGAAAGGCGGCAGGTCGAGCTTGATGGAGCGGGCGGCCGGACCCTCCCCGATCATGATATCGAGTTGGTAGTCCTCCATGGCCGGGTAGAGGACCTCCTCCACCACAGGGCTGAGACGGTGGATCTCGTCCACAAAGAGGACGTCCCCTGCCTCCAGGTTGGTCAGCAGGGCGGCCAGGTCCCCGGGCTTCTCGACGACCGGGCCGGAGGTTTGGCGCAGGTTCACCCCCATCTCGTGGGCGACGATGTGGGCCAGGGTGGTCTTGCCGAGCCCCGGGGGACCGAAGATCAGGACATGGTCCAGGGCCTCGCCGCGCTGGCGGGCGGCGCCGATGAAGATCTCCATCTGCTCGCGCACCGCCGGCTGCCCGACATAGTCCGCTAGGCGCCGCGGGCGGATGGCGCGGTCCAGGGCTGTGTCGTCCGCCCCGGCCTCCGGGCTGATCAGGCGCTTAGTATCGTTCATGGGCGGCAATGGTGGGGCATTTGGCCGGCGTTGGGAATGCGCGAGTGGCACGAGGGTGGGGGTGCAACAATCGCGGCTTTTCTCGCTCTGGCCAGGCCCCACCTCAATGATGCAACACCCGGCTGTGGGATATGCTTGGGCGCATCGCGACGCGGCCACCTGCATATTACGATGCGCCAATACCTCCGGCACCCTTCCGATATCCCCATCGCGTACCACGTCGACGCAGCGGTCGCCTCCGGCACCGACTACCTGCGCAACATCAGCCAGGGCGGGCTCTGCTTCAGCTCGCGCAGCCCCATAGCCCCGGGGTCGAGCGTCCACTTGGAGATCTCAATCGCCGAACCGGTCTTCGAGGCCGACGGCATCGTCGTCTGGTGCCGCCCCTCCGACCGCGGCTTCGAGGTGGGGGTGCGATTCGATGGCGTTGAGGCGAATTACAGTGTGCGCATGGTCGAGCAGGTCTGCCACATCGAGCACTATCGCCGGGAGACGCTCAGATCCGAGGGCCGTGTCCTGACCGGCGAGGAGGCGGCTATCGAATGGATCGAGAGGAACGCCGGGCAGTTCCCCCGGTGATCGACAGCCGTCTGCGTGGGGCCAGTGGCACCGCGGCAGGGTCTGGACCTCATGGCACCCCAGAATCCAATGCCGTCGGGCCCGGTTCTATGGCTGTCTCCGGTCGGATGCCCGGTGGCCCGCGCTTCGGCTCAGGGCGCGGACACCGACCTCAGTGCCCCGCGGATGATCTCTTCCGAGGTCTTGGCCCCGTCGTCCGCGGCCCGGGCCATGCGGTTCGCGTCCGTTGGCTTGTACCCGAGGGCGACCAGCGCGCTGATGGCGTCCGCCAGCGCGCTGTCCTCCCCGCCCCCAGGCCTGGGGGCGGTGCCCGCTCCCGCGGGAAGCCCAGTACCGAGCCTGTCCAGCCGGTCTCGCATCTCGACGATGAGGCGCTGGGCAGTCTTCCGCCCGATGCCGGGAACCCGAATCAGGGCGTCTTCGTCTCCCTGCTCGATGCATTGGGCGAAGCGGTTCGCGTCCATGCCGGAGAGGATGGCCAGCCCCATCCTCGGTCCCACCCCGGTCACCTTGAGCAGGCTGCGAAAGAGGCCGCGCTCCTGCTCCCGGGCAAAGCCGTAGAGGACCTGGGCGTCCTCGCGTACCGCCAGATGGGTGAACAGGCTGACCGTGGTCCCTACCGCCGGAAGCTCGTAGAAGGTCGACATGGGGGCCTCCAGCTCATAGCCGACCCCGCCCACGTCCAGCATCAGCTGGGGCGGGCGCTTGTAGACCAATTCCCCGCGCAGGCGGCCGATCAAGTTGCCGCCCTCATGGCGCGGGCCGCCAGTCGCGCCAAGAGGCGGAGGCGCGCTTCCGTGCGGGGATGCCGAGGGAATGGGCGTGACACAGGGCCAGCGCCAGGGCATCCGCCTCATCCTCGGCGGGCTCGGTCTCCAGGGCGAGGAGGATGCGGACCATGTGCTGGACCTGGGACTTCTCCGCCGCCCCGGTCCCCACCACCGCCTGCTTGACGGACTTGGGGCTGTATTCGTGGACCTGGACCCCGCCCTGCAGGGCCGCGCAGATGATGGCCCCGCGCGCCTGTCCGAGCTTGAGGGCGGCGACCGGGTCACGGGCAAAGATGAGCTGCTCTACGGCCATCTCTTGCGGGGCATAACCCCTCACCAGGAGGGCGATCTCGTTGAAGATGATGCCGAGGCGCTCGGGCCAGGACTCGTGCCCGACGCGGATGCACCCGCTCGACACGCGGGTGCTGTGCTTCCCGTCGCTGTCGATGACGGCATAGCCGGTGGTGCGCGACCCGGGGTCGATGCCGATGATGCGCCGGCGCGCGGGGCGCGGCTGTGCCCCGCCAGAAACCGGGCTCGATGGTATCGACTGGGGGTTGATCTCCAAGGCGGGCTCTGTCCCTGCGGGCTAGGCGCCCAGCGCCTCGATGATCTCGTCGGCGATGTCGGCGTTGGTGTAGACGTCTTGGACGTCGTCCAGGTCTTCGAGGACCTCGATCATTTTGAGCAGCCGCTCGGCGGTCTCCTGATCTGGGTCGCTGGAGGTGGTGGCGTTGAAGGTGACCTCCGCAGTGTCCGTGGTCAGCCCGCGGGCCGACAGGGCCGCGCGGACCTCTTCGAAAGCGTCGGGTGTCGTGATGACGTCGATCGATCCGTCGTCGTTGGTGACCACGTCCTCGGCCCCGGCCTCGAGGGCCGCCTCGACCACGGTGTCCTCGTCCACCCCGGCCTCGAAACTGATGACCCCCTGCTTGACGAAGAGGTAGGCCACAGATCCGTCGGTGCCCAGGTTGCCGCCGTACTTGGTGAAGGCGTGCCGTACCTCGGCCGCGGTACGGTTGCGGTTGTCCGTCATGCAGTCGACCATGACCGCGGTCCCGCCTGGGCCATAGCCCTCGTAGCGGATCTCTTCGTAGTTCTCGCCCTCCATGCCGCCGGCCGCCCGCTTGATGGCGCGGTCGATGGTGTCCTTGGGCATGTTGGCCCCGAAGGCCTTGTCCATGGCCAGCCGCAGGCGCGGGTTGGTCCCGGGGTCGCCGCCGCCCTCGCGGGCCGCTACCGTGACCTCGCGGATGAGCTTGGTCCAGGTCTTGCCACGGGTCTTGTCCTGGGCCGCCTTGCGGTGCTTGATGTTGGCCCATTTGCTGTGACCGGCCATGGCTCCCCTCACTTGGTCGAGAAAGTGCGCGATTGTACCCGCCAAGCCGCCAGCGGGGGAAACGGACCGGCTGCGGTGTCAATCAGCCAGAGCGCCAGCCAGCAGGCGCGCCAGGTACACCCGGTTGGTCGGATGAGGCACGCTGTCGCTGCTCCAGATTGCGGTCACGCCCGCCCCGGCGAGGCGTTCCAGGGCCCCCTCGACGAAGAGCCCATGGGCCACCAGCACCGAGACCGACGCCGGGTGCTCGGGCCTGAGGGCCTCAGCAGTGGCGACCAGGGTGCTTCCGGTGCTGACGACGTCATCCACCAGGACTACGGCCCGGCCACGGAAGTCCAACTCCGGTAGACAGATGCGCACCTCGCGGTCGCCCAGGCGCTCCTTGACCGCGACCCCATAGTCTAGACCCTGGGTTGCGGCCACCGCGGCGACCCACTGATGGGACTCGCTGTCAGGTCCCAGGACCAAGGGACCATCCAGGGCATGCTCAAGGAACTCGGCCATGGGGCCCGCGGCGCTGAGGCAGATCGCGTGCTTGACGGGAACAGCGTCCGCCAGTCGAGGGACGCGATGCAGATGGGGGTCAACGGTTACGAGTGCGTCGAACCATTCCGCCAGCAGGGCGCCCAGGATGCGCTGGCTGACCGCCTCCCCAGGCACGAATGCCTTGTCTTGGCGCATGTAGCACAAATAAGGGGCAACCAGCGTGAGGTCGCGGGCGCCCAGATCGCGGGCGGTGGCAACGGCCAGGGCCAGCTCGACCAGCTTCTCGTTGGGGCGATCCAGGCTGCGATAGATCACCAAACGCTCCGGGAGCTTGTGCGGTAGGCGCACCTGGCTCTCCCCGTCCGGAAATCGGTGAACGGCAACGCCGGCATAGGGCAGCCCGGCTGCTTCCGCCAGGGCGCGGGCCTGAATCTCGCCTTCCGGGAACCCCAGGACCAGGCGGCCGTCGACTTTCATCGCGCCCGTTCCCAGGGCTGGTGGCCCAGAGCCACTTGCGGCACGCGCCCAGGCTGCCCGATGCGGTAACCGCTGTCCTTCCCCGCCAGGGCGCGGGCGAACCGAAAGTCCGCTGGAAACTGGGCGTGGATGGCGTAGAGCGCCTCGCCCTGCTGGACCGCATCGCCCTGCTTGCGCAGCAGATCCACGCCGGCCCCCTTGTCCATGGGGGCCCCCGCCAGGCGCGCGATGCGGGCGATCTGCAGGTTGTCGATCCCGAGGACCACTCCGTCCATCTCGGCAGCGACCTCATGGCGCAGGGGGCCGAGGGAGGGCGGCTCGGGGTTGCGCCCCTGGGCCTCACAGATGGCGTCCATCTTGGCCAAGGCCCGCCCCGAGTCGAGGATCTCTGTGGCAAGGGCCAACCCGCCCCCGCCGCGGACCTTCGGGTCAAACTCGATGATGCGCCCGGCCAGCATTAGGGACTTGGCCCGCAGATCGCCGGGGGCATTCGGGTCATTGCGCAGCACGGCCAACACGTCGCGGGCCTCCAAAACGGGCCCTACCCCCCGCCCGATGGGTTGACAGCCGTCGGTGAGCAGGACCTCCAGGTGCATCCCCAGACTGTCGCCAACGTATTCGAAGAGCTTGCGCAGGGCCAGTCCCTCTTGGCGGGAACGGACCTTTGCTGTGGGGCCGACGGGTATGTCCAGCAGCAGGTGGGTGGAGCCCGCAGCCAGCTTCTTGGCCAGGATAGAGGCGACCATCTGCCCCGGAGAGTCCAGGTACAGTGGCCGCTCCACCGCGATCAGGGCGTCGTCGGCCGGGGCCAAGCGGGCGGTTCCACCCCAGGCCAGGCAGCCGCGCTCGCGGCGCACGATATCCGCCATGCGTTCCGGGGACAACTCCACCCGGGCGAGGACCTCCATCGTGTCCGCGGTCCCGGCGGGCGAGGTGATGGCGCGGCTGGAGGTCTTCGGGAAGGGCAAGCCATGGGCGGCGACGATGGGCATGACGATCATGCTGGTGCGGTTGCCGGGCACCCCGCCGATGCAGTGCTTGTCCACCACCAGGGCCTCACCCCAGTCCAGACGCTCGCCCCCCTCGGCCATGGCGCGGGTGAGGAACAGAACCTCCTCGCGCTCCAGACCCACCTGAGCGCAGGCGACCACGAAGGCGGTCATCTCGATCTTGGAGTACCGATTGTCGGCGATGTCCCGGGCGACGGCCGCGTACTGTTCTGCATCCAGGCGCTCCCCGTGGATCTTGCGATGCACCGCGGCGAGCGACCCAGGAGGGCGGGCGTGGGCGATGCGCACGCGGGTGCCCGGCTCGGCGCCGAGCTGGGCGAAGGCCTGTTCCGAGAGCCCGAGCTCGTCCGGGGCCGTGATGGCCGGGTCGTCGACCACGTTTAGGACCGCAAGAACCGCACCCTGACCCTCGATCGGCCCGACCTCGACCTTGTGCAAGGCCTGGAAGCCCTCGCTGCGGTAGGTCGAGCACCCTCGGTGCAGGTAGGCGACGTTCTCGTGGTAGGTATCGATGGCGACCCGGCGGAGCTTGAGGGTCTCGGGCATGGCACTGACTTCCGGTGGCCGCTAGGGATGGCGGACGTTCCGAGGCCGCGGGAGCGGCCGCGGCTTGGCTGCGGCGCGCCAGGCCGGGGCTCGACCTCGGGGCCTCGCCGCTTGACCCTAGTATCGTTCACCCGCCTGCAATTGGCGCCGATTCCGGTCTCCGCGCACGGCTCTTCGACGAGTCCAGACCTGCACCCCGGCTTTACCGCAACCCCTTAATCCGGGACAATCCAGCGCGGCAGCCCGTCTCCCAGGCTCCAGGCAACCCCTCATGCAGCGCACCTTCGAACATCCACTGAACGAACGCTACCGCACCTTCTTGCGGTTGGAACACCTGTTCAAGAAGGTGCAACACTTTCTGCCGCAGGAGGACCCTTGGGCGACTCGCGTGGCCATCGAGGCGCTGCTCGACATCGTCTCCATCACCTCCCGTGCGGACGTCAAGAACGAGCTCCTCAAGGAGCTCGACCGCAACGTAGCGACCCTGGCCCGCATTGCCCGGCAGCCCGGGGTGGATCCAAAAGCCCTCGGGCGGGTTACGGCGGATCTCGAACGGGCTCAGTCCAACCTCCAGAGGATCCCCGGCCAAATCGGGCAGACCGCCCGCGAGGACGAGTTCCTCAAGGGCATCGCCCAGCGCAATAGTATCCCCGGTGGAACCTGCAGCTTCGATCTGCCCAACTTCCACTTCTGGCTGACCCAGCCCGGCGACCACCGCGAGCAGCGTCTGGCGGCCTGGATGCGGGACATCGCGCCGGTGGAGACGGCCATCGATCTGGTCTTGTCCCTCGCCCGGGACAGTGCCAGGCCCAGGCGCGTGGTTGCAGAGGCGGGGTTTTTTCAGGAGGCCCTCAACGTCCAGGCACCGGCCCAGATGGTGCGGGTGACCCTCAACGGCGGCCAGCCCGTCTTTCCGGAGATCAGCGGTCACAAGAGCCGCTTCAGCATCCGCTTCATGAACTCCGAGGCCAACGGGCGCCCGGCCCAGAGCCAGGCGGACGTGGACTTTACCCTCACCTGCTGCGTCTTCTGACGCAGCGCCCGACATGGCCGCCAGGGTACCTTGCCCGACCTGCGGACGTGCGGTCCTCTGGACCCCGGAGTCACGCTTTCGCCCCTTCTGCAGTGAGCGCTGCCGCCTGATCGATTTGGGCGAGTGGCTGACCGAGGGGCGCGTTATCCCCGAGCCCTATGAGGGTCCGATGCCGGGGAGCGGCACGGACGACCTCGATGATTTTGGCGACGTCGGCGACGAGCCCAGGTCCCTCTGACCGGCCTTGCTCCGCCTAGGCGCGGGCACCTCAGGCCAGGCGCAGTCGTTCCCGCGCCCGGCCGACGGCCGCACGCACCTGTCGCGGGGCCGTCCCGCCGATGTGATCGCGGGCTGCCACGGACCCCTCCAGGGAGAGCACCGCAAAGACGTCGGTATCGATCAGAGGCGAGAAGCTCTGCAGTTCCTCCAGCGTCATCTCCGCCAGGTCTCTCCCCTCGCGCACCCCGAACGCCACAGCCTTGCCGACCACCTCATGGGCGTCGCGGAAGGGAATCCCGCGGCGCACCAGATAGTCCGCCAGATCCGTGGCCGTGGCGAATCCTTGGCGAGCAGCCTGGCGCATGCGTTCACGCCGGCAGCTGAGCCCAGCCATCATCTCCGCAAACACCTTGAGCGACCCCCGCAGGGTGTCCACGGTGTCGAACAGAGGCTCCTTGTCTTCCTGGTTATCCTTGTTGTACGCGAGGGGCTGGCCTTTCATCAGGGTCAGGAGGCCGATCAGGTGGCCAAAGACCCGCCCGGTCTTGCCCCGAACCAGCTCGGGCACGTCCGGGTTCTTCTTCTGGGGCATGATGGACGAGCCCGTGCAGAAGGCGTCCGACAGCTCGACAAAGCCGAACTGGGCCGAGGACCACAGAATCAGCTCCTCGGAGAAGCGCGACAGGTGCATCATCAGGATGGCTGCGCAGGCCTCGAATTCGATTGCGAAGTCGCGATCCGAGACGGCGTCGAGGGAGTTCTCCGCCGGCCGGTCGAAGCCCAGCAGCGCTGCCGTGCACTGGCGATCGATGGGATAGGATGTGCCAGCCAGGGCCGCCGCCCCCAAGGGCATGACGTTGAGGCGGCGGCGGCAGTCGGAGAGTCGCTCTCGGTCACGCTCAAGCATCTCGACCCAGGCCATCATGTGGTGTCCGAAGGTGATCGGCTGGGCCACCTGCAGGTGAGTGAAGCCCGGCATGATCGTTTCGGCCTCGCGCTCTGCCAGATCCAATAGGGCCACCTCCAGCCGCCCGCAGCCGGCGCGGATGGCGTCGATCTCATCGCGCAGGAACAGCCGAATATCGGTAGCCACCTGGTCGTTGCGCGAGCGCCCCGTATGCAGCTTCTTTCCGGCCTCGCCGATGTCCGCCGTGAGCGCAGTCTCGACGTTCATGTGCACGTCTTCTAAGGGGACAGACCAGTCGAACCCACCTGCCTCGATGCGCTCGCGTACCCGTTCGAGGCCGCCGACGATGGCCTCTCGCTCGGCGTCCGTCAGGATGCCCTGTCGCGCCAGCATCGTGGCGTGGGCGATGGAGCCCTGGATATCGAAACGATAGAGACGCCGGTCGAATCCTACCGATGCGGTAAATGCCTCGACGAAGGCGTCCGTTGGGGCATTGAACCGTCCACCCCAGGGTTTAGCAGTGTCATTCATCGCGGCCCCTTCCCATCTCGTTTTTCGTGTAGATTGAGGATTCTACACGCGCCGGCGCGAGCGCATCATGGCGATCCCCCGCCAGCGGCCTAGATCGCCAGGCCCTCGATCCCAGCGGCCACGAAGAGCGCCTGTCCGTCCCGCGGAGCCCGCCGGACTAGATCGCGGACGGGCTTCCCCCCAGCGGCGGGGGAGGAGTTTGCCTCAGGTGCGGGGCCCCGTTAGCATCCACGTTTTTCTACGGTAGCCGCCATGACTGAGACCCTACGCATCGCCACGCGCAAGTCGCCCCTCGCCCTGTGGCAGGCCGAGCACGTTGCCGCGGCCTTGAGGCGCGCTCACCCTGGACTAATCGTCGAGATCTGCGGCATGACGACGCGCGGCGACCGGATCCTCGATGCGCCCCTGGCCAAGGTCGGCGGCAAGGGCCTGTTCGTCAAAGAGCTGGAACAGGGCATGCTGGACGGGACCGCGGACATCGCTGTGCACTCCATGAAAGACGTGCCGGTGGACTTCCCCCAGGGGCTGCACCTGCCGACCATCCTGGAGCGGGAGGACCCCCGCGACGCCTTCGTCAGCAATCGATTCGACAGCCTCGCCGCCCTGCCCGAGGGGGCCCGTGTGGGGACCTCGAGCCTGCGCCGCCAGTGTCAGATCCTTGAGCGGCGGCGAGACCTGCACATCGAGCCTTTGCGAGGCAATGTCAACACGCGGCTGGCGAGGCTCGATGCCGGGGACTACGACGCCATCATTCTGGCTGCCGCCGGGCTCAAGCGGCTGGGTTTCGCATCGCGCATCCGCCGCCTCTTGGAGCCCGAAGAATCCCTGCCCGCTATCGGTCAGGGGGCCATCGGCATCGAGTGCCGCGCCGACGATGTACGCACCAACGCGCTCATCGCCCCCCTCCACCACCCCGACACCGCCCAGCGCGTCCTGGCCGAGCGCGCCTTGAACCACCGCCTTCAGGGTGGCTGTCAGGTGCCCATTGCCGGCCATGCCACGCTGGACGAAGACCGCCTCCGGCTGTCCGGCCTGGTCGGTGACCCTGACGGCTCCCGTACCCTCCGCGCCCAGGCCGAGGGCCGACGCGCGGAAGCCGAAGCCATTGGCACGGCCGTGGCAGACGACCTGCTGGCCCAGGGGGCGGGCGCCATCCTGCGCGCCCTGCGCCACTGATCCACGGATTGATGCACCGACCATGACCGACCCCTGCGCACTGTCCGGAATCGGCGTTCTGGTGACCCGCCCAGCGGGCCAGGCGGAGACCTTGTGCCGCCTGATAGAGGCCGCTGGCGGGCGGGCCGTCGCCTTGCCGGCCGCTGCCATCCTGCCGGTGACGGACCCCGAGCCCGCCCGTGCCCTGCTCGCGGCCCGCTGGGACCTGATCGTCTTCGTCAGCCGCAACGCCGTCGAGCACGCCATTCCCCTCCTGCCCGACAGGCGCCTGCCCGAAGGCCCCACCATCGCCGCCGTTGGCCTGGCCACCGCACGCACCCTGTCCGCTGCTGGACGCGAGCCTGACCTGGTCCCAGGCGGTCGCTTCGACAGCGAGGCCCTGCTCGCCATGGACGCTCTGGAGGACGTGCTCGGCTTTCACGTCCTTATCGTCCGGGGCGAGGGCGGTCGTCCGACCCTGGGTGAAACCCTGGCCAAGCGTGGGGCCAGCGTCTCCTATGCCGAGGTCTACCGCCGCGTCCTGCCGCAGATCGACCCCGCGCCCCTGCTGGCTCACTGGCACCGCGACATCCAGGCCGCGACCGCTACGAGCGACGACATACTCCACAATCTGTTGGAGCTGGTGACGCCGAAGGGCCGCGACGCCCTCATTGCGACCCCCTTGGTCGTGGTCAGCGAGCGCACGGCCGAGCTCGCCAGATCCCTTGGCTTTGCCCGCATCGAGGTGGCCAAGCGGGCAGGCGACGAGGAGATCCTCGCCGCCCTGGGCCGCGCTGTCCGCCCGGCGTCCGCCGCCGACTGATGGCCGCCACGGATGGCGGACATGACGGGAACGCAGGAGCAGACCCCGGCTTGGACACGAGGGACCGCGGACATTTTGGGAGCGCAGGTGCAGTAGCCGGCTTTCCCTCGCCATCTCACACAGCGGGCCCACGACCAGTGTGGCGGCCCTCATTTCCCTGGGTCCTCGTTTCGGTCGTCTCGCTGGTTCTGATCACCCTGGTCGGGGGCTTGACGATCGGGGACTTCTACTGGAACGACCTGCGTCCCGACATGGGCCGCATCGGTACCAACCTGGCCCAGGTGCGCGACCGCCAGCGGGTCATGATGGGCAACTTTGCCGAGGCTCAGGCCCTGTTGCTGGAACAGCAGCGTCGTCTGGTTGCCCAGTCCGAGGACCTGCGCCAGCGGGAACAGGCCGTCTACGAGGCCCGCCTGGAGATCGATGCCCAACGGACCCAACTCGCCCGAGCCCTTCAGACGGAGGCTGAACGCCGGCAACTGGCCGCCGGGGAAGGTCAGCCAGTCGGGAACGCGGGAGCCGTCGCGGGTTCCGCCGCCGCAAGGCTGATGGAGGCCGCCGGGCTGGCCCAGAGCGCGGCGAAGGGCCTGAGCCGGGACGACGATCTGGAGGCCACCCGCGCTGCCCTCACCCTGGCCGAGGCCGTCCTCGTCCACCTGCCCGGCCCGGCGGTTGACTCGGGGCGCGCCGCCCTGGCTGCCGCTCAGTCCCGACTCGCCGAGGTCCGCCCAGTGGACCGCACAATCCTGGCTCAGCGCCTGCAGGCGGTTCGCGAACGCGCCGCCCGCTTGCGCCCCGTGGTTGCCCGGCTGCTGCGCCCCTCTGCCGGTGACAGGTCTGATCCGCAACGCCGGCCCGCCGATCCTGTCAGCCAGGCAGCACGGAGCCTCGACAGCCAGTTCGACGCAGTGCAGCTCGCCCTGGACGCCGCCGACAGCGCAGGTTTCACCCTGGCGATGCAGGGTGTCGACCGCTGGCTCTCCGCCTTCTACGAGCCGCGACTGCCAGACACGGCCGCTGTCCTGACCGAGCTGAGAGCCCTGGCCGCAATGCCCATCGCTGCGCAGCTGACGCCCCTGTCCGAGGCACTGACCGAATTGGCCGCCGCCCTGCGCGAGTCCGCGGCGACGGCCGGGGGCAAGTGAGGGGGAGGGTGCAGGCGTAACCCCGAGCGCCGCGCCCCGGCCCCGTTGGACCGACCGCAGCGGCATAGACGCTACCCTGGGCCCTGGCTCCTGGGCGCGTTTTCGTCCTTGGCATAGGTAAAGGCATCGGAGAACATGTGGTCCATGGTCGCCCCGCGGGCTTCGCAGGCGATGCGCCCCGCCTCTACCATGGCCGGCGGGCCGCTCATGTAGATGTCGAAGCCGCGCAAGTCGGGGTGATCTGCGATCACGGCCTGATGGACGAAGCCGGTGCGCCCGTCCCAGTCCGGGTCTGGCTCGGAAAGGACCGGCGTGTAGGTGAAATCCGGCCAATCGCGGGCCCAGCGCTCCGGAAGCGCCGGCAGGTAGAGGTCCCGTCGAGCGCGGACCCCCCAGTAGAGATGCATCGGACGGCAGATGCCACGGTAAATGGCGTGCTCGACCATTCCCTTGAGTGGTCCGAAGCCGGTCCCGCCGCCGATGAAGATCATCGGCCGATCGGATTCCTCGTGCAGGATGAAGGTGCCCAGGGGGGCTTGGATGCGAAGGATTGTCTTCTCCGCCATGCCATGGAAGACGTGGTCGGTGAAGACGCCCCCATGGACGTGACGGACATGCAGCTCGATGAGGGCGTCGTCGTGGGGGGCATTGGCGATGGAGAAGGCCCGCTTGCGTCCGTCCGGCAGGATGAAGTCGAGGTACTGGCCGGCGAAGAATTGCAGGCGCTGGTTCTCGGGGAGCTTGAGGTAGAGACGCATCACGTCGTGATTGAGCTGCTCCTTGCGCTCCAGCCGGCAGGGCAAGAGGCGCGCCTCGACCTGGGCAACGGCGCGCACTTCTGCCACACGCAGGGTCACGTCGGAGTGCGGCACGGCCTGGCAGGGCAGACAGGTCCCAACGGGTCGGCCCTCCAGGCCATCAGTCTTACCGCCCGGGTACCCGAGCTCACCCGCGACCAGGGTCGCCGCACAGGCCCCGCACTGGCCGTTGCGGCAGCCGTAGGGGAGGCCGATGCCCTGGCGCAGGGCGGCGGCCAGGATGGTCTCGCCGGGGGAGACCTGGAAGGCATGGTTGCCAGGCTCCGTGCGAACATTGAAATTCATGAGAACCCCAGCAACGTGGGCGAGGAAGATCCCGGATTCTCACCCAACCGCGAGCAGATGAAAACCATATGACGACCACAGTGATCCTGGGCTGCGGCTATATCGGCCGACGTCTGGCCCGCCACTATCTGGACCAGGGAGTCCCGGTCATCGGGGTAGTGCGTAGCGCGGAGAGCGCTGCGGCGCTTGTCGCGCAGGGCATCCCGGCCCTTGCCTCGGACCTTGCGCGCGACCTGGGGCCAGACGACCTCGACGCGCTGTCCTTAAGCGGGGCACGGGTTGTCCACCTGGCCCCGCCGCCGGAGTCTGGGGTTCTGGATCTGCACACCCGCCATCTGGTCGAGGCCTTTGCTCGGGCTGGCCATCCGTCCCGAATGGTCTACATCAGCACGACCGGCGTCTACGGTGATTGCGGCGGGGCCTGGGTGGACGAGGACCGCCCGGTGCGCCCCCAGGCGGACCGGGCCCTGCGCCGCTGGGATGCGGAGCAGACCCTTGGCCACTGGCGTATCGCCTCAGGCCGGGCACTGGTCACCCTGCGGGTGGCCGGGATCTATGGCCCAGGGCGGCTCCCATTGGAGCGCATCCGCGCCGGCCTGCCCCTGGTGCGGTCGGAGGAGGCCCCCTGGTCCAACCGCATCCACGCCGACGACCTGGCTGCCGCCTGCATCGCCGCCATGGACCGCGGGGCCGACGGTGCTGTCTACAATGCCTGCGACGGCAACCCGAGCACCATGACGGACTACTTCTTTCAGGTCGCGGATGCCGCGGGGCTGCCGCGCCCGCCGGTCATTCCCCTGCGGGAAGCGGAGGGGCAGCTCTCGGCGGGGATGCTCTCCTACATGCGCGAGTCTCGTCGCCTGTCCAACCGCCGGTTGGTCGAGGATCTGGGGGTAGAGCTGCGTTACCGGACCCTGGCCCAGGGTCTGCGGGGCTGCTTCTAGGCCGCGGAGCCTGGCGGCACTGCTGCCGAGCCTGGACTCGAGCGCAGTATCCGGGGTCTTATTAGCGCTTTCGCCAAAGCAGCGCGACTGCAATAATGAGGTTGGACCGGATCACCTGCCGCCGACCTTGAGCGGCCGCAGGCCAGCCAAACCGGACAACTCGAGCCTCATCGGCGCCAACTAGAATGACGACAGAGGGAGACACCCCATGAAGCCCACGCTTAACCAGATCCTTACCGTGGCTGGCATCGCCTTGGCGGTCGCCCAGCCCGCTGCGGCCGTGCAGGATTCCAACTTTCGCTTCGATACCACCACGGACCTCTATGACGTCTGCTCGGTAGCCGAGACTGCGGCGGAGTACCCGCTGGCCAACCAGGCTTGTCGCGCCTTCATCGAGGCCGCCGTCCAGTATCACGACGAGATCAGCAACCGCAAGAATCTCAAGCGCCTGATCTGTTACCCGGCCACCGCCACCATCGACGACGGCAAGGCTGCCTTCCTAGCCTGGTCCCAGACCCATTCCGGTGACAGCAAGCTCATGGGCGAGCAGCCGGTGGTCGGGCTGGTCCGCTCGCTGGCTGCCAAATACCCCTGCAAGGGCTGAACTGAAGGTTGATCCAGGCTCTTTTTCCACAAGAGTCGCGGAGCGCGGCCAAGGGCTGCACTCGCAAAACATTAGGAGAAACTCAATGAAGACGATCGCAATCCCCCTGATCCTCGTTGCCGCCGTCGGAATCGCCGGGTGCGGCACGACCACCGGCTCACGGGCCGGCTCCGGCGCCTTGGGGGGCGCCGCCGGCGGCGCCCTGATCGGCTCGCTTAGCGGTAACGCCGGCAAGGGTGCCCTTATCGGCGCGGGTGTCGGCGCGCTTGGGGGCTACCTGTATGACCAGCACAAGAAGGGCAACATCGACTGAACGCTGCGCCACCAGCGACTGAGGCCAGAGCAGACGCCCCGTGGCGCCTGCCGACTTCACCCTTGGAGTAGTGCCACGTGGCGGCATCCTCCGTGCCTTGCCGTCGTCACCGAGTTGATCGGCAGGGCGAAGGCAAGCCGCCGAGCTGGCGCCGCAGGGGCACAACATGAACCGCCCTTGCGCCGGGGCGAGCCAAAGCGCGTGCCGGAGGCTTCTCAAGGCTCATCGATGCCGCGCCAGAACTGGCCTCCGGCCGGGTGCGGGCTCGCGGCAAGCACCTGGCTGCCAGCCGCCTCATTCCGGGCATCGAGAAGGACGGTTGTGGGGCCTCCATACCAAAAAAGGTCCGAACCCCAGTTGACGCTCGCCCCTCGATCTACTAAGTTTCTTCCCGTTTCCAGCCCGCCACCCCAAGGTCCCCAGCGCTCGCCGAAAGCATCAGCCGCCATACCCGCTCCGGAGCCGCTCCGGGGTCGCCCGCGGGACCATAGCCCAGCCCTTGCACGTCGCCCGAAACGACTGAGCAAACTCCAAAGGCCAGTCCCAGAGTCGCTTAGCGACTGAGGGTGAATGGCACGCTTCGGTCCCGCTCGTTGCCTGGTGTCTGGCTGCTGCGGGAGCGACCCGTCAAACCCTTCGGTGGTGCGCCGCCGTTCGCTATCGACCAGGCTTGTGCGTTGGTTGCTCGATAGTGTCCGATCGACCAATGCACACTTGCGACGAGAGCGAGCGATGAGGATCTACGTAGGCAATCTGTCTTACAGCGTGACGAGCGAGGATTTGCAGGAAGTTTTCGGCGAATACGGCGAGGTGGCCAGCGCCGAGGTCGTCCAGGACAAGTTCTCTGGCCAGTCCAAGGGGTTCGGTTTCGTGGACCTCCCGGATAACTCCGACGCCGACCGGGCTATCAAGGAGTTGAATGATCAGGTCTACAAGGGCCGCAAGATGACGGTCAACGAGGCCAAGCCGCGGGCACCGCGTCCCCAGCAGCGCCGCTACTGACCCTAATCGGGCCGCAGGGATGCGGCCAACCCGGGCGTAGAGGCCTCCCTCTTGGCCGGTCAGGGCTGAGGGGCCCCCTTGTATTTGCGGACTCGCTGGAGACCGTCCGAAACGGGTCGATAGCCTGCGCGGGACGGTAGCGAGTCGGATCGCGGCGTGAGACCCCCCACGCTGTCGATCGGGTTTATATCCTGTTCGCGGGCCCCTCTGGACCTACTAGCCGGGAAGGATATCCAGCCGCCCCCAGAGGTCGTCCACCCGCTGCTTGACCGCCTCGTCCATCCGGATCGGGCGGCCCCACTCCCGTTGCGTCTCCCCCGGCCACTTGTTGGTGGCGTCGAAGCCGATCTTTGATCCCAGCCCCGACACAGGGGAGGCGAAGTCCAGGTAGTCGATGGGTGTGTTCTCGATCAGACGGTATCCCGCACCGGGTCCATCCGCGTGGTCATCGCCCAGATCACGTCTCTCCAGTCGCGGGTGTTGACGTCCTCGTCCACCACGATCACGAACTTCGTGTACATGAACTGCCGAAGAAAAGACCAAACCCCCATCATCACTCGCTTGGCATGGCCCGGATACTGTTTGCTCATGCTCACCACCGCCAGGCGGTAGGAGCAGCCCTCCGGCGGCAGATAGAAATCGACGATCTCCGGAAACTGCTTGCACAGGATAGGAACGAAGACCTCGTTCAGGGCGACCCCGAGGATGGCCGGCTCGTCCGGGGGCCGGCCGGTGTAGGTGCTGTGGTAGATGGGGTCCCGGCGTTGGGTGAGGCGCGAGATCGTGAAGACCGGGAAACTGTCCACCTCATTGTAGTAGCCGGTGTGGTCTCCGAAGGGGCCTTCTGCGGCGAGGTCGTCGGGCTGGATATGCCCCTCTAGGACGATCTCGGCGCTCGCCGGGACCTGGAGGTCGCTCCCCAGGCAGGCGGCGACCTCGGTGCGGCTACCTCGCAGCAGCCCGGCGAAGGCATACTCGGACAGGCTGTCCGGCACCGGGGTGACGGCGGCGAGGATGGTGGCCGGATCGGCACCCAGGGCCACGGCCACCGGGAAGGGTTCGCCTGGGTGGGCTCGCTGCCAGTCGCGAAAGTCCAGCGCCCCGCCGCGGTGGGCGAGCCAGCGCATGATGACCCGGTTGCGGCCCAACACCTGCATCCGGTAGATGCCGAGGTTCTGGCGTGGCTTGTCCGGTCCCCGTGTGACGACCAGGCCCCAGGTAATCAAGGGCGCGGCATCCTCTGGCCAGCAGTGTTGGATGGGCAGGCGCGCCAGGTCCACGTCGTCGCCCTCGTAAACGATCTCCTGGCATGGGGCGCCCCGGCGGACCTTGGGGGCCATGTCCAGGACCTTCTTGAAGATGGGTAGGGCCTGCCACGCCTCCCGCATTCCCTTGGGAGGATCCGGTTCCTTGAGGAAGGCGAGCAGTCGGCCGACCTCCCGCAGGGCCTCCACTGATTCCTCCCCCATTCCTAAGGCCACCCGCTTGGGGGTCCCGAAGAGGTTACCTAGCAGGGGGATCTTCGACCCTTTGGGCCGCTCGAAGAGCAGGGCCGGGCCGCCGGCGCGCAGCGTCCGATCGCAGATCTCGGTGACCTCCAGGTACGGGTCCACCTCGATCCCGATGCGCTTGAGCTCGCCGCGCTCTTCGAGTTGGGCGATGAAGTCGCGAAGATCCTGGTATTTCATCTTGCTCCCGGATGCATTGCGGAGACGCAGGAACGCGTTGTCTACAGAAAGAGTTCATCTCTAACCGGAAAGGAAAGCGGAGCGAAGCCGGTCGGCCCCGGTAGGCGCTGAGCGCGGAGGCCGTATGCGAGCGCACCCGGCACGCCGTCAAGCCATTCGCGCAGGGTCATGGCGACGATATAGAGCAAATCAGTCAGAGGCAGGGGGAGGGGCGGAGATCGTCCACGCCCATGAAGACCCTCGCCGGGTGGCGCCCCGTCAGGGTTGGGCAGCGCGCTTCATGGCTTCAATCTTCGCCAGATTCAGCCCTTCCGCGGCCTGCTTCAGGGCCGCAGGGTCGAGGCCACGGCCCTTGGCCTCAACGAGGATGCCGTTCTCCAAGATCACCATGTACTCGGCGCTACTGCCGTCCTTGCGGTACTCCTCGCGCACAGTGCGGCCGCCTTGCTTGTAGACTTTCTCCACCCTGCCATCGGTCTCGCGGTCGACCGTTATGTTGGCCCAGGCTGCCAGAGCGCCCATGGCGCCTATGCCGCCCATATCATTGACCGAAAGGGCCACCCGCTTGTCCCCGCTCCCATAGATGGCGTTCGCGGACGAGCCGGCGATGCCCATGGCCTCACCGCTCTGCGCTTCGAAGGACCTGCGTTCCAGGCCTGCCAGCGTTTCCGGCAGCAGCGCCTTCAGCTCTTGCGCCGCGATCGGCGTTCCCGCGGTGCCGGTCAGCGCCCCTAGCATCTCGCCCATCGCCTTGCCGGCCGCCGCACCATCGCCCGACTTCTGCGCCTGCTCCATGCGTTTGGCTGCCTCTTCCATCTTGCGGCCCATTTCCTCCATCTTGCCGGTGCTGATATCCACCTCCCCGTTGGGCGTCTTGATGGTCATGCCGCCGTGCGTGGGCATGAGTGTCGCGGTCACCCACGAGAGCAACACCATCACAACGACGCCGCAGACGATGGTCACCGCGGTGTACGCCGCCGACTTGTCGGGCAGGCACTTCATGAGCACCGGCAGACCCGTGTAGATGAGGTAGATCGAATACACCGCCGCCACGACGCCCAGCACACCGAGCGTCGGCAAGAGGTTGAAGATCCCACCCAAGAAGCCGGCGGTGCTGCCATAGGCCACCACCTTGAGCGCGGCGATGCGGTCTTTGGTGCCGCCGAAGACGGGGGCCAGCGCGTCGACAATCAGCGCCAGCACGTACACGGCCACCAGAGAGAGGGCATAGCCCAAGACCATCTGCACCAAGCCCCAGCCGATTGGCAGGCGCATGCCGAAGCCGAAGGCGCCGAAGCCGATCACCGACAGGCCGATGAAAGCGGCGATCGCTGGTACGGCGGCGAGATAGACCAGCCAGCCACTGTAGATCGAGGCCGTGTCGGCCTTCTCGGCGGCAATCACCGGCCAGGTGTCCTTGGGTTTGAGCAGAATGTCCTGGGCGCGTTGGATAAGTGACATGACAGGTCGCTCCGGGGGAGTTGCGTGAGCTGCCGCGGCGGGCGGTCCCGAATGCTATCGCGCAGCCGCAGGCTCGACGCGGCCCGGTACTAGGGAGGGTGCGCCAGCGGCGCCTTCGCGAGCGATCGGTCTCCGCGCGCGGCTGCCTTATGTCGGCCTCAGGCCTTAAGGAAACCGGGTTTGCAGAGGTAGGAAGTCTAACCGCACGACGGTTCGATTGAGGGGGACGTTACCATCGAGCGGATGGCTCAAGCAAGGCTCACGACGGGGGTGCAAGGGTCGCTGACGGGGGAAAACGCCGTTCTGACGGTCGATGGATGGGCGGCGGACCTCGGCCCCAACGGTGGTTGGCCGGCCACAACCGGCCTCTGTCGGGGACGTGGCTTGTCGCCGTAACAGACGGCGATGGGGCCGCTCCAGCGACAGAAAGAGATTGGACGCTGACCCCTTAGGCGATTGCCGGAGAATCATGTGCCAGATGGCGCCGGATTTACGTCCACCTTCAAAGAGTACCGGCAGGAGCATAGCTGGGCTATGTGACTGCTGGTGCGACAAAGAGGCGGGCGCAAAGACAAGCTAGCTGGTGCACGATTTGACAGAAATCGCCCTAACCCTGCGCCTGCCGCTATGTGCTGACCACCACCGTCGGGGGTGCGCCGAAGGCGGCATGAACATCCGCGCTGTTGGGTAGGCGCGCCGTGGACCCATCCACCGCCAGCAGGCTGAGGTGAGGCCACGATTTTACCTGGCTGGTCGCCGCGCAGCAGCGGGAAAGTCCGACAGGCTGCTAGAGGATCGTGCACGCAGTCTTTGGAACTCCTGCCCCTGTGGGTCCGGCCTGGAGAAACCGGCACAGCCCATCGCTTCGGCGTGCTGGCGGGCCTTGAACGGCGTATCTTGAGCGGCTGAAGACGTAGCGTACCTACAAGCGGTCGCCGAACCGTTGGGAGCATAGCGTGGGACCAGCGGGGAAGGCGGGAAACTCGAAGTTTGTTGGATATTGGCGCCGGCACGGGATGCGCTTGATAAGGTCGCGTCCGGGCGGAAGGTTCCGGCCAGATAAGCCCTTCTCCGACGAGCCGCCGTTGCGCGCGGAGCTGCTCAGTGCCGACCAGATGGAGCAGCACGGTGTGCGCCTCGCATCCGCCGACCGGCTGAAGACGAGGCGCGTGCCGGAGCAGCTGCTGTCGCGGCTGGCCGTGAACGAGCAGGTGCTGATCGACACCTGTCACCTGCTGACGCAGGCGGTTAGGGAAAAGCAACGCATCACGCCCGCCGGGGAATGGCTGCTCGACAACGGCTACCTCATCGGCGAGCAGATCCGCACCGCCAGGCGACACCTGCCCAAGGGGTATAGCCGGGAGCTGCCAAGTCTGGCCGAGGGCAGCTGCACCGGTCTACCCCGCGTCTATGGCATCGCCCTAGAGACCATCGCCCACGGCGACGGACGGGTCGACCCGGATAGCCTCAGCCGTTTCGTTGCCGCTTACCAGACGGTCACCCCCTTGCGGCTGGGCGAGTTGTGGGCCATTCCCATCATGCTGCGTCTGGCGCTGATCGAAAATCTGCGCCGCGTCGCCGCGCGTATCGCCGCCGACCGGTTGGACCGGGACTTGGCAATCTCCTGGGCGAACAAGCTGACGCAGATGGCTCGCCAGGACCCCAAGAACCTGATCCTGGTGGTGGCGGACATGGCGCGGTCGACCCCGCCCAATGACGCCCCCGTTCGTCTCGGAGCTGTCGCGTCGCCTGCAGGGCCAAGGCCCCGCCTTGGCCATCCCGCTGACCTGGATCGAACAGCAACTGGCCGAGTCGGGTCTTAGCATCGAGCAGTTGGTCCGCTCCGGCAACCAGCAGCAGGCGGGCGACCAGGTCTCCATCAGCAACAGCATCGGCAGCCTGCGCTTGCTCGGGACCATGGATTGGCGCGAGTTCGTCGAGGCCATGAGCCTGGTCGAGCGGACCCTGCGCACGGACCCAGCCGGTGCCTACGCGGGGATGGACTTTGCTACCCGCGACCGCTACCGGCACGCCGTCGAGATGGTCGCGAAGGCCAGCGGGCGGTCCGAGGACGAGGTGGCAGACCACGCCATTGATCTGGCCCGGGCGGGAGCGGAGGCGGCCGGGGCCCGGACCGGGGACGACCACCGCTCGGGTCACGTGGGTTTCTACCTGATCGATCGCGGCCGGCAAGACTTGGAAGCCGCCGTGCGGGCGCGCCTCTCGCTGGCGGCGGCCCTGACGGGTTGGGCGAGCCGCTCCGCGTTGTTCCTGTACCTCGGCACGATCACCCTTCTGACGGTACTCCTGGCCGCGGGGTTGCTGGCGCAGGCGTCGGTGGACGGGGTTGCCGGTTGGGCCAAGGTGCCGCTGGGCCTCCTCGCGCTGCTGGCCGCCGGACAGCTCGCCGTAGCCCTGATGAACTGGCTGACCCCCATGCTCACGTCGCCGCACCCGCTGCCGCGCATGGATTTCTCCAAGGGCATCCCGCCGGACTCGCGCACCTTGGTGGTGGTCCCCACCATGCTCACCAGCCCGCGGAACCTCGATGCCCTGATCGAGGCCCTGGAGGTCCGCTTCCTGGCCAATCGCGATGCCAATCTGCACTTCGGCCTGCTGACCGACCTGCGCGACGCCCCCGAGGAAACCCTGGCGGAGGACGCCCCCTTACTGGCCTTGGCCCGGGAGCGGATCGATGCCTTGAATGAGCAGTACGCCGACGGCAGGGGCGGCGTCTTCTTTCTGTTCCATCGCCCGCGCCGCTGGAATTCCAATGACCGGATCTGGATGGGTTACGAGCGCAAGCGCGGCAAGCTGGCGGACCTGAACGCCCTGCTACGGGAAGGCCACGCCGACGGTTTCTCCCTGGTGGTCGGTGCGACCGCCGTGCTCGCCGGCGTGAAATACGTGATCACCCTGGACACCGATACCCAACTGCCGCGCGACGCCGCGCGCCAGTTCGTCGCCACCATGGCCCACCCGCTGAACCGCCCGGTCTACGACCAGGCCCTGCAGCGGGTCCGCGCCGGCTACGGCATCCTGCAGCCACGCGTGAGCGTGAGCCTGCCCAGCGGCCAGCACTCGCGCTATGCCCGCCTACACGGGGGCGAGCCGGGCATCGACCCGTACACCCGCGCCGTCTCGGACGTCTATCAGGACGTCTTCCAGGAGGGCTCGTTCATCGGCAAGGGGATCTACGAGGTCGCTGCCTTCGAGCAGGCGCTCGAGGGGCGCTTCCCCGACAACCGCATCCTAAGCCACGACCTCCTGGAGGGGTGCTACGCGCGCTCCGGGCTGCTGAGCGACGTCCAGTTGTACGAGGAATACCCCACCCGCTACGGCGCCGACGTGAACCGCCGCTATCGCTGGATTCGCGGCGACTGGCAGCTCGCGGCCTGGCTGCTGCCGCGCGTGCCCGGGCCCGGCGGGCGGTCCCTGCCCAATCCGCTCTCGCTCCTGTCGCGCTGGAAGCTGGTCGACAATCTGCGCCGCAGTCTGGTGCCCGCGGCCTTGACCCTGCTGTTGTTGCTCGGCTGGACCCTATTGTCGGGGACGGCCTTCTGGACCCTGGCGGTGCTCGGCGTGTTGCTGATCCCGCCGGTGCTGGCCACGCTGCTGGACCTGCTGCGCAAACCGGACGACATGCGCCTCGGCCAGCACCTCGCCGCCACCGCGCAGGTCGCCGACCAGCGTCTCCTCCAGGCGGGACTGGCCCTGGTGACCCTGCCCCATGAGGCTTACTACAGCCTGGATGCGATCCTGCGCACCCTGTGGCGCTTGGCCGTCACCCACCAACGGCTGCTGGAATGGAATCCCTCCGGGGACCAGGAGCGCCTGAGCCGGAGCGACCTCGCCGCCTCCTTCCGCGCCATCTGGTTCCCCCCGGTACTCGCCGCCGCGATGGCCATCTACCTGGTGGCGGCGAACCCCTCCGCGCTGCTGGTGGCGGCGCCCATCCTCGCCCTTTGGCTCGGCTCGCCGGTCATCGCCTGGTGGATCAGCCGGCCGCTGGCGCGTCGCGAGGCCCACCTCAGCGAGGAACAGACCCGCTTTCTCCGCCGAATGGCCCGCAAGACCTGGGCCTTTTTCGAAGCCTGCGTCGGCCCGACGGACCATTGGCTGCCGCCAGACAACTACCAGGAAGGCCGGGCGGACGCCCTGGCTCATCGCACCTCGCCCACCAACATGGGGCTGGCGCTGCTGGGGAACCTGGCCGCCTACGACTTCGGTTATGTCCCGGCTGGGCAATTGCTCGAGCGCACCGCCAACACCCTCGACACCATGGCCGCCCTGGAACGCCACCGGGGCCATTTCTACAACTGGTACGACACCCAGTCGCTGCAACCCCTGCCGCCCGCCTATGTCTCGACGGTGGACAGCGGCAACCTGGCCGGGCACCTGCTGACCCTGCGTCCGGGCCTGACCGCGCTAGTCGATGGCCCAATCCTGGGGCCGCGCTGGTTCGAGGGTTTGAGCGATACCCTGGGTATCCTGGATGAAGCCGCGGGCGACGCGGCACCGACCACGCTGGCCGAGGTCCGGGAGGCCATCTTAGCGGCGCTTGCTGCGCCGCCCACCCGGCTCTCGGTGGCCAGGCACCTGCTGGACGGGCTGGTGCGATCCGCCGAGGCGCTGGCCAAGGATCTGGCGTCCGCGCCCGAGAGCGAGCCGCAGCGGGAGGCGGCCTGGTGGGCAGGGGCCCTAACCCACCAATGCCGGGCGATGCGCGACGAGATGACCTGGCTCGCCCCTTGGGCTGGGCTGGCCGCAGCACCGGAGGGGCTGAGTGAGCGACCCGACATTGACGCGATCCTTACCCTGGGCGCCCTGGTGCGAATTGATCTGGCCCCATTGGCGGATCCCCCGGGGGCGACGCCGGCGCAGGCCGCCTGGCTGGCCGACCTACGCCGGGGCCTGGACCAAGGCAGACAGCGCGCCAAGGCCCGCATCGCCGCCATCCACCGGCTAGCAAAGCTGGCGGGGGAATTGGCCGAGATGGACTACCGCTTCCTCTACGACAGGGCCACCCGGCTGCTCTGCATCGGTTACCACGTGGACGAGCGACGCCTCGACCCGAGCTACTACGATCTGCTGGCCTCGGAGGTCCGCCTGGGCGTGTTCGTCGCCATCGCCCAGGGGCAGATACCCCAGGAGAGCTGGTTCGCCCTGGGGCGCGTGCTCACAAGCGCGGGCGGCGAGCCGATCCTACTCTCCTGGAGCGGCTCGATGTTCGAGTACCTGATGCCGCAACTGGTCATGCCGACCTATGACGATACCCTGCTCGACCAGACCGCTCGAGCGGCGGTGGCGCGCCACATCCAGTACGGCAGGCAGTGTGGCCTGCCCTGGGGGATCTCGGAGGCCGGCTACAACACCGTGGACCTGCAGCTCAACTACCAATACCGCGCCTTCGGCGTCCCCGGCCTTGGACTCAAGCGCGGGCTCGCCGACGACCTGGTGGTCGCCCCCTACGCCACGGCCTTGGCCCTGATGGTCGCGCCGGACGAGGCCTGTCAAAACCTGCAACGGCTCGCCGCCGCCGGGGCGGAGGGGCGCTTCGGCCTGCACGAGGCTATCGACTACACCCCCGCCCGGCAGCGGCGCGGCGAGTCCCAGACCGTGCTGCGCTCTTACATGGTCCATCACCAGGGCATGAGCCTGCTGGCCCTGAACTATTTGCTGCTGGACGCGCCCATGCAGCGGCGCTTCGAGTCCGATCTGCTGTTCCAGGCTACCCTGCCGCTGTTGCAGGAGCGTATTCCTCGGGCCTCAGCCTTCTACGCCCCTAGGGACGAGCTGACGGAAGCCCGCGCCGCCGCCACGGAGTTGCCGATCCGCGTCCTGGCGAGCCCCGATACCCCGGCCCCGGAGGTGCAGTTGCTCTCCAACGGGCGCTATCACGTCATGGTGACCCAGGCCGGTGGCGGCTACAGCCGTTGGCAGGACCTGGCGGTGACGCGCTGGCGTGAGGACAGCACCCGCGACCCCTGGGGCACCTTCTGCTACCTGCGCGACATCGAGAGCGGCACGACCTGGTCCACTGCCTTCCAACCGACCCTGCGCCCGGCCGAGCACTGCGAAGGGATCTTCTCGGAGGGGCGCGCGGAGTTTCGCCGCCGTGACCGGGGCGAGGGCTTCGACTTCGAAACCTACACGGACATCGTGGTCTCGCCGGAGGACGACATCGAGCTGCGCCGGGTGCGCATCACCAACCGCTCCCCCGACGCGCCGCACCATCGAGATCACCAGCTTCGCGGAGGTGGTACTCGCCACACCCGCCGCCGATGCCCTGCACCCGGCCTTCAGCAACCTCTTTGTCCAGACCGAGATCCTGCCCAGTCGCCAGGCAATCCTGTGTACCCGCAGGCCGCGCTCGCGCGACGAGCACCCGCCAAGCCTGCTTCACCTCATGGCGGTGCACGACGCCCAGGCCCGCGAGCCATCCTGCGAGACCGACCGCGCCCGCTTCCTGGGTCGCGGCCGCAGCGCCGCCGCACCCCAGGCGCTGGACCGAACCGAGTCCCTCTCCGGCAGCCAGGGCTCGGTGCTGGACCCGGTGGTCGCCATCCGCTGCCGGATCACCCTGGAGCCTGAGCAGACCGCTAGTGTGGATCTGGTCTTCGGCATCAGCGACAGCCGCGACGCGGCCCTGGGCCTGGCCGAGAAATATCAGGACCGCCGCCTCGCCGACCGTGTCTTCGAGCTGGCCTGGACCCACGCCCAGGTGGTGCTGGGCCAGACTCAATGCGAGCCAGGCCGACGCTCAGCTCTACGCACGCCTGGCAAGCGGGGTCCTGTACGCCCACGCCGCATTGCGCGCCGATGCCGGCGTGCTCATGCGCAACCGGCGCGGGCAGTCCGGGCTCTGGGCCTATGCCATCTCCGGCGACCTGCCCATCGTCCTGCTGCGCGTCGCCGACCGGGCCAATATCGAGCTGGTGCGCCAGCTCATCCAGGCCCATGCCTACTGGCGTCTGAAGGGGTTAGCGGTGGATCTGGTCATCTGGAACGAGGACCGCGCCGGTTACCGACAGGCGCTCCAGGACCAGATCCTCGCCCTCGTGTCCGTGGGCCTGGATGCCCAGGTCATCGACCGTCCGGGGGGCATCTTCCTGCGTTCGGCGGACCAGATCTCGGAGGAAGACCGCACCCTGTTTCTGACCGTCGCCCGCGTGGTCCTGAGCGACAGCGGCGGGACCCTGGCGGAACAGCTCAGCCGCCCGGTTGGGCCGGACGTACGCGTGCCACGGCTCATCCCCAGCCGGCCGCAATCGGTCGAGCCGGCCACTGCCTTCGTTCTGCCTCAGCGCGACCTGATCCTGGCCAACGGCATCGGCGGCTTTACTCCGGATGGGCGCGAGTATGTCATCACCACGACGCCGGAACGGGTCACCCCGGCACCCTGGGTGAACGTACTCGCCAACGCCCAGTTCGGCAGCGTCGTCTCGGAGGGCGGCCAGGCCTATAGCTGGGGCGAGAATGCCCACGAGTTCCGTCTCACCCCCTGGCACAACGACCCGGTAGCGGACCCGAGCGGCGAGGCGGTCTATCTGCGCGACGAGGAGAGTGGCCAGTTCTGGTCGCCCACTCCCCTGCCCAGGCGCGGCGCGACCCCCTACGTCAGCCGGCACGGCTTCGGCTACAGCGTGTTCGAGCATACCGAGGCCGGCATCCGCTCCGAGCTGTGGGTCTACGTGGCCGTGGATGCATCGGTCAAGTTCTCCGTGCTTAAGGTGCACAACGCCTCCGGCCGGCCGCGCCGGCTCTCTGCCACCGGCTTTGTGGAGTGGGTCCTGGGTGATCTACGGCCAAAGTCGACCATGCATCTGACCACGGAGGTCGACCCTTACAGCGGGGCGCTCTTCGCACGCAACCCCTACAACGGCGAGTTTCCCGACCGGGTCGCCTTCTTCGACGTGGACGACGCGAGCCGGACTATCACCTGCGACCGCACCGAGTTCATCGGTCGCAACGGCAGCCTGGAGAACCCGGCGGCCCTGACCCGCACCCACCTGTCAGGCCGGTCGGGTGCCGGGCTGGACCCCTGTGCGGCGATTCAGGTGGGTTTCGACCTGGCCGACGGGCAGGAGCGCGAGATCGTCTTTCGGCTCGGCCTAGGCGGGGTGCCGAGCGGCGACGATGCCAACGCCCTGGTGCATCGTTTCCGCGGCGCCGACGCCGCGCGGCGGGCCCTGGACGCGGTCTGGCACTACTGGAACCACACCCTCGGTGCAGTCCAGGTGGACACCCCCGACGAGTCCCTCAACGTGCTCACCAACGGCTGGCTGCTTTACCAGACCCTGGCCTGCCGGCTATGGGCGCGCAGCGGCTACTACCAGTCGGGGGGCGCCTTCGGCTACCGCGACCAGTTGCAGGACGCCATGGCCCTGGTGCATGCCGAGCCCGGGTTGTTGCGCGCCCAATTGCTGCTGTGCGCGGGGCGCCAGTTCCCGGAAGGCGACGTCCAGCACTGGTGGCACCCACCCTCCGGTCGGGGCGTCCGCACCCATTGTTCTGACGACTTCCTGTGGCTGGCCCTGGCCACCTGCCGCTATGTGCTGACCAGTGGCGACACCAGGGTGTTGGATGAGCCAGCCGGGTTTCTGGCCGGCCGGCCGCTTAGCGCAGACGACGAGTCCTACTACGACCTGCCCGGCAGTTCCGAGTCGACGGAAAGTCTTTACCAGCACTGTGTGCTGGCCATCCGCCGCGGGCTGGGTCTGGTCGGCGCCCACGGGCTACCGCTGATGGGCTCCGGCGACTGGAACGACGGGATGAATCGGGTCGGCATCCAGGGCAAGGGCGAGAGCGTCTGGCTAGGCTTCTTCCTCTGCGAGGTGCTGCGCCAGTTTGTCGCTGTGGCCCTCCTGCACAACGATCCCGACTTCGCGGGCGTCTGCGTCGCCGAAGGCAAGCGGCTGAGCGGAAACCTCGACCGGCACGCCTGGGACGGCGCCTGGTACCGCCGTGCCTGGTTCGACGACGGCACGCCCCTCGGCTCCAAGGACAACACCGAATGCCGGATCGATTCGATCTCACAGAGCTGGTCGGTGCTGTCGGGGGCCGGTGGTGCCGAGCACGCGCGCGCGGCCATGGGGGCGGTGGACGAGCGGCTGGTACGCCGCGAGCACAGACTCATCCAACTGCTCGACCCCCCCTTCGACCGCTCGGACCTGGACCCTGGTTACATCAAAGGCTATGTGCCAGGCGTGCGCGAGAACGGTGGCCAGTACACCCACGGGGCCATCTGGGCGGCTATGGCCTTTGCGGCCTTGGGCGATAGTCGGCGCGCCTGGGAGCTTGCCACCATGATCAACCCCGCCAACCATGCCAAGTCGCCCGAGGCCATCGAGACATACAAGGTGGAGCCCTACGTCATGGCGGCCGATGTCTACGCCGTAGCGCCCCATACCGGCCGCGGCGGCTGGACCTGGTATACCGGATCCGCCGGCTGGATGTACCGGCTCATCCTGGAATCCCTGCTGGGGGTGCAACTGGAAGTGGACCGGCTGCATGTGGTCCCCTGCCTACCCGCACACTGGAACGGGCTGAAGATTCACTACCGTTACCGGGAAACGGTCTATCACATCGACATCGTACAAACTCGCACCGGCGATGGCCGAAAGCGCGACGAGACGCGGCTTACCATCGATGGCGTCCAGCAGGACGGCCGGGCTATTCCTCTGGTCGATGACCATCTGGAGCACAGGGTGGAGGTACGCGTGTCGGTGATCTAGGGTTGCGCACCAGATTTGACACAAAGGCGATTTCCCATGCGGCGTCTAGACATCAGCCGTGTCAGCGAGTACCTGTTCCCCAATCCCGTGTCGCTGCTGCCGCACCGACTGCTGTTGCGCCCCCGGGAGAACCACGATGTCCCGATCGAATTCTCGCCCCTACCGCCGCCGGCGGCGGTTCCTCGATGTCCCTTTTGTTGTTCGTGGATGTGGATCTCGTTAATAGATAGGCGCCCCGCAAGACCGGCGGGCAGATCTGTGGCGGATGTCAGGGCGTCGGAAAGACAGACTGCCAGTCGTCTTTCATGGACACCAGCACCCAGCCATTCTTTGGGGCTAGATCCATTGCCTTGTTGAGCCTGCCGATGTGACCCGTCCGGTCATAGGCGTATTCCCGCTCGGCGTCCGTGTGGTGCAGGATCAGGCCGAGCCTCGGGCCCGTGCCCGCGGTGCTCCATTGCAGCATCTGCAGGTCGCCGTCGGAATTGCCGAAGGCGAGAATGGGGCGGCGGCCGATGTGACGCTGGATGCCCACCGGCTTGTCCGCCTTGTCGTCGATAAAGAAGACCTTGGGCTCTCGCACCAGCACCGGTTGGCCATCGCGGATCGAAAAGGTTTGGGCGATCTGGGACCCGATGACCTGCTCCGGGGGGATGCCGTAGACGGGCTCGGTCCAGGGACGCATGAAGTCCACCCCGCCGCCGGAGACGATGTAGGTCTTGAAGCCGTTGGCGCGCAGGTAGGTCAGCAGTTCCAGCATGGGCTGGTAGACGAGCTCTGTGTAAGGGCGGTTGAAGCGAGGGTGGCGGGCCTTGGCGATCCAGTCGGTGGCCATGGTCTCGAACTCCTCGCTGGTCATGCCGGCATGAGTGACCATCAGGAGCTGCATGAGTCCCTCCATGCCGGACTCGCCCAGAGTCTGCATGTCTCCTTCGATGGCGGCCTTGAAGGGCTGCCGGTCCTGCCATTCGGGGTGTTGCGGCGCCAGGGTCTTGACCCGATCCAGGACGAAGGCGAGCTGGGTGTACATGGGCTGCTCGACCCAGAGGGTGCCGTCGTTGTCGAAGACGGCAATACGCTGGGCTGGCGGTACAAAGTCGGCGCTGTCTGCGGTGGTCACGGTCGCGACGAAGGCGGTGATGGCCAGCTTGGCGGGGCCGTCGCCCCAGGAGGGCAGCGGGTCCGCGGTGGCGCCTTGGCCGGCCAGGGATAAGGTCAGGGCGAGGAACAAGGTTGCGATGAGTCGCTGCATCGGAGTCCTCCAGCGATGTTGTGAGGGGGTGGACATCCCTGTCCTTGCCAATGGGCCCGGTTAGTGGATGGCAGGCTCGGCGAGCTGTTCCATGACCTTGTCCAGGCTGAAGCTCGCGGCCTTCTGGCGCGGCGGGAAGTCCTTGAAGGTCTTGAGGAACTCCGCGACGTAGGCCTGGGCCGGGACGAGCAGATAGGCGCGGTCCAGCAGCCAGTCGTAGTAGGTGTTGGAGGTGATGGTCGCGCGCTCGTAAGGATCGCGACGCAAGTTCTCGATCAGCGGTACACGCAGCGGGTCGAATTGCTCCATCCAGACCCGGAAGGTCCCCTGGGTCTTCTGTTCCATGAAGATGACCTTCCAGTCGTTGTAGCGCAGGGCCGTCAAGTCGCCGTCGTCGGAGAAGTAGAAGATCTCGTGACGCGGGCCCTCATCGGTTGTGCCCGTCAGCGCGGGCAGCATGTTGTAGCCGTCGAGGTGAACCTTGTAGAACCGGTTCAGCGCCTGGGCGTTGACGCCAACCTTCAGCATCTCCTTGATGTCCGGCGCACCGGCGGCGGCCAGGAAGGTCGGGAACCAGTCCATGTGGTGCATGATCTGGTTGTTCCACTGCCCGGGCTTGATGTGACCCGGCCAGCGCACCATGGAGGGCACGCGCCAGCCGCCCTCCCAGTTGGTGTTCTTCTCGCCCCGGAAGGGCGTGGCGGCGGCATCCGGCCAGGTGTTGTAGTGCGGGCCGTTGTCGGTGGAGTAGAAGACGATGGTGTTGTCGGCGATGCCGAGCTCGTCGAGGGCCTTGAGGAACTTGCCGATGTGCATGTCGTGCTCGACCATGCCGTCGGCGTACTCGTCCTGGCCGGAGATGCCGCGCAGCTCGGGCTTCACGTGGGTGCGGAAGTGCATGCGGGTGCCGCTCCACCAGACGAACCAGGGCTTGCCGGCCTTGGTCTGGTCCTGGATGAAGCCAATGGCGCGGTCGGAGGTGTCGTCGTCCACCGTCTCCATGCGCTTCTTGGTCAGCGGCCCGGTGTCCTCGATCTTCTGGGTGCCGTCCGGCAGGGCCCAGGAGTGGATGACGCCACGGGGGCCGAACTTCTTGCGGAACTCGGGATTCTTCGGGTAGTCCTCGTTCTCCGGCTCTTCCTCGGCGTTGAGGTGATAGAGGTTGCCGTAGAACTCGTCGAAGCCGTGATTGGTCGGCAGGTGCTCGTCGCGGTCCCCCAGGTGGTTCTTGCCGAACTGCCCGGTGGCGTAGCCCAGGGACTTGAGCATGGAGGCGATGGTCGGGTCCTTCTCGCTCAGCCCTTCCTTGGCCCCAGGCAGGCCGACCTTCGACAGGCCGGTGCGGAAGACGCTCTGGCCCGTGATGAACGAGGACCGCCCCGCGGTGCAGGACTGCTCGCCGTAGTAGTCGGTGAAGGTCATGCCTTCCTTCGCGATCCGGTCGATGTTGGGGGTCTGGTAGCCCACCAGCCCGTGGGTGTAGGTGCTGATGTTGGATTGCCCGACATCGTCGCCCCACACCACCAGGATGTTGGGCTTGTCGGCCGCTCCCGCTGGGGCGGCGAGCCCGAGCGCGGCCAGGGCCACTAAGGCAAGGCCGAACGCCGAGGCGCCCCTCGGGCCAACGCGGGCGGCGCCCCCGCGGCAGGTTTCTTGGTGTACTGGTTGCATCGTCTCAGTCCTCTTGGGTTGGTAGCGGATGTTCGCCGGTCCTTTGGCTCGAGTTGTTGGCCTCCGATGGCGACTGCGGGCTGCCCGAATCGGCGAGTGGTGCGAGCTTGAGGGCCAGGTAAGCGGAGAGCCCAATGAGTCTCGCCCCGCTGGCCTGGAGCCTTCGCAGGGCCAGAATTGCTGGCCGCGTCGGCGAGGCGCAGGCCGCTGAGGTCCAGGGTGAGCGGGCTGGTCAGCTCCCGGCGGACATGCTCAAGCTCAGGGAGGTCCGCGGCCCGCAGCCAGCCGTCGATCTTGAGCACCAGGTGCCCCGGCTCGTCCACTTGTGTGATTCGGACAGTCACAAGACCCCAGCGAGCAGGATCTGCGCCAACTTGCCAGCCAAGTGCCGAAACGACGCTAGGAATCCGATTTGCAAAGACAAATACCTCCGAGGCGGGTGCTGGTTGGGTCGTCCGCACTGTGCGAGGTAACGAAATTCGGTTAGTCTTTCCAACGAAATATCGTAATCCACGAAATCTCGTCACCTGCCGCGGCTGCGGCAGGTGACTCAGCGGGGGCGGGTTTGGCGCAACCACAGGACAGGATCGAACCCTCGGCAGTGTCTGGCGTGGCGGACGCCCACTTCGAGGACCTCCTGACCGATCTCGCGGCGTCCTTCGTCAACGTCTCGTCCAAGGCCTTGGATGGGCTCATCGAGGAGGCCCTGCGGCGCATGGTCCTGTTCCTCGGCGTGGATCGCAGCACCTTGGGCGCGCTACGACAAGACCCCGGGGCAAGTCGTCATCACCCACTCTTGGGCGGTGCCTGGGGTCGGTCTCGTGCCGTCGCCCCTGGCCGAATCCCGCTTTCCAGTCCTCGCCGCCCTTGTGCGCAGCGGTCGCCCGGCCATCTTCGATTGCCTGTCGGATCTTCCGCCCGATGCGGTGATGGACCGGGAGTCCCTGGCGCTCCTGGGTCTGCGCTCCATCGCGACCTTCCCCCTGCTCGCCGGCGGGGACGTCCTCGGTTGGCTGTCCTTCGGCGCCGTTCGGCGCGAGCACGCTTGGCAGGCTGAACAGGTGCGGCGCCTGCGCCTGCTCGCGGGCGTCTTTGCCAATGCGCTGCTGCGCCAGCGCAAGGACCTGGAGCTGAAGGCCGCGTTGGCGGAGAACCTCGCCTTGCGGGAACGGGTGGAGGCGGAGAACGCCGTCTGGCGCGAGGAGGTCCTGCACTGCCGCGAGTTCGACGAGCTGGTGGGCGAAAGCCCCGCGCTGCAGCGGGTCTTGCTTCAGGTCGAGCAGGTAGCGCCTACCGACAGCACCGTGCTGATCCTGGGCGAGACCGGCACGGGCAAGGACCTCATCGCCACCGCCATCCACCGGCGCAGCCGGCGCGCCGAGCGCCCCCTGGTTCGCGTCAACTGCGCCGCCTTGCCCGCGACCCTCATCGAGAGCGAGCTGTTCGGTCACGAGAAGGGGGCCTTCACCGGGGCCATCGCCCGCAAGGTCGGCCGCTTCGAGGTGGCCGACGGCGGCAGCATCGTCCTCGACGAGATCGGCGAGCTGCCCCTGGAGCTCCAGGCCAAGCTCCTGCGCGTGCTCCAGAGCGGGGAGTTCGAGCGCCTTGGCTCGACCGAGACGCGTCGCACCGACGCCCGGGTCATCGCCTCGACCAACCGCGATCTGCAGGCCATGGTCGAGGCGGGGAGCTTTCGCCCCGACCTCTTCTACCGCCTCGGCGTCTTCCCCATCACCCTGCCGCCCCTGCGCGAGCGCAAGGAGGACATCGCCCTCCTCACCGCCTATTTCGTCGAGAAGCTCCGGGCCAAGCTCGGGTGCTACGTGACCCGCATCCCCGAAGGGGCTCTGGCGGAGCTCATGACCTATGACTGGCCGGGCAACGTGCGTGAGCTGGAGAACATCGTGGAGCGCTCCATGATCCTCTCAACCGGGTCCATGCTGGTCGTGGACGGCCTGCCGCGGACCGCGGCGGCCGCCCAGACGCCTGCCGGTGCCAGCGCGAGCGGCGGGGATGGGCGAACCCTCGCCGAGGTGGAGCGGGACTACATCCTAACGGTCTGCGAGGCCTGCGGCTGGCGCATCAACGGCAAGGGCAACGCGGCCGAGCGGCTGGGCATCAACCCCAACACCCTGCGCTCGCGGATGCAGAAGCTGGGGATCGTCCGACCGGCGGCCGTGCAACGGTAGGGGCTAGCGGTACGGACTGTGGCCGGAATGGACTTCATCGCCGACGCGGCCATCCCGGCCCTCGTCTGGCTCCTGATGCTGGTGGTGGGGCTGGAGCTGACACCGGCCGACTTTCGCCGCGTCTTCAAGTATCCCCGCGCCGTCGCGCTGGCGACCCTTGGCCAGCTCTTGCTCCTGCCCGCGGTCGCCGGACTCCTGGTCTGGGTCCTGACCCCGGAGCCCTGGGTGACTGCCGGCTTGATCCTGCTGGCCGCCAGTCCGGGCGGGGCCATCTCCAACCTCTACACCCACCTGGCGCGCGGCCATCTGGCCCTGTCGGTGACACTGACAGCACTCTCGACCCTGCTCGCCCTGGTGACCATGCCCGCCCTGATCGCCGCCGGGTTCGCACTGTTCCTCGACGAGTCCCGGGCGGTCCCGATCCCGGTTGGGCGCATGGTGGGCCAGTTGGGGCTGATGCTGCTCCTGCCCTTGGGATTGGGGATGGCCGTGCGCGCCTGGCGCCCCGTGGCTGTCGCCGCCGCTCCGCATGCCGCTGAGGTGGCTCAGCCTGGTCGCCCTGGGCGGCCTGGTCGGGTTGATCCTGTTCGATCAGAGGGACGGTCTGGCCACCGTCCTGGGGCCTGCCCTTGCCGTGGCCTTGCCTTACTGCGTGTTGACCATGGCCATGGGCTGGCTTGTGGGAACACTGGGCGCCTTGGAGCCCGACGACCGTCTGACCCTGCTGATCGAGTTCGGCACCCGCAACCTGGCCCTGGTGGCGCTCGTTGGCGTCACCGTCCTTGGGGAGGTCCGGCTGGTCCTGTTGGCGACCCTGTTCTTCCTGGTCGAGCTGCCGCTGGTGCTGCTGCTGATCTCGGTCCGGACACGACAGCTTCTCAGGGCCGCTCCAGGCCTGAGGCGTTGACCGGCTACAGGCCCGGATGTTGCCTGCTCCCGGGAGGAAAGGGGGGACCGGTTCTGGATCAATGCCGATTCATCGCAGCGCCAGCTTTGCGTTGAACTCCAGACCCTCTGTCGTAGGGTTTGACCGCCAGCTTCGGGTCGTTTTCACCCGGTCAAGCTCAGAGTCGGCAGTGACCGCAGACAGCGTGGACCTGTCCTTGCCGCCCCGCCCTCCAGCGCCTTGTCCCCCTCGCACGCAGCGATCGGAGTCTTCATCGTCGCCCCAAATGCTCGCGGCTGGCTTGTCTGGACAGGATCCGGGCGTGCGTTCCGTTGAACATCCAGCGGGGTGCCGGCACCCCGCGATCAGGAAGCATAGGGGAGAGATGGCTAGGAAGCATGGACTGGCCACGGATGGGCAGTGGGGCAACGACACTGATTGTTACTGTTTTTCCGGCAGGGCCTAGGCGATTGCCGGAGAATCATGTACCAGATTGCGAAGGATTTTCGGTCGCCTTCAAGGAGTGCCGGCATGAGTATAGCTGGGCTATGTGACTGCCGGCACGACACCGAAAGCGGGCGAAAAGACGAGTAAGCTGGTACATGATTCGACAGAAATCGCCCTAGGATTTCTCCCTGCTGGCTAAGGCGTGGGCAGGGGCGTAAATATTTCTGGTCCCATCGGCGGCAGGCCCAACATTTCTAGTGTCACAGAATCGAGAATACCTTCCGTTTTCAGCAGGCCATTGCGAAACTGGAAGCTGTTCAGTGCAGCAACCGTTGCCTTGTCCGCCTTGCCTGCGAACGGGAGCGTTTTGTATTCCACGTGCTTCTTGCGCTTCTTGTCCCGCCAAACGGATTTCTTTGTCGGCTGTGCCAGCAGCCTGTGCGCGGCCAGCGCCGTTTGCAACGCCGCAATACGAGGGGCCGCTAGCCGCTGCAACTCTGCGGGCATTTTTCTGATGTGCTTCAGGTCGTGGGCATCGCCGAAGGAAGCCTGCTGGCGAGCCTGCAACGCGGCATAGCGGGCGAGGCGCTGGTCGTAGATTTCCAGCGCAATCCGCTCGGCGGGCATCAGCAGGTTGGACTGCGCTGGATCGTCCGGCTCGTCCTTGCCGACCTTCTTGCGGAAGTTGTGCAGGGCTTTACGCACCTCCGGGTCGGTGGTGCTGTTCTCTTCCAGGCTCGCAGGCAACATCCTCAGATGACGCAGCGCTGACAAAGTCTCGGGTGGCAGCGTATCCGACGGTTCGTCACCGCGCTGGCTCACCAGTTCGGAGAGGCGCCGTTTATACTGCTCTGCTTCATCCCTGCTGAGCGGGCCTGTGATCAGCGCCTCAGGCACGAGCAGTGTCCAGCCGTTCTCGTGGCCAAACTCTGCTGCGTCAGACACCTTCTCCGGATCGAAAGCCCGCTCCGGAGTATCGCCCCCATCAAGCTCGAACCCGACCCCATACTTGGCTCGAACCAACGCCGGCTGGTTGTCGGCTTGGACGCAACTTGCCAGATTCTGCATGAACTCCGCCCAGGTGTAAGGCTGGGTCTGCCCTCTGCCGTCGCGGTAGAACATGCCAAGGTTGCCTGTCACGGTGGGGGAGTTGGCGGGCAGCCCCCACTCCGACGAAACCGGCGGCGGCAGATCAGGAGCAACAGGGAACCAAACGGCGGGTTCGGTAGTCATTGGGGGGACCGCCTGAAGGACGGTCTGCGCTGCCATTGAGTCGACTGCATGGTCTAGGGTCGGTAGCTTCGATTGTGTTTCCAGCTCCAGCTCCGAAGATGCCGGCGGCGGCGCATCAAGCCCAGTTGGATGCACAAGAGCCCGTTCGGCTGAAATCGGAGACACCACCCGAAACGCGGCATCCGCTTTCATTGTTGCGCTTCTGCCGCCAATGACTGGTTGCTCCGGCTTTGTTTCCAGGGGAAGAGCCGATGCCTCGACAGGTTTGACACACAGCGTATCGCGCGCCTCGCCCCGCGCCAGCCCTAGTACCCGTCTGGCCTGTCCTGCCCCCAAGAAGTGGTACAGATAATCTTCTTCCGGTGTGGCTGCGCCGGAGTCAATACTCAGGTAGTGATTCGCAAAGGCCAGCACAGCGAAATTGTGGCGGAGTAACTGGAGTTCCTCGTCCTCCCGATCCCGCTTGCCGTTGACTGTTTCCTGAATGAGGCTGCGCACCTTTGCATCGGGAAAGGGCCCCTCCCCGAGATCCATGTGTCTACGGCCCGTCGAAGTATCTGCCTCAGTCGCGGCCAGCAGTTGCGTGCCGAACAATTTGACAACACGGTGGAAGGTCGTGGGCTGGAACTGCCACACCCCGGTCCCGGAACCCAGTTTTCCGTTTTTCAGGTAGGGCCGAACGTGGTCGTTCCAGGTATGGGCGCTCTCGAACTCTCCGGTCGCTAGTGCCTGCCCCAGACTGGCCCCGGTGCGTTCACACACTTCCAGCAGCGCGACCATCTGCCGGGGTGAAATATCCTGCGCTCTGTCATGGTTGCGGGATTTGACGGCCGACATGGCCCGATACGCCGCCAGCGTAACCTCTGGCGGACTACCGTCCCGTGCATACACGGCACTGGCTAGGGGCAGATCGGCAGCCCAAGCCGACGCAAGAGCAAGAGCAAGAGCGACAGCGAGGCCGGCGAGGAATATTCGATGTTTTATAGGGTGTTACTCATTTTTGATATATTTCATATAGTTACAGTATGGTCCAGCCGAAGTGGAATACAACATAGGGTTTTCCAGGATTTAGAGTTCGCCAAGAGAACGACACCTTCGGATAAGGTCGGGTCCCGTTTGCGGCACCGGGCCGTCGGACGCGAGGGCAGGGGTTACTGATCGGGCCACCGATGCACGATCGGACAGGCGCGCGAAAACAGGCCGACGGCCTGGGCGTGATGCGGGCGATATCCAGGGGTGTCAGTTGGTGTTGGGTCTCCACGCCGAGGCGATGACGATTCGCCTCGAAGGCCGCCTCCAGCGACCAGTGCCGGCGTCCTGTGGTGCGTGACTCCCAGGGTGGTGATGCGGAGGCTATCCGCGCCGTGGGAAGGCAGCGGGACTCGGCGGCGGTGGTGGTCAAGGTGCGCGAGTTGGTTCTGGGCCGCCCAGTGATTGACGCGCACGACCATGCTCATTAACGCTGATGTGCCTTGGGGTCACAGCCCCTTCAACGCCTCGAGGATAGCCGCGGGCTCCACCCGTTTGCGGTAGTCTGTGTCGGCGAAGGCGAAGCGCACAACCCCGCCAGGATCGATCACATAGGTGGCGGGCACCGGCAGGACAGTGCGGCCGGGGCCGTTGTACTCCGCCAGGTCCAGCTTGAAGTTGCGCCTGTAGACGTCGCTCAAGGACTCGGGAACCTTGAAGAAGAGTCCGTAGGCGCGCATGACCGAGGAATCCAGATCGCTCAGGATTTCGAAGGGGAAGCCGTCCTTCTTTACCTGCTCCAGGGATTTGTCCGGGGTTTGTGGGGTGATGGCCACCAACTGGCCGCCCGCGGCCTGGATGGCGGGGAGGCTCTGGGCCAGGCCCCGCAACTGGAGGTTGCAGTAGGGACACCAGGCGCCTCGGTAGAAGGTCAGCACCAGGGGCCCTTTCTCGAGCAGCCCGTCGAGGGAGACTGTTTGCCCGCGGGCATTGGATAGCTGAAAGGCGGGGGCCTGCTCACCCAACTTGAGGCCGGGGCTCGGCATGGCCGCGGCCAGGTCCGCCCCGGCCTGGTCCATGAGAGCCCTGTCCTGCGGGCTGACCTTGGGTCCCTTACTGGCCGCGCGCTCCGCCTGGAAGGCAGCGAGGGCCTGTTGGTAGCTGGGCAAGGCCGTCTCGTCGGCCCCCGCCGCCGTACTCAGGAGCAGGATGCAGGCGGCGGTGGCGACGTGGGCCCAGGGACGTGCGACTGTCGGTCTGAGCATGAAGGGAACTCCGATTGGGGTGAGTCAATGCACTGAGTATGACCCGAACCATGCGCGTCCGATTTCACCGGTCGGTCGGACAACCGAATTCAGAGAGATCGGATTTTCGGCGCGCGAGCGCGCTTCGGTACTCGGCCCCTCTGTTTTCCCCAGATTCAGGACTCTTCATCATGTCTGCTCCGTTCCCCGCCAGCAGGGCGCTGCACACGAGCGCTGCCCTACTTTCCCTGGCTCTCCTTCTGGCACTGCCCGGGCGCCTCAGCGCCGCTACGGAGGGCAAGGACGGCATGGCCGCTGAACCAGCAGCGGGCGCGGTCCATGCGCACCCCGGGGATGACCAAGGAAGGGCCCACGAAGAACAAGTCGACTCCCAAGACCACGACCACGACCAGCCTGCGCATAAGCACGAGGGGGCCGCGGAAATTCATCTCTCCCCGCTGCAGCGCCAGACCCTGGACCTCGAGATCTCGGCGCTGGAGCCGCGCGTCCTCGGGGAGACCCTGCGCGCGCCGGGGGAGGTGCGTCTGAACGCCTACGCCACGGCGCAGGTGACGCCGCGGATCGAGGCCCAGGTCATCGCCCGGCATGCACGACTGGGAGAGCAGGTGGAGCAAGGACAGCCGCTGGTGACCCTTTCCAGCGTGGACATGGCCGAGGCCCAGGGGGATCTGGTCGTTGCCGAGCGTGAATGGCAACGGCTGACCAAGCTCAAGGGCCAGTTCGTCTCCGAGAGCGACTATCTGGAGGCGAGCGTCGCACGCCAGAAGGCCCTCTCCCGCGTGCTCGCCTACGGCATGACCCAGGCCCAGGCCGACGCCCTGGTCGCCGGCCTCCGAGAAGGCCGACGGCACCTTCGAGCTGCTTGCCCCGCAGGGCGGGACCGTGGTCCGGGATGCGTTCGTCCTCGGCGAGCTGGTGGAGCCTGGTCGCGTTCTGTTCGAGATCACCGACGAATCGGTGCGCTGGGTCGAGGCCCAGATGCCGCCGGAAGAGGCCGCAAGGGTCTCGGTCGGGGATCGCGCGCGTATCGCCTATCGGGATGCCTGGCTCGACGGACGCGTGACCCAGATCCATCACCTGCTCGACGAGACGACGCGCACCCAGGCGGTGCGCATCGAGGTGCCCGACCCGGAGCATCGACTCCACCCCGGCGTCTTCGTCGACGTGGTGATCCTCGTCGGGAGACGGGGCATCCGGTGCTCGCGGTGCCGGAGGCCGCGGTGTTGCGCGGCCCGGACGGGGACTGGCAGGTGTTCGTGGCCGAGGGCGAGGATACCTTCAGGCCGGTCGAGGTGGAGGCTCTTGCGTACGACCGGCGGGATGGCCGTGATCGAGGGGCTGCCCGCCGGCACCCGTGTCGTCACCCGCGGCGCCTTCTTCCTCCAGTCGGAGCTCGCCAAGGGCGGCTTCGATCCGCACAACCATTGAGGACGCAGGGATGCTGGACAGAATCGTCGAAGCGGCGGTCCGCAACCGCCTGCTGGTGCTGCTGGCCCTGATCGCCGCTGATCGGCGCGGCCGGCTTGCTGCTGCCGCGGCTCAACCTGGACGCCTTCCCGGACGTGACCAATGTCCAGGTCACGGTCAACACCGAGGCGCCGGGGCTCGCCGCCGAGGAGGTGGAGCAGCTCATCACCTTCCCGATCGAGGCGGTGATGTACGCCCTGCCCGACGTGGCCGAGGTGCGCTCGATCTCCAAGACCGGGCTCTCGATCGTGACCGTGGTGTTCGCCGAGGGCACCGACATCTACTTCGCCCGCCAGCTGGTCTTCGAGCGCCTGCAGGATGCCAAGGAGCAGATCCCGGCCGGGCGTCGGCACCCCGGAGATCGGGCCGAACACCTCCGGGCTGGGCCAGGTGTTCCAGTACGTCCTGCGCACCGACGATCCGGAACGGTTCGACGCCATGGCCCTGCGCGGTCTCAACGACTGGGTGGTCAAGCTCCTGCTGATGCCGGTGGACGGCGTCACCGAGGTGCTGTCCTTCGGCGGCGATGTGCGCCAGTACCAGGTGCTCGCCGATCCCAAGCGGCTGCTGTCCTACGGATTGTCGGTGCAGGATCTGAGCGCAGCCATCGAGGCCAACAACCGCAACGCCGGCGGCTGGTACCTGGACCGCGGGGCCGAGCAGCTCAGCATCCGCGGTGTCGGCTGGGTGCGTCCGGGGGAGGATGGACTGCGCGACATCGGCAATGTCCCGCTCAAGGACGTCGACGGTGTGCCCGTGCGGGTGCGCGATGTGGCCGAGGTCGCCTTCGGTCCAGAGATCCGCCAGGGCGCCGTGACCATGAGCACGCGGGATGCCGACGGCGCCCTGCGCGCCATGGGCGAGGTCGTCGCCGGTATCGTGCTCAAGCGCATGGGGGCCAACACCAAGGCGACCATCGACGGCATCAAGGCGCGCTTACCGGCGATCCAGCGGGCGTTGCCGGAAGGCGTGGTGATCGAGGCCTTCTACGACCAGGCGGACCTGGTCGAGAAGGCGGTCGCCACCGTCACCGGCGCCCTGGCCCAGGCCTTCGTGCTGATCGTGATCGTGCTCGCCCTGTTCCTGCTCAACCTCCGGGCGACCCTGCTGGTGCTGATCTCCATCCCGTTGTCGGTGGGGCTCGCCCTGATGGTCATGGCCTGGTGGGGCATCTCCGCCAACCTGATGTCCCTCGGCGGGCTGGCCATCGCCATCGGCATGATGGTGGACGGCTCGGTGGTGATGATGGAGAACATCTTCAAGCACCTCTCGCGCGGAGCCGCGCCCAGGCCATCCCTGAGACCGGGGGCGAGGGACGGGGAGCGCCTTCGGCGCAGCGCGCTGGGAGGGGGAGACGGCATCGCGCTGCGCATCGAGGAGGCGGCGCGGGAGGTCGGGCGCCCGGTGTTCTTCGCCGTCGGTGTCGTCGTGGTGGTCTTCGCGCCGCTGTTCACCCTCGAGGGCGTGGAGGGCAAGCTGTTCCAGCCCATGGCGGTCGCCATCGTGCTGGCGATGCTCGCCTCGGTGCTGGTGGCCCTGACGGTGGTGCCGGCGCTCGCCAGCTATGCGCTTTCGCCGTCCGGTCAAGGCACGCACCAGCCCCGTCCTGTTGCCCGTTCGAGTGGTCCTACCGCTGGCTGCTGCGCGGGGCGCTGCGGGTCCGCTGGCTGGTGGTGCTGATCGCCGCTCGCGCTGCTCGCCGGGGCGCTCTGGCTGGTGCCCCGGCTCGGCACCGAGTTCGTGCCGGAGCTGGAGGAGGGGACCATGAACATCCGCGTGACCCTGGCGCCCTCGTCGAGCCTCGACACGGCCCTGGCCGTGGCCGCAAAGCTGGAGCCGATTCTCATGGCCTTTCCCGAGGTCACCTATGCCTCCAGCCGGATCGGCCGCGCCGAGCTCGGCGGCGATCCCGAGCCGGTCTCGAATATCGAGATCTATGTCGGACTCCTGCCCCAGGCCGAGTGGACAACGGCCGGCAACCGGGCCGCGCTGCAGGAGCAGTTCGAGCAGGCCATGTCGGTGCACCCGGGGCTCTTGTTCTCCTTCTCCCAGCCCATCGCCACGCGCGTCGATGAGCTGCTCTCCGGGGTCAAGGCGCAGCTCGCGATCAAGCTGTTCGGCCCCGATCTCGACGGGCTCGCCGAATATGGCAAGGCCATCGAGGCCCTGGTCAAGGACGTGCCCGGCACCCGCGACGTGGCACTGGAGCCCATCGCGGGCGAGTCCCAGCTCGTGGTCCGCCCGGACCGGGATCGGCTGGCGCGGTTCGGTATCCCGGTGGCGCAGGTGATGGCCCTGGTGGAGGACGCCATCGGCGGCGCCGAGGCCGGCCAGGTGATCCGCGGCAACGAGCGCTACGATATCCTGGTCAGACTGGCGCCCCGCTACCGCGGCAGCGTCGAGGCCATCGGCGACCTGATCCTGACCGCCGCCAACGGCGCCTGGGTGCGCCTGCGGGACGTGGCCGAGGTGGCCATCGAGTCCGGGCCGCCGCAGATCCGCCGCGACGACGTCCAGCGCCGCGTCGTGATCGAGGCGAACGTTGCAGGCGTGACATGGGCAGCGTGGTCGCGGAGATCGACCGGCGCATCGCCGAGGAGATCGACCTGCCCGCCGGCTACAGCGTCGTCTTCGGCGGCCAGTTCGAGAGCCAGCAACGTGCCCAGCAGCGGCTGATGATCGTGGTGCCGCTGTCGCTCGGGCTGATCTTTCTGCTGCTCTACTTCGCCTTCCACTCGGTCGGGCAGGCACTGCTGATCATGCTCAACGTGCCGCTCGCCCTGATCGGCGGAGTGGTGGCGCTGTACCTGTCGGGGCTCTACCTGTCGGTTCCCGGCTCCATCGGCTTCATCGCCGTGTTCGGCATCGCGGTGCTCAACGGCGTGGTCATGGTCAACGCCATCAACCAGAACCTGGAAGGCGGCATGGAGCTGCGAGCAGGCAGTCCTGGAAGGGGCGCTGTCGCGGCTGCGTCCGGTGCTCATGACCGCGCTGACCACGCTGCTGGGGCTCGCACCGCTGCTCTACGCCACCGGGGTGGGCTCCGAGGTGCAGCGCCCTTTGGCGACCGTGGTCGTCGGCGGGCTGGTGTCGTCGACCTTGCTGACCCTGTTCGTGGTGCCGGCCATGTACGGTTTCTTCTCGCGCCGGACTGCTCTTGTCCGCGGTGAGTCTCCATCGCGCAGTCCGGGGTGACCCATTCACCGATTGCCCGGTTTGCCACCCATCGGCGGGGATCTCGGCCTTGCGGTCCTCTTGCCGTGCCGCCGAACGCTCTGCCTTGCCGGGGGCCGGCCGGGCGTGTCTAATGCCAGGCCGTACATTGGAAAGAGGTGCGCCCATGTCGCAGCACACCCTGGCACCGGTGAGTGAGCCGTTGTCCCGCCTCGCGGACAGCTACCAACCCCTGCCGGGCGTCTATGACGAGCTCCGCGACAAGGACGGGCAGTTTCGTCCGCATTGGCAGCACATTGTCGACGCTCTGAGCATCCTGGGGCCAGATGCCTTGGAGGAACGGGGCCGCGAGGCGCGACGCCTGATACGCGACAACGGCGTCACCTACAACCTTCACGATGACCCCCAGGGGATGGCGCGTCCCTGGGATCTGGACCTGTTGCCCCTGTTAATCCGAAGCGACGAGTGGGCCGCCCTGGAGCGCGGCCTGATGCAGCGCGCCGAACTGCTCAATCTGCTATTGCAGGACCTCTACGGCCCGCGGGACACGATCCGGAAGGGACTCCTTCCGGCTGAGCTGCTCGACAGCTGTCCCGGGTATCTGCTGCCCTGCCATGGCATTCAGGTCGCCGGTAAGCGCCCCCTGGTGCACTATGCCGCGGACCTGACCCGCACCCCAGACGGGTGCTGGCGGATCATCGCGGACCGTACCCAGAGGCCCTCCGGCGGTGGCTATGCCTTGGAGAACCGGGTGGTCCTCTCCCGGGTCCTGCCGAGCCTGTTTCGTGACTCCCACGTCCACCGGCTGGCCGGCTTCTACCGCACCATGCGGCGCACCCTTGCCCGACTGGCCCCCCACCGCGAGGGCCACGCCAGGGTGGCGGTGCTGACCCCGGGACCGCGCGACGCTGCCCATTTCGAGCACGCCTACCTCGCCACCTACCTGGGGTATACCCTGGTCCAGGGCAGCGACCTCTCGGTGCGCGATGGTGCTCTGTGGCTGCGCACGCTGGGGCGTTTGGAGCGTATCGACGTCCTGCTCCGGCAGGTGCACGACGCCTGGTGCGATCCCCTGGAGCTGCGCGAGGACTCCCCCCTCGGGGTCCCTGGACTGCTCCAGGCGGTGCGAGCCGGCAATCTGAGCGTCGCTAACGCCCTGGGTACAGGGGTCTTGGAGCACCCCGGGCTCATGGCTTACCTACCCGCCCTGTGCCAGGACTTGATGGGGGAGGAACTGCTGCTGCCAGACATCCCCACCTGGTGGTGCGGCACCCCGGACGGACTGGAGCGGGCCCTGGCCGACCTCGATACCCTGGTCATCAAGCAGTCAGACGAAGGCAACGGGGCGCGGGTCGTCTTCCCCGCCGAAATGGACGCGGCGCAGCGAGCCGCGCTCTGCGAGCGGATGCGCGCGGACCCCAGGCAGTTCGTCGCCCAGGAGCACATCACCCCGTCCACGGCCCCAGCCCTGATCGCCGGTCACATCGAGCCGCACCCAACGATCCTGCGCAGCTTCCTGGTCGCGGAGGACGACGGTTACGCCGTTATGCCCGGGGGTCTGAGCCGCGTCACCCGGCCGCGGGGTGCTGCGCGGGGCCAGTCGACCCCGAGCGGGCTGGGCAAGGACACCTGGGTCCTGGCCTCGGAGCCCGAGCTGCGCGAGACCCTGATCGTCGCCAGCGACCTGCAGAGCCCGGCGGTGGTACACGAGAGCGAGGTGTCCAGCCGCGTTGCGGACAACCTGTTCTGGATCGGGCGCTATGCCGAGCGGGCAGAGGGCCTGGTGCGTCTGCTGCGGGTGACCATCTTCAAACTGGACGAGCGCCCCGATCCATCCGATGGCGAGGCCGCCGACTGCTGTCTCCGGTCGCTGCTCGAGGCACTCACCCGGCAGAGTCTGAGCTTCCCCGGCTTCATCGGCGAGGGGGCCGCAGGGCGCCTGGCCGACCCCATACCGGAGATCCTCTCGCTCGTCTCCGACCCCGGGCACATCGGCGGCCTGCCGCAGACCTTGCTGGCCCTCGGCCAAGCCGCGTGGTCGGTGCGCGACCGCCTCTCCACCGACACCTGGCGCGTAGTCAGCGACGTGGACCTGCGCATGCGCGAGTTTGCTCGTCATCCGCCGCGGGAGCTGGGCCGGGCCCTGGACGTTCTCGACCCGCTGGTCACCTCCCTGGTCGCTTTCTCTGCCCTCACCCACGAGAACATGACGCACAACGAGGGATGGCACTTCCTGGAGACGGGGCGGCGGCTGGAGCGCGGGGTCAACATCGCCACCCTGCTACGTTCCACCTTGGTCCCGGTCGGTGCCCCTGCTGAGGAAAACCTCCTGGTGGAGGCGGTATTGGGGGTAACGGACAGTCTGATCACCTATAGGCGCCGTTATCAGGCAGGAACCCGGATCGGGGCTCTGCTCGACCTGGTCTTCCAGGACGAGAACAACCCCCGGTCCCTAGCCTATCAGCTGGTGCAGCTCAAACTGTTGGTGAACAAGATGCCCCGCGGGGAGCTCCAGGCCGGGAGGACCGCGGCGGAAAAGCTGGTCCTCAGGGTCCTGACCGGGGTGCGCCTTGCGGAGCTCGACCGCTTGGTGCGAGCCGAGGCATCCACCGCAGAGCAAGGGCCGCAGCGCGCGAGCCTGGATGCCGCACTGGCGGAGATCCAGGAGGAGCTGGCGGCCCTGTCGGATGCCCTGAGCGCCCAGTATTTCCATCACGAGGAGCAGCCCCACAGCCTGGTCGGCCTCAGTCGGCTGGATCAAGGCCGGACCGCGGGCGGTGAGCACCCATGAAGTTCCGTGTCTCACACGTTACGAGCTACCGGTATACGGACCCGGTTTCCCTATGCCACAGCATCGCTCACCTCAAGCCGCGCGATCTGCCCCACCAGACCTGTCTGTCTAGCCAGGTGCGGGTGGACCCCTGGCCGGCGGTTGCACGGGAGCACACGGACTTCTTCGGCAATCGGGTGAGCTACTTCGCCATCCAGCAGTCCCACTCGCACCTGGACGTGACGGCTCTCAGCGAGGTGGAAGTCTCGCCCCGAAGCCTACCGGACCCGGCAACCTCGGTGCCTTGGGAGCTGGCCTTGGAGCGCCTCCAGGCCGGGCGGGACGAGGCCCATAGCGTGGCCCGGATCTTCACCCTGGCCTCACCGCTGGTACCCCTCGACCCGGCCGCCACCGACTATGCGCTGGGCTCCTTCACCCCGGGGCGGCCACTGCTGGAGGCGAGCATCGACCTGATGGGGCGGATCTACCGCGAGTTCGAGTACGACCCCCATTTTTCCAACATCGCCACACCCCTGGCGGAGGTGCTCAGCCACCGTCGCGGGGTCTGCCAGGACTTCGCCCACCTCGGGCTCGCCTGTCTGCGCGGGCTCGGGCTTGCGGCCCGCTACGTCAGTGGTTACCTGGAGACCCTGCCCCCACCGGGTCAGGTGAAGCTGCAGGGCAGCGACGCGTCACATGCCTGGTTCGCGGTCTTCGTCCCGGAACTAGGGTGGGTGGATCTCGACCCGACCAACGACCAGATTCCCGGGGAGCACCACATCACCACCGCGATCGGGCGCGACTACCAGGACGTTACCCCCCTGCGCGGCGTCTTCTACGGCGGGGGGGCGCACGACCTCAGCATTGCGGTGGATGTAAACCGGGTGGAAACTGGGATCGCCTCGGCAGGCACTGAATAGACCCTTCCCTGGGTTTGTCGTCGCGTGTCGCCCCGTGCGGCGCGACCCCTGGTCCGACGGCGCGCCGCGAGAGGCGGGCTATCCCCACAACGGATGCCATCGCATAGCCACAGGCGATTCCAGGCTCCAACGGCCGATCAATGACCCGTACGCAGCGGACCCACCCAAGCCGTCGCTTCGGTCACTACCAACTCCAGGGCATCATCCGGCCAGCCCGGCCCATGGTCGAGTCCATCCCAGCGGCCATCACGCCCATCTTGGCGTTCATGCCCTGAATCTCACCTGCCATCACCGGCAAGGCGTTCATCTTCGCGTTCATCACCTGCATCTCCGTGCGCATCTCGGGCACGGCCTCCACCGACTTGGCCATCCGCCCGAGCATGACCGCAACCATGGCGGCCGGGTCAAACTGGTCGCCGTAGAGGTGGCGGTATTGGGAGACCCAGGAAACGTCCTGCTCGAAACGTTCCATCTCCCGGCGCTGGGTCGGGTCCAGTTGCTTGAACAGGTCCTCGCGCGCCGCCGCGAACGCCGCCGGATCGCGGGGCGCGGTCGGTGGGGTCGCTTGGGCTTGCGCGGGGTTCAGAACACGGCCGCCGAGCAGGAAGGCCGCAACCGCAAGAAGGGCCGCGGCGGTGATCACCTTTGCGTGGCGTTGTCGCCGCTCCAGGCGCTCTAGCGTGTCCGAGAGACGCTCGACGGTAGCAGTTAGCCGGGATACATCGGCGGCGGCATCTTGTTGCATGGCGGTTCCTCTTTACGGGTGACGGCATCCGAGCCGATCCTATCCCGCGCACCATGCCGGCGCCACCATGAGGTCTGGCCAAGTCCCGCCAGATTTCAGGATGTTGGCCGCGGCCGCGGCCGCAACCGACACCGGGACGGTGAGCGACTGTCTTGACGCCTCTCTCTCAGTGCGCGCGCTCGGGTGGGGATGAGCTTTGCAAACTCCGGCCCAGTTGCGCGATCACCTGAGGGTATTGGAGTCATGCCTGACCCCAATGGGCCGGCTGACGAAAAGTGTCCCGGCACACTATTGCGCACGTTCATCTTGCGCTTCTGCCCAGATCATCCCATCAATGCTTGATTGCAAGACTTGACGCCGGTGGTCCCTTTGGCGATTCTCATTGCTTGCGTATAGAAAAGGGATCTGACCCCTTTTCACTTTTCAGAGCGAAGCGGCGCATTTTGGGGTCGGCTGAATTTGCCTTGTTAGGTTTTTTCTTCATGCGATTCAGACTTGTCCAAATGTGCATCCCCCAACATCGTTACTATAAAACAACTAGAAATATTCCCTGACTTTTTGACCGAATCTGAGATGCTCTTACACTTTGTTTCATCGCGAATTATAAATGCTTTCTCTCGTAGAATACGCAAACGGAATTTTAATTCATCTTGTTCACTTTCTTCGGTAGGGGCATTTAATATTCCATTTTTAATCTTTGCCAAAACTACAGAGCTATCACTATCTATTCCGGCTAGTAGAAGATTCTGAATATCAGTGATTTCTTTACCTAGTTTGGAAAGTTTTGCGCTCATTCCCTTACTTCCCGCTGTGAACTCTTTTACTCGGTCAGCTAGCGATGTGCGAAGGAGCGCACAGATCGAACGATACCGGTGACTTGTACTGCGCTGACTTCATTATCAGTAGCCATGCGATAAATGAAGACGAAAGCAGTACCGCTAAGAATTATGGCCAGTACCATTTTTAATTTGTTCATAAAAGTGTACTCATACAAAACCTAACGCCTGCGCGTAACCGGAGGCAAAAGGCTGCATAGCGAGGTACGAGCAGCGCAGCTTTAGCATCGCATTTTATGGCTTTGTTAGCATTTTCATCACCAACAACAAAGGCATCTCTTAACTTGAACAACCCCGAGGGATACTCATTTGTATCCTCTTGCTCCTCAGTTGGGTTGAAGCGAGATGCATGTATTTCTTCGATAACGAGAGGTATAAAGGATTCACTCTGCCCCTGCGTTCATCACCCATCATTGCAGTAAGATCCAATTCAATGACCAAACCTGCCGAAGCCTGAAACGGCACGTGAGACAATGCTGTGGTGAATTACTCAGCTAGTGGCTTGGGCAAGCCTGAAACAATTCTGGACAGCATTTTCGGGTGAAAATCAAAACTCACGCAGTGTGGCCCAGAACCAAAATCCGTGTTCGCTGAAGCCGTCATTAGCTCATCATTTACACGCCCGAACATATTTAGACGTGTTTCCATCATGACAAGCTTGGTATCACGTTGGATACCCCATCCGTTTTCGTGCCAACCCAAAATCGGGAGCAAATTTTCTCAAGGCTGGCTCACGCAAATGGCGAGGCATAAGAAATTTTTCTATCTCAGACCATTCAGACTCAAATCGTTCGAAACCAATTCGAAGTAAAGGGGCTTCTTGGGCAACACTAAAAATCACTAACTCTTTTCCGTTGCACAGAGCAACTCCTCACACCATCTTCAGATAATAGCGACAGCTTTGTATGCTTGTTGAACGTGTTCTGGATTTAGAACATCTTCATTTGGAGCCTTTGCATCCAATATGAATAATATTTTTTCGTCAATAACGAACGAATAATCCGGGATAGTTTTAACTGGATGATTTCTTGTACCTACCCGAATAAAGGGGTGTTTTAAGGTTTTGCTTCGAATGACACGTGGATTCCCATCAGAATGACCAAGCTAAGTAGACAGTCCGACAAGATGGTTCCCTAACGGAATCCTCCTTGAATTCCGAATCATCAAGAACCGATTTGGTTATACCTGGGAACATTGTTTTCCTTCCTAACGTTTTGGCTGGCCGGCCCAATACCGCGCTGGCACGACCCTGTGGTTCTGCGCCGAGCTGCGCGCGCGGTATCGGGTGGGCGCCAGCCAATTGTTAGCTGCTTTGACTGGGAGGATTCCTTCACGACGTGTGTTTCCGGACTGGCCGAGGAGTTGTATTTGATGATTCGGGCTGAGTTCCCGCTAATGCCAAACGTCCCTCACCAATTACATCTCCGATGTACTGCTGATGCTCTATAGTGTTCGTTGCTAACACGTAGATTTGCTGCGGCGATAGATTATGCTCAGAAGCTATACGCCAACTTCTTGTTTCACAACTCCAATTCGCCCATTTGCTCCTCTTGGCGGTTACGGTAGCAGAGATCCTTTATGAGTTCACGTAGTTGCCGAATTGGTTCGCCCAAACCCTTTAGGGTGAACCCACCGGGCGAAGACATCTCGATGCGAACAATCGTCAGCCGACTCTGCTGCGAAAGAAACGTGCTGGGGTCTTTAGCGTATGAGAAAAGTTTGGGCCCGAATATCAGCTAGAGATGTCGCCGGCGAAGTTGGAAGACCCAGCCCGAAAGTCCGGTAGGATACGGGCGGCTTCTGGGCCAACACGACGTAAGTACCGCGCCCATTCATGGAAGAACATATCTAGTTCGGTCCCCATTTGCGGAACCTGAACGAGTTCTCTTCCGCCTGTCGCAAGCTGCGTTCCAGCTTCTCTTCTTCGATTTTTCCCGAGATGCTTGGCGAGCGCAAGCGCGTTGTACATTTGATCCAAAAGATCCATGACGGATGCGAGATCGCTCGCCCACCAATCGGCGGACGTGGTGAAGTGCATGGAGGTTGGTCGTCCGTGTTTTCGCCCATGCTTTTCTCCCACAGCTAACGTTTCGGGTAACCCGATCCGGCCGCTGTTTGGCCGGCTTCAGCATTTGAGTGTTGAGCCGCCAGCCAGTACTGAGGGCGCCGCCGGTGGTGCGCTACTGCCAATACCTGAACAGTATTCCCGTGCTCTCGGTACAAAACTGTAAAGGGAAATCGTTTCATTCGCATGCGCCTTACGTCAGTACGTCTTTCTACGGGGTTTCTGTGCGGAGCGTCAGATCGCATCCATTACTCTTTCAAACTCGGCGAGATACGTAGCGCCAAGCCCTGGGCGCTTTGACTCGTAATAGGCGATAGATTCCAAGTACTCTGCTTCAGCAGCGGGATGAAAGGAATAGCTCATCTGAGCAGAGACATTGCTTTTCGCCTAACTTCCTCTGCAGAAACTGGCTGCACGAGACCTTCATCTAGCTCACGTGCTCTTCGGTCTGCTTCTGCCAAGCCAGTCCTCCGAGATTTCACCGCTCTCAGAAGGTGAGTCTAGACTTAGCAGCAGTTTTTGAGCGAGTTCAGCTCTTTCTTCCTCGGATAGATGAAGAGCCTCACAATTGCTGGTAGGTTCGTATCAGATTCACCAAGTATTTGTTTCTATGTGGCTCTAACGTCCGGGCTAAAGCGGGCGCACACCGCACTCGATGACCTCCGAGCTGGCACGACGGCCGTGGCGCGCGCTCGCTTTTGAGCCCGCTTGCTAGGCTCTTCATTCTTTCCGCAAAAGGCAAAACCTGACCCCATTGCCCGCTTGCTATTTCACTGCTTCGATATTAACCCAATAGTCCAACATGTCTCCACGGCGGCGAACCTTAACTAGACCTGAGATAATGGCGGTATCCGTCAGGAACTTCTTCACCCTGTTGGAACATCACGCACTGCCCTGCGAGCACGCCGACCATTAGCCCTTCTTGAAGGCTTCCTGGTCCCTCTGGACCGCAGCGCTGACAAGCTTGTCTCTATATTCTCTTTCTTGACATCCGAAATAGCTATTGCTAGTGATTCTCTGAGCGCCCGAACTTGACTGAAGGTGCGCGGCGGCCGAATCAGGATTGGGGCGAGGTATCGTGGGGGCTCCGATACCAAACGGATGCCAGCCGGTAAAGTCGCCGAATGACCAGATTAGAATGTTTGCGCCTATAAGTATGGCAATAAGCCAATTGCGATTGCTGATATTTGACAGTGAGCCGGAGCGTATTGCCTTAGATTTTCTAGGTTGGTCCGAAACTTGCGCTTTTTCGGCTTTTTCTGTAGCCGGATTCAATATAGTCTGTTTGCGAGTGTTTGCTCTCGCTCCGCTTCTAGCCGTTTTCGCTCAAGGTGTGCATCAGCTTTTGCGTAGACGACGCCGCATTGAGGGCATTCGTAATCCGGCGCTAAGTCTGTTGCCTTCCTCTGGTATCCGCATTTCTTGCAAATCGTTGCCATTATTGGCTGCCGTTTGTTGCCTAACGTTTCGGGTAACCCGATCCGGCCGCTGTCTGGCCGGCTTCGGCGTTTACCCGAGTGTTAGAGCCGGCCAAGCCAGTACTGAGGGCGCGCCGGTGGTGCGCTACTGCCAATACCTGAACAGTATTCCCGTGCTCTCGGTACAAAACTGTAAAGGGAAATCGTTTCATTCGCATGCGCCTTACGTCAGTACGTCTTTCTACGGGGTTTCTGTGCGGAGCATCACAGATCGCATCCATTACTCTTTCAAACTCGGCGAGATACGTAGCGCCAAGCCCTGGGCGCTTTGACTCGTAATAGGCGATAGATTCCAAGTACTCTGCTTCAGCAGCGGGATGAAAGGAATAGCTCATCTGAGCAGAGACATTGCTTTTCGCCTAACTTCCTCTGCAGAAACTGGCTGCACGAGACCTTCATCTAGCTCACGTGCTCTTCGGTCTGCTTCTGCAAGCCAGTCCTCCGAGATTTCGCTCTCAGAAGGTGAGTCTAGACTTAGCAGCAGTTTTTGAGCGAGTTCAGCTCTTTCTTCCTCGGATAGATGGAGAAGCCGCGCAATTGCTGGTAGGTTCATATCGATTCACCAAGTATTTGTTTCTATGTGGCTCTAACGTTCGAGGTAAGCGGGCGACAACGGCGGGACGCCAGGCCCGGGCTGGCGAAAATGTACCGCGTACCGCCAGCCCGGGGCCTGGTGGCCCGCCGTTGGCGCTCCGCTTGACCGAGGGGTTAGGCAGCAGCCTACACACTGTTGCCAAGGTTTGTGATGACTGGAGTTGCGTAGCGTAGCCCAAGCTCGAACACCTGACTCAGGGCAAA
>CAVPXP010000020.1:0-34738 GCA_963709645.1 uncultured Gammaproteobacteria bacterium
GTGATGTCCAGCGGTATTTCCGCTTCCAGCAGCTGCTGTCTCAGGGCGCTGACTGCTGCCCGAATCCCCGCCGCATTGTTCTCGTAGAGGCCCGGGTAGATGTGGGGCGTGCATGCGGTCATGGTGATGCCGTCGGCCACGGCGATCCGGGCCATCTCCAGGGATGTCCGCAGATCGCTGGCACCGTCATCGATGCCGGGCAGCATGTGGCAATGCAGGTCGATCACGTTTGAAAAGGGCTCCCGATGAGCGCGACGGGATTCTTGTGGCGGGGCGGTGTCAACCCAGACAAAACGACCGAGTTGGATGCGGCTGCCGCGAAATCCTAGGGGCGGCGGCCAGCCCGCTCGGTCCTCCGGGAGTCATAGCGCGCGACTTGGACGATGGCGGAGAGGGTGTCTGCCTGGATCTAGTATCAGCGTGTCTCATGCTGTTGCGCTAGGTGCCATTTTTGGCGCTGAGACAGCGCCTTAGAGATTGTTCTCGTCTTATTGTGTCGCATGGTGTATCGTCCAATCGCATTTTCTATGGCGGGTAGGATGGCGGGTAGCCGCAGCGTCCAGAATCTCGCCTGGGAAGACGCTCTCGCAGCGCGCTCGTGCGTACGGCACCCGCATAAGTGCTTAGTTTGAAATCGCCGGGGGCAACATGCAATGCCAAAAAAGGCCAAGGAGTTGACTGCCCTCGACGTGGGGCGACTGAAGGCGCCTGGGACGCATGCAGTCGGCGGCGTGGCGGGACTGATTCTTCAGATCACTCCGTCAGGCGCTCGGTCGTGGATCTTGCGCGTACTGGTCGGCGGCAAGCGTCGTGAGGTGGGCCTCGGTGCCTTTCCAGACGTGACGCTTGCTCAGGCTCGCGAGAAAGCCCGAGAAACGCGAGCAGGCCATCGAAGAATGGCCGTGACCCGGTTGCCGAGCGGGCAGCGGCGCGTAGTGCGCTGATTGCGGCTAGGGGTGTCGAGACAACCTTCGATGAGGCGGCACGCAAGTTCATCGAATCAAAGTCGTCCGAGTGGAGTAACCCCAAGCACGCGGCACAGTGGGCAGCTACCTTGAACACGTATGCCAGCCCAGTTATCGGCAGTCTACAGGTGCGTGACGTTACTCTCGGTCATATCACTAAGATTCTGGAGCCGATCTGGGCAACAAAAACTGAGACTGCCAGCCGTGTCCGAGGCCGGATCGAGAGTGTCCTGGACTGGGCGACTGTGCATGGATACCGGGACGGTGAGAATCCTGCGCGTTGGAAAGGGCATCTCGACAAGATCTTGCCCAAGCCCAGCAAAGTATCCAAGGTCGAGCATCATGCAGCACTACCTCATGGCGAGGTCGCAGCGTTCATCGCAGAGTTACAAAAACGAGAAGGCATGGCCGCGCGGGCACTCGAAGTCTTGATCCTGACGGCCTGTCGTAGCGGTGAGGTCCGGGGCGCGAGGTGGGCGGAGATCGACCTTGACAACAAGCTCTGGGTGATTCCCGAGGCGAGGATGAAGGCGGGGAAGGAACATCGTATCCCGCTATCTGACCGTGTGGTTGAGATCATCAAGGCGCTGCCCCGTCTTGTCGACAACGATCTGGTGTTCCCGGCACCACGTAAAGGTGTTCTTTCCGACATGACGTTAGGTGCTGTGTTGAAGCGCATGGGCCGCACCCGACCTGACCGCACATGGATTTCGCAGCACATTTCGCGATTGGGCTGGCGAGACGACAGCATACCCACGTGAGGTGATCGAGCATGCCTTGGCGCATCAGCTCAAGGACAAGGCTGAGGCCGCCTACGCCCGAGGCACACTCTTCGAGAAACGACGCAGCCTGATGGATGATTGGGCCAAGCACTGCGAGACTGTGTACCAACAGGATAGCGTCCCGACTCCTGGCGCCTAACATCGACGTACCGCAGGACCCTGTGCTCAAGATGGTCCGTGCCGAGACCTTGGAGGTCGAGACCCTCGCACTCCTCTCGTCTGGGATGGAGAATCTCGTCTCGCCCCTCGCCGAAGTCACCGGACTGACCGCTGACCTACAGGACGAGTCTCGACACTAGCCCATCTTCATCACTTGGCCCGCCAGTGACTTATCCGATCAGTAAGTTACCGGTACCGGATGATGGCTTTGGTCAGTAGATTTGGGTCGCTTCGGCGCTGGGATCGATCAGGGTTTTCTCGGTCATGCCCCCCTTGGCGTGAACGCTTCCGCACGTCAGTCCACTCGCTGCTGACCAAGCACCCCCGGCATGCCGGGGGTGCACATCAATATCGAGCTCCTTCGATCGGGAGACCGGACTTCCTGGAATTGTTGAATCAGCTGCGCAGCCAGCTTCCGCAGGGGAAGATCATCGCCATGGCCGCCTGTCCACCCCCGACGGTGTGGCACCCGTTTCGGGATGTCCACTGGGATCGGCTCTATTTCCCAGAGGTCGCCCGACGCGCCGACCAAACCGAATGAGAGTCAGTTATAGAAAGGGGGGGACCCTCGTAGCTCGGTCCCGCGAGTGCTTGACTTGCGGTGGTGTTAACAACCGAGACGTTGGAGGTGTCCCCATGAGTAAGCGTAGATACAAAAGCGTTGAATTCAAACAAGTGGACTGGAACCTGTTGCATGATCGGATCGAAGGCGAGCGTGTCGTGCTGGCGGTGGACGTGGCCAAGGAGGACTTCGTTGCCACGCTCATGGAGGCTGAGCAAGCGGCGTTGGTGACGTTCAAGTGGCGCCATCCGGAGCACACGGCGGAGATCGTCGAACGCATGGTCTGGCTCGGGCAAGACAAGCGTCTGGAAGCGGTGATGGAGCCCAGCGGCACCTATGGGGATCCACTGGTCTGGCAGCTGCATCAGGTCGGCATTGCGGTGTACCGCGTCAGTCCCAAGCGGGTGCACGATGCGGCGGAGGTGTATGACGGTGTGCCGAGCCTGCACGATGCCAAGGCGGCTTACTTCATCGGTCGGTTGCATCTGCAAGGGGTTAGCCAGCGGTGGCAGGAGCCCGGTGCAGAGCGTCGCGAGATGACGCGGTACTGACCGAGCTGAACCGGTGACAAGGACCGTCAGCAGGCCGCGCGCAATCGTCTGGAGGCGCATTTGAGTCGCCACTGGCCGGAGAGTGCTGCGCCTCTTGGATCTCGGCTCGGCGACGCTGTCTGCGCTGATTGGAGTCTACGGCGACACGAGGCAATCAAGAACGATGCGCAAGGGGCCGAAGCACTGATGCGTCGCGTCGGTGGAGCGGAACTGAGCGAGGAGAAGATCCAGGCGCTGCTGGCCAGTGCACACCGCAGCGTCGGTGTGCCTTGCCTGGCGGCGGAACGCGAACTGCTGCAGTGGCTTGCCGCCGAGATGTCCGAGACACGCAAACAAGTGCACGGATCGAGCGGGAGATTGAGCGCCGTGTCGATCGCGGGCGCCATGCTGATGAGCATGGGCGCGGTCATTGGCAAGGTCTCTGCCGCCGTGCTGGTGGCGGCCCTGGGATCCCCACAGGACTACCCCGATGCCGCCAGCTACATCAAGGCAATCGGGCTCAACCTCAAGGAACGCAGCAGCGGCAAGCACAAGGGACAGCTGAAGATCACCAAGCGTGGTCCCTCGGTGGCCAGGTTCTACCTCTACTTTGCCGCCTTGCGTCTGATCGCCCATGACCCGGTAGTCAAGCGCTGGTTTGTGCACAAGACCAACCGCCCGGGAGCGCTGAAGAACAAGACCGTCGTCGAGCTCATGCGCAAGCTGGCCAAGGCCCTGTGGCACATCGCCCGAGGCGCCACCTTCGAGGCCAAGCGCCTGTTTGCCGCCGAGCCGCTGGCCGCCTGAGCGGTCGTTCCCCACCCCTAACCGGAGCCTCTTTATCATGGTGAACTGACCCAAAACGATGCGGGAGCGATCAGCGTTTCCCCGGTGCCGACCTTCTCGCCGGCGGCGAGGAGGCGACTGAACATCTGCCGGGGCAGCAGCTCAATGTCCTCGGCGAACAAGCAGAAGAGGAGCCGGATGCAGAAGTGGCCGACGGCCCTGGGATCGTGCCCACCGGCACCCAGCGCCTGTGCCAGGTCACCAAAGCGCCCAGGCGCTTGCTCGGTCAGCGCCGCCGTAGTCCGGCCCGGACGCAGGCGTTCAGGCTCGACGAAGGCCCATTTGAGGACTCGGCGCTCGGCGGCGTCGCGCAGGTCGTCCAGGGTGAACAACCGGACCTCGGGGGCCGTGCCCGTGAAGGCGGTATGGATGACCACCTGCATGCAGTCGGGGCGCTTGTCGCGGCTATAGTCGTGTTTGGGCTTGCCATACTCGGGCGGATCGCACTCAAAGTACGTGCTGGTGAGGTCATAGATCAAGACCTCGAAGCGGGCGTCAAAGAGGTCGCGCCAGCGCTCTTTCAGGTAGCAGAACAACGCCCGCTTGTGCGCCCGGAGCTTGTCGAGACATCGATAGAGGGTGTGGCTGTGAGCAACGGCGAAGTTCTCGCCGAGCAAGTAACCCATGGCGCTACGGTCGTACCACTGCCGGTGCAGGCGCCACGCGCTGCCCGGGCCGAGGAGCCGGTAGGCGACCAGGGTCTTGATCACATTGAACCAGCGCGTCCCCTTGCGGCTGGGCGGCAGGCGCGGCTGCCAGAAGAGGTCCAGTTGCAGCTGATCCCACAACGCGCAGGCCAGCCAGCAGGTACCCCATCGGCACGAGAGGCGCAGCTGCAACCCGCTCAACTTCACCTCACCCCGTTCGCTCAACGAACAGAATCGGCACTACAAGCATCGGCGCGGACCCTTACTTCACTCAATCAGGCACTTGCAATGCGCTCGGTGGCCACACTAGGCAAAGAACAGCCCTCGGGAGAGGCGAATATTCGAAGTCGAGCTAGCATTCTGCCGTTTCCGGGCTCTTGGCGACGGGCCCGATCGGACCAGGCATGGCGTTCCTTCGCGGATTCGACCCTGCATGAGTCAAACTGCGCCCGGGTTAAGGCTCATAACCCGCGGTCGGGTTAGACTCTAGGGCCCGGCGGCACCGCAAGGCGCGGGGCCGAAACGGTAACCGGTGCCCCGCGCACAGACATCGCTGCCGAGACCGCCGCCATGCGCTTCTTGCACGCCGCCGATTTGCACATCGACAGCCCACTGCGCGGGACTGGACCGCTACGCCGGGGCACCGGTGGAGCGGCTGCGAACGGCGACCCGCCAGGCCCTGGAGCGGCTGGTGGACAAGGCCCTGGGGGAGGCCGTGGACTTCGTCCTGCTGGCCGGGGACATCTACGACCGGGATTGGCAGGACTTCCACACGGGGCTCTTCTTCCGGGAGCAGATGGTGCGCCTGGGCCGGGCTGACATCCCGGTCTTCATCGTCCAGGGCAACCACGATGCCCAGGGCGTGATCTCGCGCCAGTTGACCCTGCCCCCCAACGTCAAGGTCTTTCCCAGCCGGGCGGCCGAGACCCATCGTCTGGAGGGACTTTCGGTCGCCATCCACGGGCGGAGCTTCCGGAACCGCGCGGAGGATGCGGACCTGGTCCCGTCCTACCCCGAGCCGGTGCCGGGCTGGTTCAACATCGGCCTGCTGCACACCAGCCTGACCGGGCGCGCCGGCCATGACCCCTATGCGCCCACCGACCTCGCGACCCTGGTCGCCAAGGGCTACGACTATTGGGCCCTTGGGCATGTCCATGCCCGCGAGGTCGTGGCCGAGTCCCCCCGCATCGTCTTCCCGGGCAACCTTCAGGGTCGGCACGCCAACGAGACCGGACCCAAGGGGTGCGAGCTGGTCAGCGTGACCGCGGGGTGCTTCGAGGCGGAGTTTGTGCCCCTGGACTCGGTGCGTTGGAGCCAGGTAACCGTCAGCCTGGACGGCATTGACCGCCGGGACGCCCTGTGCGATGCGTTCCGCGCCGCCCTGACGCCTATGTTGGCTGGGGCGGGCGACCGGCTGCACGCGGTGCGGGTCGTCCTCACTGGGCGCACTGCCCTGCATGCCTTGGAGGCGGAGCAGCCCGGGACCCTGGATGCGGAGGTCCGTGCGGCGGCCCAGGACCTGGCCGAGGCCGAGGTCTGGATCGAGCAGGTGCGACTGGACCTGACCACGCCCATGGACCGGACCCAGGCCGCGGAGCGCCAGGACGCGGTAGGCGAGCTGGTCCGGCTGGTGGACTCGATCGGCGCCGACCCCGCCGCCTTGGACGCCCTGGTCCGGGCGGAGCTTGGCGGTTTGCTGGGCGCCCTCCCGCCGGAGGTGGCAGCCACGGACGGCGGTCATGCCGGTGCGGCAGGAGCATTCCCCGGCGCGGCCGCCATGTCCGCCGGCGAGTTCCCGCGGCTCGATACCCCCGAGGTCTGGCCGGCCCTGCTGCGGGACGCCGAGGCGACGGTCCTGGCGCGCCTGGCCGCGGCGGGGGCTCAAGCCGGCAAACAGCCATGAGGCTCGTGCGGCTCCTGCTCAAGGCCTTCGGCCCCTTCACCGACGCCGAGCTCGACCTCGGCCCGAGCGACGCGACCGGCCCGGATCTGCACCTGATCTATGGCCCCAACGAGGCCGGCAAGTCCTCGGCGCTGCGGGCCATGACGGACCTGCGCTTCGGCATCCCCCTGCGCAGCCCGGACGACTTCCTGCACCCCTTCAGCCAGATGCGCATCGGCGGGGTGTTCGAGGACGAACTGGGGCGCGCCGTCGCTCTGATGCGGCGCAAAGGCAGGGGGGCAACGCTCAGCCGCTTCGACCCCGCCACCGGTGAGCCGGCCGACCCGCCCGAGGTGGGCCGCGACATCGAGCAGGCTTTGAACGGCGGTCTGGACCGCGAGGGGTTCGAGGCCCTGTTCGGCATCAACCACCAACGGCTGCGCGAGGGCGGGGACATGCTCCTCAAGGGGGAGGGCGAGCTGGGCGCGGCCCTGTTCGAGGCCAGCGCCGGGACCCGCGGCATCGCCGCCATCCTCGCGGGCCTGGAGGCGGATGCCAAGGCCATCTACAACCCCCACGGCCGGGCCCAAGGGGCGACCATCAACGAGGCGCGCCGGTGTCTCGAAGAGGAGCGCCAGCGCTGGCGCCAGGCCCAGACCCGGCCCGCCGACTGGGAGGCCCTGCGGCGTGCCCACGAGGAGGCGCGCGAGGCTCTGGCGGAAATCGACCGGAATCTAGAGACGGAGCGCCGCCGGGACGTCGACCTTACCGAGCTGCGTACCGTCCAGCCCCTGCTGCGAGAGCACGACCGGGCGCTTGGGGAGTTGACGGAGCTTGCAGGGGTGCCGGACCTCCCGGAGGCCGCCCGGGAGCAGCGCCTGAGGGCCGAGCAAGCCCTGCACCGGGCCGACCAGGACTTGGCCGGGGCCGCGGAGGAGCTGACCCGCTGCGCCGGGGCTCTGGAGGGGCTGGTAATCGAGGCCCCGCTTCTGGCCCATGCCGAGGCCATCGAGCGCCTGGCCGCGGGGATCGAGGGGGCAGCCCGCGGCCGGTTGGAGGCCCGCCAGGAGCAGGCCCTGGCCGAGCAGATCGAGGCGGAGCTGGCGGCCAGCGCGGGGCGCATCGCACCGGGAATCGGTTGGGTCGAGCTGGGGGCTGCCGTGCCTTCCGCCGCCGACCGCGTGGCCCTGGATGCCCATTTGGCCGCCATTGCCCGACTGGGCGAGCGGCTGGCGGGGCACCGGGCGCGAGCCGAAGAGCTGGATCAGGTCGCGGACCAGGACGGGGACCAGGGGCCACCCCCACCGGACCCCGAGGCCCGGCAGGCCCTGTCTGCTGCCCTGCGGCGGTCGCGGGGCCTTGGGGACGTGGGCCGGCAGCTCGCCGACCTGGACCGGGAGGCAGCTGGGCTCCATGCCCAGCTCGATCAGGCCCTGGCGGACCTTGGGATGGGCTCGGTCGCGGACCTGCGCGTCGCCCGGCCCCTTCTGGACGCCCAGATCGCCGAGGCGCGCAAGGCATCGGCGGACCTGGATCAGGAAGCCCTGCGGCTGGCCGACGAAGACGCCCGCCTGGTCCAAGATGTAGCGCAGCAGCGGCTGCGCCAGCGGCGGCTTGCGGCGGCGGGGGAGGTGGTCACCGCAGAGACCCTGCGCTTGGCCCGGGGGCGCCGCGACCTTGGCTGGGGCCTGATTCGCCAAGCCTATGTCGAGGGCGAGGGCGACCCCGAGGCCCTGGGGCTGGCCTTCGACCCCGACCGGCCCCTGCCGGAGGCCTTCGAGGCGGCCCAGGGCGACGCGGATCGGCAGGCCGACCTGCTGCGCTCCGACGCCGAGCGGGCGGTGGGTTTCGAGGAGTGCGCCGCCCGCATCCACGACATGGAAGGTCGCCGACAGCAGATCACGGACCAATCGGCCGGGCTCAGGACCCGGCGCACCGAGGTCCAGACGGGCTGGGCGGCGAGGCTCGACCAGGCCCGCCTGCCGCCCCTGGACCCGGAGGCCCTGCGGGAGTGGCAGGGGCGCCGGCAAGCGGCCCTGGAGCTCGCCGATCGACTGGCTCGGTGCAGCTCCGATCTGGCGCAGCGGCAGGGAGAGGTGGAGACCGCCGTCGAGGCCCTGGCAGCGGTTCTGGGGGCGGCCGGGGAGACGCCCAGGGAGCGGTCGGGGAGCTCCGGTCTCGCTCCCCTTATCGATCAGGCGGAGCAATGGGAAGGGGAGGCCACCGCCGCCGAGGCGAAGCGCGGCGAGCGCGCCAAGGCGGAGTCGCAGCGGCGGGCCGACCGGGCGCGCGTCGGCGACCTGATCGCCAGGACCGGGGCCGAGCTGGCCGACCAGCAGGGCCAGGTCCGGGCATGGCATGCGCGGCTCCTGCTCGCGCCCGGCAGTCCCCCAGAGGCCGTCAAGGCCCGCCTGGAGGAGCTTGAGGCGCTGGCCCGGCGGGCCGCCGCCCTGACCGATGCCCGGCTCAGGCAGGCCCAGCACCGGGCCTCGGCGGACGACTTCGCGGCTCGGGCCGCCGAGCTGGCAGCGTTGCTTGGGGAGCCCGCCCCGGCCTCTGCGGAGGACCTAGCGGACCGGCTGAGGCTGCGTTTGGCCGCCTCCCGTGAGCAGGATCGGCAGGGTCTTGCACTCAGCCGCGACCAGGCCAGGGCCGACGGGGTCCGCCGTCAGGCTGCTGCCGAGCGCGCGGCCCAGGCGGAGGAGCTGACGCGGCTCTGTGCGGCGGCGGGGGTGGCGGAGCCGGCAGATCTCCCCGCGGTGGAGGAAGGGGCTGGGCGCAAGCGCCAGGTCCAGGCCAGGCTCGCCGATCAGCGCGACCAGTTGGCCCAGGCCGCGACCCGACCGGAGGCGGCCCTGCGCGAGGCGTTGGCGGGGCTCGATGCCGTCGCCATCGACGCGGCGCGGGAGCGCTGCCGGGCTGAGATTGCCCGCCTGGAGGCGGAACAGACGGGGGCGCGGCAGCGCGAGGAGCAGACGCGGCGGGCGCTGGAGGCCATCGACGCCTCCGACGGCGCCGCCCAGGCCCGCGAGGCCATGGAGTCCGCCGCCGCCCGCTTCCGCTCCGCCATCCGCCCCTGGGCCCGCCTGCGCCTGGCCCATGCCCTGCTGCAAGAGGCGCTGAACCGCTTCCGGGAGCGCGCCCAGGCCCCCATGGTGGCCGCCGCCTCCAGCTACTTCGACCTGATGACCGGCGGGCGCTACCCCAGAGCTCTCGGCGGACGAGGTCGCAGAGCGCCCGGTGCTGCGTGCGCAGCGCGCCGACGGGGTGCCGATCGGTGTCGAGGCCATGAGCGAGGGGACCGCCGATCAGCTCTACCTGGCCTTGCGCCTGGCGGCCCTGGAACTGCGGCGTGCGTCTCACCCCCGGATGCCGCTGATCCTGGACGATGTCCTGGTGACCTCGGACGACGAGCGGGCGGCCAACATCCTGCGCGCGCTGGAACGTTTCGCACAGGGTGGGCAGGTGCTGGTCTTCACCCACCACCGTCACCTGCTGGACCTGGCCGGCGCGGCACTTGGGGGCCGGGGAGCTGGCGGTGCACCGGCTGTGAACCTGGCTGCGGGACCTGGCACCTGATAGCCCATTGCGACCGGTCTCGCAAAATCCGGGGCGTTTTCTATTTGTATACAATGGATTCTCTCTGATATTTAAGAGGGAATTTGTGTCTGGCTCTCGCCGGCTGGCTGAGCATCGGCCAAGGCGGCTGAGCGGGAAGTTTCGGCTGCAAGCCCGCTGACCGCTGCATGCCATTGGTTTTGCACGGTTCTACCCATCCACCGAGGACCCCCCGATGAACCAACGCACCGCCCTCTATGAGCTCGCCGCCACGCATCGGCTGGACGCGGCAGCCGTGCGGCAACTGCAACGACTGGCCGGTCTGGACGCTGAGCCGGCGGACCTGGCGGTCTGGCTGCCCCGGGGTATTGGGGCCCTGGCGGCGGGCCTGGCCGGTCTGGGCGTGGTCCTCTGGGTTGCGGCAAACTGGGACGCCCTGGGGCGCCTCGGCCAGTTCGCGCTCCTGCAGGGCCTGGTTCTGACCCTCTGTCTTGGGGCGCTCGCCCTCCCCGCGGCACGTTCGTCCCTTGGGCTGTTGGCCCTTCTGGCCGTCGGCGGCCTGCTCGCGTACTTCGGTCAGACCTACCAGACGGGGGCCGACCCCTGGCAGCTCTTCGCCCTTTGGGCCGGGCTCTGCCTGCCGCTCTGCCTGGCCGCGCGCAGCGATGTCGTTTGGGCTCCCTGGGCCTTGGTGGCCATGACGGCCATCACGCTCTGGGTACAGGCTCGCTCGGGCTCCGCCTGGCTCGCGGCGCCGGGCGACCTGGCCATTCATGTCCAGGCGTGGGCTGCGGCGGCACTGCTGGCGGTGGGTCTCAGCCCGGCCCTGCGGCCCTTCACCGGCGCCGGCGTCTGGGCCTTGCGCACGGCGATCACGCTGGCGGTGGTGTTGGTCACCCTCTCGGCCCTGGCGGCGCTGTTCTCCCGTGGTGTGGCACCGCACTATTGGCTGGGGCTGCTGGCCCTCGGCGGGGCGGCGGTCGTGCTGGCCCTGCCCTGGGCCTTCGAGGTTTCGGCCCTGAGCGCCGTGGCCCTGGGGCTCAACACCCTGCTGGTCGCGGGTCTCGGGCACTGGCTGCTGGACGGCCACCATCGCGGCGATCCCATCGGCCAACTGCTGGTCCTGGGCTTGGCGGCGGCCGGGCTCCTGGCCGCCTCGGTCAGTGTCATCCTAGGCCTGACCCGGCGCTATGGCCGGGGGGGCCCGCGATGAGCGACCAACTCGACCGCACGCTTCAGAACGCCATCGCTGCTGGTCTGTTGCCGTCGGATGCCTGCCGACCGGATGGGGACGGCCGCCCCTGGCCCGTGGTCTTGCTCACTGCCGTCGGCGCTTGGCTCGCGGCAGTGCCCTTACTCGCGGTGGTGGCCATGCTCTTGGGAGACCTGGTCACCCGCGGTCTCGGTCCGTACCTGATCGGAGCCTTGGTCTTGACCCTGGCTGTAGTGATCCTGCGCTCCCGGAACGCGCCCCTGTTCGTCGAGCAGCTCGCGGTGCCGGCCCTGTTGGTGGGTCTCGGTAGCCTGGGCTTCGGCCTGTTCCGTGATCTCTCGGTTCAGGGCGGGGCGGCATGGCTGGCCTTGGTGGCCATGGGCTTGGCGGTGGTCCTGGCACGCCCCTGGTTGCGGGTTCTGCTCGGGGCTGCAGCGGCCTGTCTGTTCGTCCTGGCTTTGCTCCCTGGGACCCCCTTCGGCCGCAGGGGCTGGCCTGGTGGCGCCTGGCTCGCCCTGCACGGGGCCCTGGCGGTCTGGGTGGCTGGTCTCTGGGTGCAGCAGACCGTGCTCGGGCAAGGGGCTAGGGCCCGCACTGCCGCCGCGCTGGAGTCCATCGGTGCGGGCTGGCTGCTGGGGACCCTGGCAGGTCTGGCGCTGGTCACTGGCATGACCTTCCTTGTCGGCGCCGGCCTCGACCCCATGGCCCGGGACCTCGCCCAGGGGCTGACCACGGGCCGGACGCTGACCGCACAACCGTCCTGGATGCCGGCCGGCTCGACCCTACTGGTCCTGGCGGCAACCCTCTGGGGCGGCCGTGTCTGGCCCGGGCTCCGCCGGCCTTGGGTCCTGGGCGTGGGGCTGGTGGTGGCGGGGCTGGGCTGGTTCCTGCCGAACTTTGGCGGGGTCTGGGTCGCCCTGGTCCTGACGGCGACAACCTGGCGCTGGCGTCTCGCGGCAGCCGCCGTTCTGGCCGCGATCTGGATGATCGGGAGTTTCTATTACCAGCTGCAGTGGCCCTTGGCCACCAAGGCCCTGGTGTTGGTGGGGGCAGGGGCCCTGCTCGGACTCCTGGCGGCGATCGGGTCGAGGTTCATGGAGAGAACCGCGCCGCGGGAAGCGGGGGCGCGCACCGACGGCGGGGCCGAGGAGGACGAGCCGTCGCGCCGGGGCGGCGCTCCCACGGGCCTGGGGCGGGCCTGGTCCCGTTGGGCCATCGCTCTGACCGCCCTGGCGACCCTCCTAATCGTCAACTTCGGGATCTGGGACAAAGAGTCCCTCATCGCCTATGGCCGGCCAGTCTTCGTGGAGCTGGCGCCGGTGGATCCGCGCTCGCTCATGCAGGGGGATTTCATGCGGCTGGCCTTCCGCGTGCCGGGACAGATTCAGGACGAGCTGGGGGTGCCGGCCCGCGACCGCCGTCTCGTGGTCGCCAGGCGCGACGCGCGCGGGGTGGCAACCATGCTACGCCCGGCCCGTCCGAGCGAGGACTTGGCGGAGGGGGAGTTGCTCTTGGAGCTGGTCCCCAAGGGCGGACGCTGGGGGCTGGGGAGCGACGCCTGGTACTTCAAGGAGGGCGACGGCCAGCGTTGGCAGGCGGCGCGTTACGGCGAATTCCGCGTGGCCGCCGACGGCCGTGCCTTGCTGGTTGGGATGGCCGACGCCGAGCTGCGTCCCATCGGTCGGTGAGGGGCCGGTTGGCCAGGCAGATCAGACTATAATCAGATTAGGAGATACGAAAGTAGCAGGGTGCTCGGTAGACAATAGGGAGGGTAGTAACATGTCCAAAGTTCTCCTAATCGCAACGCACTTTGATGACAACCTCGAAATCGCGACCATGCCGTGGGCAATTGGAAATGCCGCGTTGGCTGAGGACAAAGAGGTGACGATCTTTCTTGCAGGGTTTGGCTGTCAGGGAGGCGCAATACGGTGGAACCAAGGGCCTGCGGTTTCCACCGTTCCCCTCGCTGGACACTTTGCAGAAGGCATTCGTCGAAAACGGGGGGCGCATCTATGTTTGCGCCCCGTGCATGAAGGCCCACTCGGTGAACCCGGATGAGCTGATCGAGGGCGCAGAACCGGGAGGCGCTGCTTACCTGGTCGATCTCGCCGAAGGCGCGGCCGTGTTCACCTACTGAGTAGGGTCTCATTGGTTGGCCGCGGTTGACTGACGGTTGGTGCCTTCCGCCCGAACGGATTCCCGAGCGGGCTGTCCCACCGCACATGTCCCGAGCGCCCCTGATCCCTGTCCGCCGGTCGCTGCTTCGGGTCCTGGCGGGGTCTCTGGTGGTGGGTCTGGCCTTCGGGCCGCTGGCGGTGGTTGCAGGGGGCCCAGACTATCGCATAACCACCGACCCGGAGCTGACGTCCCTATCGGTCCGCGCCTGCTTCGGGGACCGGCTTCCAGCCTGGCTCACGGCCAGCGTTTCTGATGCGGCGCTTTACCTGAGCTCGGCGACCCTGGAGCGCGGCGGGCGGACCCAGGCGCTGGCCACGGGCGAGGGCCGCTTGGTTCTGCCCCCTGGTGACGGGCCGGGTTGCGTTCACTATCGCATCGACTTGCAATCATCCCCGACCGATAGCTGGCATGGCCTGGCGATGCGCGCCCCGGATGCGGTCCTGGTTTCGCCTCACCTTTTCTTCTGGGCGCCGTCGGAGGGGATCAAGGGGGCGACGCTGAGCTTCGCCCTGCCGCGGGGCATGGCGGTCTCTGCGCCCTGGCCGACCGTTGGGGCGGGGCAGCGGGGAGAGGAAGGTGAGACGGAGACCTGCTTCGTGGTTGGCCGCCGGCCCCTGGACTGGGACGCCCGGGTGGCCATCGGCCGCTTCGAGCAATTCCCTGTCTCCCTGCCGGGCGGCCGCCTGGACGTGGCCTTGCTGCGCGGCGAGCCGCCTACCTCACGGGAGCGGATCGAGCCCTGGCTTCGCGCAAACGCGGAAGCACTCGGGCTCGCCCTTAGTCTGACCGCGCCGCGGCTGCCGGTGGACCGCCTTCAGGTCTTGGTGGTGCCCGTGGGTCAGGGTGGGGAGCCCGTCCCCTGGGGTCAGGTCATGCGGGGCGGGGGGGACGCCGTCCATCTTTATATCGACCAGACCAGGTCCCAGGCGGAGTTTCTCGCCGACTGGGTGCTGATCCACGAACTGAGTCACCTGCTCCACCCCTTCACCGACGGCGATGGCCCCTGGTTCTACGAGGGCATTGCGAGCTACTACCAGAATGTCTTGCCCGCACGGGCCGGGGCCCGCGGCGAGAAGGAGTCCTGGGAGCGGCTGCACGCGGGTCTTCGGCGTGGCATCAAGGGCACCAGGCCGGGCCAGAGCCTAGCCCAGGCCAGCCGAGACATGATGCGTGATCGGGGCTTCATGCGGGTCTATTGGAGCGGGGCAGCCTTTGCCCTACTCGCTGACCTGGAGCTGCGGCGTGCCAGCGGCGGTACCCGGTCCCTCGACTGGGCCCTGCGAGAGCTGCGGCGGAGCTTCGGCCCCTTTGACCGTAACTGGACGGCGCGAGAGGTGGTGGATGCCCTGGACCAGGTGAGCGGCGGGCGGGTTTTCGGGGACCTCTATCGCCGCTGGTTGCCCTCGGACCGATTCCCGGATCTCACGGACGCCTACCGGCGCCTCGGTATCGAGGTCGTCGACGACAACCGGCTGCACCTGAACGGCGACCCGGAGGTTGCCACCCTTCGGGCCGCGCTGCTCGGGCTCCGATCTGGGGGAGATCGGGCTACCGGGCGGCGGGGGCCTGCGGTAGGCTGTAACCTAGGTGAGACCCCGGTATGCCCCGGACAGACCCTGGCCTGCGAGGACCCTATTCCATGACGGCATTTCGCGTCGGTCACGCGGCGGCGGACGACTGGGAGGGGGCGGTGGACGCCTGCCTGGCGCAGATCGGCGCCGTGCCTGCCGCGGCCAATCTCGGTTTCCTTTATGTCGCCGATGCCCTGTCCGAGGACCTGGCCCTGATCCTCGATCGCCTGCGGGCCGCGACCGGCATGCCACATTGGGTCGGGACCGTCGGCGTGGGCATCTGCGCCACCGGGGCGGAGTATTACGGGCAACCGGCGCTAGCGGTCATGCTCGGCGAGTTCCCGCCGGGGTCCTTTCGCGTCTTTTCGGGCCTGACCGGGGACCCCGAGGAGTTTGATGTCGAGCATGGAGCCTGGATAGCTGAGCACCGGCCCTATCTGGCCCTGGTTCACGCGGACCCCGCCCAGCCCGACATCGAGGACATCCTGGGCCAGCTGGCGGCGCGGACCAGTTCCGGGTTCCTGGTCGGGGGGCTCGCCAGCGCTCGCGAGGCCGTCGGCTTTGTCGCGGATGGTGTCACCCGCAGCGGCGTCTCCGGGGTCCTCTTCTCGGAGCAGGTTTCGGTCCTGACCCGGCTGAGCCAGGGCTGTAGTCCCATCGGTCCCCAGCACAGCGTCACGGAGGTCCAGCGCAACATCCTCATCGAGATCGACCAGCGGCCAGCCCTGGATGTCCTCAAGGAGGATATAGGCCCGGAGTTGGCAGGGGACCTCACGGGGATCGGGGGGCTCATCTTCGCCGGGCTGCCCATTGCCGGGTCCGATACCGGTGACTATCTGGTCCGTAACCTGGTGGGGCTCGACCCGAACCGCGGCCTGCTCGCCATCGGTCACGTGGCGGGGGAAGGCGATCCGATCCTATTTTGCCGTCGTGACCAGGAGACCGCCCGCGAGGACCTCATCCGCATGCTGGGTGCGATCCGGAAGGGGCTGCGTGGGGTACCGCGCGGCGGGGTCTATGTCTCTTGCCTGGGGCGCGGGGTCAACCTGTTCGGCGAGGGCTCCGCGGAGCTTGGGATCATCCGCGCGGAGTTGGGGGATTTTCCGCTCGTGGGTTTCTACGCTAACGGGGAGATCTCCCAAGACCGGCTCTACGGTTACACGGGGGTGCTGACCCTGTTCCCCTGATCCAGGAATCGGTGCTTGCCGCGAACGGCTACAAACCCTCATCCCGCCGCAAGCTTCGAATGATCCCGCTGGTGCTGCGGTCTTCGATCAGGGGCACCAGCACGACCCGGCCGCCCCAGGACTTGACCTCGGCGGCGCCCACCACGTCCTCCTCGCGGTAGTCCGCCCCCTTGGCAAGGACGTCTGGGCGCAGGGCCTCGATGAGCTTGAGCGGTGTCGCCTCTTCGAAGAGGACTACGGCGTCCACAGACGCCAGAGCGGCAAGGACCCGGGCGCGGTCGTCCTCGCGGATCAGGGGCCGCTCGGGACCCTTGAGGGCGCGCACGGAGACATCGGTGTTGAGGCCGACTACGAGGCGGTGGCCGTAGCGGCGGGCGCGGTCCAGGTAGGTGACGTGGCCGACGTGGAGCAGGTCGAAGCAGCCGTTGGTGAAGACCACCAATTCGCCGTCGGCCCTCCAGCGGCGGACCTGTTCCAGGGTTCCGTGAAGGTCACGCACCTTGGCCCCCTGCTCCAGCGACCGTTCGTTGCAGATGGCCGCCAGGAGTTCGTCGCGGGTGATGGGGGCCGTGCCGACATGGCCGACCACCACCCCGGCGGCGAGGTTGGCCAGGTGCGCCGTGTCCAGATGACCGAGCCCGGCGGCGAGCCCGGCGGCAAAGGTGGCGACGACGGTGTCGCCAGCGCCGGAAACGTCGAAGACCTCCCGGGCCATGGCGGGGATGTCGCGCCTGCCCTCGGCGTCGAACAGGACCATCCCCTGCTCGCTCAGGGTGAGGGCCAGCAGATCCAGCCCCAGGTCCTGGCGCAGTCGGGCCCCAGCGGCGACCAGCGCATCGCGGTCTTGCGGATCGGTCCCGGTGGCCAGCGCCAGCTCCCCGCGGTTGGGGGTGATCAGGCTTGCCCCGGTGTAGCGGGTGAAATCCTTGCCCTTTGGGTCGACCACGACCGGGACTCCGGCGTGGCGGGCCGCGGCGATCAGGGCCGAACAGACCTCTGTGCCGAGCACCCCCTTCGCGTAGTCCGACAAGAGCAGGGCGTCGAGCCCCGGGATGCGCCGCGTGGCCGCGGCCAGCAGACGCTCCCGGTCCGCCGGTGTCAGGGGTGCTGCGCGTTCCTGGTCGATGCGCAGCATCTGCTGGTGGTTGCCGATCACCCGGGTCTTGGTGACGGTGCCGCGGTCGGCGGCGATGAGGAGGTCGCCGGTGTCGATCTCGGCCGCGGCCAGGAGGCCGAGGAGGGCGGCCCGCCCGGGGTCGTCGCCTGTGACGCCGGCGAGCGCCACCTGGGCCCCCAGCCCGGCCAGGTTGCGCGCCACGTTGGCGGCACCGCCCGGGACCTCCGTTTCACGTTCCAAGTGCAGGACCGGGACCGGGGCCTCCGGAGAGATCCGGCTGACCTGGCCCCACAGGTAACGGTCGAGCATCACGTCGCCGACCACCAGGATGCGGCGTCGGCTCAGGCCCTTTTGCAGGGCCTCGACGACGGCGTGCGGGGACTGGAACATGGGCGCGCGTCGCGGCTAGGGTCGGCCGGGACCGGACTGATCGGGTGTGGGCGCGCCACAGTCGCCGCAACGGGCGCTGCCTGGCATGTCGGCCGCCAGCGCCGTCTCCACGAGGTCGCAAAGCATGTGGCCGATCAGGATGTGGGCCTCCTGGATACGGGCCGTGTTGGCGGAGGGAACCACCAGACAGAGGTCCGTGGCCTCGCGAAGCTTGCCGCCCGTTCCGCCGGAGAGCCCTGCGCGAAAGGTACCGAGCCCGGCGGCGGCGTCCAGGGCGGCCAAGACGTTGCGGCTGTTGCCGGAGGTCGAGAGCCCGATCAGGATGTCCTCCGGGCGGCACAAGGCCTCCACTTGGCGGGCGAAGATGCGCTCGAAGCCGTAGTCGTTCCCGACTGAGGTGAGGACCGAGGTGTCGGTGGTCAGGGCGATGGAGGCGAGTCCGCTGCGGTCGCGCTCGAAGCGGCCAACCAGCTCGGCCGCCAGGTGCTGGCAGTCGGCGGCGCTGCCGCCATTACCCATCCAGAAGACGCGCCCCCCCGCCCGCAGGCACTCTGTGGCCCGCGCGGCCAGACGCTCGACCTCCGGGAGCAGGGGGTCGAGGCCCTGTACCACTTCCAGGTGGGCAGCGAGGGTCTCGCGGAGGCGGGTTTGCATAAGTGTCTCCTGTGCCAACGTCCCACGGGCGGCCAGCGTCGCGCGCGATCAGGGCCACTCGGTTGAAGGTGCCGGCCGAATCGTGAGAGCGGGAGTGTGACGGGCGGAAAACAGGAAGGCAAGACCCCGTTCCACCGGCCGTCAGGCAATCCTGCGAGTCAATCTGAGCAATGGCTTCTCTACCATCCAGTAGCTCAGAAACCCGACTCCGAGAACAAGCATAAAAAGAATCGGAACCACAAGAACATTATCAACTAAACTGTCGGTTGCGAATAGAGACCATATTCGCCCGACGGCACTCAACGTCAAAATATGAGACAAATAAATGGAGTAAGAAGCGTCCCCAACCATGACCAATGAAGAATGAAGCACGTAGCCATTCCTTTCCGCGTTGGACAGGCAGTACACCACCCAAAGCGCAGGGATGCCGAGAATCACCACCCTCCACCAATCCGAAAGTGCGATCGATCCGGTGACGTGCTGATAATAGCTGAACCCGCAGAATGATACAGCCACACCGAATAGAGCCAGCAGGAGCAAGATCTCGCGACGAGTTTTGACGACCCTCTTGAAATAGACGCTGGCAATTAGGCATCCCCCGATAAACTCCAGCGTCAATGGATGGGAGACGAGACTGATCCAAGGGCTGGTTGAGTTGGAATAACCATTTACAAGGTAGACGCCGAATCCCCAAAGCAAGACTGCGTACGTCAATCGTCGTTCCGGGACCAGGAACAGGATGACGGCAAATACCAAATAGAAATAGACCTCATGAATCAGCGTCCATCCCACCACGACCATAGGCAAAATGCTTGATGGCAGGAGCAGGAATGAAGCCAGAATATCCACTTGATTCCCTCCGGCATTGTTGATCCAGGTTGGCCGGACATAAAAGACGACGAGTAAGAGCAGGGAGTAAACCCAGTAGGTAGGATAAATTCGAGCCATCCGATGGTAGGTGAATCTAAGGGATTCCTTGACATCCCGGAATTTTCCACGGGTCACCGTGACCATCACGAATCCACTGATAACGAAAAACAGATCCACGCCGGCCATGCCAAACTGGAAAAAGTCCGGTAGTATCGAGTTGGAACCGCCGTACTTTTGTTCGATATGCAAAGAATGCATAAGAACGACCAACAGCACAGCGATTCCACGCAGCGCCTGAATATTCTTGATCTTAGTCAATTGGTATTCCTTACCACCTCGAAGGTAATGCCCGTCGGCGGGGGTAATGAAGTCCGAGCGACCATCGGTCAGACGCGGTCGTTTGCGCCGATAATGCTGGGCGTCGAACGCCGATCCGGCGTGCCCGCTGGGCTTTTCCATGTCCGCAATAGCCAGCGGGTGATTGGCTTCTCGATCACCATATATGACACGTGGCCTGCAGCTACCGATAAACTGAATGCGATCGCGAAAAGGATCACGGGGGATGTATGCTCAGAAAGATGAAGCGCCTGCCACACCTTGCCCAGTGCCGGAACAACGAAGGGATGGACGAGGTAGAGACTGTATGAGCTGTCGCCCAGGGCGACCAGCTGCCGGGGGACTTTCATTCCCGCGCGCTCCAATGAGATGGCGCCCATAAGAAGGAAACTGGCAGGGAGTCCCCAGCAGACCGCTCGCGTCCATATCCCGATGTCGGCCTCTCTGGTCAGGATGACCGTTGCGATGGCGACAACGATCGCGCCGCCGGCAAGCAGGCGGGGTAGCACAACACCATTTAGAAATAAGAATGCGACGACGGCTCCGAAATAGAACTCGAGTAAGATAGGGGTCGTTGCCACTGTGACCCAGGGCGCGGGCTCAGTGACTGTTCCGAGGAGCACGCCGCCAGAGAATAGGCTCCCAGAAATCACCAGGAAATACTTTCGGGGAAAATTGAGGAGGAGGGAAAATATTAAGTAGAAATAGACCTCGAAACACAGCGTCCATCCCGTTTGCATGACCGTCCCGATACGCCCAACCGTATTTTCCGACAGAAGGAACAGGTAGGACGATATGACGTGCTGCCAATCAAATCGTGTTTCTGAGAACAATCCGGGAGCAAACGCAAGCAGCAGGACGACGGCTGTCGTGTAAAGCCAATAAATGGGAGCAACCCGGATTGCTCGGCGGCGGATGAAGGATGCCGACGCTTTTGGCTGGAGGAACGAGCTGTAGCTCGTATAAACCATGATGAAACCGCTGATGACGAAGAACAGATCCACGCCACTCGCCCCGATACTCGAAGCAGAGACCGAATATCCGGCCGTGTGTGCCATCATGAATAAGACATGGTACGCGACGACGGCGGAAGCGGCCAACGCCCGCAGAGCCTGAATCGTAAATAATGTCGGGGGCGAAGCGGATGTCATTCAATATAACCCCGTGCGCTCCCGGATAGGAATCAACAGAAGCATGGCGAATCTCAGCGGTTGCGATACGAACACTTGGACCTATTGGGTTCCTCATTGTCAAGGACAGGAGATGCCCCGAAAAATGGAAGGTTGGGAGTCTTCCCTCGAACTGGGTTTTTGCAGGAAGGGGTGGAGGCGGGGTGGATGAACGTCCGCCGGTCACGCCGGGCCGACACCCCGGACCCGTGTCGATCGGGCCGCACCTGCAAGTTTACCGGAGGTGCTGCCGGCAGGACGAACACAAATGCAGCGTGGCAGATCGCGTTCGCCGCGGCGCTGTTCCCAGATCCGGTTGTACTTGAAGGCAGGGCGTCGGCCAGGGCCGGGCCTTAGCCCATTCCGCGGGCGCCACGAGACCTTGCCGGCCAGCTAGGAGAACGGGTCGGCGAGTCGGCTGCAGCGGGTCACAGTCGCGGGCGGTGTCGGGAGGGGTAAGCTCGTCGGTGCTGGTGACGCCGTGGCAGGCAGCTTCGCAGGCACGGTGCACGAGATGAGGGGGGCGAAAATCGGAACCCGTCGTCCCGGCCGAAGTACCTGGAGCCCTGCCACGGACGGTACGCGACGGGCTTGCTGATGAAGGGCGCGAATCACCATACTCGAAGCGAGGACCATCGTTCGCTCCACGTAGTCAGTGCCATTGTGGCTGGAATGATCGTCAGCCGCCTTGGATTTCCACTTTTTGGGGGTTGCCAGCCGAATCGTAATTCACCATGAAAACAATAAAGTCCGGACTCGACATGAATCCTTCGATCGGATAGCCGACGATGTTCCAGATCCCTAATGTGGCAACCGACAATACACCATGAGTAAAAGATCTCAATGTAGAACCCTTCTGACGCCGTACTTGATAGATCTCTTCCAGTGAACCGTCTTGCTTCTGACGGCTCAGCAGGATTTCGCCACCATAGTCAAGCAAACCGACAAAGCAGCTACGCGTGTCGCATTGGCCAATTTCGCTTTCGGTGGCACCCGATTGCTTGGATGCCTTTCTAGAGGCAGGCCCAACACAGGCTACCATGGCAGCACCTATCCAGATTACAAGAAATAGTGTTAATAGTTTTGGTGTCATGATTGATTGGTGGGCTCTTGCTAGAATAGAAGTGCTTTTGGTCAGCTTTTGCCCTGCCGCATTGACCGTTGACGAGGCGGCCAACGGTAGCCGGGTGGACGCCGAAGTACTGGGCGATCTACCGATAACGATAGTCCAGGGTGGCAGGGGTTGCGATGATCCCCTCGCCCCGCGCCAGGGAGCGCGGCGAGACGGCCGCCAACGAAGCGGGCGGGGCTCGCATTTCGGCGCGCGGAATGCTCAGTTCATCGCCTCGTACCTGGGCCCTGGCCCGCATACGCTGGACAAACGCCTAGTCTCCACGATAGATCTGCTGGCGTCGCCGGTTCCAAACGCTCTCCCGCCCGATGCCTGCAAGAACCAACTGCCGGTGGTGCTGCGCCTGTCCACGCCGCTCATCAAGGTGCGCCGGCAGACTGTCTGAGGAGCGCCGGACGTGGGCCGGCACCGCGCAGGCCATCGCCTGGCTTGATAACTGCTCCAGGGCTACGGTCGCGGGCGAGAGACCATGCCCTCAGGCGCGGGGTTGAGCACTGCGTAGCGCGTGACCTCCAAGGCCCACCGCTGTCAGACCGCGATCAGTAGAACCTGCGCCGATGGTTGTGCCTCATGCAAGGTCAACTGGGTAAACGGGATCTCCCATTTGTTTTCTGTGCACGCCTCGACGCACCAGCGCTGGATGGCGCGTCTCAAACGCACATAATGTTCGGCCAGCGCGCCATCAAAGTCGGCGATGACCACGATATCGAGGGAAGATGTGTTGGCGCGCTCGAACTCGACGCGCAGATTGAGCAGATTATCCGCGTAGCCCTCGTCCGCTATGCGCTTGCCTACATGGGCCTTTAGTATCCCCGGTATGGTTGTAACGCTTTCCTGTTGCAGGTTATAGGTGATGCCGATGGTCTCCGCGAGACGGAAATTGGTGGACAGATTGGTTGGTGATAATGCTAGGAAGTCCTTGGCAGGATAAGTCCGGCGCGCACCACCTTGCTCAATCAGTTCGACCAGTTCCTCGGATATACCCGTGACCTTGCCGCGCATGCCGTCACTCAACACCACCCAGTCACCCCTTACACAGGGGAACCAGGGTTCATATTTTCGTACCGGGCGTGACTTCAGGTCTACGAGCTCATCGATGCGCACCCGCTGGCTGATCTGGGCCACCGGATTTTCCAGCATGCTGAAAAGGTTGATTTGCCTGACCCGCCATGGCAACCCGTCCAGCGATATCCGTTCGCCTTCGCGGACCGAACCGATATTGAGAAAGAGGTGGATCTGCTTCCAGTAACGGGGCAATGCCTGTCGGAGGGTCAAGCCGATGCCCACCAGCAGGAGGATACCAAGACTGAACAGCACCCAGTCCTCGACCAGATAAAACACGACCATCGGTCCGGCGATCGCCAAGATGACGGTGATCATGCGGTGCATCAGGTCGAGCAAGCGGATACGAAAGCTTCGGTGCTCCTTCCGGTAGCCAGGCAACACCCTCACCATCAACGCGTAGCTCAGCCGTGACAGCAGCAGAATTGCCAAGACCGCGACCAGCGCTTGGGCCAGATAAAGCCCGCGCTTTTGAAAGAACGATTTGAGGTAACCGTGGGAGGTTTCGGCAAGAGAGACTTCTGAACGTTCCAACTTGTCCAGTTGAAGCTCGGCTGATTGCAGTTCGCTTTGCATGAAGGTCAACTGCGTCTGCCAGCTTGCCAGCATGGTTTGCAGGGCAATTGTTAGGGACTCGTCCTGCGTATTGTTCAACAGGCTGGTGATATTTGAAACCGCCTGCTGGGTTATTGGCAGCCTATCCCGATGGGAGGCGATCTTTTCCTTCAGGTCGGCCTTGAGACGGACATGGCTGGTCATGTCCTTCAGCTCCTTGATAGCTGGCCTTAGCAGAGAGAACACCTCTGCCTGCAGATCGAACTTGGTTTCCTCCGTGGCCCGCAGGCTGTCGATGTCCGCCGCCGCCGCGATCTCTCTCAGATTGCGGTTTGTGGTTTTCATGTCCGCGGCGAGTTTATCCAGCTGCGCCTGGATTTCGTTTTTTTCCGCTTCGGTCCGGGCGGCGTCCAATTGCTTGACGAGCGACTCCGAATCGACCTTCATCTCTGACTGGAGCTTGATCAGTGATTTCAGAGTGTTGAGGGTATCCTGCAGATGCGTATCCGCTGCCGGCGGATCCGGCTGCGCCAGCGCGCTAGGGCATGCTAACCAGGTCATAATGCCCAGCACCAGCAGAAACCCACCTGAGCGGCAGCCGAATTTGAACAATGTCATAGGCAAGGCTTGCTTTGATGCGGAGTAGGATAGCAAGACTTAAGCTTGCCGAACGACGGATGCCAAGTATAAGAACAAGTAGATTGGTGGCGTCTGTAGCGCTATCCCGCGGCTACTGCGGCCACTTCAACCGCCGCTTCAACCTCGCCGCAATGCTCGTGCGCCTGGGCTCCGCCGCTGCGCACACCCCGCAGGATGCCTCAATACGGGATGGCTATCGTCCGCGGAACATTCGGAGTGCCACTGCACGGCACCAGCAATCGAGTGCGCTGGGGACGATACCGATCAAAGCTCCGCATTCGCCCCAGCCTCCATGATAGAGCGAATGGTGTCGCGCACCTGGATGGCCAGCTTCATCAGCCCCGGCGGCAGGTTGGCGCCCTGGATCACCTTGTCGAGGTCGAGGGTGATCAGCCAGGGTTTTCCGGCTTCGTCCTCGATCAGGGTAATGCGGCATGGGAGATAGGCCGAGAAGTCGATGTCATAGTCCAACATTTGTCGGGCGATGCGCCCGTCACAGAACTGGAAGATCTCGACGCGCTTGCTGTCGACGCCCATGGCCTGGAGTTCTTTGTAGAGGGGCATGTGGGCGACGAGCTTGAAGTTGACCGAGTTGGCCCGGAGCTTCATGGATTCGACGGCATCGTCCATGGACACGCCTTCGGCAAGCGGCATCTTCAGGACTGTATCGGCGACCGTCATCTGCTGTGCCGGCGCAAGCGCGGGCACAACAAGAAAGAGGATCGCAGCGAGGGTGAGCAGGGGTTTTCTACGCATCATAACTTCTTTCTCCACAAAAGGGCCGCGCTTGAGCTGTGCGCCGTGGGGCGTGGTTGGATTTGGGAAGCGCCCGAGCAAACGTTGCCATCACGGATCCGGCCATGGCGCACCCTTCGGTCGCGTGACAGACGAATGGCTGTATCTTGGCGGATGGGGGCCTGCACTGCGCAGGCCCCGCAGGACATCTTTAGCTTGGCAGCGAGTCCTGCCGCGGTCAGCCTAGACCCGGGTAGTCCGCGATCCCCGGGTTGCCGGCGACGTTCTTGAGCTTCGGGGTGTTGAGCTTGGCGATCTTGACGGTTTTCTGGTCGCGCAGGTAGGTGGCGACCGTGTCCCAGATGGGCTCACCGGGGGACTGGCTGCCCACGGTGGCCCAGCCGGCGACGACGTACTTTTTGTCAGCGTCGATTTGCGTGCCGTCGTCCAGCGTCATGTCGGAGATGCGATTGCCGATGTTCTCCTTGGGGTCGCAGACGTAATCGAGTCCGCCCACGCGCACCATGTCGCCGCCCTGCTGGACATAGGGGTCGGGGTTGAAGAGGTTGTCGCAGACGTCCTCGAGGATCATCTTGATCTCGGCGCCGGTCATCTCGCGCCTGTAGGTCTCCGGGTAGGTGATGCAGGTCTGGTCCATGACGTTGTCCATGGTGATGGTCTGCCCGGGCAGCACCGTGGTCCCCCAGCGGAAACCGGGGGAGAGGCTGACCTGGGCGTCGTTGACCTTGCGCAGGGCGTCGCAGATGACCTGGTCGAAGGTCCCGTTGAAGTTGCCGCGGCGGTAGAGGGTCTCACCGGCAGTGGCCAGCTTTTCCTCAAGCTTGGCCTTGTACGGGGCGCGCACCTCGGCGACGTATTTGACCATCTCCGGGTCGGCGGGGAGCAGGTTGGAGAACACCGGGAGCAGCCGGTAGCGGAAGTCACGCAGTTTGCCGTCCTTGACGTCGAGATCCATGACACCGAGGAACTTGCCGTTGGACCCGGCGTTGGTCACCAGGGTCTTGCCGGCGGCATTGGCTACGACCGTGGGGGCGGGCATGCCGTCGTGGGTGTGGCCCCCAAAGATGACGTCGATACCGGTGACCCGAGAGGCCATCTTGAGATCGACGTCCATGCCGTTGTGGGAGATGACTACCACCAGGTCCGGCTTCTCGGCCTCGCGGGCCTGATCGACGATCTCCTGCATGTGCTGGTCCTGGATGCCGAAGGTCCAGTCCGGTATGAAGCGCTGGGGGTTGGCGATGGGCGTGTAGGGGAAGGCCTGGCCGATGACGACCACCTTGACCCCGCCCGCCTCCTTGACGGCGTAGGGCTTGAAGGCCAAGCCGGCGTCCTCGCTGAAGCCGGGGAAGTCGGCGAACTTGTAGTCGAACAGGGCTTCCTCGCGGACCTTGACGTTTTGGGCAACGAAATCGCCCTTGAAGGCTTCGATGTTCTTGATCACCTCCGTGTCCAGGTAGGTGAACTCCCAGTGCCCGGTCATGACGTCCACGCCGAGCAGGTTGCAGGCGCCGACCATGTCCATACCGCGGGTCCAGTAGGCGGTGCCGGAGCCCTGCCAGGTGTCTCCGCCATCCAGAAGTAGGCTATTACCGTCGCCGCGCTCGGCGCGCATGCGCTTGACAAGGGACTGTAGGTGGGCGAATCCGCCGACCATGCCGAACTTGTGGGCGGCCTCGTCGTAGCCCAGGTAGGTGAAGGCGTGGGCCTCGATGCTGCCGGGCGTGACACCGAAGTGCTTGAGGAAGGCGTCTCCGACGATGTGTGGGGCCTGTCCCAGTGCAGCACCCAGGCCGATGTTCACGTTGGGCTCGCGGAAGTAGATGGGGTTGAGCTGGGCATGGGTGTCTGTGATATGCAGCAGCGTCAGGTTGCCGAACTTGGGCACCTCATAGAGATCGGAGGGCTGGCGCGCTGCGGCGAAGATGGACGGGGGCAGCATGCCGGCGGCACCGGCGAGGCCGAGGAGCTTGACAAATTCACGGCGGGAGATGGTCATGGTGGTCGTGATCCTCTTTCTTGTCAGGGTGGTTGCGGCCAGGTCCGGCGCGCAGGTGGGCGAGCCAGCGTCCGGGGAGTATGCCGGGGCGAGTGTCTTCTGACCATCCTGAGAAACGGCCTGGGGTATTGGGGTTTTCCCTGGTGGGTCGAGGACATTGCCGCGGCGGAGGGGGCTCTCGGCGGGCCCTTGGGCAATCCCGGGCAGCGGCATGGAGTGGCCGGCGCGGCGCACTTCAGGTACCGAATCGTCGCATGGACGGGGACCGGTTCGTCGGCCGCGCCAGCCCTTGCTTGTCCGCCCGCTCGATCCGGGCTAGCCTTCGACCATGCCACGTCAGCTACCCAGATCCTCGCCGCTCCCTGCCCCTGTCTTCCCCGACGCCGGTCCATGTCTGCATTTCGGTCCCTGCGATGGCCGTTCCTCCCGTCGAGATGCATCCCTGCGCGCCGGATTCGGATACTTGCTTGCCCTATCAATGGCCTTGGTGTTGAACACGGCCGCCCTCGCCCAGGGTGAGAACGACGCGGAGAAGCTGTCCCCGGAGATCCGCATCGGCGTGCTTAGTCACCGCGGGGACAGCGCCACCAAGCGGGCCTGGGCCCCTACCGCCGAGTACCTCGGTGCCGCTCTACGGGACCATCGGTTTCAGATTGAGCCCCTTGATTTTGCGGAGATCGACGGGGCGGTGGCCACCGGCCGGGTCGATTTCGTCCTGGCCAACCCCGGCATTTACGTCAATCTCGAGGTCCGCCACCGGGTTTCTCGCATCGCGACAATGCGCAATCGGGTGGGTGACCGCGAGACCAACCTTTTCGGCGGTGTCATCTTCACCCGATCGGCCCGCACCGACATCCAAACCCTGGAAGACCTGCGCGGGCGGACCCTCATGGCGGTGGACCCGACCTCCTTGGGGGGATTCGAGATGGCTTGGGGCGAGTTTGACGCCCACGGCATGGACCCCTGGGCGGACCTGGAGCTGACCTTCGGGGGCATCCACGATGCCGTGGTCCGTGCGGTCGAGGGTGGGGAGGTAGATGCCGGCACGGTACGCACCGATATCCTGGAACGTATGGCAGCGGATGGCGAGGCGCGGTTGGCCTCCTTCCGCGTCTTAAATCCCCAGGAGGACCTGGAGTTTTCCTTTCTACGTAGCACGGCCCTTTACCCGGAGTGGCCCTTTAGCAAGCTGCGCCAGACTGACGACGACCTGGCCCAGCGGGTAGCGGTCGCCCTCCTGCAGATGCCGGCGGATCACCCTGCGGCACGGGCTGGGGGCTACGCGGGTTGGACTGTCCCACTGGACTATCAACCCGTGCATCGGCTTTTGGAGCGCCTGCACCTCCCGCCCTATGATCGGCCGACACCCTTTACGTGGCGGGACGCACTCCACCGCTATTGGCCGACCCTGCTACTGGCCACCGCTGCCCTCCTGGTGATGACCGCGCTCACGATTTGGGTGCTGCGCCTCAACCGCCATCTCGAACGCGCCAAGGCGCGCCTGGAGCAACGCCATGAGCTGATCCTCAACTCCGTCGGAGACGGCATCTATGGGGTGGATCTCCAGGGGCGGACGACTTTCGTCAATGCCCCCATGGAGCGACTCACCGGCTGGCTCGCCGACGAGCTGATCGGACAGAACCAACACGAGCTGTTGCACCACACCAGGCCCGATGGGAGCCCGCACCCAGCGGACCAGTGCCCGGTTTATGCCACCTTCCACGACAATGTTTACCGCTATGTTGACGACGATGTCTTCTGGCGTAAGGACGGGCAAAGCTTCCCTGTGGAGTACAGCTCCACCCCGATCCGCGACGAGTGCGGGGCCACCCTGGGCAGCGTGGTGGTCTTTCGCGATATCACCGAGCGTAAGGAGGGGGCCGAGAAGATCCGCCAGCACCAGGCGGAACTGGCCCATGTGGCGCGACTCAGCACCCTGGGCGAGATGGCCTCGGGGATCGCCCACGAGCTGAACCAGCCGCTCACTGCCATCAGCGCCAATGCCAGGGCCTGCGTGCACATGGTGGAGGCTGGGCGGGCCACGCTGGAGCATTGCAGCGACGTGATGGACCGCATCGCCGCCCAAGCCGAACGGGCCGGGCAGGTCATACGGCATATTCGTCACTTCCTGCGTAAAGAGCCGCCCCAGACGCGCCCGGCGCGGGTTCAGGCCATCTTCGAGACTGTCGTCGGCCTGCTGCGACCGGAAGCCCAGCGGGCCGGCGTGGTATTGGAGGTCCAGGTGGGCGAGGGGGTCGAATGGGTTCTGGCCCAGGAGATTCAGATCGAGCAAGTCATTCTGAACCTTGGGCGGAACGCTATCGAGGCCATGGTCGAGGCCCCGTTGGATGGGCCGCGACGCCTGAGCCTTAGAGCGCAGGCGGTGGAAGGGGGGGTGGAGATCGCTGTTGCAGACACCGGGCCGGGTTTGGACCCGGAGGTGACCGAGACGGTCTTTCAACCCTTTATAACCACCAAGCCCCAGGGGCTCGGGCTTGGGCTGTCCATCAGTGGCGGGATTTGCGAGGCCCATGGGACCCCCCTGGAGGTCGAGTCCGAGGTGGGGAAGGGCGCCCGGTTCCGCTTCACGCTGCCCGGTGTTTCCCCGGAGGTGCCGGCGACCGGTCCGGTCGCCACGCCTGTGCCTCCCGCCGTTGCTTGATCTGCGACTCGTCACATGCAGCCAGGAAGCCAAGATGGATAGCGAACCCACCGTTTTCGTAGTCGATGACGACGAAGGTGTGCGTGAGGCAGTCTCCCTGCTCATGGAATCCATCGGGCTGGCGGCCGAGTCCTACCCCAGTGCCCAGGCCTACCTGGACACATTCGACCCCGACCGGCCGGGGTGCCTGGTGCTCGATGTGCGCATGCGCGGCATGAGTGGGCTCGAACTACAACAACGCCTGGCGGCGGGGCCCCTGCACCCGCCCATCATCATCGTCACAGGGCATGGAGATGTGCCCATGGCGGTCCGCGCCGTCCAGGCAGGGGCCGTGGACTTCATCGAGAAGCCCTTCAACGACCAGGTGTTGCTCGATGCCGTGCACCGTGCCTTGCAACGCGATGCGGAGATGCGCGGCCAGGCCATGCGCTTGGCCGACATCAAGGAGCGGCTGCAACGACTGACGCCCCGCGAGCAAGAGATTCTCGACCTCATCGTCGCCGGGCGGCGCAACAAGGTCATCGCGGCGGACTTGGGTATCAGCCAGTCGACCGTGGAGGCCCATCGTGCCAAGGTGATGGAAAAGCTCGAGGCCCGTTCCCTCTCCGACCTGATGCGCATCGTCCTGCTGGCCTCGGGCGGGTAGGCGGGCGAAGCCATGCCCTGGGGAAAACCCCAATAGATCCAGTCACAACTCGCTATTTACGGCTGTACCGGACAGCCGCAGAATGCGCCCCACACAGGCTGATGGCAGCAAGGGTCGGCCTGAGTGCTGTTGGGAGGACCGGCCGGGCGGCCGATCGGGCAAGGATGATTGGCAGGCTCCCGATTGGCCGGCCGGCCGGACCAACTCCCCGGCGGAAAAGATTACCCTAATGAATGGCGCGGTAAGGAGAGCGAACGGCGTCGCTGCCATGGGGTCCAATGCGCAGTCCGAGTTCACCACAAGGGCCAGAGATTGAGATTCCTTGGCCGGCTTGGGGCCGGACCCGGTGCCCCAAGGAGGCAACAGCTGCGCCGGCCCCGTGCTAGGATTCGCCCCGCGTGCGGCATAACCCGGCACCCGCTTGGCGGGGGTACCAGACCGGGATCGGTTGGGAGAGACCCACCGCCGGGCCAGGATCGATTGCGATTTGGGCCCATAAACCGAGAGCAAAACTCCAAGACACCTTATGCCAAATGGAGGCAATTCGATGATATCTCTAGGTAAATATGCGAGAGGTGCCGCCTTGGCTACCCTCGGCTGCGTGCTCGTACTACCGACAGTGCGGGCTGCCGACGCCCCAGTTGGCGACGCTGCTGCCGGCAAGGAAATCGCCATGGACCGTGGCAAGGGCAATTGCATCGCATGCCACATGATCCCAGGCGGGCAGTCCCCCGGTACCATCGGTCCGGCCCTGATCGCCATCCAGGCCCGCTACCCGTCGTTCGATAAGCTCCACGCCCAAATCGGCGACCCCACGATCGCCAACTCCATGAGCGCCATGCCCCCCTTCGGCAGGAATCGGCTGCTGACTGAGAAGGAGTTGAACGACGTCACGGCCTACATTTGGTCCCTGTGATTGGGCCGAGGCACCACCGGAGGATTCGCCAGAGATGAACAAGACCATAGCAATTGTGACGGCCATCGGCCTGACGCTGGGTACGGCCAGTGTCCTGCAGGCAAGCCCGCAGGAGGACCAGGCCACCTTCCAGGATTATTTTGCCAAGCGCTTCCCCAACGTCCCCAAGGATGACTTTGTCAACGGGGCCTATGCCCTGGACCCGGTCGGTCGGGAGAACTGGGAGGCGATCGAGGAGTTCCCGCCCTACGAGACCGCCGTCTCGAATGGCGAAGCGCTCTGGACCACTCCCTTCGCCAACGGCAAGACCTATGCGGACTGCTTTCCCGATGGCCCTGGCATCGCGGCAAAGTACCCGCACTGGGACAAGGAGAAGGGTTCCGTCATCACGCTCACCATGGATCTGAATGCGTGCCGGGAGGCCAACGGGGAAAAGGCGATTGCGCCGGAGAAGGGGCCGATGGCCGAGATCAACGCCTACGTCGCCTTCGAGTCCCGCGGTCAGGTGCGTGACGTCCAGATTCCGGTGGATGACCCGGGTGCGATGGCAGCGTACGAAAAGGGTCGTGAGTTCTACTTCACCCGTCGCGGCCAGTTCAACTTCTCCTGCGTCACCTGCCACGGCGCCAACTCCGGCAACCAGTTGCGCTCCGAGATCCTGAGTCCCGCCTTCGGGCATACAACGCACTGGCCCGTATATCGCTCCAAGTGGGGGGAGATCGGCGGCCTGCATCGCCGCTACAAGGGGTGCAACGAACAGGTCCGTGCCAAGGCCTTCAAGCCGGACGGGGAGGAGTATCGGGACCTGGAGTACTTCATGTCCTTTATGGACAGCGGCCTGCCCCTGAACGGGCCCGGCGCACGCAAATAGTCACTGATGGCCGCGCCTTAACGCGGTCGTCTCCAGGACCTTGAGAGGAGCCATATCGATGCAGATCCGTACCCTGTTCGCAGGATTTCTGGCCGCCACCCTGATGGTCGGCCTGCCCATCCTCCACGTGGCCCATGCGGCCGACAAACCAGCGAAGACCCAAAAGTCAAAGAAGTCGAGCAAGAAGGCGGCTGCGCCTGCTGCTGAATCCAAGGCGCCAAATGCGGCGGCACCCGCTGCGGCGGTCGCAGGCGCCGCAGCGGCTGGGGCGGTGGCTGCCGGCGCCTCGGCGACACCCGCCGAGGGCGATCAGAAGGCCGCCCTCGACAAGGCCATCGCCGATGCTCAGGCGGCGCGCAAGAAGGCTGCCTCGGTTGCGGGCGAGTGGCGTGATACTGGCAAGATGATCGAGCAGGCAGAGGAGGCGGGCAAGGCCGGGGACTTCGCCAAGGGCATGAAACTCGCCAATGAGGCCCAAAAGCAGGGCGAGCTCGGCTACGAGCAGGCCATCAAGGAAAAGGGCGCAGGGTTCCCAGACTACATGACGAGCAAGTAGTCTGCGCGGCGGCGGGCAGATGCGCCCGCTGGTCGCACCGACCGCCATCGCCCTTTCTGCCCCGCACTTGGAACACTGAAGAGGAAGACCATCATGAAAATCGCAGCTACCTTCGCCGGCGCGGCTCTGCTTGCTGGCCTGATCGTCCCTGGGCTTAGCGCTGGGGCCGACAACAAGATCACTCCAGACCTGACGTCCGTCGACGTGACGCACAATGGCCAAAAGGTGACCATCAGCCGCGGGCACGACTTGCACGCGACCATCCCCGAGGCCTTCCAGAAGACCGACCGCGGCTGTCCGCCCTTCTGCGTTCAGCCCATCCATCTGGCGCCCGGGGTGGAGACGGTGGGCGAGATCGATGTGCTTGGCTACCTCAAGCGCGCCGGCGAGGGGGATACCTCCGTCCTGGTCGTGGACTCCCGTACCCCCGACTGGGTGATGCGCGGGACCATCCCCGGCTCCGTCAATATTCCCTGGACCAAGATCAACATGGATGCACCAGGGACCTTTGAGACGCCCGCCGAGGCGGCGACCATCGACCACATCCTGAGCGATGACTTCGGCGCCACGAAGACCGCCTCGGGCTGGGACTTCAGCAAGGCCAAGACCCTGGTCCTGTACTGCAACGGCATCTGGTGCCCGCAGTCGTCGATCAACATCAAGACTCTGGTCAAGCTTGGCTATCCGCCAGAAAATCTGAAGTGGTACCGCGGTGGCATGCAGGACTGGTTCAGCGTCGGCCTGACGACCGCTAAGCCCTGAAACAGGAAACCGTTCGTGTTGGCAGAGGGGCGCTTGCGGCGCCCCTTTTTTTGGTTGTGGGGTCCGTGGGGCGGTGGCCTGCTCAGGTAACGGCGCGGGGCCACACGGGGGTCTGTTCTGGTTTAAAATGCCGCCCACGCGCAGGTGGCGGAACTGGTAGACGCGCTGGATTTAGGTTCCAGTGGGGAAACCCGTGGGGGTTCGAGTCCCCCCCTGCGCACCATTTCCAATCAAGAGCTTACGTCCGCGATTCGGACTTCGCTTTTTCCCCATCCTCCGTCAGCGTGACCAAATCGTGACTCGTCGAACCTTGCGACGGTCGTCCTCAGGTTCTCGGGCGCCAGGTGTGCGTACCGCTCCGTCATGAGGATCGTGCTGTGCCCCAGCAGATCCCGTATCTCCGCCAACGGTGCTCCGGCCGACACCAACCAGGCGGCACAGGTGTGACGAAGATCGTGGATGGTGAAGTCCCCGATCCCCGCCTCCCGGCAGGCTGCACCGAACGCACCCCTGAGATCACCTCCTCGCGACCCATCCTTGTGCGCGAACACCCACGGGCTGGCCGGACAGTGCTCGGCACGGAATCCAGCCCGCCGGAGCAAGGCGTTGCGCGCCTCGCGGCACAGGGGAACGCTTCGGCGTTTCCCCGCCTTGGTGTGCTTCCCTTCCAGGTGGATCAGGCCTTGCTTCAGATCGACCCGCGGCCATTCCAGTCCGAGCAGCTCCTCTTTCCGACAGCCGGTGTAGAGCGCGACCGTGATGAAGTCGCCGAGGAACTGGGGTTCGTCGGGCCCGCGCCGCTGCAGCGACGAGCCTCTCTGCTTCGTCCATGGTGATCCATCGCACGCGTCCCTCAGGCTCGGGAAGCTTTCTCCCGCTGACAGGGTTCGGCAGTCGCCAATCCCATTCTGCGTTCGCGTAGCCGATCGCCGATGACAGGAGCGCGAGATCACGGTTGATGGTGCTGTTCGTGACGCCGTCGGACCGCCTCGCAGTGATATAGCCGCGAATGTCCGCCGGCGTGAGCTCGTGCATGATGCGCCCCTGGAAATATCGCCGAAGCGCTCGCACACGATAGCGATCGGTCTCTCCGCTGCGTTTCTGTCCTTCGGTTGCTTTCAGGTAGCCAACCATCAGTTCCTCGAAGCTCCGCGTCGGCTGCTCGTCCCATTGCTTCGACCTGTAGGACTCGAGCTTCCATTTCGCTTCGAGCGCTTCGGCTTCCTTGCGGTCCGTGGTTCCAGTAGATCGTCTAATTCTCTTGCCGCTTGGCTCGGTGAAAGACACCCACCAAACGGGAGAATCGTCGCGCCTGTAAGGCATGTGCTTTCCTCCCGCACATCCCGCCCCGCGCCCTGCTGATTTTGCGCCTCGGAACCCAAACGGTCTACATATGAGCGCACGGAGGCGGCACAGACGAGCAACCGTCTGCCGACGCGGCGCGGTTCGATTTCGCCGACCTGCAGCAGCCGACGCACGGTGCGGGTGGATATTCCGCCAAGCTGGCGGGCAGCTTCTTCGAGGGACCAGAGCAACGTGTCGGTCATGATCGGCTCTATCTAAGAT
>CAVPXP010000021.1:0-200270 GCA_963709645.1 uncultured Gammaproteobacteria bacterium
GCCGTTATCGGTGGTCTTGAGCTTAATACCGGGCAGACCGTCGCCGTCCATCTCGAAGGGGACCGTGTGCTTGGCCAGGAAATCGGTGGTGGTCATGCCCAGCCGGTTCTTGAGCCGGATGACGTCGTAGGGGGCCAGGGTGACGTCGGCCTGCTTGCAGCAGGCGTTGAAACAGGAGATGCCCTTGTAGCAGCGGAACTGGATCTGGGTGGCCTCGTCAAGGGCCGCGGGCATGACCGGGCTGGTAAAGGGGATCTCTGGCTTCTGATCGGGCATCTGAGTGCTCCTGGACGATTACGGTAGAGGCCGAACCCGCCCAGTTGGGTTGTGGGCTGGGACTGGTATATGTTGGCGAGGATCGCCGAGACAACCCGGTGCGGCAGCAGAGTGCCGCCGGTGAACCCTGGAGTCTGGGCCATTCGCGCCGGGGCGGCGCTCCCACCAGGGCCAAAGTAAAAGGGCCAGGCGCCTCGCGGCGCCCGGCCCTTAAGGTCTCAAGCGAGCCTCAAGCAAGCAGGGGCTTACTTGAAGAGCTTGGACTTGTCGACCAAATCGACATGGGCGCGCTTGAAGTTCGTCCAGGTCTTGGTCTTGCGGTCATAGATGGAGTTGCCGAAGCACTTCCAGTTCTCTTCGTCGACGAAGTTGTAGTCCATCCGATAGTAGAAGCCGGGGTAACGGCTCTCCTCGCGGAACTGGATGTGCTTCATGTGGGCCTCGGCCGTGAGGATGCGGTGATAGTTCTCCCAGGCCCGCAGCAGCTCGTGCAGGTCCTTGGCGCGCATCTTCAGGGCGTCTTCCTTGAGCATCTCGAGCTTCTGCTCGGCCACTTCCATCATCTTGGCGTTGGTCTGGTACATGGTGGCGATACCGGCCACGTACTCGTCCATGATCTTCTGCAGGCGGAACTGGAGCATCTTCGGCGTGATGTAGTTCGGATTCACGTCGATCGCGGTGGTGTAGTCCTTGTGCTCCAGGTAGTTACGCACCGGCTGGTAGATCTCGGCGACCAGGTCGTCGACGTTATCTTCGAGCTCGGGCTTCCAATCCTTGTTGTCCATGCAGAACTGGACCATGGACTTGGCGCACAGGCGACCCTCGGCGTGGGAGCCGGAGGAGAACTTGTGGCCGGAGGCGCCCACGCCGTCAGCGGCGGTGAACAGACCCTTGACGGTGGTCATGGAGCGGTAGCCCCAGTTCCAGCCCTTGGGCAGGTGCTCGGGCACGCCGGGCAGGGCCTCGTCGGTCGGGGCGCCGACATCGGTCGGACCCGAGACCCAGATGCCGCAGCAGCCGGAGTGCGAACCCAGCAGGTAGGGCTCGGTGGGCATCAGCTCGGAGTTCTTCTTCTCCGGCTCGATGTTCTCACCCGCCCAGACGCCGGCCTGGCCGATGCACATGTCGAGGAAGTCTTCCCAAGCCTCGGCCTCGAGGTGCTTGATCTCCTTGGGGGTCATGGTCTCGGCGAGCTTGCCCAGCGCAGTGACGGTGTCCATGTAGATCGGACCGCGGCCTTCGCGCATTTCACGCATCATCAGGTGGTTGCGCAGGCAGGACGCCGGCACCTTGGCCTGACCGTAAGGAGGGAAGTCGTCCAACAGGTGCTTGTTCTTGGTCATGTAGACTTCGCCGAAGGCGTTGGTGGCCTTGGCCTTGAAGAGCAGGAACCAGGCACCGACCGGGCCGTAACCGTCCTTGAAGCGGGCGGGCACGAAGCGGTTTTCCATCATGGTCAGCTCGGCGCCGGCCTCGGCGGCCATGGCGTAGGTCGAGCCGGCGTTCCACACCGGGTACCAGGCGCGGCCCGTGCCCTCACCGACGGAGCGGGGACGGAAGATGTTCACGCAGCCGCCGGCGACCAGCAGGCAGGCCTTGAACTTGTAGACGAAGACCTTGTTCTCGCGGACGGAGAAACCGACGGCACCGGCGATGCGGTTCTTGTCGTTCTTGTCGTTGACCAGCTTGACGATGAAGACGCGCTCCTGGATGCGGTCGGTGCCCAGGGCCTTCTTGGCGGCCTCGGCGACGATCCACTTGTAGGACTCGCCGTTGATCATGATCTGCCACTTGCCGGAGCGGACCGGCTTGCCGCCGTCGACCAGGGGCTTGCCCTCGTCACCCGGCTGCTTCCAGATCGGCAGACCCCACTCCTCGAACAGATGCACGGAGTCGTCGACGTGACGGCCCAGGTCATAGGCCAGGTCGTCGCGGGTGATGCCCATCAGGTCGTTGGAGACCATGCGGGCGTAGTCGGCCGGGTCCTGCTCGGAGCCGATGTAGGTGTTGATGGCGGACAGGCCCTGGGCCACGGCGCCGGAGCGGTCCATGGCGGCCTTGTCGACCAGCTTGACCTTCAGGTCGACGCCCTGAGCCTTGGCCTGGTCGAGCCAGGGGCCGATCTCGTAGGCGGCGCCACAGGCGCCCATGCCACCACCGATGATGAGAATGTCGACCTCTTCTTGGACGACTTCTGGATTGTCGAATGTACCTGCCATTTCTCTTATACCTCTGAATCTCTGGAATCTTGCCTTACGGGCGCGAGCGCGCGCTTACTTGCGGATCAGCTCACTGGGGTCGCCGGGCTTCTGCACGCCGCCAAGGGTGAAGAAGCCGGCCTCGCCGATCTTGGAGATGTCGGCCGCGGGCTTGCTGCCGTACGGATCGATGGAGCCTTCAGGGGTGGTGCGGATCGGGAACTTGAACCGCTTCATCAGGCCGTTGCGGAACTTGATGGTCCACATGATGGAGTCGGTGCCGCGCAGGGGCTGCACGGAGGCGCCCATGGGGACGACGTCGGCGTAGTGACGACACTCGATGGCCTGCTGCGGGCAGATCTTGACGCAGGAGTAGCACTCCCAGCACTGCTCGGGCTCCTGGTTGAAGGCCTTCATGGCGTGACCGGTCTCGGACCCGTCCTGGTCCAGCTTCATCAGGTCGTGGGGGCAGATATACATGCAAGCGGTCTTGTCCTGGCCCTTGCAGCCATCGCACTTATCAGTACGCACAAAAGTTGGCATGGTGCTCGATCTCCTAACGTTTCACTGCAGTGAATGCCGACGTGGTGGTGGGTTTGCGGCGATCCCTTGACTTACACCGAACGGCTTTGTCGGACGGTGGCGGTCGCCGAAACTCGCTGACGTGATCGTCCCTGACGATACGGCCGGCTGGCCGCCCTTGGTCCAGGCCCCGAATAGGGTTGGCGCGGCCTGGGCGCGCGGCTCAGGAGGCGGACGCGACCTACTCCGCGAGTCGTGCAAGATAGTGATGCGCCCAAGCCCCTGTCAAAACAGTATTTCGAGCGGCCATCATAAAATCGTCTTATTAGATAATTCTGATGCCTTGAATCTGGGGCTCTTTGACCCAAGACCCCAGACCAGAACGATGGGCCGCGACAGTCGCTTTGCAGGGGCTGAAGGGGTGCTTATGGTAATCTGAGCTCGGGCGCATCAGGCCGCGTCCGCACTCCCAGCCGGACAGGGATCCATGGCCGAATCGAAGAGCTCCAGCCCCTCCCAGGGGTCAACGCAGCCCGGCGCGCCAGCCGGCGCCCTGGTCTATATCGCGTCGGGCTGCCCGCACTGCTCGGCAGTGGTCGATGGTCTGATGCGCCTGGTCAAGGACGGCCGTCTGGCCCGCTTGGAATTGGTCAACCTCGGGGTGGCTCCACCGGCCCCAGGGGATGCGGTGCGGTCCGTCCCCTGGACGCGCATCGGGCCCTTCGAGCTGGTCGGGTCCATCCCCGCCGCGGAATTGGCAGATTGGGCCGAGCGGGCCGCCACGGGCGAGGGTTGGGCCGCTTACTATGCCCACCTCCTGGAGCATCGGCGCCTGGCAGAGGTCGAGCGCCTGGTGCAGGAGCGCCCCGCCACCCTGGTCGATCTGCTCGCCCTGCTTGGCGAGAGCGACACGCCGATGGCCCTGCGCATCGGGATCGGCGCCCTGCTGGAGGGCCTGGCCGGAGGGCCGGTCCTCGCCCAGGCGCTTCCTGTCTTGGTGCAGCTCACCCTGTCAGACCTGCCCCAGACGCGTGCCGATGCCTGCCACTTCCTGGGTCTCGCGGGGGACCCGCAAGCCATCCCCGCGGTGCGCCGCCTGCTGGACGACGAGCAGCCTGACGTGCGCGAGATCGCCGGCGAAACCCTGGCGATGCTCGGCGCCGATCTCCCAGACGATGAGGACCCCTAGCATGGCGCGCATCTGGCTCACCCTGGGGGCGATCTTCGGGCTGCTCACCGTGACCCTGGGCGCCTTCGGGGCCCACGGTCTGCGCGGGCGCGTTGCCGATGACCTGCTGGTCACCTGGGGGACCGGCGCCGATTATCTGGGGATACACGCCCTTGCCCTGCTCGCCTGCGGCCTGCTCGCGCTGCAGGTGCCTGGATCCCGGTTGATCGGGGCCGCGGGCGCGTGCTTCCTGATGGGCAGCCTGCTCTTCAGCGGTAGCCTGTTCGCCCTAGTGCTGACCGGTGTGCGCGGCCTGGGGGCCATCACACCCTTTGGCGGGGCCTTGCTCATCCTCGGATGGGGGCTGTTGGCGCTGGGGGCCTGGCGTAATCTGTAGTATCCGCTACGCCGACCGACCTATAGACGAGTCCACAGCTCCCATGCCCGACAACGCCAACCTCAGCGCCCGCGACCTTAGCGTCGTCTGGCACCCCTGCACCCAAATGAAGGACCACGAGGCCTTGCCCATGATCCCCGTCCGGCGCGGCGAGGGCGTCTGGCTGGAGGACTTCGACGGCAACCGCTACCTGGATGCAATCTCGTCCTGGTGGGTCAATCTCTTCGGCCACGCCAATCCGCGCATCAATGCGGCCCTGCGCGACCAACTGGATCGTCTGGAGCACGTCATCCTCGCCGGCTTCACCCACGAGCCTGCGGTGACCTTGGCCGAGCGACTCGTCGCCCTGGCGCCACCGGGGCTGACCCGCGGCTTCTACGCCGACAACGGCTCCACGGCCATCGAGGTCGCGCTCAAGATGAGCTATCACTACTGGCGCAATCGCGGCCAGGGGCAGAAGACCCGCTTCGTCGCCCTGAGCAACGGCTACCACGGCGAGACCCTCGGGGCGCTGGCGGTGGGCGACGTGTCGCTGTTCAAGGAGACCTATGCGCCGCTGCTGATGGAGGTCATCACAGCCCCCTCCCCAGACTGTTACGAGCGGGAACCCGGCGAGGACTGCGAAACATACGCCCGCCGCCGCTTCTCGGAGATGGAGCAGCTGCTTGCCGAGCACGCCAGCGAGACCGCCGCCGTCATCGTCGAGCCCTTGGTGCAGTGCGCCGGGGGCATGCGCATGTATCACCCGGTCTATCTGAGCCTGCTGCGCGAGGCCTGCGACCGCCACGGGGTGCATCTGATCGCTGACGAGATCGCCGTCGGTTTCGGGCGCACCGGGACCCTCTTCGCCTGCGAGCAGGCCGGGATCACCCCCGACTTCCTGTGCCTCTCCAAGGGCCTGACCGGGGGCTACCTGCCCCTCTCTGTCGTCCTGACGCGTGAGCAGGTCTACCAGGCCTTCTACGACGACTACCAAAACCTCACCGCCTTCCTCCACTCCCACAGCTACACGGGCAACGCTTTGGCCTGCCGCGCCGCCCTGGCGACCCTGGACATCTTTGCTGAGGACCGCGTCATCGAGGCCAACCGCGGCCTGGCCCAGGTCATGGCCGAGGCCGCGGCCCCCCTCGCGGACCACCCCCAGGTCGGCGAGGTCCGCCAGACCGGCATGATCCTGGCCATCGAGATGTCCAAGGACAAGACCGCCCGCATCCCCTACCCGTGGCAGGAGCGGCGCGGGCTCAAGGTCTATCGGCACGCCTTGGAGCGCGGGGCCTTGCTCCGCCCGCTGGGCAATGTCGTCTACCTCATGCCGCCCTACGTCATCACCCCAGAGCAGATCCGCTGGCTGGTGCAGATTGCCACCGAGGGGATCGATCTGGCCACCGCCGACTGATGCGCACCCCGCGCGTCTATGTGGACCTGCCCCTGGCGGCCGGCGCGAGGGCCACCCTGCCCGTCGCCCAGTCCCAGCACCTGACCCTGGTCCTGCGCCTGGCCGCGGGGGATCCAGTGACCCTCTTCAATGGCGACGGGCGGGACTACGCGGGGCATCTGGTCGATGCCCATCGCACCGCGACCCGCGTGCTGTGTGAGACGGTGGGGGATGAGGAGGCCAGGGCGGCCTTACGCATCCACCTGGGGCTTGGCATCTCCAAGGGCGAGCGCATGGACTTTGCCCTGCAGAAGGCAGTGGAGTTGGGGGTCGACCGTGTTACCCCCCTGTTTACCGCGCGCAGCGTCATACGCCTGGACCCCGAGCGTCTGGCCAAGCGCCAAACCCACTGGCAGGGGGTCACAGCGGCCGCCTGCGAGCAAAGCGGCCGCCGCCGCCTGCCGGGGCTGGGTCAGGCCACCCGCCTGGAAGAGTGGCTGGCCGAGCGGCACCCGGGCGGCATCCTTCTGGATCACCGCAGTGCCACGCCCCTCCCCGCGCTTTCTGCTCCGGCGGGGGACCTTACCCTTCTGGTTGGCCCCGAGGGGGGGCTGAGTACGGCCGAGCGCGCGGCTGCCCGCGTTGCCGGCTTCACCGGGGTCCGCCTGGGTCCCCGTATCCTGCGGACCGAGACTGCCCCCCTGGCCGCTATTGCGGCGATCCAGGCTCTCTGGGGGGATTTCTCGTCGGGTCCTCAAGCAGTTGGGACAGGATAAGGTCCCTCCAAGGGCGACCCCGCCCGCGCCCGAGCGCAGCGGGCTCGCTCAAGCCGCCGCCGCGGGGGTCCTCGCGAGGTAATCCATGCAGCGGGCATAGTGCGCCGAGAATTCCTGGCGGACGCGGCGCTCCATGCCAGCGATCGCGCCTTCGTCTCATTTGGCTCAGGCGATCAGATGCGTGAAACCGCGGCTGCTCCCGGTCTGCATCGCTTCTTCGTAGGACCCAAACAGGTAACAGACCTCGATGTCCCACTAGGGCGAGCCGGGCCTGCCGCGATGGAATGCCAGACAGGCCGACAGGAACAACTGTTCGAAGAGGATGACGTCGCTGTAGATCTCCCGCCGGGCGGCCCAGACGGTCAGGTTGCTAGGGTGGTGTACGAAACGCTTTGCCGTCTCTGCGTAGTGGCGGATGAAGTCGAGCCGGTTGCCGCCAAAGAGCCCGCAGTTCTCGGCCCGCAGGACCCCGCCGATCGGCATCTAGTGCTCGAACTCTGGCAGCATCCAGCCGCCGCCCGCCCGGAGGTCGTGTTCCAGGGCCTCGGGCCGGTAGCAGGAGCGGCCAAGCTCCGCGCACTCAGGGTGCGAGGCGATCACCGGGGCGGCCAGCAGGTCCTCCGGGAGCGCATCCCACAGATAGACGTCGCTCAGGTGCAGAAAGGGTAGCTGCTGTTCCGCGTAGGCGTAGAGCTTGCAGAGTGCCCACCAGTCGGGGTCCTGGTTGGCCAGGGTGTTCAGGGACAGGCTGACTTCGCCGAATCCGAGCCCGAGCTCGTCGATGAGCAGCGCGGCGCCCGCGTCGTCGTTGACCAGGCAGATGTCGGCATAGTGCCGGCGCGCCAGTCCGACGGACAGAACCCAAGACAGCAGGTGATCCTTCGCCGAGCGCCAACCGATCGTCCGCCTGGTCTGGCATACGGATCAGCGCGAGCGGTGCGTAGTGGTGTTGGATGCCCAGCGGCGGGAGTTCGCGGCAGTGCGGCTAGCGCGTCGACCTGGGGAAAGTCCGCCCCCCGGGTGCGTCGCGGCGACGCAGTACGCGGTGCGCCTGCCGGCGCCCTAGACGAGTGAAAGAGGACGATGATCCCGTTCAGACCCTTCCTGGAGCTGTTTGGAGATGTCGAGCCAAATCCGCTGGCCCGTCCACGTCGAGCAGTATCCCCGGGTCGGTCGTCGCCAGGAGGACGAGTTGGGCAGTCTGGGCCGCGATCAGTTCCCGTGCCCCCCGGTCGCCGGTCAAGGCTTGGAGCCGTTCCCGCCAGGGGGCGGCGAAGCCGACGGGGTGGCCGCGCGTACCGGCATGGATAGGCGCGACCAGGGAAGCCCCAGCACCCAGGGCCTCGGCGAGGGCCTGGATGGTCGCGGGCTGGACCCAAGGCATGTCCCCCAGGGCAATCAGCCAGCCGGCCGCATCGGCGGTGGCGGTCACGCCAGCGGCGATACTGGTTCCCAGACCGTCGTTGGCTCCCGGGTGCTCGCGGATGCGGAGCCCGACGGCCTCCAGAGCCTCGGCCAGGGCCCGGTCCCCGGCGCGCACCACCGCAAGGCTGTCGGGCAGGGCAGCGATCAGGTTACGCCCGGCGGCGACCGCGATGGGCTCGCCGCCGGGCAGGGGTTGCAGCAGCTTGTGGGCCCCGAAGCGACGACCGGCCCCGGCGGCCAGCAGGATGCCGGTGACGGGGCTCACGGCCGGGCGGGCGGGGCGCCCAGGGCGTTTCGTAACGCGGTGATCTCGGCCAGGATGGACAGGGCGATCTCCGCCGGGCGTTTGCTGCCGATGGGCAGCCCGGCAGGACCGCGCAGGCGGTGGATCTGGTCCTGGGTCAGGCCCATCTGGGCCAGGCGTTCCCGGCGCGCTGCGGCGGTCCGCTGCGAGCCCAGCGCACCGACATAGAAGGCGCGGGAGGGGAGGGCCTCGATCAGGGCCAGGTCGTCCTGCCTGGGGTCGTGGGCCAGGGTGACGATGGCGGTACGCGGCTGATCGGCCAGAGCCGAAACGGCGTCGTCCGGCGGAAGCCGCGAGTAGCTCACGTCCGGCAGGGGCGAGGGGTCGGCAAAGATCTCCCGCGGGTCGCAGATGGTCACGCCGTAGTCGAGGAGCCGGGCCATGGTCGCGAGCAGGCGGGCGAGCTGCCCGTCGCCGACCAGGAGCAGGTGCCAGGCCGGGCCGAAGACCTTGACCACGGCGTCCGCCGAAACGCCAAGCTCCGGGCGTCCTTCCCCTGGATGCAGGCTGACCTCGCCGGTGTTCAGGCAGACCCGGCGGGCGACCAGGCCACCGGCGCGCAGCCGTTGGAGCAGGGCCTCCATCGGCTCGGGGGCGGGCAGCGCTTCGATCAGCAGCTCCAGCCGCCCACCGCAGGGCAGGCCGAGGCGGCCCGCTTCCTCCCGATCCACCCCGAAGTCAATCAGGGTCGGGAAGGGTTCCGCAAGCTCGCCGGCCTGGAAGCGGGCGAGGAGTTCCTCCTCCACACAGCCGCCGGAGACCGAACCGACCAGGGCCCCGCCCGCGCTCATGGCGAGCAGGGACCCCGGCGGGCGCGGCGATGAGCCCCAGGTCCGGATCACGGTGACCAGGGCCACCCGCTCCCCGGCCCGCAGCCAGTCGCGGGCGGCCGCCAGGACCTGGGCGTCCGCCCCAGCGCCCGCCCCCGGCTCTATCCCCACAGCCATCAGGCGAGCTTCAGCGGCAGTTGGCGCAACCGCTTGCCCGTTGCCGCAAAGACGGCGTTGGCCACCGCGGGGGCGATCACCGGGGTGGCCGGCTCGCCGACCCCGGTGGGTGCCTCCGCCGAGGGGACGATGTGGACCTCCACCTCGGGCATGTGGTCCATGCGCAGGACCTGGTAGTCGTGGAAGTTGGACTGCTGGACCTGACCGTCCTTCAGGGTCAGCTCGCTCACCAGGGCCGCCGAGAGCCCGAACCCCATGCCGCCCTCCATCTGGGCCTTGACCACATCCGGGTTGACGGCGACGCCGCAGTCCACGGCGATGACGACCCGGTCCACCCGGATCTGGCCGCCCTTGCGAACCGTCACCTCGGCGACCTGGGCCACATGGCTGTGGAAGGACTTATGGACTGCGACGCCACGGCCGCGCCCGGCGGGCAAGGGCGTCCCCCAGCCGGCCTTCTCCGCCGCCAGACGCAGGACGCCCTGGTGGCGCGGGTGACCTTCGAGCAGGGCCATGCGGTAGGCGACCGGGTCCTGGCCGGCCAGGGTCGCCAGCTCGTCGATCAGGCATTCCACCGCGAAGGCGGTGTGGCTGGAGCCCACCGAGCGCCACCATTGCACCGGAACGCCGAGCTTGGGCGAGTGCAGCTCGGTCTGGATATGCGGGATGGCGTAGGGAAGGTCGGCCGCCCCCTCCACTGAGGTTTGGTCTACCCCGTCGACGACCAGGGACTTTTCGAACGCGGTCCCGGTAACGATGGATTGCCCGACGATCCGATGATGCCAGGCCAAGGGCCGCCCTTTGGCGTCGAGCCCAGCCCGCAGGCGGTGCAGAAAGAGGGGCCGGTACCAGCCCGCGCGCATGTCGTCCTCCCGGGTCCACTGCAGCTTGATCGGGGTCTTGCCGCCGATGGCCTTGAAGACTTCGGCCGCCTCGACCACAAAGTCGGATTGCGGGTTGGCGCGGCGGCCGAAGGACCCCCCCGCATAGAGCATGTCGATGCGGATCTGCCCGGGTTGGAGGCCGAGTACGCCGGCAACAGCGGCCTGGTCCGCGGTCTGGAACTGCTCGCCGTTGATCACCCGCACGCCGCCGCCGTCCAAGTCAGGCGCGATGACGCAGTCGATAGGCTCCATGGCCGCGTGGGCGAGGTAGGGGACGCTGAATTCGGCCTCGACCACTCGGGCGGCGTTCGCCAGGGCCGCCTGCGCATCGCCATCCTGATGGGCGACGTACTCCAGGTCGATCGGCCAATGCGCGGTATTGGGTCAGGATCTCGTCGGAGCCGAGTCGGAAGGCGTCGGTCTCGTCCCATATGACGGTCTGCGCGAGGGCGTCGCGCCCGAGCTTGGCACTCCAGAAGTCATTTCCGAGGACGGCAATCCCGCTCGGGATCTGGACCACCTGCTCGACGCCGGGGACGGCCCTTGGCGGGCGCCGGATCGAAGGTACGGACCCGCGCCCCAAAGCGGGGCGGATGGATCACGAGGGCCGTGAGCATCCCAGGCAGGCGGACGTCCTGGGTGAAGACGGGCGCTGCCGTCGAGCTTGCCGGCACCGTCCTTGCGGCGGATGGCCGGGTTACCGATCAAGCGGAACTCCGACGGGCTCCTTGAGTCGGACCTCCTGCGGCACCGGATGCCGGGCTGCCGCCTCCGCCAGCTCACCGAAGGTCGCGCGCCGGTCGGCGCCGTGGGTCAGGACCCCGTCGCGGATCTGGATCTCGCCCGCCGGGACCTGCCAGCGCTCCGCCGCAGCGGCGACGAGCATCTGCCGGGCCGCGGCGCCGGCCTTGCGCATCTGCTCGTAGGAGTTGGCCATGGCGGTACTGCCGCCGGTGCCCTGGGCCGGTCCCCAGAAGAGATTGTTGTAGAGCTTGGCATCGGCCGGGGCCCCCTCCGCCCGGACCTGGTCCCAGCGGGCGTCCAGCTCCTCGGCCACCAGGGTCGGCAGCCCCGTGTAGGTCCCCTGCCCCATCTCCAGGTGCTTGACGATGACGGTCACGGTGTCGTCCGTACCGATGCGCACAAAGGCGTTGGGCTCGAAGGCCGCCGTGTCGCGCTCCGCACCGCCGGCGATTCCGGGTCCAGCCCGGTACTCCTTCGCGACAGCAGCCGGCAGGTGGAGGCCCAGGGTCAGGCCGGCCCCGGCGCTCAGCCCGAGCTTGAGGCCGAGTTGCAGGAAGTCACGGCGGCTCAGGTTCTCGATCGTGTCGGTCCGCATGGTCTTCGCCTCCTCAGGCCAGCTGCTCGGCCGCCCGCTTGATCGCGGCGCGGATACGGGCGTAGGTGGCGCAGCGGCAGATGTTGCCGGACATGGCTGCATTGATGTCCGCATCCGTGGGCTCCGGGTTGTTCGTGAGCAGGGCCGCAGCCGACATGATCTGCCCGGACTGGCAGAAGCCGCACTGGACCACGTCCAGCTCCGCCCAAGCCTTTTGCACCGCCCGCCCCGCCGGGGTGTCGAGACCCTCGATGGTGACGACCGTACTCCCCGCGGCGGCGGACAGCGGTGTGGCGCAAGAGCGCACCGGGGCACCGTTGAGGTAGACGACACAACTGCCGCACTGGGCGATGCCGCAGCCGTACTTGGTGCCGGTGAGACCGATGTGGTCCCGGATGGCCCAGAGCAGGGGCATGCTCGGGTCCAGGTCGAGAGTGTGCTCGTTGCCGTTGACGGTCAGTCTGATCACGGGTCGCTCCGGGTCGGGTTGGGCGGGCCGAGCTGCCTCGCGGTCAGCCCTTGTGGTGTCCGCTCACGAAGGCATGCAGGGGTTTGGACTCCTCGAAGGTGCGCCGCTGCTCGGGACTTGCCTCCGTCTGGTAGCGCCGCTTCCAGTCTTCGTAGGGCATGCCGTAGACGGCCTCGCACGCGGCGGCATAATCCATCGACGCGCCGCGCTCCTGGGCCGCCGCCAGGTACCACTTGCTGAGACAATTGCGGCAGAAACCCGCCAGGTTCATCAGGTCGATGTTCTGCACGTCAGTACGGCGTTGCAGATGCTCTACCAGGCCGCGGAAGGCGGCCGCCTCGATCTCGATCCGGGTCTGGTCGTCCAATGGCGGGTCCTCTCATTACATCGGTGGGAGACGGGGTCGGGGGTCTGACGCTGTCAACGAAGCATAGCATCCGCGCCTTGGGCCCCTGCGGTTCGGCCGGCAGGGCCGGGGCGCGGAACGGCCGCGGTCAGGGCGAGCCACCAGTACCCTGCCCAGGGGGTGGCGCGTTCAGGATGTGCCTCTTGATCCTGCCCACGACGTGCATCTCGCAGGCCGGGCAGTCGAAGCGCAGGGTCAGGCGCTCGTTGCCGTTGACCAGCGTCATGGGCTCGGCGCGCACCTGACCCTGTACTCCGGTCACGCCCTTGGCCTGCTTGGGGCATAGGCTGAAGGCGTAGCGCAGACAGTGCTTGGTGATCATCAGCGAGACCTCGCCCGGCTGCTCGTGGGCCTCGTAGGCGGCCTCGATCAGCTGGACCCCATGGCGGGCGTAGAAGGCACGGGCGGCCTGGTTGTAGACGTTGGCGAGGTAGGTCAGCGCTTCTTCCGGGTAGAGCGCGGGCGGGCTCGGCGGCGGGTCTGCGCGCCGGGCGGACGTAGGCGGCCCGCCGCGCGGCTTCCAGGCGCTCCACCGCCTCGCGGCGCAGCGGTTGGCCGTGGAGGCCGGGACGAACCAGGGCTGGCTCCAGGCGAGCTCCAGATCGACCAGGGTCAGAATCGGTGTTGCCGAGGCGGCCGATCTGCTCCCGCAGGGCGGCCTCGGCCCTGGCCGGGTCTCTGCGCCGGCTGCCTTCGGCAGCCGATCGCTGGCGGTGGCGCTGACCCCGTCGGCGTCGGTCAGGCTCAGGGCGAGCCCGTCGCCGGTCTCGGCGAGGCGGGCGCGGACCTCGATACGGCGCTCGGCGGAGGATCGGGCCAGGGCCTGCTCCCAGGCGTGGTCGCGGTTGCGGCTGATGCCAATGCCGGGGTGCAGTCCGGGCAGGGCAGCGACGGGCTCGTTCGGCCAGATCCTCCAGCAATGGTCGCCGACCGGCGCGGCGCGGTTGGCCTGGAGCCCTACCACGGCCCGCTTGTGCAGGTAGGTCAGCCCGTCACCATTCGCCAGGGGCTCGTCGGCCTCCAGCTCGAACCAATCGCTACCGACCCGCGTGACGGTCCCCAGGGGTAGTCCCACGAAGGCGGGGGTGTCGAAGGCGCCAATGTCGGCGCTTGCGTTCGGTGGCGAAGTAGTCGGTGGCGCCGCGGTGGAAGGTCTTGTCCGGGTTGGGAGTGAACAGGAGCCGGGTCCGTCCCGCTGGACGCTCGGGCCAGGTTGGGGCGGCGGTCGATGATCGAGTCGAGCAGGAGCCGGTAGTGGCCGGTGATGTTCTTGACGTAGTCCGCATCCTTGTAGCGCCCCTCGATCTTGAAGCTCTGCACCCCGGCGTCGATCAGGGCCTCGATATTGGCCCCCTGATTGTTGTCCTTGAGCGAGAGCAGGTGCTTGTCGAAGGCGACGACGCGGCCCTGACCGTCCTGTAGGGTGTAGGGCAGGCGGCAGGCCTGGGAGCAGTCGCCGCGGTTGGCGCTGCGTCCGGTGTGGGCGTGGCTGATGTAGCACTGGCCGGAGAAGGCGACGCACAGGGCTCCATGCACGAAATACTCGAGGACCGTGTCCGCGGGAACTGCCGCCCGCACCGCGGCGACCTCCTGGATGCTTAGCTCCCGCGCCAGGACGATCTGGGAGAAACCGACCTGGGCCAGGAAACGGGCCTTCTCCGGGGTGCGGATGTCGCACTGGGTCGAGGCATGCAGATCGATGGGCGGCAAGTCCAGCTCCAGGAGCCCCAGGTCCTGGACGATGAGGGCATCGACGCCGGCGTCGTACAAGTCGCCAATCAGGCGGCGGGCGGACTCCAGCTCGTCGTCGTGGAGGATGGTGTTGAGGGTGGCGTAGATGCGGGCGTGAAAGCGGTGGGCGTATTCGACCAGGGCCGCGATCTCGCTCACCGGGTTGCCGGCGTTGTGGCGGGCGCCGAAGGTCGGCCCGCCGATGTAGACGGCGTCGGCGCCATGCAGGATGGCCTCGCGGCCGATGGCAGCGGTCTTGGCAGGGGCGAGAAGCTCGATCGGGTGCCTGTTCATGACCTTGGCTAGGACCCTGGGACCGTGACCCAGCCGGCCGGCCCGCCGCCGTGGATCCGGACCCGATAGCGCCGCGGGTCGTCCGGGGTGCGAAGTATTTCCCCCGAGCGGAGTGGGAACTGGCCGCTCCTGCGGTCGGCGTAGTAGAGCTTGAGCGTCTCCTTGACCACGGCAAAGGCGATCTCCGGCCAGGGAACATCTTCCTCGTCGAAGAGGCGGACCTCCAGGCTCTCGTCTCCGGGCCCGAACCCCAGGTCGAGCAGGCGGCTGCGGAACAACATGTACACCTGGTCGATGTGCGGCAGACTGAAGAGGGTGTAGAGGTCCAGGACCTCGACGCGGGCGCGGGCCTCCTCCAGGGTCTCGCGGGCGGCCCCGTCGTGGGTGCTCTCGCCCCGCTCCATGAAACCGGCGGGCAGGGTCCAGAGCCCATAGCGCGGCTCAATGGCGCGGCGGCAGAGCAGGATTTGGTCCCCCCACTCCGGGATACAGCCGACCACCACCTTGGGGTTCTGGTAGTGAATGGTGCCGCAGGCCCCGCAGACGTGGCGCGGCCGGTTGTCACCCTCCGGGACGCGCACCCCGACCTCGGCCCCGCATTGGCTGCAATAGTTCATCTCGCCAGTCCTGTTCTTCCTCTATCCAGGGATTGTATCCCTGTGATGGGCGCCAGGGGCGGCAGCCGGTGCGCGCGGGCGCAGCAGACTTGCACCGATCCACGCCGTCCCCGATGATTCCGTCACTAACCAAGACGGAGCCCGTACCCATGCAGAGCGTTCACCCGCTGGTGGAGAAGAAACGCAATCACATCGAGCAGGGCCTTGCCGCGATGGGTGCGAATGTCGTCGCGGCCCTGCGCCAGTCCATCGATTGCCTGCGCAACCAGGACACCGAGCTGGCGCGCACCATCATTGACGGCGACGACCCCATCGACCGCCACCGCCGCTTACTGGAACAGGAATGCCTGGTGGTCTTGGCGGCCCATAAGCCGGCGGGCCGGGACCTGCGGGTGGTCGGGGCCACCATGGAGTTGGCCACGGAGTTGGAGCGCATCGCCGACTATGCGGTGGACGCGGCACGCAATGTGATCGACATGGCCGAGGCGCGCTTTCCGCCTGGGCCCCTCGCCCTGGTGGTGCGGCTGGCCGAGGAGGCCACAGCCATGGTCGCCGAGGTCCTGGCTGCCTATGGGCACGACGTGGATGCCGCCCGGGCGCGCGCGGCGGCGGCCGGCAACGCCCGGGTGGTTGGACATGTGCAAGGTGCGGTGGACGCGGTCATCAATGCCATGCAGGCCGATCCCGGGTCGGCCCGGGCCGGCGTGCGGTTGTTATGGGCGGCTCGGGATTACCAGAGGGCGGCGAGCCGAGCGACCAACATTGCCGAGCGGGTGGTGTACATCGCGACGGGCGAGACGCTGAACCTGGGCTGACCGTCTTTAGACCAAGATGGCTCAGTCACATGCGTCGTCGGCATCCCCTCATGCCTCGTCGGGTGAATCGGCGGACAGGCCGTGGGCCGGGACCGTGCGGCCCCGCGCCCAGGCGCGCAGCTCTGCGATCTGACGGTCCATGACCACCGATAGCGGCTGGGTGCGCTCGATCTCGGCGGCAATGTCGTCGCTGTTCGGGAGGGCATTTCGGACCTGGGCGGCATAGAGGGCCGAGACTACCGCCTGTTCGATCCCGGCGCCGGAGAAGCCGTCGGTGAGCTCCGCCAGCTGGTCCAGGTCGAAGCCGGCCGGGTCGAGGTCGCGGAGGCGCAGGTGAATGGCGAATATTTCGCGTCGCACGGTACCGTCGGGGAGGTCGACGAAGAAGATCTCGTCCAAGCGGCCCTTTCGGACCAGCTCAGGCGGCAGGCGGGCGATGTCGTTGGCCGTAGCCACGATAAAGACCGCCGCCTTGCGCTCGGCCATCCAGGTCAGCAGGGTGCCCAGGACACGGCTGCCCAGGCCGTCGCCCTCTCCGCCCCCGGCCAGCCCCTTCTCGATCTCATCGAGCCACAGGACGCAGGGGGTCATGACCTCGGCGGTCTGCAGTGCCCGGCGCAGGTTGCGCTCGGTTTCGCCGTAGAACTTGTCGTAGAGGGCCCCGAAGTCGAGCCGCAGCAGGGGTACACCGAAGCGTCCGGCGGCGGCCTTGGCCGCCAGGCTCTTGCCGCCGCCCTGCACCCCAAGCAGCAGAACTCCCCGGGGCCGGTCCTTGAGGTTGGTCTGGCCGAGAAAGGCAGGGCGACGCACATCCAGCCAGGCCTTGAGGTTGTCGAGCCCCGCCAGGTCGGCATAGTCGGCCGTGTCGTATTCAAAGGCGACGGCTCCCTCCGGGCTCAACAGCTCATATTTGGCCCGCGTTACCTCGCGGACGTCGTCGTGGGTGATGGCCCCGTCGTTGCGGATGGCCTGGCGGATCAGGCGCCGGGCATCGGACTCCGTGACACCCAGAATGTTACGCGAGAGGCGGTCCACCGCCTCGCGATCGGCGCGAAACGGGCGCGTGGCCTCGCGCTGCCATGCCTGGGCTTCCTCTCGGATCAAGGCGAGGACGCGGTTGCGGTCCGGCAGGCGCAGGCTGAAGCGGGCTCCGAGGTGGCGCAGCTCCGGCGGAATGTCCAGGGCGTGGCTGACAAAGACCAGGGTGCGCGCCGTGTCCCCGTAACTCTGGGCGATCTCCTTGATTAGGCGAACGTGCAGGGGTTCCGCCAAGAAGGGGTGAAAGTCGAGCAGGAGATAGATGCCGCGTTGGGGCGTGACCTTGACGTAGCGCAGGACCTCCGCCGGATCTGCAAGGCGCTGATTGGGCGGGTCGTCCAACTCGACCCGTCGCAGGCCTTCGGTGAGGGTCCAGCAGTAAGCCGGCTGATTGAGGCGCAGCGCAAGTCCGGCGAACAGCGCGACGATGCGCGGTTCCTCCAGCGACTCGATGGATAGGATGGAGCGATCCGAGCGCAGCAGGAGCTCCAGGTCGTGCAGGTCGGTCATGGCACTGTGGCAAGCGGGTAACGAATACGCGAGCAATCTACCAGGAATCGCACCCCGCGGCATGTCCGAGCCTGTTTGACGCACGGGGCCCTGGTGCGTATCATTTCGCACCTTCGGTTTCTTGACCTCGACCGACCGCGGGGTATAGCGCAGCCTGGTAGCGCGCCTGCTTTGGGAGCAGGATGTCGGGGGTTCGAATCCCTCTACCCCGACCAACTGCCGCGGCAGTCGGTGACGCGCCCCAGATCAGGCGCCCGTAGCTCAGTCGGATAGAGCAACGGCCTTCTAAGCCGTGGGTCGCAGGTTCGAATCCTGCCGGGCGCGCCAATCGCCCCGTCAGGGATTGGTTCGGCGAAGACGATGTGACTTCCGGGGGCCATGCGCAGGCATCGGGTCCGGTAGGCGCATCGAGTCGGGTGTCCCTGGCTGGCCAGGGTCGAGCAGGTTTCGATGGTGGACGTAGCTCAGTTGGTAGAGCGCAGGATTGTGATTCCTGTGGTCGTGGGTTCGATCCCCATCGTCCACCCCATTTTGGATGTCGCCAGCCGGTAGGCCGCTTCACCCGTGACGTGTTGACAGGTCTTGCTGAATTGGCGAAGTTGTGAATGCAGCGTTTCCGGGTCGTTAGCTCAGTTGGTAGAGCAGTGGACTCTTAATCCATCGGTCGTAGGTTCGAATCCTACACGACCCACCAAATCAGGGGGTTGGACCCATGTCCAGCCCCTTTTTTCTTTGCCGATTGCGGCGTTCCACACAGCGCCTTGCGAAGTTCCTGGGCTATCATTGAGGCGGGTACAGCCCCTCGCAGGGCAGAGGATGCCCGCTCAGATTGTGCCTGAGCCCGTCACCCTGGTTCATCCCCCGGAGAACAAGATGAAGACCGTTACCTGCTTGGTCACCCTGCTGGGCGCGTTGACTGCCGGTTGTGCTTATGGCACCGATCCGGCCTCAGGGCGGCTATTCACCAACATGAGCTCGCTCGACTACGCAAGGCTCGTCTGTGACCCCGTGGAGATTGAAGACTATGCCACCTGCGTCAACGGCATGCTTGGTGTCTACGAGAATTCGACAGAAGCGGAATTTCCGCCCGAGCAGGCGACCTCTGGACCCTTCTTGGTGATGTTGGGCGCGGACACTTATTATGGCTGGTATCGCTCCCAGCCCTTCGTAGGCGACTTTCGCGTATCCAATGGCCGCACCATGTGCCACGGCAGCTACAACGCCTTTGCCGGATCGGTCAATTCGGACTTTAGGGTGCACTGCGATGATGGTCGTCAGGGGACCGCCGAGATCGTCAGAGATGCCGGGGGTCGAAACGGGGTGGGGACCTTGACCATGACAGACGGTGCCGTGGGCCGCATCATCTTCGGCCGCGAGGTGCTGAAGGGGACCCCTGCCGCAGGCTGACGGTACGCCGGCTGTTTGGGCCGCGGCTTCTGCCCCGAGACGGGTTTCGGGAATTCCGACGTCTCTGTTAGGTGTTGATCATGGGCCGTCGCGGGGACCGCAGCGCTCCCCCCCGCCTGGCTCGGGCCGCGAAACGGTTTTGTGCCGGCGTTCGCTACGCTTCGGTCGGTCCGCCGGCATAGAGGTTCATCGCACCCGCGTCCTGTGACAGTGCGCTCCTCACCCACGGGTCCGCCATCGACCGCGATTCCGCTGTCCTGTCGATCACTACTGCCCGCCAGACCCAGTCTAGGCACAACATCCCCGCTGACCGGGTCACGCCAGCGGCGTGGCACAATGTCGTGCCACATTTCCGTACTCGATATGGTGCGGGGCCTGCAGCAATTCGGCCGACCTGACGAAGGGTGGTGAGGCCCGAATGACCGGCAAAGTCCTGGCAAAGGGACTCGCCGCTTTCCCCATCAGATTACCATCGCCTGTGTCAGCGAGGAAAAAATGGAATATAAGGACTATTACAAGACCCTAGGCGTCACCCGCGATGCCCCGCAGGACGACATCAAACGGGCCTACCGCAAGCTCGCACGCAAGTTCCACCCAGACGTCAGTAAGGAGCCGAACGCCGAGGCACGCTTCAAGGAGGTCAACGAGGCGAACGAGGTCTTGCGCGACCCTGAGAAACGTGCCGCCTACGACGCCTTGGGTGCTGGCTGGCAGTCCGGGCAGGAGTTTCGCCCGCCGCCCGGGGCAGATTTCCGCCACCAGGAGTTTCGTTTCAATCAGGACGAAGCCGCCGAGTTCAGCGACTTCTTTTCCAGCCTCTTCGGCGGGCGGGGCTCCGCCTCCCAGCGCGAGCCCCGCCCGCGGCGGGGCCGGGACCAGACGGCACGGCTGCGCATCCACTTGGATGACGCCTTCCAGGGGGTAACACGCCAGCTCCAGCTCGACGTACCGGAGCTTGGGCCCAACGGGCACCTCGTTTCGCACCCCCGCACCCTCAATGTCCGCATCCCCTCGGGGGTGACCCAGGGCCAGCAGATTCGACTGGCCGGGCAGGGGTCGCCGGGGGTCAAGGGCGGCACCGCGGGGGACCTCTTCCTGGAGATCGACTTCGAGCCCCACCCCTTCCTGCACCCGGAGGGAAAGAACATCCATTTGAACCTCCCTATCTCCCCTTGGGAGGCGGCTCTGGGGGCCACGGTCTCGGTGCCTACCTTGGGCGGAGCGGTCAGCCTCAAGATCCCGGCTGGGACCCAAACCGGCCGGCGCCTGCGCCTCAAGGGTCGCGGGCTCCCCGGCGACCCGCCCGGCGACGCCTATGTCCAGATCGAGATCGTTACGCCGCCAGCGGAGACAGACGAGGCCAGGGAAGCCTATCGCCGCCTGGCCGAGGCCTGCGCCTTTAACCCACGCGCCAAGCTCGGAGTCTGAACCATGACTACACCAGCGAGCGACCTCGAAGGCGTCGTCCTCGACGAGCGCGTCACCGTCACCTTCACGGAGTTGACCCAGCTCTGCGGGTCCGACGACGAGGTGGTCCGCCTCTTGGTGGCCGAGGGTGTACTGCACCCTCTTGGCGCCCGCCTGGAGGAGTGGCGTTTCACCGGCGTCGAGATCCGGCGGGCACGTCGCGCCCTGCGCCTTCAGCGTGATCTGGAGCTCAACCTCGCCGGGACCGCCCTGGCCGTCGACCTGTTGGAGGAAGTCGAGGCCCTGCGGGCGCGGATCCAGGCGCTGGAGGCGCTGATGGAGCCCGGCGACTGAGAACGCGTTCCTGGCAAGGCAGCCCACCGATTCGCCACAACCGGCGGACGCCACGGGCTTCCCTGGGCCCTGCGCATCCTACCCACTGACCACCGACCACGATTCATGTCCAACCCAGAGATACTGGCCCAATTCGGCAACCTGCAAGGGCTGCTGCGCGACCTCCTGGTGGAAGAGCCCGACGACGGGGTTCCCGTTCCAGGGCTGGGGACCCTGGGCTGGCACCTGGGCAACTCCGTCTATCGGGAGCTGTACTGGCTGCGCGAGGTGATCTGCGGCGACGCTGACCTGAGCGGGAGGGTCCGCCACATCTTTGCAGATGATCCGGACTCCGCCGCACGCTGCCCCCTGTTGCCGCCCACCCCGCACCTGCTCAATTGGGCCCAGGAGATCCAGGACGAGAACCTGCGCCGCCTGGCCACCCCCGGCGCCCTACCGGCCCACCCACTGCTCGCCCAAGACCGCCTACCCTGGTACCTGCTTCAAGAGTCGGCCAAGGATTTGGAACGTATGCTCGCGGTTCGGCTGGTACGCAGACTGGAGCGGACGGAGCCCGATGGTTACCTGGTCGTGGCCCCACTGGCGTCCCGGCCGCCGGTGGAGGACCCCAAGGGCGACCTGGTCGCCGTGACCCAGGGCCACTACCGCATCGGGTCGCGTCACGACCCCTTCGCCTACGACAACGAACTCCCGCCCCAGGGAGTGGAGCTGTCAAGTTACCGTATCGCCCGCCTGCCAGTGACCAACGCGCAGTATCTCGGTTTCATGCAGGCCTGCGGCTATGCGAACCTGGCTCTCTGGGACCAGGCCGGGCGCGACTGGCTCGCCGCCAATTCTGTCCGGGCCCCCCTTCACTGGCGGCGTGACCCGACCGGCCGCTGGTACGGGGTGGGGGTCGCTGGGCCCGCCGACCTCCCGGCGGACCAGCCCGTCTCCGGGCTCAACCGCCACGAGGCCAGAGCCTATGCCAACTGGGTCTCAGGCCTGGGCGGCGCGGGCACGGGGGCCGTGCTCCAGCACGAGTACCAATGGGAGGTGGCCGCCCGTGCCGGGGCCATCGACGGCTTGGGCCGGGTCTGGGAATGGTGCGCCAACCCCTTGCATGCATACCCCGACTTCGTCCCCTTCCCGGATGCGGCCGGTGCTGGCCCGTTCCAACGCGGCCATGCCAGCCTGCGCGGGGCCAGCCTCCACACCCAGCGCTGCCTGCGCCGGCCCAGCCTGCGCCACTGGGCCGACCCGGCCGAGCGGCGCGGCTTTGCCGGGATCCGGCTGGTCGTTCCCGCCGGACCGGGCCGCGTAGTCGAACCGACCCGATCCGTACGGACAGCAGTCCCGGTGACTGAATCGCCCTGCACCGGCCGGCAGCGGCCATCTTCAAGGCACTGACGTATAGAACATTTATGCCGCATCTACCGGATGCGGCTGTACCCAGAAGTAGTCTTGGTACCCTATAATGCGGGAGCCAGCCCGGAGGCTCAGCAGCCGGGGTCAGGCAAGAAGCTCAACATATCAAGTCGAGGAGGCAGACTATGAAGACCCTGACCAGCGCACTCACTGTCGCCCTTGTCGTCGGCGGCGCCGCCCTATTCTCTGCCCAGAGCGCCAATGCCTTCTGGGGAGGTGGCCCCTGGTATGGCGGCGGCCCCTGGTACGGCGGCGGCTACGGCTACCCCTACGGTGGCTGGGGCGGCTACCCCGGCTATGGCGGCTGGGGCGGCTATCCCGGCTATGGTTATGGCGGCTATGGCTGGGGCGGCTACCCTTACGGCGGCTATGGCGGCTATGGCGGCTATGGCGGCTATGGCTATGGCTATCCCTATGCGGTCGCCCCGGTGACCGTAGCACCCGTAGCGCCCGCCACTTCGACCGCCAAGTAATCCGCAATGGCGGAGTCCCGCGGTTGACCGCGGGACCATCCCGGAGGGGTGAGCCTGCTCACCCCTTTTTCGTCGCCCTCTCGCCGTGAAGTGTTCGGCCTCCAGCGACCATGCCGGCGCGTTACCCGATCCGCCGTTACACCGATGACCTCGTGCTGCGGGTACCGCCGGCCCTCTGGCTGGCGATGCTGTTCCTGACGCGCCACATCGCACTCCTCGGGATCACCTTTCTGCCGACCATGGGGCAGGAGGTCCTGGTGCTGCGTGGCCTGATTCGACCCGAGTACCTGGTCGCGGACCTGGTTGCCCTACCGGTGCTGATCGCTGCCGCACGGCGGCGCAGGGAGGCGGGGCGGTTCTGGCGGGCAATCTGGCCCTGGGGTCGAGTCCTGCTGATGTGCTCGGCCCTGTCCTTCCCCGTCATCGCGATCGGAGGGCTGCTGACGTCCGGGCGTCCGCTGGCCCTCGGCATCGATGGACCCTTGCTGGCGGGCTTGCTGGCAAGCCTCGCGGTGGTCGTCTATCTCTGTCGCTCACCGCTCGTACGGGACTGCTTCCGGGAGTTTCCTTGAAGGCTTCCGTTGCGGAGTTGAGCCAGGAACGGGCCTCCCGTGTTCGGCTCTTGCTTGCGCGAGAAAGTTCGTGCGGCAGCGGCCCACCCGCCGGGTCAGCGCGGGGCTTTACCGAAACGGCCACAGGGCATGATCTAACGGAGCTGACGGCGGATCGCTGACCGCTGTTCGCCTCGTCTGGCTTGAATCCCGTCGCCCTGCCCGCCACCATGCGGGCCCCAAGCTGCAAACAGTCGTAACCATCCTGGAGTCAAAGTTGATCCTCAACGCCCTGCGCGAAGGCCTCGGCCGCATCATCGTTTTTATTGACCTCGTCACCCGCCCAAAGCCGCTCCAGCGCAGCCCACAGGCCCAGCAGGAAGTCGAGGCCGCGGTGCGGCTCCTGTCCCTGTACCAGTTCTATGCCTGCCCCTTTTGCGTCAAGACCCGGCGGGCCCTCCATCGCCTGCATCTCCCGGTAGAAACGCGCGACGCCCAACGCGACCCGGCCCACCGCGCCGCTCTGGAGGCCGGTGGGGGCAAAGTCCAGGTGCCCTGCCTGCGTATCGACGAGGGCGGCGAGACCCGCTGGCTCTACGAGTCCAAGGAGATCATCACCTACTTGGAAGGCCGCTTTGGCCAGTCCCAGGCAACCGCCTGAGGGCGGGGTCTGGATCAGGCGAGCAGGCGCTGGATCGCCAGCCCGGCCAGGGTGAGTCCGAACAGGGCCGGCAGATAGCTGACGGTCCCGTTGACCGCCCGCGGGCGGCCCCGCCCGGTGGGCTCCGGGGGGAGGGGGCGGTGCGGTGGCTCCTCCGACCAGACCGCACACACCCCCCGCTCGACCCCTCGCCGTCGCAGGCGCTGGCGGACATTCCTGGCCAGGGGGCAGCCGCGGGAGTCCATTAGGTCCCCGGCCCGGATGCGGGTCGGGTCCAGCCGGCCCCCAGCCCCCATACTGCTGGCGATGGGGACGCCGGCCTCAACACAGGCTGCGATCAGGGCGACCTTGCTGTTCAGGCTGTCGATGGCGTCCACCACATGGTCGAAGCCCTCCGCCACGAGATCGGCCATCTCGTCGGCGGGGAGAAAGCGGTCCAGCAGGACCAGGTCGCACGCGGGGTTGATGTCGCGCACCCGCTCTCCCATGACCTCGACCTTGGGGCGGCCCAGGGTGGAGCCGAGGGCGACGAGCTGGCGGTTGAGGTTGGAAGGGGCGACCCGGTCATGATCCGCCAGGCTCAGACGCCCGACCCCGGCCCGGGCCAGGGCCTCGGCGGCGAAGGAACCCACCCCCCCGAGCCCGGCCAGCAGCACCCGGGCATCGCGCAGCCGTGCGACCCCCGCGTCGCCCACCAGGATGCGGGTGCGCTCCCAGAGGGCGGCATCCGTCTCAGGGATCGGTGCCTGTGGGGTTTCGGCCTCGGCCATGCAGGTCAGGGTTGCGCCAGGCCCAGCGCGTCGCGGGCGTTGCGCGTGGTCTCGGCGGCCAGGTCCACGGGGTCGGCGCCGCGGACCTCGGCCAAAGCAGTCAGGACGTCGGGCAGGTAGGCAGGGCTGTTGCGCTCGCCGCGGTGGGCGGCCACGGTGAGGTCGGGGGCATCGGTTTCCAGGACGATGGCCTCGATCGGCAACGCGCGGGCTAGGGGCCGTAGCCGCAGGGACCTTTCGTAGGTCAACATGCCCCCGAAACCCAGCCGAAAGCCCAGGTCTAGGTACTTCCCGGCCTGCTGCAGGCTACCGTTGAAGGCGTGGGCGATGCCGCCGATGACCCGCACGCGCTTGAGGGTCGCCAACACCTGGTCGTGGGCCTTGCGCACGTGCAGCAGGACCGGCAGACGGGCATCCCGGGCCAGGGTGAGCTGGGACTCGAACAGGGCCTGCTGGCGCACTGGGTCCAGGTTGCGCTCATGAAAGTCGAGCCCGATCTCGCCCACGGCCAGGGGGCACGTCTCCGCCAGGGCGCGTTCCAGGTCGGCGACGTGCCCCGGGTCGTGCTGGGCGAGGTAGAGGGGGTGCAATCCTAGGGCGGGGTACAGATCCGAGGCCGAGGCGCACAGCCGCAGCAAACGAGGCCAGGCGGCGGCATGAATGGCGGGGACCACGATCCCGACCAGCCCGGCAGCGCGGGCGCTAGCCAGAACTTGATCGCGGTCGGGGTCGAAATCCTCCACATCCAGGTGGCAGTGGGTGTCGATCAGGTGCATCGGGGGCCTGGACTCACTGGGAGGCGGCGCCCTGCTTATCGCGCACCCACAGAGCCTTGTGCGGGCCACTGCCGACCTGGCGCTCGTCCACCTCGAACAGCCCGATAGCCTTGACGAGGCCGCTGAGCTTGGCGTAGCCCCAGGTGCGCGAGTCGAACTCCGGGGCACGCTTGGCGACGGTGGATGCCCACCACGCCCAGCTCCGGCCCAGCCGCTGTCGTCCGAGGCGGCTGCTACGGCGTTACGCAGCAGGTGGACGAGCTTTGCGTCCAGCTTGAGGTCCTTGGCGGACTTGCGCGCCGTCGGCGTCTCTTCGGCATCGTCCTCGCGCAGCAGCTCGACGAAGATGAACTTGTCGCAGGCGGCGACGAAGGGTGCCGGGGTCTTCTTCTCGCCGAAACCGTAGACCATCAGCCCGGACTCGCGGATGACGCGAGGCGAGCCGGGTGAAGTCGCTGTCGCTGGAGACGATGCAGAAGCCGTCGAAGTTGCCGGTGTAGAGCAGGTCCATGGCGTCGATGATCATGGCCCCGTCGGTCGCGTTCTTGCCCGTGGTGTACCGGAACTGCTGCATGGGCTGGATCGAGTGACGCAGCAGCGTGGGCTTCCAGGACCCCAGGTTGGGCAGGGTCCAGTCGCCGTAGATGCGCTTGACGTGGGCCGTGCCGTACTTGGCGATCTCCGCCAGCAGTCCCTCGACGATGGCCGCTTGGGCGTTGTCGGCATCGATCAGGACGGCGAGCCGGTGGTTCTCGACATCAGGCATGGGCGCAGCACTCCCTCCGGGGACGGTCAAATTGGGACAGACTGCCAGCGTTTCGCGCGTAGATGGCCGCCGGCATCGGATGGCGGGCCGCCTTCGTTACCACATCAGGTCGTCAGGGACCTCGTACCCGGCATAGGGGTCCTCTGTGCCGGGCCCGGGCTGCGCCGCCGGTTCTGCCTGGCGTTGGCTCTGGGCCACGATCAGGTCGGGCGCGCGGGCACGGACCTTGTCGGCGATCTCCCCTGGGACAAGCTCGTAGAAGTGATCTTGACGCACAACCGCCAAGCGGCCGTCGGACAGCCCACGCTGTTGTTCCGCGGTGACATAAATGCGCTTGAGGGATTTGCCGTCGGCGAAGTTGAAGGCCAGCTCGCCGCGATCGCGGGTGACCCTGTGGGCATGGATGAGCTGACGCAGCTCGTTGGCCAGGGCTGCCCGGCGGGCCGCCTCCTGCCGCTCGCGATTGAGGGCTCGGTCGCGCTCGGCCTTCTCGGCCTGCGCTTGCTCGGCACGCCACCGACGCTCCTCAGCGGCCGGGTCTGGTGCCTGGCCCCGAGCCTTCGCGTCTTTGCGCTTGTCGGTCTTGGTTTGTTTGGCCTTCTGCTGGGTAACCAGCCCGGCCTTGAGCAGCTGTTCCTGTAGCGAGCTGGCCACGTCTATCCTCCAACGGCTTCGGGCCCAACGATCTGCCGGCAGAGGATGTCTCAGCAGACGGGGAGACGCAAGCGCTGGAGCGCTTGCCGGTGTGGACCGGCGGAGTCCGCCCTCGAAACTGGTGCCACAGCCGATCATGCCGGTTAGAATCGCGCCTCCCGCCGCTGGGCCGATCTCTGGCGCCACTGGGGCACCCAACGAGTAACCCGAGAGCACTCGTGACGCCAGCGGCTCCGGGGTATCCACGACTTCGCCGCAGCCTTCAAACCCAAACGAGGACCACATCATGAAGCGACGCTTCGCCCTGTTCGCCGCCGCCCTGGTCATGACCACACCGTGCCTTGCCGCCGATGCCATCAACATCGGCTACGTGGACATGCAACAGGTCCTGGAAAGCAGCAAGCTCGGTCAGCGTGCCCAGGCGACCCTGAAGGAGAAGTTCGGCCCCAGGTCAGAGGAGTTTGCCAAGGAGGAGCAGGCCATCCGCCAACAGCAGCAGACCCTGGAGCGCGACAAGCCGCTCATGAGCAAGGACCAGGTCAAGAAGAAGGAAGAAGAGCTCCAAAAAGCAATCGAGTCCTTCCAGAAGACCGCCGGTACCACCCAGCAGGAGCTCGCCAAGGAGCAGCAGAAGCTGGGGCAGGCCATCGTGGGCCCGGCCCAGGAGGTCGTCCAGGCCCTGTCCAAGGAGAGGAAGATGAGCGTGGTTTTCGAGCGCCAGCAGGCCGGGCTGCTTTACATCGACGGTGCTTTGGACCTGACCAAGGAGGTCATCAAGCGCTTGGATGATCGGGCCAAATAGTACCGGGTTGCGGCCCAGCGGGAGCCGACTGTGAACTACCGTATCGTGCCGGTCACCCCTTTCGAGCAGAACTGCACCCTGCTCTGGTGCGAGCACACAGGCCAGGCCGCCATCGTAGACCCGGGCGGGGAGGTGGACCTTATCCTGGCCGCTATCCGGGAGGAGGGGGTTACCCCCGTGAAGATCCTCCTGACCCACGGTCACATCGATCATGTCGGCGCTACCGCCGAGCTGGCCGGGCGGCTCGGGGCACCGGTGCTCGGCCCGCACCGCGAGGATGCCTTCCTGCTCGATGCCCTGCCGGAGCAGGCCAAGATGTTCGGCTTTCCGACCGTGACACCTTTCCGGCCCGAGCAGTGGCTAGACCAGGGCGATCGGGTGGCACTCGGGGAAATGATGATCGAGGTCATCCATTGCCCGGGTCACACCCCGGGCCACATCGTCTTTTACAATGCCGACGCCTGTTTGGCGCAGGTCGGGGACGTCCTGTTCAAGGGGGCCATCGGACGGACGGACTTCCCCCGAAGCAAACACCGGGACCTGCTCGCCTCGATCCGCGATCGCCTGTTCCCCCTGGGCGATGCGGTGCGCTTCATCCCGGGGCACGGACCCATGTCGACGTTCGGGGCCGAGCGCCGCAGCAATCCCTTTGTCGGCGAGGGAGGGGCCTAGTCGCCTTGCTTTGGCGGAAAATTTTGAAGTCGCGCATCCAAGCAGGAAAACCTAGGGAATCTATGCTTTAATTGCGCAAACGGAGGAAACCAATTTATGGGCAAAGTCGCTCCGGAACCTTCGGTCTCCCAGCGGACCCACAGTGGCAGAAGCTATTGGGTCCGCAATGTCCTGGCCTCTACCAGGGATAACGCCGCCGCCGACACAAGTCACACGGCAAAGGGCGTGCCCAAACCCACCACAACCAAGAAGCGCTTCGTCGAGCCGTACCGCTTAAGCGACGAACAGCGGGCCGGTATGCTCGCCCCGCTTGCGGATCGTGGCATCGGCGACCCGGAGAGTCGCGAGCTGTTTGCCGCCGCCCTTGCCTACGATCTGGCCACCTGTTACGAGCTGACGGTGGCCAACGCGGATCAGGTGGCTCCGCATCCATCCGACGAGGTCAACGCGCAACGGGCCGGCCAGAAACCCGCGAAATCAACCGCCCGCCAGGCCGGTCGGAAGGTGGCGCTCGAACCGGCCCCGGCTGAGCTGGTCGATCTAGCCGAGGTCTCGCGGGCACTGGCCGGGCGTATCGACGCACTCGGGGCCGAGGCTCGCACCAGCCTACTGCGGGGGCTGAGCGAGGGCGATCGATTCCACCGCGGTTACGACGACGACTATCTCGCGGCGCTACGCGGTGAACTGCTGCGCATTGCGCTGGGCGTAGGCACCGCCGGCGGGGATGTGGCCGCGGCTCCGCCACCGCCCGCACCGCCCCCTCCGCGACCCGCAGTCCCCAAACCCTCACCCGCCGCTCGCCAGTTTGTCGCAAGGGCCGCGGGGGCCTTCGACCAATGCTTCGACCAAGCCCCAACGGCGCAAGCGGGCGGGCCCTTTGCCGCCATGCTCAAAGCCCTGGTTGCGGTCACCGGAGTGCTCATCCCGACCGATGCGCGCAATCTGGCCGAGATGCTCGGGCGCACCTGACCCGCCCGATTCCGATTCGCCATACCGACGCGGCCGATGTGGTGGTCTGGCTTGGCCCAACCCGCCGTAGTATGCATGTCCTGGCTCGGTTACCTCGTCCTCGCCATCCTGGCCTTCTTTGCCGCCAAGGTGCTCTGGACCCTGCTTGCAGGTCGGCAGCTACGCGGGCGGTCGGTGTCGGACCTCGCGGCCATCTATCCTGAGTTGGCGGAGCACCGGGGCAAAGCCGCGGTCTACTGTTTCAGCGCCAATTGCGGGCCTTGCCGACGTCTCACCCCGGCCATCGACGTCCTGCGTGCGGAGCACCCCAATCTCCTCAAGCTCGATCTTGCAGACCACGCGGCCGAAGGCCGTCGTCTCGGCATCCAAGCCACGCCGACCATCCTACTCGTCGAGGCCGGCAAGGTTCTCAAGGCCCTGATTGGCGCGCACGGAATTTGGGCGCTCAAGGTTCTCCTCGGCAGCGCCTGACCACCGCTCTGCATCCGGGCTGGGTACCCCTCGCTCAGGACCACGAGGACGCGGCTGGCGCGTCGTCTCGGTTACAATGACTCGTCACGACACCAGCCCCTAACGAAATCGGGATCGAGATGTTCAAACGCTTCCTCAACGCGAGAAAACGGACACCCGCGGCGGAGGACCAGGCATCCGTCGTGCAAACTGCCCGGGGTCATGAAGATCCAGCGGTGCGGCGCGATGCCTGCCGACGCCTGCGCGATCTGCCCGAACTGATGGCCATCGTCACCGAGGACTCCGACGCCGGGGTACGCGAGATCGCTCTGGGCCACTATCGCAACCTGCTGTGCGGGCTCGAAGACCAGCCGGTCGCTGTCGAGCAGCGGCTGGCCGCTGTCGCTGGTCAGGGCGACCCGCGGGTTCTGGAGTACGTTGCCGTCAACGCCCTCGATGCACAGGTCCGGCAAGCCGCGATCGCCCGGCTGACCAATCCGACGGTTCTCGCCGCCTGTGCGGCGCACGATGCCCTGGCGGCCAACCGTGCCGTTGCCGCGGGTCTTTTGGACGACCGCCATGCACTGGAGCAGGTGGCCCGCCAGGTGGCGAGGCGCGACAAGAACGTCTACCGCCTAGTGCGTCAGAAACTCAAGGTCATCCAGGAGCGCGAGGAGCTGCCGCGGCGGGCTCGCGCCCTATGCGATGAGCTCTGCGAGAAACTCGAACGCCTGGGCCGGTTCGATACCTGGACCCAGGATCTGGCCCTGGTTGCCCACCTCGACCGCCAGTGGGTCGAAATGGAGCCGCATGCCGACGCCGTTTCGCGGGAGCGCTATTCGGCGCTGCGGACGCGCTTCATGGACGCCTACGCGGCCTATCGCGAGGCCAATGCCGCGCAGCTTGCCGCAGAGGAGGCGCGCATTGCTTTGCGTGAGCAGCGCCGCGGGCTGTTGGCCGAGCTTGCCCAGGCGGCGACGCTCGACGAAGAGGCCGCCATCGCGCGGGCCTGCGCTCAGATCGCCGAACGCTGGGACGCGCTGGATTCCCTCCCGGGGGCAGAGCAGACCGCCCTGGAGCGCAAATACAGCACCCTTTCGAACCAGTCCCAGGAACGCCGTAACGATTTGCGGGCGCAACGCAAGGGCAACGAACGGCTCGCAAAGCTTAAAGCTGCTGCCGAGCAGCTCCTCGCTCGGGCCAAGCCCCTGGAGCACAAGGAGGTCCAGCGCCTAGTCGAGCAGGCGAGGCCGGCGCTCGCCACCCCGGGGGTCTCCGACACCCTCAGCGCGGAATTCGAGCAGGCCCGCAAGGAGTTGGACGCGCGGTTCGCCAAACAGCGCAAGCATGCGGCCCAGCGGCTGCAAGACCTGCCCGCGCGGCTCGCTGAGTTGGAGGCGCACTTGGCCGCGGGGGAGCTCAAGGCCGCCGAGCCCCTGCTCCAGAGCCTCCAGGCCGCGGTGGACCTGGCTCAGGTGAGCGGTTTGCCGCGTGGTGACCATGCCCCCTTGGCGGAGCGCCTGCACGCACTGGCCCCGCGCATCCGCGAGCTGCAGCACTGGCGCAAGTGGGGCACCGACCAGCATCGTCTGGGGCTCCAGGAGGCCATGGAGGAGCTTGCGACGGCGGACATGTCACTGGAGGCCGTCACCCTGCGCCTGCACGACCTTCAGATGGAATGGAAGGGGCTCGATCAGGGCGGTGGGGCGCCCGTCAATCATGCCCTGTGGGAGCGCTTCCATGCCGCCTCCGAGCGCGTTTATGAGCGTTGCCGTCCCTACCTCGAGGAGCAGGCCCGGGAGTTGGAGGCAAACCGTTTCCAGCGCGAGCAGGTCTGCCAGGATCTCGAGGATTTCCTCGACAAGGTGGACTGGGCGCGCATGGATTGGAAGAAGGCAGCCCGCGCCGAGCGTGAGACGCGCCACGCCTGGGCGACCCTGGGCCAAGTGGAGCCGCGCAAGCGCCGCGCCATCGAGAAACGTTTCCGCGCGGCCCTGGCCCGGCTCGACGAGCGACTGGAGGCGGAGCGCGCCCGCAATCTCCAGCTCAAGGAGTCTCTCATCGCCCAGGTCGAGGCCCTAGCGGCACACCCGGATCTGGGGCAGGCCATGGAGCAGACCAAGGGGCTCCAGCGCGATTGGCACACCAGCGTCCCCGGCCGCCAGAGGGAGGAGAACCGCCTGTGGACGCGTTTCCGCGCCGCCTGCGACGCGGTCTTTGCCCGCCGCAAGGAACAGCAGGAGGCGCACCAGGTGGAGCTTGCCGCACACTTGGCCCTACGCGAGGCCATCTGCTCCGAGGCCCTGGCTCTCGCGCAGACCGACGCCAGGGCCGAGGACTTGGCCGGCGGGCTGCGTGATCTGGATGCGCGCTGGCGCGAGGCAGAGGCCGCGGAGGTGCCGCGTCAGGCCGCTGCTGGACTCGCCCACCGCTGGCGCGAGGCCCGGGACGCATTGGCCCGGACCCAGCAGGGGCGCCTGGCAGCGATCGAGCAAGGGCAGCGCGACCTGCTCGCCAGCCGGGCGAGGCTCTGCACGCGCTTGGAGCACGCCGTGCTGACCGGCGCAGCTGAGCCCGAAGCGGTCGATGCCCTGGCCGCGGAGTGGGATGCATTGGGGACCCTGCGCGACCACGCTCGGCAGCAGGCCATGGCCCAACGTTTCGGTGCGGCCCTCGCGGCCGCCCGGGGTGGGGCGGATTTGCGCGAAGCCTTCCTGGCTGCGGCCGAGCCCAACCTGCGGCGGCGACATGCCCTGTGCCTTCAGTTGGAGATTCTCGCCCAGGTCGACTCCCCTCCGGAGTTGGCGAAGGAGCGCATGGAGCTTCAGGTCGCTCGGCTGTCCGGGCGCATGACCGCCGGCTCGGACGCTGCCCCTGCGGGGGCGGCGAAGCTGCTGCGCGATTGGTACCTATGCGGCCCGGTGCCCCTCGACGCGGCCCTCGACGCCCGATTCGAACGCGTCCGGGCAGCGCTGGAGCCGGCCGAGGGTGAGACCGCATGAATTGTCCGACGGGGCCGAGGGTCAAGCCGGAGCCTCCGCTGCGATCCTCAGGCAGGGAGAATTCCCCCGCGAGCCAGGGAGCTGGAGCGGGATGACCCAGCCGCCCTCAGGCGTGATCGTGACCACCGGGCCGCCCTTCCCGACCCCGGAGGCGGCGCAGGACGCCTTCTACGCCGCCTTTGCGGCCACCGACCTCGTCGCCATGGCCGAGATCTGGGAGGAGGACACGGAAACCCTGTGCATCCATCCTGGCGGTGGGCCGCTCAAGGGAAAGGCCGCTGTGATGCAAAGCTGGATGGAAATCTTCTCGGCCGCCCAGCCGCCCAGCATTGAGGTGGAGCCAGTGACCAGCATGACCAGCGGCGACCTCGCGGTGCGGGTCCTGGTGGAGCTGATCCGCCCCAACGGCCGCCCGGCGGAGGCTCCTAGCCGCGTGCTGGCGACCAATGTGTTCCGGTTCCGGGAGGGCTCCTGGCGCCTCGTCGAACACCACGCATCCCTCCCGCTTCGGGTCCGGCCCCAGCAGGGTGACCCGGACCAGCGGGTGCACTAGGAGCCTGTCGGACTTAGGGGGATCGTAGCGAGGGAGTGGGAGGGCGAGACCATTTTGTTCCGGCTTTGAGGCGCATAGTGGGCTCTATGTAACGAAAAGCGGGGGCAAAATGGGCCGTTCTCCCGCTTCCGCAGTAGATACATCCTGAGTCCGGCAGGCTCCTAGGGACGGGGACGGCCACGGACCGCCGTCAGGCCCTGTCCGAGAGGCGCACGCAGAGCAGATCGCAGGCGAGCCCCTGAACGATACTCTTCACGGTGGAGCCCATCAGGGCCTTTAGCCCGTGGCGCCCGTGGCCGCCCAGGATGACCAGATCCACCCCCAACTCACCCGCTGCTGTTTGGATGCTGTGTCCGGTGGGACCGACCTGGATGTGCCGGTCCTCGGGCGGGACCCCCAGCCGATCCCCCAGTTCGTCCAAGTGGTCTCTGGCCGCATCGATCCACTGGCTCTCGAGGCCAAATGCCTCGGGCAGGACCATATCCCCCGCGTAGGACATAGGCATCAGCTCTACGGTTTGCGGGACATACTCGACGACATGCAGCAGGCTCAGTCGTGCCCGGTAGAGGGTACGCAATTGCAGCGCACGATCGATAACGGGCTCGGCCTCCGGCGCGAAGTCGACAGCCAGCAACAGGTGTTTATAGTCTCGCTCCGACATGGCTACCTCGTCTTCGTGAGAGTCCCTACCTCTCAAGTATAGGAACCAAGAGCGCTTGGGAGAGTCCTTCGAGGTACCGGTCGGTGCGGGCTGCGGGACCCCGCCCACTGATTGCGGTCATTGCATGACGGATGATGGCGGCCTATGTTCGCCGCCCTGCCGTCAAACAATGCCAACCAAGCCAGGTGACCCTATGCTCGCCGCCGCCCAAAGACCCTTGCCCGACTCCCCGTTCAACCTCGACCGACCAGACGCCTATGCGCGGTGGCGAGATCAGCGGCTTGCCGGGGCCCCAACCTGTCTCGCGGACCTCATGGTGGAGGTCACCGACCCTCGGCGACTGACCGCAACGGAGCACGCTGCGGTCCTGGATCGTTGTCGGCGGTCCAACATGGCCATCTACGCGGGGGGTACAGGCGACGACCCGGACAAGGGGTTGGTGCGCGCGTTGGGTGAGCAGTTCGGGTTGCACCGGCTGGACCACAATATGGGCGCCGACGAAGATGCCATCACCTCCCTCAAGGTCCAGTCCGATACCGCGCACCGGGACTATATCCCCTATAGCAATAAGCCCATCGCATGGCACACCGACGGCTACTACAACAGCCCGGAGTGCCAGATCCAGGGGCTGCTGCTGCATTGTGTCCAGCCCGCAGCCAAGGGTGGCGCCAATGCACTGCTCGACCAGGAGATTGCTTACATACTGATCCGGGACCAGGAACCGGACTGCGTCCGCGCCCTCATGCACCCCTGCGCCATGACCATCCCGGCTAATGTGGCGGACGGGCAGGTGGTCCGTCCCGAGCAGGCGGGTCCGGTCTTTTCGGTGACCCCGGCTGGTCGCCTGCACATGCGCTACACGGACCGGAAACGCAACATCGTCTGGCGCGAGGATGCCTTGACGGTCAGCGCCCTTGCCTGCCTGAGAGAGGTCTTGCACCGTCAGACACCCTGGCATCTCGAAGGCCAACTGCAGGCCGGCTGGGGGCTCATCAGCAACAACGTACTGCATACCCGTAGCGGCTTCGAGGATGGCCCGAGGCCGCGCCTGCTCTACCGTGCGCGGTACTACGATCGGCTCGCGGGGACCTGAGGTCCTGGTGACGCGCCGGGGTCCGCCATGATTCAGGTCAGTGAGGGTATCGCCATCGATGAGCGGGAGCTCGATGAGCGTTTCGTGCGCGCACCTGGCCCCGGGGGCCAGCACGTCAACAAGGTAGCGACGGCCGTGGAGCTGCGCTTCGACGTAGCTGGTTCACCGGCCCTGCCGGAGGCGGTCCGTGCCCGCTTGGTTCGCCTGGCGGGGCGGCGTCTGAGCGCCGAGGGCGTTCTGACCATCGACGCCCACCGGTTTCGCACCCAGGAACGCAATCGCCGCGATGCTTTGGAGCGCCTCATCGCCCTGATCCGACAGGCAACCATGGAGCCGAAACCGCGTAAGCCGACGCGGCCAACCCGGGCCTCCAAGGAACGACGCCTGCAGGGTAAGTCCCAGCGCTCCCAGACCAAGGGGCTGCGGCGGCGCACCTATTCAGACGACTGACAGGCCGTGCAGCCATCGTCGTGATCGGGGCGCCCAGGATGCCTGTCCACCGCCTCCGATCCGGGGCCCGGTCGGCGCCTCTGTCGGCAGCCTAATCCCCCCGCAGCGTCTTGGGCTGGGTAATGTTGATGAGCTGGGCGCAGCCCGGGGTCAGGTTCGACCAGTCGTCCGGCATCTCCAGACGCGCCAGCGCCGCGGTGGGCAGGAGCTTGCCATCGCCGATCGCGTCCAGGTCATCCCCCGCCAAGTGGACGAGGAGCTCCTCGATCCCGGGATTATGCCCGACCAGAAGGACGGTCTTGGCGTTGGCAGGGAGCCGCGCCAGCAGGCCGAGCAGTTCGTCGACCGTCGCTTCGTAGATCGCAGGATCCCACACCACCGCCTTGCGCTTGTAGTCCAGGCCCTTGCAGACCGCTTGGGTGGTCTGGCGAGCGCGCTCGGCCGGGGAGCTGACCACCAGATCGGGCACCAGCCCCTCGCGGTACATCCAGGCGCCCACGCGTGGCGCGTCCTTCTTGCCGCGTTTGGCCAGGGGGCGGGCGAAATCGGTCTGGGCGTTACCGTCCCACTCCGACTTGGCGTGCCTAAGGATCAGAAGCTCACGGGGCATACGAAGGATAGGCTCGGCGTAGTTCAAGATGACATCGGGGATAGTTTCCGGCGATGGTCGGCTTTTTAACATAACTGTCACAAGAGCGTCACCGCACGGCCGCCGGCTTTTCCAGCTACCGGCGCCCTGTTCCGGGTCGGGCTGCCTGCCGTGCGCCATCCTGCGCCGCGCGGTCCAGGCTCATCGCACTTGGGCGATCAGCCGCCCCATGATGTCCCTCGCTTGTCCCAAATAACCGCCACCAAAGAGGTTGAGGTGGTTGAGGACGTGGTAGAGGTTATAGAGGTCCTTGCGCGTGGCATAACCGATGTCGAGGGGCCAGGTCTCGCGGTAGGCGGCGTAGAAGTCGCTGCCAAAGCCGCCGAAGAGCTCTGTCATTGCCAGGTCCGCTTCCCGATCGCCGAAGTAGACGGCGGGATCGAAGATCACCGCCTCGCCGCTGTGGGCGAAGGCCAGGTTGCCGCTCCACAGGTCGCCGTGGAGCAGCGAAGCGAGCGGGGCATGGCCGAGGAGGGTCGGAAGAGCCGCGAGTAAGGTATCGCCCGCGCGCTTGAGGGCGCCGCCATAGCCGTTGCGTGTGGCCAGCTCGATCTGAAACCCAAGACGCCGCTCGGCCCAGAAGTGGACCCAATCCCGATCCGGTGCATTGGCCTGGGGCGTGGAACCAATGGTGTTGTCCCTCTCCCAACCGAACTGTTCCCGGGTGACGCGATGCATAAGCGCCAGGAGCTGACCCGCCTTCGCCGCGCCGCCCGCGGGGCGGCCACCAAACTCGATTTGCTCCATTACCAGGTACGCCTGACCCTCGGCGACCCCCGTGCACAGGGGCCTCGGGACGCGCAGAGTTCCGCTCCCGGCCAGCTCGGCCAGGCCCGCGGCCTCCGCCTCGAACATGGGCAGAAGCTCGGCACGGTTGAGCTTGACGAAGTAGCTGTGTTCGCCGTCGCTTAAGATGAAAGCGGTGTTGATGCAGCCCCCGCCAACATTGCGGGTCCGAGCGGCGCCAAAGGGGTGTCCGGCAGTCTGGCGGACTCGATCAGCGATCCCGGCAGCGGTCTGCCTGAGGTCGGTCATGCCCTCAGGCGCGCGAGACCCTGCGAAGGAGAGGACTGGTGCGCGGGAAATGGCTGCACAGGAACTCCATCTGGTCCGCGAGCACGTGGCGTCCCATCAGGAAAATGTACTCGGCGTGGGTCGGGACGAAGGGGACGGCGAGAAGCTCCATCCCGGCTGCCTCCGGAGTCCGTCCAGCCTTGTAGTTGTTGCAGCGCACGCAGGCGGTGACCACGTTGCTCCAACGATCGCGTCCGTCGAGGCTGAGGGGGCGGACGTGATCGCGCGAAAGGTGGCGCGCGGAAAAGCGCCCGCCGCAGTAGAGGCAGATGTGGTTGTCGCGCTGGAACAGGGTTCGGTTGGTCAGCGGCGGGGCATAGTTGCCCTTGAGCTTGGTCACCGCGTGGTGGCTGCCTACCGTGGCGATGATCGAGTGGATGGCCAGCTCGCTTCGGCGGCGGGTCGCCGAGTTGGTCCCACCGCGCAGGACGAACAGGGGGTTGCCGTAGGCGTAAGCGACCTGGCCAAGGCAGTAGAGCCTGGCAGCGACCCGATAATCGACCCACTCGAGGGGCAGACCCGCGAGGTCTGTGCGTAATAGCTGCTGGCTCAACTGCAACATGGATTGGCCACGGCTCGGAACTTGGCGAGCATAATACACAGTTATGGAAGTCATTCAACACAGGGGGAACTGGGGTCCCTTTTTGGCCTGACATGGGGTATGCCCCTGTTGACAGAAGCGGGGTTTTCGTGACCGCCCCGGCAAGCTATGCACAAGGGGTGCTGCGGCATAGACAGCCTAAATCGCGCGACCGAAATCGATTTATCAGTCCTAGATTATGAACATTAACTATTTGATATTTAGGAGATATTGGTAGTCGTCCAAAATCTGGCCAACCTAACAGAATTGTAATGTTGGCGCGGCCGGAAGGGTTGTCCTCAGCGATTGTTCACAGAGTTATCCACAGCAGCTGTGAGCATTGCCGGCTTATTCAAGAACCTCAGGAACTTGTCACACATTCGCAATAACCTACTGCAAAGGTCAGGCCCATGGGCGGGGTCATTTTGGCCGGCGGGCAACCATTGATGCCGGGCTGCGCGCCGGGTCCAGGTGTCGCCCCTACTTGCCTGCGGGTGGCGGTGGATATCCCCCTGGCCGCTGTCTTCGATTACCTTCCGCCGCCGGGTGTAGACCCGGCAACCATAGCCGTGGGTAGCCGGGTTCTGGTCCCGTTTGGTCGGGCTCGCCGGGTCGGTCTGGTACTGGGCATCGAAACCGAGACCGACCAGGACGCTGATCGGCTCAGGCCCGCCCTGGCTGTGCTGGACCCGTATCCCCTGCTGGCCTCCGGCGACTTGGAACTGATCCAGTGGGCCGCGGACTACTACCGGCACCCCTTGGGCGAGGCCCTGTTCGGGGCAATCCCAGCCCGGCTGAGGCGCCCGGAGCCATTGCTCGACCCCAGGCCCAGGGGCTGGCGCCTAACACCCGCCGGGCACGCCTTGGACGCGGAGGGCTTGCGCCGAGCCCCCCGCCAGGCCGCGGTCCTCGCCCGATTACGGCGGGGGGCCGTGGCGGGTGCGGACCTGACCAATGAGTTGGGGGACTGCGCCGCCGCCCTGCGCGCCCTGGCGGCCAAGGGCTGGGTCGAGCCCTGCCGTCTGGCCACCCTTCCCCCCTCCGCCACTCCGCTCCCGGGGCCGGACCTCAACCCCGAGCAGGCCGAGGCCGTGGCCCGCGTTCGCGCGACCTCGGGCTTTCGCACCTTTCTTCTCGACGGGGTTACCGGGAGCGGCAAGACCGAGGTCTACCTGCACCTCATCAAGGACGTTGTGGCCGCCGGGCGCCAGGCCCTGGTCCTGGTCCCGGAGATTGGGCTGACGCCCCAACTCGAGCGCCGCATCCAGGCGCGCCTCGCCGTGCCCATGGCGGTGCTTCACTCTGGGCTTGCCGAACGGGAGCGGGAGCTCGCCTGGCGCGCCGCGGCCAGCGGGTCCGCCGCCTTGGTCCTCGGGACCCGCTCGGCGGTCTTTACGCCCCTGCCGCGCCTTGGCCTGGTGGTTGTGGACGAGGAGCACGATTTGTCCTTCAAGCAACAGGACGGATTCCGGTACTCGGCGCGGGACCTCGCGGTGCGCCGGGCGCAGCGCGCCGGCTGCCCTGCGGTCCTGGGCTCGGCCACCCCGGCCCTGGAGACTTTGCACAGCGCGCGGGGCGGGCGCTACGCCTGGCTGCGCCTGACGGGACGTGCCGGCGGGGCCCGGTCGCCGCGGCTGGATGTGATCGACATTCGTGCCCAGCCCCTGGAGGGCGGGCTCTCCCGTGTGCTGGTGCGGGACTTGGGTGCCGAGATCTCGGCCGGCAATCAGGTCCTGCTCTTCCTCAATCGGCGTGGCTTCGCCCCCATCCTGACTTGCCATGACTGTGGCTGGGTCGGCGGCTGCCCCCACTGCGACGCCCGCCTGACCCTGCACTTGGGACGCCGTCGCCTGGCTTGCCACCACTGCGGATGGACCCGCGCCATCCCCCGAGTTTGCCCCGACTGCGCCAAGGAGGATCTGCGTGCCCTGGGCCAGGGGACCGAGCGACTGGAAGAAGATGTCGGGCGTCTCTTTCCCGGTGTCCCCATGGCTCGCATCGACCGCGACAGCACTCGGGGCGGCCGTCTGGCGCGGCTGTTGGAGGGTGCTAGGCGCGGAGACTTCCCGATCCTCATCGGGACCCAGATGCTGGCCAAGGGTCACCACCTGCCAGGGGTCACTCTGGTCGGCATTCTCGACCTCGACCAGGGGCTCTATGGGGCCGATTACCGGGCCCCGGAGCGCATGGCCCAACTCATCGTGCAGGTCGCCGGCCGGTCCGGGCGGGCCGAACGCCCCGGGCGGGTGGTGCTCCAGACTCGCCACCCGGATCATCCGCTTCTAGCCGCCCTGCTCGGGGGCGGCTATCCCTCATTTGCAGATGGGGCCCTCGATGAGCGCCGTGCAGCCTTGTTGCCGCCTTTCTCCTATCAGGCCCTGGTGCGGGGCGAGGGGCGGACGCCTGAGGACGCAAACGATCTGCTCACCCAGGCCGCGGCCTTGGCCAGGCAGCTCGGCCTGGCTGGCCTGACCCTCTGGGGTCCAGTGCCGGCCCCCATGGAGCGGCGTGCCGGGCGATACCGCGCCCAGCTCTTGGTCCAGTCCGAGCGTCGCATGCAGCTGCAGACCTTTCTCTCGTCCTGGGTGCCCCGGCTGCGTTCCCTCAAGGCCCCGGCAGGGGCGCGTTGGTCCCTGGACGTGGACCCCCAGGAAATGCTCTGAGCGGGGGATTCCTGTATCCTTTGCCGCTTTCCCGCGACCCCGATGGCGGCCCCGGCGCTGACACGAAGGCAGGTCATTCGCCCCGCCGTCGCGAGCGCCTGGTCGCAACACTCGTCACAGCGACAAGACCCCCATGAAGCAACAGGTCAAGGCCCTGCTCGTTGCCGCCCTGAGCCGGCTTTCGGACGCCGGTGCCCTCGCCCCCGACGCGCTTGCCGACCCGCACCTGGAGCGCACCCGCGACCCGAGCCACGGGGACTTCTCCAGCAATGCCGCCATGGTCTTGGCCAAGCGGGTGGGCGCCAAGCCCCGCGAGCTGGCCGAGCGCCTGGTGGCTGCCCTGCCGGCCTCTAAGCTCATCGCGCGGGTAGAGGTGGCGGGCCCCGGATTCGTCAACTTCTACCTGGCTCGCGGGGCCTATCTGGACCTGGTCCCGCAAATCCTTGGCGAGGGTCCGGCCTATGGACGCAGCACCCTTGGGGCCGGAAGGCGGGTCCAGGTCGAATTTGTCTCCGCCAACCCAACGGGCCCTCTGCATGTGGGTCATGGTCGGGGTGCGGCCTATGGGGCCGCAGTGGCGGACCTGCTGGCTGCGGTCGGTTTCGAGGTCCATCGCGAGTATTACGTGAACGATGCCGGGCGTCAGATGGACATCCTCGCCGCCTCCGTCTGGCTGCGGTACTTGGAGCTTTGCGGGGAGGAGCTGGATTTCCCGAGCAACGGCTACAAGGGCGATTACGTCTGGGACATCGCCGCCACCCTGCACCGGGAGCACGGAGACGCCTACCGCTGCGCCGCGGATGAGGTCTTCCGCGGCTTGCCCCTGGACGCCCCCGGCGGGGGAGACAAGGAAGCCCACATCGATGGGGTCATCGCCGCCGCGAAGCAGGTGCTGGGGGACAACCGCCACCGCTACGTCTTCGAGCTGGGGCTCAACACCATCTTGGACGACATCCGCGACGACTTGGCCCTGTTTGGCGTCACCTACGAGCAGTGGTTCTCCGAGCGCTCCCTCACCGAGGGCGGGGCGGTCAACCGCGCCCTCGATCGACTGCGCCACAGCGGCTACGCCTACGAGAAAGAAGGTGCCCTCTGGTTCCGATCCACCGGCTTCGGCGACGAGAAGGACCGGGTCTTGGTGCGCGAGAACGGCCAGTCCACCTATTTCGCCTCGGATATCGCCTATCACATGGACAAGCTTGACCGCGGCTTCGATCGGGTCATCGACATCTGGGGGGCGGATCACCACGGTTACATCCCGCGGGTCAAGGCGGCCCTACAGGCCCTGGGCGAGGATCCAGACCGCCTGGACGTGCTGCTGGTGCAGTTCGCAATCCTCTACCGCGGCGGCGAGAAGGCGCAGATGTCTACCCGCTCCGGGGAGTTCGTCACCCTGCGGGAGCTGCGTAAGGAGGTCGGCCGCGACGCCGCCCGCTTCTTCTATGTGATGCGCCGCTGCGAGCAGCACATGGACTTCGACCTGGACCTGGCCAAATCCCAGTCGGCCGACAATCCCGTCTACTACGTACAGTACGCCCACGCCCGGGTCTGCAGCGTCCTGCGCCAGGGGGCGGAAAAGGGAATTGCGCTGGAGCCCAGCCCAGGGGCCACGCATCTGGAGCTGCTCGCCGAGGACCACGAGCAGACGCTGCTCAAAGATCTGGCCCGCTACCCGGAGGTGGTGGAGACCGCGGCCCTGGGCGAAGAGCCGCACCAGATCGCCGCCTACCTGCGCGAGCTCGCCAATGGGCTCCACACCTACTACAACGCCCACCAGTTCCTGGTGGCCGACGAAGCGCTGCGCGACGCCCGCATCAAGCTGATCCTCGCGGTGCGCGTGGTGCTGCAAAATGGTTTAGGACTGCTTGGGGTTTCGGCCCCGGAGACGATGTGATATGGCCGCAGACTACAGGGCCCGCCCAACAACCCCCAGATCCAAGCGCCGGTCCGGCAAGTCCTGCGGCTTCTGGTTCACGTTCGGGCTCGTGCTCGGCGGCTTCGGCGTCGGACTCTATCTGATGGTTCGCCCGCCGATCCAGGCACCTGCCCCCGGATCCGCGACCGGATCAGCGGTGACCAAGGCCGAGGCCGTCAAGGCCCCGGTTGCGGCCCCGACCCGCTTCGACTTTCACGATATCCTTCCTGAGCTCGAGGTCGTTGTCTCGGACAACGAGCTGGCGAAGCCCGATGCCAAAAAACCGGAGGAGAAAAAGACCGAAGTCGCCAAGAAGCCGGACGCGGCCAAACCGGAGGAGACCAAGACCGCCGTCGCCGAGACGGGCGGCAGCACCTACATGGTCCAGATCGCATCCCTGCGCACTGCTGCGGATGCCGAGCGCTTCAAGGCGCAACTGGCAATGCAGGGTATTCAGGCCAAGGTCCAGAGTGTCACCGTGAACGGCAAGGACACCTATCACCGGATCCAGGCAGGCCCTTATCAGGGCAAGCAGGCGGTGAACGAGCTGCGCAGTCAGCTCAAGGCCAAGGGGATGGACACCATCGCCATAAAGCTGAAATAGGGCAGCCGACGGACATCGGCCAGGCAGAGACCCCTGGCTACCGCCCGCATCCAGGCACCACCGGCAGCGTCGGGGTCTGGGTCCCAGGCGTCACCCAAAGATAGACCTCAGAGGTTGCGGGGTCACATCGGGTGCAGCTTCCCCCGCAGCCGGCGGGTGCCGGCAAGCGCCGGACCCTCCCCTTACGCTCCCAGACCGACAGCATCTCTCGCACCGCGTCGGGCTGGGAGCGAAAGTGCAGAGCCATGTCTGCTAGGGTTGCCTGGCTGCGAGCTTCCAGATAACGCTTGAGCTCCGACAGGATCACGCGCGTACCTCCAATGCCCCGGAGTTCGGCGCGCTGCCGCGCCCGCTGCGGGCCCAAACCCGCAGGGCGAACAGGACCATCGCCAGGGTCAGCCCGAGGCCGACCATCCATAGCCCGGAGGCGAGGGGGTGCCGATCGAAGGTGGCTGCCTGGTAGAACAAGGTGGCGGTGGCGAAGGCGATACCGGTAGTCCAGGCTGCGACGAACCCGGCCCAGGGGGCCCCAGCCTCGCGGACGATGGCGCCGATGGTCGCGACACAGGGAAAGTACAGGAGCACGAACAGGAGGTAAGCGAAGGCCCCTTCCCGACCGTCGAAGCGCGCTTCCATAGCTCCAAATGTGCCTGCGTGGACCTTCTGGGCCGCCGCGACGGTGGTCTGGTCCGATAAATCGCCGACCCGAAGTCCCAGGGGATCGCTTAGGCTGCCGAGGGCATCCGCCAGATTCGCAGGGACCGTGGCCGCGGCGGCGGTTAGCGCCCCGGACAGGGAAAAGACTTGCGGAGCCTCGACGGGCTGAGCCTCGGCGGCGAGGCGGGTGTAGAGGGAATCGAGGGTGCCGACGATCACTTCCTTGGCGAGAACGCCAGAGACGATACCCAGCACTGCCGGCCAGTTCTCCTCGCGCACCCCCAGCGGGGCGAAGAGCGGTGAGGCAGCCCGGCTCACGGCGCTCAGGATCGATCGGTCGCTATCCTGATTGCCCAGGCTGCCGTCGGTCCCGACCGAGCCCAGCACGTTCAGGACGAGCACCATGACCACGATCACGCGCCCGGCCTCGCGCAGGAAGATCTTGACCCGGTCCCAGGTGCGCAGCAGGACTCCTTTGAGAGTCGGCAGGTGGTAAGGGGGCAATTCCATCATGAAACCGGCGCTCTCACCGGGGAGCAGAGTCCGCTTCATGATCAATCCGGTGAGCACAGCGACCACGATGCCCGTCAGGTAAAGGGCAAAGACCACGTTCTGCCCCGACTGGGGGAAGAAGGCCGCGGCAAACAGGACATAGACGGGCAGCCGAGCCCCGCAGGACATGAACGGGTTCATCAGGATGGTGAGCTTGCGCTCGCGCTCGTTTTCCAGGGTGCGGGTTGCCATGACCGCGGGGACATTGCAGCCGAAGCCGACAATGAGTGGGACAAAGGCCTTGCCCGGCAGCCCGATGGAACGCATGAAGCGGTCCATGACGAAGGCCGCGCGGGCCATGTAGCCGGAGTCCTCGATGGCCGAGAGGAAGAGGTACAGGCTCGCGATGATCGGGATGAAGGTCGCCACAACCTTGAGCCCTCCGCCGATTCCCTGGGCCAGGATCAACGTGAGCCAGGCTGGTGACTTGACCGCCTCCAGCAGGGCGGTCAGACCGTCTACAAAAATGGCCCCGGCAACCCCGTCGAAGAAATCCACGAAGGCCCCGCCGAGGCGCACCGTGAACACGAACATCAGGTACATCACTAACAGGAACAGGGGGATGCCCCAGATCTGGCTGAGTACCACCCGGTCGATGCCGTCCGAGAGGGTCAAGCCCACGTGGCCGCGCTGGCGGATTACGCGCTGTGCCAGTGTGTGCGCATGGCCAAAGCGGGTATCAGCGATGTGAATATCGGCGTCCTCACCGGATCGCGCATGGATCAGGCCGCGCCAGTGCTCCGCATGGGCCAGGGTAGCCGGGTTCGCCCGGCGCTCGGCTGCAGGGTCGCCCTCCAGGAGCTTGAGGGCTAGCCAACGGGCATTGACCCTGGCCGTCCCGCCGTCCGCAGTGGCGATCAGCCTGGGTGCCAGCTCTGTCACTGCCTCCTCGACGCATTCCTCATGGGCCAGCGCGAAGCCGCCGACCTGACGCCCCGCGGCCACCGACAGGGCGCGGGCCTTGAGCTCAGTAAGGCCCTCGTGAGTCACGGCAACGATCGGGACCACCGGGCAGCCAAGCTCCTGACTCAGCCGCTCGGTGTCGATGAGCACGCCGCGCTTGCGCGCCACGTCCATCATGTTGAGTGCGACCACCAGGGGCACACCCATCTCCAGAATTTGCACCGAGAGGTACAGGTTGCGCTCCAGGTTGGAGGCATCCAGCACGTTGACGATGAGGTCCGCCTCGCGCGCGAGCAGGTAGTCGCGAGTGACTCGTTCATCCGGGGAGCCGGCGTCGAGGGAGTAGATCCCCGGCAGATCGATGACAGCCACCGCGCGCCCGTCCAGCTCCAGCCGCCCCTCCTTACGCTCCACTGTCACACCGGGCCAGTTACCGGTCTTCTGCCGAATACCAGTTAGGGCATTGAACAGGGCCGATTTACCACAGTTTGGGTTGCCCGCAAGGGCAATGGTCAGCGGCCTCGTGCCGGCCCGTTGGGTGGGATCTTCAATGGCGCCCATGATGGAGGTACCGCGGATTGAGGTGGGCAGAGCCCAAATAAACGGGTCAAGGAGCAATTGCGCTGGAAGGCCTCATGCGAGCCGTCTAGGCTGCATCGCAGCGTCCCGATCCCGACTCACTTCGGCAGGCTAGACCAGGGAGTGGCCGACAGGGCGATACGCGGCCGAAGCGATGTCGTCAACCCAGAGTTGATCGGCGATGCCGCGACCGATGGCTACCCGGCTCTCAGCGGTGGACAGCACCAAACCGCGCCCGCGCTGATGCAGGACGCAGATCTGGCTGCCCACGCGCAGCCCCAGGCCGAATAGCTTGTGGGTTAGGGCGCGCCCACCGCCGATCTCGGCGATGCCGGCGGTGGCTCCGGCAGGTACGGCAGTGAGGGGTGTTGCGGGACGGGGTGCTGGGGCCATCGGGGACCGTCTGGTGTTAAATGAGAACGGTTCCTATTCTAAGGGTGGGGCTCGGCTTGTCAAGCGTTTATCGGATCGGGCCGGTTTGGTCTGTCGGTGTTCCATCTGGCGTTCAGCAAAGCGGATGGCGATATCGGAGTCGCCGGGCCAGGCGAAATCGGCTGGTCGAGCAACGCGATCAACCCTTGGCTGACCCTGCCCGTAAACCAGGGGAGCCAATTCTCCGCCAAGTACCCGCCGCGGCCGGAGGCCTTTCGTACAAACCTGGCTTCTCGTGGGCCTCTTGCGACCCGCGAGTGAGTCCAGTGCTCAGCCCGAAATGCCTCGTCGCCGCACCCAAAGCTTCTCGGCCACGCCACTGCCGAGCGCCACGCGAGTCTCTCCGTTGGACACGACGACACCCTGCCCCCGGTGATGGAGGACGGTGACGAGGCTGCCGATGCGCAGGCCTAACCCTAGGAGTCGACGTGTCAATGCGCGCCCGCCGCAGATCTCGGCGATGTGCGCCGCCTCGCCTAGGGGTAGGTCGGCGAGGCGCAGGAGGTCGGAGTGGGACTCTTCCAAAGGAGGCTCGCGGGGCTACGGCTGGGCCTGGGTGCAGGATTGTAGCCCAGGGCCACTGGGGCGGTTGGAGTGGGCTGGGTCGGCACTCATACGAGGTCGAAGCGCGCAAACTGCATGCTGAACTGACCACGGCCCTGGGTCTGGCTGCGCAGGTCGGTCGCGTAGCCGAGCAGGCGCTCCAGGGGTACCTCACAGTCGATGGTTACGTCCGTGCCCCGCGCCTCGCTGGCGCGGATCAGGGCGTGCCGGGCCTGGAGGTCGCCCAGCACTGCCCCAAGGTTGTCCTGGGGCACCACGGCCTCCACCGCCATCACCGGCCGCAGGAGGGCGGGGCCGGCCGCCGCCACGGCCTTGGCCAGGGCCCGACCCGCAGCGGCTGCGAGGGCGTCAGCCGTGGACGACGGGCCGAATAGCTCCACTTCGACTACCTGGATTTCGACGTCCTCGATCGGAGTCCCCTGCAAGGGGCCGGCCGCTAGCCCACGCCGAATCCCCTCCTCGACGGCCTGGAACTGGACCGGGGTGAGCTGCGTGCCCGCCGGAAGGATACGAGGCTGTACGATCACCCGATTTCCGGCAGCCCGTTGGCGTGGTCTGACCGCCGCCACAACCCTTGCGCGCAGGCCTGGGCCTCGCTGATCGGGCAGGGCGGGGGGCGCGAAAAGCACATTTCCCTCGGCGGGGGCCAGGATGGTCTCACGTACTGCGACCGCCGGGCGGCCGCTGCGTACCCCCACCCCGTACTCCCGTTCCAGGCGCTCGATCACGATCTGTAGGTGAAGCTCGCCCATGCCGCGCAACAGGCGTTGGCCCGTCTCGGGATCCTCTTCGACCTTGAGGGTCGGGTCCTCTTGCTCGACCTTGTCCAGGGCCTCCAGCAGCTTGTCCTCGTCGGTTCCAAGGGCTGGCTCAATGGCTAGACTCAGGACCGGGGCGCGCAGCTCGATGCGCTCTAGGCGAAGCAGGTGCCCAGGGCGGCAAAGGGTGTCGCCGGTGGTGGCGAAGCGCAGCCCGGCCAACAGGACAATCTGCCCGGGCTCGGCGACCTCGAGTTTGGCCTTTTTTCCGGCATCCACGTCGAAGATCCGCGCCACCTGCTCCTTGATGGTGCGCCCGTCTGAGGTGATGAACTCAACCTGGTCTCCGGGGTGCAGTCGGTTGCGGTAGACCCGGGTAAAGACGTGGCGGCGTCCCTCCCACATCTGCACCTTGAAGGCCAGCGCGACCAGGGACCCTGCATCACCCAGCGCCACGGTCTCAGAGGTCCCGTCCGGGCGCGTCGCCTCCGCCGGGGGACGGTCCAGGGGTGCGGGGAGGAAGTCGACGGCCCCGTCGAGCAACGGCTGGACCCCCAGGTTGCGGAGTGCGCTGCCGCCATAGCAGGGGCAGAGTCGGCCGGCCAGGGTTCCCTTGCGCAGGACGGCCCTGATCGCAGCTGGGTCCGGGTCTTCCCCGGCTAGGACAAGCTCGGCTAGGGCCTCGTTGAGTTCCGCCGCAGCCAGGAGCAGCGCCTCGCGATGCGCCTGGACGCTGTCCCATAGCTCCGCCGGGCAGGGCGTGATGAGGAGGTCCCGCCCCTGGTCTCCGGTGAAGCGGATCAGGGTGCGGTCGATGAGGTGGATGACAGCCGCCTCGGCAGCTGCCGTGCCATCCCAGGGCAGCGGGACCGTCACGGGCACCGGCTCGGCTTTGAGGCGGGCACGGATGTGCGCCAAGGCGTGGCCAAAGTCCGCGCCGGGACGGTCCATCTTGTTGACGAAGAAGAGCACCGGCAGATTGAAACGGGAACGCTGGCGCCATACGGTCTCAGTTTGGGGCTCGACCCCGCGTACCCCATCCAGCACCAGGATGCAGCCGTCGAGGACGCGCATGGAGCGCTCCACCTCGATGGTAAAATCGACGTGGCCCGGGGTATCGACGATCTGCAGGGTGTGACCGCGCCAGGGGGCCTTGGTGACGGCTGAGGTGATGGTGATGCCGTGGCTCTGCTCCTCGGCCATGTAGTCCATGTGGGCTGCGCCCTCGTGGACCTCGCCGATCTTGTGCGAGGCGCCGGTGTAGTAGAGGATGCGCTCTGTCAGCGTGGTCTTGCCGGCGTCCACATGGGCCGCCACGCCGATGTTGCGGACGTGCGCGAGTTGATCGGATTTGTTCATCGAATGAGGTTAGGCAGCATCATGAAGTACGGCGTAAAGATAACGACCACCCGGTCTCGACGGCGGTCCCGGCAGGGGCCCAGCGGGCATCGGCGGCAGGGCTCGTCCTGCTGGCATTGGGCGGGATCCCGGGCGGCACGACGGGCGTCCAAGCGGAGACCTTCCGCCTGGCCAGCCCGAGCGACGGGGTGATCGGCGCGCCATTCTATGTAAAGACCAGGCGTGAGGACACGCTGCTGGATATCGCGCGCCACAACGACCTTGGCTATGACGACATGAACGTCGCCAACCCCAAGGTCGATATGTGGGTACCGGGGGCTGGAGCCGATGTCGCTGGTGCCGACCCTCTATGTACTCCCCCAGGCGCCGCGCCAGGGCATCGTGCTGAATGTGCCGGAGAAGCGCATGTACTTCTATCCCCCGGACGGGGACGGCACGACGGTCGACGACTTATGCAATTAGCATCGGGCGGGAAGGGTGGAACACGCCCTCTCGGGACCTTCAAGATCACCGGCAAGGTCAAGGATCCCACCTGGACCCCGCCCTCGTCGATCCATGCCGAGCGCGCCGCGGAGGGGCGCGCGCCGTTGCCGGCGGTTGTCCCGGCCGGGCCGGATAACCCGCTGGGCCAGTATGCGATGCGCCTGAGCGCTCCTAGCGTCCTCATCCATGGGACGAGCAAGCCCTGGGGGCTTGGGATGCAGGTCACCCACGGTTGCATTCGAATGTACCCGGAGGATATCGAGCAGTTGTTCGGCAGGGTGTCCGTCAATACCCCTGTGACCATCGTCGATCAGCCGTTCAAAGTCGGCTGGTTGGGCGACGATCTCTACCTGGAAGTGCACATCGCGGCGGACGACGATAAGGGTAAGGATCGTGACCCTAGAGCGATCGTGCCAGGGACAGTAGCGAATGTGGCGGGGGTCTACGTTGACTGGGATGCGGTGCGAAGGGCGCGGGACGAGAACACCGGCCTCCCGGTGTTGGTGGGAGGCCGGCGAAGTTCAGCCGACTGGCTTCACTTGGACATGATCTTCTGATACATGCGATTGACGCGATCGGTGTTCGCGTCGCAGCAGGCCTGGGCGGCGTTGGCTCTGTCCAGCGCTTGCTGGGCCAGCGCCTTGGCCTCTTCGACCTGGGCGGTGGTGGCGCAGCCACCGAGGATGCCGGCGGTCAAAACGGCGACGGCGGTCAGGGAAACGAGCTTGACGGTCTTCTGCATTGGAAATATCTCCATAGATGTTATGCCGAACGGCCCCCTTTGTATAACACAACGTCAGGGTTTTTCCTAACCCCCCGACGGGGCGCAGCCCCGCTCTGGCAGGCTCAGTGACCCGGTGCGTCGGCGGAGCAATCCGCCAAAGGGTAATCAAATTGTTTGCCACTCCAAGGGAAAATGCAATCTCTCGTTCCTGGGTTTTCAACGGCTTAGATGGAGGCACCCAAGGGGTTGCCGCGAAACCCCCGCTGGCGTTTGGGATCTGAGACGTTTTTCTCGCGGGGTCAATGAGTTGGCCAAGTTCAAAGAGTCTGACACCAAGGCCGACCATTGGGCGTGATGTCCGGCCGCACGGCAGGCATCGGACACGACTGGAGTGCTGTCCGAGGCTTTACCGGGCACCGCGAAGCACCCTGGCCGTCTCCATCATCCAGCCCTAGAGGGGACCATGGTCGAGCGCTACTACGATAAGCCGAGCGCGGGCGATGCGCCGATCCCCTTCCGGTGCGACGGGTTCCAGCGCGGCGGCGCGATTCCCCGCTCTGGGGGGGGCGGGCTCCCGCTGGTCAGCCTGCCCCCCTTTCTACGTGCCCTTCTGGTCACCGACGGGACCGTCACCAAGATCATCGAGGCGTATTTCTGGGAGCCGGTCGCGGTAGATACCTTAGTTCAGGACCTGACGCGCGCCGAGCGCAACATCCCTTGGGTTGAGGTTGCCGCGGGCGATCCGGTGCTGGTCCGTCAGGCGCAGCTGCGCGGGACCGACAGCGGCAAGGTCTATGCCACCGCTTTCTCCGTGATTCGCACCGAGCGCGTCCCATCGGCCTTTCGCCAACGCCTTATCGACCGGGAGATCGGCATCGGGGTCCTGATCCGCGACAGCGGGTTGGAGAGCTACCGGGAGGTAATGGAGATCGGCGCTGCGGATGTGGATGCGGACACCCCGGGTCCCGGGAGTGACCGCGTCTTTCGTACCTACCGGATCATCATCGACGGGGTCCCGGTGATCCTGATCACAGAGACGTTTCCCCTTGCGCTTTATGTCTGAAGCGGCAGGCCGAATACGAGGCAGGTCTTGATACCCCCCAGGCCGCTCGACCGCCCGCACCGGGTCCCCGCAGGGTTCTACTCCGACCGACCCGAGACAGTCTCCTCCAACTCCATCCGCTCTATGTCCGCCAGGGTGACATGGCGCCCATCGAGCGTGCGGAAGAAGCGCCCAAGCACGTCCTCGCGGCGTGCCCTGTAGGTGACGGTTTTCCCGGTGTTGGCGTTGATGACGCGCACGGTGATTACCTCGCGTTCCGCTTTCCACCCTTCGAAGAGATATACGCCGGTACCCGCGACCATTACCGCCACCAGGCCATAGGCGAGCGCCCGCAGCATTCCAACAGGGACCAAGGGTGCCCGCCTCGCCGGCAAGGGGGCGGCTTGGCCCCTGCCCCGCAGCCGTGTGCGGATGACGAGCCAGGCAAGCGCCACGACGACTGCGGTGATGAGGATCTTGCCAAACATCTCGACTAAAGGTATCACGCGCGCCTGGCCCGGACCATGCGTCGGGGGCACCTTGCCCCTGTCCCGTCGCGGCCTTACCATGCCAACCCCGGCCGGGTCCGGACGCGTGACTCGCCCGCGCCCGATGAGCGCCCAACTGCGGACTGAACGGATCTGCGACCGATGACCTCGCTCTCTCTCGCACGCCGAATTGCCCGGGCGGTCGCGGCCTGCGCCTGCCTCGTCGCCATGTTGGCCGCCTGCAGTCCGCCGCAGCTGCCGACGGTGCCTCTGTATCGCGCGCTCCAGGTGGGCGATCTCGACCAGATCAAGCGTCACCTGTATCACGGGAGCGAGATCAATAGCGCCGACGGTGCGGGGGACTACCCGCTCCATGTGGCCGCGCGCAATGCGCAGGTCGCCATCACGCGCGTCCTGCTGGATCATGGGGCGAAACTTGACGTCCGCGACGCCAATGGCCGCACGCCCCTGCACCTGGCCCTGGCGGGGGGCCGCGCCGAATTGGCGGAGATGATCTTCGACGCGGGTGCCGCGGACTCCCCTCAGGCGCTGCTCTTCGCCCTGGTGCGGGAGGGCAGCGCCGACCGGGATGCGCTGAATCTGCTACGCAGGCGCGGGGCCGACCTCAATGCCCTCGACGACACCGGCCAAGCCCCGCTGCACTTGGCTGTGGGTGCGGGGCGGGTCGCCTTGGCCAAACGGCTGATCCTGGCCGGGGCCGATACCAGCCTGCCCGATGCCGACGGCCAAACCCCCCTAAGCCTGGCCTTGATGAGGGGGGGCGATGTCGACCTGGTCCGGATGCTGCGCCAATATGGGGCGCGCGCCCCGGGGCCGGGGCCGGACGGCCAAACGTCGGCAGTGCCCATACTCAGATAGAGTCAGCTCCCGTCCACGACTCGACACCGACAGCCTCAGAGGAGATTAGCGAACATGGCGGAGAAGCCGGAAGACCTGACCGTCTCCTACAGTGAGGGCGGCATCCAAACAGTTCAGGAGCTGGACAAGGTAATCCTGTCAAAGGGGGCCTGGACCACAATCCTGTTCCGCTACCGCGACTGGGAACGGGCCAAGGAGGCCTGGGGTCCGGAGAAGTACAGCATCCGTCGCTATCAGAAGCGTGGTGGCGAGTTCCGCCAGCAGTCCAAGTTCAACATCTCCAGTCGCGCCCAGGCGCAGGCCATCGTCGCGGCCCTGCAAGGCTGGCTGGACACGGCACCGTCCAGCGGGGAGGGAGCATGATGAGCGGTGCCCTGCGCTGGATTTTGTGCGTAACCGCCGCCGTCAGCCTCAGCGGCTGTCTCGACATGGAGAAGGTCGTCCATATCAAGCCGGACGGGAGCGGGTTCGTCGAGGAACGAATGCTCATGAAGAGGGATGCCCTTGCGATGATGCAGGGCATGGCCAAAATGGCCCCCCAGCCCGGCAACGAGGGCGGTTTCCAGTTGCTGGACAGGGATCGATTGGAGGCCGAGGCAACCACCATGGGACCGGGTGTGACCCTGATCTCTGCCGAGGCCCTGTCCACCCCCGAAGGTGAGGGTTATGTCGCCCGCTACGCATTCGCCGACGTCAACCAGTTGACCCTGGACCAGAATCCCAATCAGCCGGCCTCCGGGGAGGCAGCGGCTCAGGTTGGCCCGCCCGGTAACGACGCTGGCCCAGATACCGCCCCAGACCCAGCCTCAGGCAGCGTGGAGACGGGCGAGCCTCCTGTCAGGAAGAGGGAGGCAATCCGTTTTGATCTCCGCCAGGGTGATCAGCCGGTGCTGACCATCAGGTCCCCCAAGCAGGGTAAGGCCACACCCGCGGATGCGACAGCGGCCGAAGCGGCCCCCGCCGCCCTACCCGACGGGCCTGAGAGGCAGATGGCACTGCAGATGATGCAGCAGATCTTCAAAGGGATGCATGTGGCCGTCCGAGTTGAGGTGGATGGTGAGATCACCGAAACCAACGCCAGCTTTCGAGATGGCTCCCTCGTGACCCTGATGGACATCCAGTTCGACCAGATCCTCGCGGACCCAGAGCGCTTGGAGCGACTGGCCCTAGCACAGCCCGAGGGCATCGAGCAGGTCAAGGCCCTGATGCAGGACCTGCCCGGCGTCAAGGTCGAGCTGAACGACCCGGTCCAGATCCGGTTCGCGCCCCGCTGATGGCGGGCTCTGGACCCGCGGGCGCCCTTCACCGTGGGTGCTTGTTCGAGGCCAGGGCGCGGCGCCCTGGTTCGGGCCTCTAGTGACCCGTCCGCCGACCCTGACCTGGATGTCGCCGCCGGGACACCACAGGATCGCCGCCTTGGCCCAGAGGTACCGGCAGATCGCCGCGTCCCGGCCGACAACACAGGCCCACTATACGGTCGCCGACCATGCATGAGCTTTCCGTCTGCCTCTCCCTGCTCGACCAGGTCCAGTCCGTCGCACGCAAGCACGGTGCGACGCGGGTCGAACGTATTCTGTTGCGCATCGGACCCCTGTCCGGGGTTGAAGGTGAGCTGCTGCGCAGCGCCTACCCCCTGGCAGCGGCCGGGACGGTTGCCGAGGGCGCAGTCCTCGACATCGAGCCCGCCGCGGTCCGGGTACGCTGCACCCACTGCGGCGCCGAGTCCGACGCTGCCGCCAATCGCCTGCTCTGCGCCGCCTGCGGAAGCCACCACACGCGGCTTATCAGCGGCGACGAACTGCTCTTGGCGCGGGTCGAACTGACTATTCCCGACGTCGGCCCGGGCACCGACCCGGACCCTGGTCTGGACACGGACGGGGACGGGCAGCTCGATCAAGTGCCCGCGAATTCGCTAAACTGACGCCAACCCAGTCAGGCCCGCGGCCAGTCCTCCGCGGGCCCCATCGGAGCCAACCATGTGCGAGACTTGCGGCTGCAACATTACCTCTGGCAATCAACATCTGATCCAGGCCGAAGGTCCACTCGCCCGCACCGCGGACGGGCGCGCTGCCGTCACGGTCCTCCAGGCTCTGCTCCACGAGAATGACCACCAGGCGGCCCACAATCGCGAGCACTTCGACGAATACGGGGTCCTGGCCATCAATCTGATGTCGTCCCCGGGCGCCGGCAAGACCAGCCTGCTGGAGGCGACCATCGATGCCCTGCGCGGTGAGCTGGCCATCGCGGTGGTCGAGGGCGACTTGGAGACCGAGAACGATGCCCGACGCATCCGCGCCAAAGGGGTGCCGGCGATCCAGATTGCCACCGGTACGGCCTGCCACCTCGACGCCCACATGGTCCATGACGCGCTGCACGCGCTGCCGCTCGCCGGTGTCGACCTGCTCTTCGTCGAGAACGTCGGCAATCTGGTTTGCCCAGCCAGCTTCGATCTGGGCCAGCACCGCAACGTCACCCTACTCTCGGTCCCCGAGGGCGATGACAAGCCTGCCAAGTACCCGGTCATCTTCCGCGCCGCCGATGCGGTGCTGCTGACCAAGGCCGACTTGCTCCCGGTCCTGCCGGAGTTCGACCCCCGGCGGGCTGAGGGGAGTTTGCGGGACCTCGCGAGCGAGGCCCCCTGGTTGACGGTCAGCACCCGCGGGCAGGGCGACATCGGCCCCTGGCTCGACTGGCTCCGGACGGAGGTCGCCGCGCAGCGCGAGCGGCGCGTTCAGGGCCGGACCCAGAGGCCGCGGGTCCAGCCCGAGGGGGCACAACGGCATGGGGGGCATGACCATGACCACGGCATCCCATCACCATCACACCTGAGCCGCGTGGCGGGGTGGATTGTCCCCGCAGCGAAGGCCTGCGGTTGACCGCCCCTGCCGCGGATGGTAAGAAACTCGCCGCCTTGGGCAACCGTGCCCAGGCGCTCACAATGAACGACCGGAGCAGATACCCTGGAGAGCCGGTCGCGGTTCCCAGATCGTTGAGGCTGATTACCCAGACAACATAACCCAAGTAAGGGAGGACCTTCCCCCGTGCCACACAAGACCATCAAGACCTTCGCCATCCTCGCCGCCGCTTCCATCGTCGGCTCCCTGTCCTACACTCCGGTCGCCGAGGCCTTCGGCTTTGGAGACATGATGAATCCGAGCAAATGGATGGGCGGCAAGAATCGTGACCGCTACGACGACGACTACTACGACGGACCCAATGGTGGCCCGGGTTGGGGCGGCCCGGGTTACGGCTATGGCGGCCCGGGCTACGGCTATGGCGGCCCTGGCTACGGCTATGGCGGCTACGGTGCCCCGGGTTATGGCTATGGCGGCTATGGCGGCTACGGTGCCCCGGGTTATGGCTACGGCGCCCCGGCGGTGGCTGCGCCGGCGGCCCCGGCCCCCGCGGCTGCCCCGGCCCAGTCATCGAGCCGGAGCAGCAGTGCCAGCGAGATCGATGCCCTCAAGCGGCGCATCGATGAGCTGGAGGCGAGCCAGCGCCCCAGTAACCCAGCTCCGGCAACGAGCGATTGGCCCTCCGCCCCGGCCTTCAGGCCTATGAGCAAGTACTGATCTTCGGGGCAGCGCGCCCTCGGAAGTAACTGACCCCGCCTTTGTGCGGGGTTTTTCGTTTGGGACTGGAACTGCGTGCGCTGGGCGACCTGGCTGTGCCCCGGTGGCTGTCCGGTGCCGTATGCGCCTGGAGGGCGTCGCATCAGCCGAACAGCCCATGCAGGAACCACCCTCGTCGGCCATGGCACTCACGGTAGACCCACAAGCGCTCCCCGCTGCCGGTAGTAGCGACGAAGTAGTCCCGCGCCACCTCGAAGCCGTCCCACCAACCGGTCTCGATGCGCTCACGTTCCTCGCCCAGGTCCAGGGGACCGCCGTGCCAGGGGTGTTGCCCGTGCACCTCCAGCGGTCTGGGCTCGGGCAGCAGCCAGAGGGGGCGGTCGGGCCTTCCGTACCCAGGACCGGACTCGCCGGGCGGGCACCAGCGCCAAGCCCGCTCCGGGCGGTGGTCGGGGAGGGCCTGGAGGCCCAGTACCGCGTTCTCCCCCAGGCGAGCGCGCAGCCGATCAAGCAGGCCAGAGTCCGGGACGAGTGTCGCCCCCAGCTCGGGAAAGAGGTCGAGGGGACCGGGTGGCAGGGGCCGAACCTCCCCCGCGGCCAGCGCGATGCTGCGCACCGGGGCAGGGAGGATCAGCCGCCCTAGGCGCTCGCGCAGGAGGGCGATCCAGCCCCCGGGGTCGCGTCCGGGGGTGGATGCCCCCAGGACGAAGGCGGTGTCCATCAGGTCCGCGTGACCCAGGCGCCATTCCAGCCGCTGGACTCCCGCTTGGCGCCCCAGCAGGTAGCCGCACAGTTCCTCGATTAGCCGGCGGCAGGCGAAGACCAGGGCCCCTGCCTCCGGGACCTCTGCCGGCAGCTCTAACTCGCCCGCGTAGCGCGGCGGGGGGGTAAAGGCCGGGCGCGGGTCGGGCTCCTCGCCCAACAGGCGGCGGAGCTGCCGTACCAGCTCTGGGCCAAAGCGCTCCGCGAGCCCGACCCGCGGAAGCCGGAGCAGATCTGCCACTCGGCGCAGCCCCATGGCCGCCAGGTCGCCGTGCCCACGGCGGTCGAAACCCAGGGCTGCCACCGGCAGGGCGGTCAGCGCAGAGCGCAGGGCTGTTCGCCCGGCGATGGCCCCGCCCTGGCCATGGCCGGCCAGGGCCAGGGCCCCGCCCGGGGTCGGCGCCAGGCAGCAGCTGCACTCGTAGCCCAGCCCCGCGACCCCCGTCCTCACCTCGGCCAGAAGCGCCTCGGCTCCGCCGAAGAGGTGCAGGCTGGCGGCTACGTCCAGCACCAGGTCACGCGGGGGGGCCAGGCTTACCTGCGGGGTGAAGCGGGTGCACCAGGCAGCGAGGCGCTCCAGGGCGGCCCGCTCGGCCTCGGGGCGGCGCGGTAGGATGCGCAGGTCCGCCGCCAGGGCGAGGGCCGCCCCCGCCGCCAGGGCGGGCCGGATTCCGTGGTCCGTCGCCACAGGGTTGCACAGCAGGATGCGCTCGCCGCGGGAGTCTAGTCCCACCGCCATGGGCAGCGGTGATGCTAGGGCCCCGGGGTAGATCTCCAGGGGCAGGGCGGGGAGGTGGATCGCGAGCCAACGCATAATCTGGGCGGGGACAGTCGCACATGGCGGCAGGACCAGTTGGGGTGTGCCCTTCGCCTTTCCGTTGGGTCAGGCGTCCGATCGGGGGAGGTGCAGGGTCTTGCCAAAGACTCCACCGCGCTGCTTGAGGACGCTGACCTCCAGCCCTGCCGCCACCTGCTGTACCCGCAGCCGCAGGGCCGCTGGTGAAGGGTCGCGGCTCGCTGTCTCGCTGCGAAAGAGCAGGGCCAGGGCGCCCCCGGTCTGGGCCGCGAGCTGGAGCCGGCGTAGGGCCACTGCCCGCCAAGGGGCCTTGCCGCCCCAGATCAGCACGGCGCTACAGGCCCCGGAGCGCAACCCCTGTTCTGCTGCCCAGGGGGTCTCTCTGCCCGCTGCCACCACCGCCAGCCGGGTCAGGTCCAGCCCCCGGGCCGCCAAGGCCGGGGCAAAGGGGGTCAGGGGCGGGTCCACCAGGAGCAGCCAGCGCGGCCCCTGGCTGAGCCGGACCAGGGCCGGCAGGACGAATCCGAGGGCGCCCTCGGGGCGGGCATCGAGGACCTCGCTCAGGCTCGCCGGGGGCCAACCGCCCCAGGACAGGACCGCATCCAGGGCCGGGTAGCCTGTGGCTATCCCGGTGGGGGCCGCCGCCGGGGCTGCGTGACCGCGCCACAGGTCGGGGCGCCCGGCGAGGAGCTGTTCCAAGCTCACCTGTCTGCCTGCCCGATGCCACCGCTAGGGCCGCACCGCCGAGATCCGCACCGGCCCGCTCAGGCCGAGGCGCAGGACCCCAACGGCGAGCCCCTCGATGGTCAGAGACTGGACGCGCAGGTCCACCTGGATGGCGGGGAAGGCAGGGTTCTCCGCCAGGAGGTCCAACCGGTGGGTCCAATTGGCGCGGCGGCGCAGGCGCTTGACGGTGACCTCGTCGTCCAGGCGTGCCACCACGATCTGCCCATCGGCCGCCTCTTGGGCGCGATGGACTGCCAGCAGGTCGCCGTCGAGGATGCCGGCATCGCGCATGCTGCTGCCGCGTACCCGCAGCAGATAGTGGGCGCGGGGATGGAAGATGTCCGGGGCGACGCGGTAGTAGTCCTCGATGTGCTCCTCGGCCAGGATGGGGCTGCCGGCGGCGACCCGGCCCACCACAGGCAGGTTGTCGTCCCCCGGGCCGCCGGCCACCAGGCGGATGCCGCGGGAGGAACCAGGTTGCAGCTCGATGGCCCCGCGCCGGGCCAGGGCACGCAGGTGATCCTCGGCAGCGTTGGCCGAGCGGAAGCCGAAGGCCGCGGCGATCTCCGCGCGGGTCGGCGGGAAGCCGGTCTCGCGAATGTGGCGGCGGATCAGCTCCAGGATCTGGCGCTGGCGGGCGGTGAGGTCGTTGGGCATGGGGCCTCTCCCATTGGATGACGGGGCATGAGCCATCGATAGCTGTAATTATATACAGTTAATGTCCCATTGCAATAAAGCGACTATTAGCCAAGGTGGGGAGCCTTTCGGCAAGATCTATCGAAATATTCGATACAACCTCCTATGCTGCCCCGTCATGGACATCGAGCAGGCTCGGACCTTCCTGACCATCGCGGCGCATGGCAGCTTCCTGGAGGCCGCCAGGCGCCTGCATCTGACCCAATCCACGGTGAGCGCCCGGATCCAGACCCTGGAGGCCGACCTCGGCGCCAAGCTGTTCGTCCGCAACCGCGCCGGGGCCAGCCTGACACCCGCCGGGCGTCGCTTCCTCCAGCACGCCAAGACCTTGGTGTTGACCCTGGAGCAGGCCCGCCATGACGTCGGTCTGCCCAGCCGCTATCGCGCCAGCATCCGGGTTGGCGGTCGCATTGCACTATGGGACGGCTTTCTGCCACGCTGGGTCGGCTGGATGCGGCAGGCTGCCCCGGACGTTTCGATCCGCAGCGAGATCGGCTTCGAGGAGGACCTGATGCGGCGTTTGATCGAGGGCACCTTGGACATCGGGCTGATGTACACCCCGAGCCACGCCCCTGGTCTGGAGGTGGAACACCTGTTCGACGAGACCCTGGTCCTGGTCAGCTCGCGCCCCGACACGAAGTGGCCGGGCGAGGACTATATCTATGTCGAATGGGGCGCCAACTTCTATGCCAAGCACCGGGAGAGCTATCCGGACCTCGAACGGCCGGCGCAGGTGGTGAACATCGGTTGGCTCGGGGTCCAGCTGATCGTCGCGAACGGCGGCTCTTGTTTTCTACCGATCCGCATGGCCCAGCCCCTGGTTGACAAGGGGCGCCTCTTCAGGGTCAGCAATGGTCCCGAGATCATCCACCCCGCTTACATGGTGTTCCCGCGCGAGGCCGACAGCGACGTGCTCCGGCAGGCCGTGGAGGGCCTGCGTGAGCTGGCTCGGGACGAGCAGGCCGACGCCTGACCCCATTTCGGGAGACTACAGCCAGATCTCCGGGTAGCGCCGTGACTCCGGAATGTTGTTGACCAACAGGGCAATCAGGAGCAGCAGCACCGGGCCGACTGTGGCCGGAAGCACGACGTAGACATAGCCCAGACCGTGGATCTGGTCGGAACCGATCACTGCAATCAGGGCCGTTGCGCCGCCAGGTGGGTGCAATGTTCGGGTGAGGTGCATGGCGGCGATGGCGGTCGCTACCGCGACGGCGCCGGCCAGACCGGGGGCGAACGGGAACAGTTTCCATGCAGTGACCCCGACCAGGGCCGAGATCACATGCCCACCCACCAGGTTGCGCGGCTGCGCCAGCGGGCTGCGGATCGCGCCATAGACCAGTACCGCCGAGGCGCCGAAGGAGCCGATCATGAGGGTCATATCGGTGCCGGTGAAGAACAGCTGATTGACCCAGGCCAAAACCGCCATCCCCAGAAATCCGCCGATCCATGACCACAGCACTTCGTTGTTGCTGACCCGTGGCGGACTGCCGCGGGTGCTCCCCCGCATCTTGCTCAGGTATGCACTCAGTCTCACAACAGGTCCTCCAGGTGATAGGCCTTGACGAAATCCTTTCGCAGGAGCAATCCCTGCAGGTGGCCTTGCGCATCCACCACCGGCATGCTGCGCCCCTCATGGGCATGGAATGCGCTGACGATCTCGCGAAAACCGGCGTCCAGGGTGACGGTAACCACCGGGGCGGTCATCGCCTCGCTGACCCGCGTTTCGTGGCAGCGGTGGGTGAAGTTGCCCTCGTCCGCGACCAGGCGCAGCAGCAGCTCCAGAAAGGTCTCGGCCCTCAGGCGGCGCAGGAAATCCGTCTCTGTCAACATGCCGATGACGCAACCATCGCTGGCGACGACCGGGAGGCTCTTGCGCCCCTGTTCGGCAAGGGATCGGGCCGCTTCGTCCAGCCGGGTGTCCGCATGCAGTGGCTCAATGCCGGAGCGCATCAGGCGGCCGGCCCGCACATGGCGGAAGAGGCGCTCCACGGAGTGTCTGTGGGCCAGGTGGTAGATGGCGCGAAAATCGGCGGTGGTGATGTCCAGGTACCCTGGAATGTGCCGCATGGCATCCAGAATGTCCTCGTCGGACAGATCCAGTTCGGGTACATCGTCCTCGCCGGCGCGGATCGGCTTTGGCTCGAAGGGGGTTGCTTCGTTCATGGTGCCTACGATACCCGGTTAAGGAGGAAGGGTTTCATCGGGGATGACCGTCAGACCTCATGGCCTCGGGGTATGATGCGCCGAAATGCGCTGGCTAGGTTGTGAGTCTGGCGTGGAACCCGGCGGGCCGCTGGCGGGACTTCGGGCCAGAATTGACCGTTGCGCGGTGTATCGACTCAGTGCTCGCCCTTGGTACGCAGCAGCCCGGCCAACCGATTGCCTTGTTTCTGCGGGCCGCCTTGGGGGAATAGCTTGTGCAGGTAACTGCTGGTCCCCTTTTCCGGGCCCCAGACCTGGCGGAAGTGGCGAATCATGTCCCGCACCGTCACCTGGGTTCCGCGTTTGGCGTAGTGGTCGCGGAGAAAACGAATCACCTCCCAGTGCTCTGCATGGAGATCGAGGCCTTCCTGCGCCGCCTCGCGCCCTGGCGAAGGCTTCCGACCAGTCGCCCGGATCCACGAGATAGCCTTCGCTGTCGGTGAGAACTTCCCGGTCGCCTACCCGAACAGCGCGGGTGGTCATGCCCGGATAGGCGTTACTGCCGGCGGGAAACTCGCCGGGCATGCCCGCCGAATCGTTACCCGGCTCGGTGATGGACCAGAGATCGACCAGGATCTCGCCGTCCAGACGCCCGTGATAGCGCTCGACGCCGGACACAAGAATCTTGCCGCTCGCCGGCGGCAGCTCGAAGCGGGCGACCCCGGTACGATCGGTGAGGACCGGTTCAGTCTCGGAGCCGTCCGCGTCAATCTGGAGTACCACCGGCGTGCGCTTCAGCGGTTCCTTTGTGACCTTCATGCAAACTCTGACGGCGATCATCTTGTCCTCTCCTGTTCATCGAAATACAAGATCAGGATATCGACACGGTTTGATGAAAGGCAAACGAAATTTATTGCTATATAATATCGTATATATCGATATTATGCGCCGAGTGACGGGTGAAAGGGTCCTCTTCGTATCCGCCCTGGACGCGCCGGAGCGCGAAGGTGCGGTGCAGCCCCGGAGGTGCGCTGGAAGCGCCAAGGGATTTTGCGGCTAGTCCCCCCACCGCCGGCCGATCTCATGGACGACCCCCAAGTGATCGAGGACGCGTGCCACCATGAAATCCACAATGTCGGCGACGCTCTGTGGGTTGAAGTAGAAACCCGGGTTGGCCGGCATGATGACGACCCCCGCACGGGCCAGGCGCAGCATGTTCTCCAGGTGGATGACGGAGAATGGCGTCTCGCGCACCACCAGGATGAGCTTTCGCCCCTCCTTGATGGTTACATCCGCGGCGCGGTCGATGAGATCCCCACTCACCCCGGCGGCGATGCTCGCCAGGGTTCCGGTCGTACAGGGGCAAACCACCATGGCGTCCGGAGGGTTGGTCCCGCTGGCAACCGGGGCCGTCCACTCCTGGCGCCCGAAGACCTGCAATTGTCCGGGGGCCGCGCCGAAGTGTCCGGCGAAGAAGCGCTGCATATCGGCAGGGTTTGCGGGAACCGCCAGCCCAGCCTCCATCTTGAGCACGATCTGCCCCGCTTGGGAGACCATCAGGTAGACCCGCACCCCCGCCCGGATTAGGCATTCCAGGAGACGGAGCCCGTACTGCGTGCCCGAGGCACCTGTGATGGCTAGGGCGAACGTCTTGGGCCAGGCGGGTCCCCTGTTGCTCATGGTGCCGCCGCCAGGCGGGCCCTGTCCCCGGCCCCCAGGGCGAGGAGCAGCCGCTGATGGATGCCCTGGAAGCCACCGTTGCTCATGACCAGCACCTGATCGCCAGGTGCGGCGTCGAAAGCTACCCGCGCCACGATGGGCTCGACCTCCGCGAATACCGCGGCTTTGGCACCCAGGGGGGCGAAGACTGCCTCCGGTTTCCAGCCCAGGTCGGGCGGGGCAAAGACGTAGACCCGATCCGCATGGGCGAGCGACGCGGCGAGGTCGGCGTTGTGCACCCCCAGACGCATGGTGTTGGAACGAGGCTCCAGGACCGCCAGGATGCGCCGGTCGCCGACGCGTCGGCGCAAGCCCTCGATGGTGGTGGCGATGGCCGTGGGGTGGTGGGCGAAGTCGTCGTAGACCCGCACCCCAGCCACCTCCCCGCGCAGTTCCATGCGCCGCTTGACCCCGGCGAAGCGTCCCAGCGCGGCGATGCCCATCGCTGGCGGGACCCCGGCGTGGCGCGCTGCCGCTAGCACCGCCAGGGCATTGGAGACATTGTGCCGCCCGGTTTGGCCCCAGGCGACTTCTCCCAGGGCCTGGCCATCGTGCAGGACCCCGAAGCGAGAGCCGTCCGCCTCGACCAACTCCGCGGCCCAGTCACCCCTCGCACCGAAGGACTCCATCGGGGTCCAGCAACCCATGGCCAACACCTGGTCCATGGCGGCTTCGCCCTTTGGGTGAACGATGAGTCCGGACCCTGGCACGGTGCGGACCAAGTGGTGAAATTGCCGCTGGATCTGGGCCAAGTCGTCGAAGATGTCGGCGTGGTCGAACTCCAGATTGTTGAGGATCAGCGTGCGCGGACCGTAGTGGACGAACTTGGAGCGCTTGTCGAAAAAGGCGGTGTCGTACTCGTCGGCTTCGACGACGAAAAAAGGTGCCGAGCCCAGCCGGGCCGAGATCCCGAACCCCTGCGGCACCCCGCCGATGAGAAACCCTGGGTCGAGCCCGGCATCTTCGAGGATCCAGGCGAGCATGCTCGCCGTTGTGGTCTTCCCGTGGGTCCCGGCCACCGCCAGGACCCAGCGGTCGCGCAACAGGTGCTCGCGCAGCCACTCGGGCCCGGAGACATAGCGCAGGCGGCGGTCGAGCATGGCCTCCACAACCGGCAGGCCGCGCTTCATGGCATTGCCCACGACCACCACGTCCGGTGCGGGGTCGAGCTGGTCCGCCCCGTAGCCCTCTACGAGGTCAATGCCGGCCGCCTCAAGCTGGGTGCTCATCGGCGGGTAGACGTTGGCGTCCGATCCTGTGACGCGGTGACCCAAGGCGCGCGCCAGGAGCGCGACGCCCCCCATGAAGGTCCCGCAAATGCCGAGAATGTGCAGGTGCATCTCAAGCCCCCATGAAGAGCACGCCCAGCAGCGTGTAGGCGAGCAGGTTGTAGACGATGGCGATCAGTGCCCCCTGGACTAGGGGCAAGTCCAGGGTGTGGCGCAGAATGTGCCCCGTGATGACCAGGCTCCAGGCCAGCAGTGCCAGAAACAGGAGGGCTGCGACCCCGGTCAGCTCCGAGTCCGCTTCGCCAGAGGCCATCCCCAGTGGCACAAGGACCAGCAGGCTGAGTAGGGCGCCGCTACCCAGGAGTGCCGATGCCGACTGCGCGAAACGCGGCAGCCGTCCCAGCCACCTGAGCCCGGCATAGAGCAGCCAGAGGAGCAAAGCGGCTTCCACCAGGGACTGGACCAATGCCTCCCCCAGCCCCTGGCCTGCGGACGCACCGACCCCCGCACCCACGGCCAGGTAGATCACTAACAGCAGCTTCACCAGCGCGAAGGAGGCCGGCAACTCCTGGGGAGTTCGGCGCAGCAGGCACAGCTCGATGAAGTAGTGGATCAGTGCCTGCAAAGCGGGACCTCGGGTTAATACGCGCTGACCAGTCAAGGGCTGGGCCTGCGTGGATGGGGCATGATAACGGTCGCGGGGGCCGACCCATAGCCTTGCACTCCCTTCCTGGGGCACCCGGCGGTCGCAGGATCAGGTTTCAGGCAAGATCGACCGCTGCGCCCCAGGGAGCGCCCTGGCCCATGGCTCATGGACCCAGCGGCCGGCTATGACGTTACCCGACCGCCGCGGACGATGGCTGTGCCCGCCACCGCCATGACCAGCGCCAGGCCGATGGCCAGCCAGTTGCCCACCGCGACGAAGGGCGTGGCCCCGGCGCGAGGCTGCAGTTCGACCGTCAGCCCGGCCCGCGCAAAGAGCGGAATGCTGCCCAGCACAGACCCTTGGTGGTCGATCACCGCCGAGACCCCAGTGTTGGTGGCACGGACCAGGGGACGGCCCGCCTCCAGCGCCCGCATGCGGGCGATCTCCAGGTGCTGATAGGGGGCCAGCGAGTCGCCGAACCAGGCATCGTTGCTGACGTTGACCAGGTAGGCGGCCGCCGGCAGGGCCTGGATCACCTCCTCTGGGAAGGCATCCTCGTAGCAGATCGAGGCCCCGACAGCGATCCCGTTGACCTTCAGCAGCGATTCGCCCGGCGCGCCACGGCTGAAGTCCGACATCGGCACCTCGAATAGCTTGACGAGCGGTCCCAGCCAGGCATTGAAGGGCATGAACTCGCCGAAGGGGACCAGGTGGCGCTTGGCATAGAGGTCCTCCTCCGCCCCGATACTCAGCAGCCCGTTGTAGTAGCGCCCGGTGTCCAGCTCCCGGAAGGGGATGCCCAGCACAATGGCCGTACCCTCCTCCCGCGCCGTCCGCGTCATGGGGTCGATGAGCCCGTCGCGGACCTCATCCAGAAAGGCTGGGACGGCGGTCTCGGGCCAGACGATCAGGTCGCTGCCTTCCAGGCGCTCCCGGGTCAACTCCAAGTGAGCTTGGAGGACAGGGACGAGGGCTTCTGGATCCCACTTCATGGATGGCTGGATGTTGGCCTGGATCACCGAGGCCTGCAAGGGTGCCCCTGTGGGCCAAGTCCATTCGACCCAGCGCAGCCCCGCGCCCGCCGACCAAAGGGCGGCAAGCCCGGCGAGGGCGATCCAGCGCCCCCGTCCGGCGGCGCGAACGGCCACCCACAGGAGCCCGCCGGAGAAGACCACCGCCAGGCTGACCCCGTAGACACCGGCCACCGGCGCCAATCCTCCCAAGGGGCCGTCTATCTGCGTGTACCCCAGGGCCAGCCAGGGGAAGCCGGTGAAGAGCCAGCCCCGTAGCCATTCCAGCAGTACCCAGACCCCCGGCAGGATGAGCAGGGGTCCAGCGAGCCCCGGCCCCTCGCGGTGGCGGGTCCTGGTGCGGGCTCGGGGGCGCCCTGTTGCGGCCAGACCCCGGACAGGGCCCGGACCAGCCAGCCGGCCAGCCCGTAGTAGAGGGCCATGGCCAGGATGAAAACCAGGGTCAGCAGGTGGGCGACCAGGGGCGGCATGTTGCCGAACTCGTTGAGGCTGATTCGGATCCAGAAGATTCCGAAGCCAAGGAGCCCGAGCCCGAATCCCCAGCCTGCGACGAATCCGGCGCTCCGGGTCCGCCGATCGAGTATTTGGCAAAAGGCCGCCACCGCGAGCACCGCCAGGGGCCAGAGGGAGAAGGGGGCAAAGGCCAGGACGGCGGCGGAGCCCGCAACGGCGGCGGCCAAGGCCAGACCCCACCGGGGCAACTGCGACAGCGCGATGGGCATGGGATGGTCCTGGCTCTAGCGGTTGGGTGAGCGGCGGGCGGCTTTCTAACAGTCGAGACGGAAGCCGTCAAATTCGCCCGCACTCACCTGGCTGGCCCTCTGTGTTCGACCTCGATGTCGAGGGTACCAGTTGGGCGCCATCTTCCCTTGCCGGACAGCGACCGACCTGCCGCTGACAACCTGCGAGATACCGGACAAGCCCCAGGGTCGCGCCCTGTCCGACTGGCACATCCCTGCGGTACAATTTGTGCACTGCAATACTAGGGCCGCCCCTGGCGCCCCTGGCACACCGTCCGACCTCGGACACAAGTCGCGTCGTAGCCCCCGATGACAAGCTTCGCCTCGGCCCCTGAGGGCCAATCCCGGCGCATCCGCGAGATCCCCTACAACTACACCTCCTTCTCGGACCGGGAGATCGTCATCCGCTTCCTGGGTGCGGAGATGTGGGACCTCATCGAATCCCTGCGCGGCACCCGGCGCACCGGGCGCTCGGCGCGGATGCTCTTCGAGGTCTTGGGCGACATGTGGGTGGTCACCCGCAACCCCTATCTCCAGGACGACCTGCTGGAGAACCTGGACCGCCGCCGGGCCCTGGTCCAGGCCCTCTGCCACCGTCTCGACCAATTCGAGGCCCGCCTCAACGCGAACGCCCAGGCCACGCGACTGCTCACCGCCGCCCGCGCCGCGGTCAAGCGGTTCAGCGACTGGTTCGACGAGCACCGACGCCTGCGCGAGGATCTGCGCCGCGCCCTGGCCAAGGTCACTCGGACCGACAACATCGACTTCGGCGGCCTGGCGCGGGTGTCCCACGCCACGGACGCCACGGACTGGCGCGTGGAGCTGCCCTTCGTGGTCCTTTGTCCGGACACCGAGGCCGAGGTCGCGCCCATGGTGCGCGCCTGCATCGACTGCGGCCTGACCCTGATCCCCCGCGGCGGCGGCACTGGCTACACGGGTTCGGGCGTGCCCCTTGAGGACCGCTGCGCCGTCATCAACACCGAAAAGCTCGAGACCCTATCGGGGGTGGAGCACATCGCCCTGCCCGGCGTCGAGGGTGAGATCGCCACGGTGCAATGCGGGGCCGGGGTGGTGACCCGCCGGGTCTCGGATCTGGCCGACGCCAACGGGCTGGCGTTCGCTGTGGACCCGACCTCCCAGGACGCCTCCACAATCGGTGGCAACATCGCCATGAACGCCGGGGGCAAGAAGGCGGTCCTTTGGGGCACGGCCCTGGACAACCTGGCGTCTTGGCGCATGGTCACCCCGGATGCGGACTGGCTGGAGGTGGAGCGTCTGGACCACAACCTGGGCAAGATCCACGACCAGGCGCAGGTGCGCTTTCGCGTCTCGCGCTACGCCCCGAACGGCACGACGCCCAGAGGCGATCCGCAGATCCTGGCCATGCCAGGCAGCGCCTTCCGCAAAGCGGGGCTTGGCAAGGACGTGACCGACAAGTTCCTCTCGGGGCTGCCGGGGGTGCAGAAGGAGGGGTGCGATGGGCTCATCACGTCCGCCCGCTTCGTCCTTCACCGGATGCCAGATCAGGTCCGCACCCTTTGCTTAGAATTCTTCGGCGCCGACCTCTCCCGTGCTGTTCCGGCGATCGTCGAGGTGAAGGCCTTTGTGGATGCACTGCCGGGGGTCCAGATTGCCGGCCTGGAGCACCTGGACGAACGCTACGTCCGCGCCGTGGGCTACTCCACCAAGGCTGCCCGACGGGAACTCCCCAAGATGGTCCTGCTTGCCGACCTGGTGGCGGACGATCCGGCGCTCGTGGATGCCGCTGCAGAAGAGGTGGCGCGAATGGCCAGGGCCCGGGATGGGGAGGGTTTCGTCGCCAGCAGCCCAGAGGCCCGGCGCCGCTTCTGGCTGGACCGTGCCCGCACGGCTGCCATCTCCCGTCACACCAACGCCTTCAAGATCAACGAGGACGTGGTCATCCCCCTGGAGCGCCTGGCGGACTACAGTCGTGGAATCGAGCGCATCAACATCGAGCAGTCCATCGTCAACAAACTCGCGGTCATGGATGCCGTACTCGACTACTTGGCCGGCGACCTGCCCGAGGCCCGGGAGGCAGGCGACTACGAGCCTTCCGAAGAGGCGGCGGCCATCCTGAACGCCAAGCGCGACGCCGCCCGCGAGGTCGTCGCTGCAGCCCACACCCGCTGGCGGGCGGTGCTCGCTCACCTGGATGCCCCCGCGGCCGGCCACCGACACCTGCTCCAGGTCCCCGAGCAGGCGGCGCTACGCCCTGGCGATACCTTGCTCGATATGATGCTCCGCCGGGACCTGCGCCAGTCTTACGTCAGCGAGGTCACGGTGCGCCTGGACGAGGTCTTCGGCGGCCAGCGCCTGGCTGGGGTACGCGAGTGCTTGCGCAAGGTCCACGCCCGCACCCGCGAATCCAGACTCTTCGTGGCACTGCATATGCACGCTGGGGACGGCAACGTCCACACCAACATCCCCGTCCACTCCGCGGACTATGGGATGCTGCACGAGGCCGATCGAATCGTTGGCCGCATCATGGCGCTCGCCACGGACCTGGGCGGTGTCATCTCCGGCGAGCACGGCATCGGCATCACCAAGCTCCAATTCCTGGGCGCCGAGAAGCTCTCCGCCTTCGTGGACTATAAACAGCGGGTGGACCCCCAAGCCCGCTTCAACCGGGGCAAGCTCATGCCTGGGGCCGGGCTGGAGGGGGCCTATACGCCCTCGCTCCGCCTGGTGGAGCAGGAGGCCATCATCCTGGAGGAGACCGAACTCGGCGCCCTGAACGATGACATCAAGCACTGTCTGCGGTGCGGCAAGTGCAAGCCCAAGTGCATGACCCATGTGCCCCGCGCCAACCTGCTCTATTCGCCGCGCAACAAGATCCTGGGAACCGGCCTCATCGTCGAGGCCTTCCTCTATGAGGAGCAGACCCGCCGCGGTCTGTCCCAGCGCCATTTCGCGGAGATGAACGACGTCGCTGACCACTGCACCGTCTGCCACAAGTGCCAGCCGCCCTGCCCGGTGGACATCGACTTCGGCAAGGTCACCATGCGCCTGCGCCGCATCCTGGTGCAACGGGGCAAGAAGCGTTTCAGCCCCGGGGCCTGGGCGGCGATGCGCTTCCTCAACGCCACCGACCCGCGGGCGGTGCGCCTGCTGCGCCTGGGCTTGGCCCAGTGGGGCTTCGCCGGGATCAATCTCGCGCACAAGGTTGCTCGCAGTCTGGGCCTGCTTAGACACAGGACCCGGGTCCCTGCCGCTACCACCGGCCGGCCGGCGGCCCGGGCCCTGGTGCTGGACCTGATCAACCGCCCCATCCGGGTCGCCCTGCCCAGCCGCACCTTCCGCCAGGAACTCGCCCTGGAGGACGCCACCCAGGTCCCCATCCTGCGCGATCCCCGGCGCCCGGCCGAGGATTCCGAGGCGGTCTTCTACTTCCCCGGCTGTGGCTCGGAGCGGCTCTTCTCCGACGTAGGACTGGCGACGCTCGCCATGCTCTATCGCCAGGGGGCCCAGGTGGTCCTGCCCCCTGGGTACCTCTGCTGCGGCTACCCACAGAGCGCGTCAGGGCTGGAGGCGAGCGGGCGGCGCATCACCATGGACAACCGGGTGCTTTTCCACCGGGTCGCCAATACCCTGAACTACCTGGACATCCGCACCGTCATCGTCTCCTGCGGGACCTGCATGGACCAGCTTCTGCAGTACGAATTTGGGCGCATCTTCCCCGGCTGCCGCCTGCTCGACATCCACGAGTATCTGATGGAGAAGGGGGTCAGCCTGCGCGGCGCAGCGGCGACCCCGGAGACCGGGGAGCCAGCCAAGAGGCCGGAAAACCGGAGTAGGGAGGTCCAGTTTCTCTACCACGACCCCTGCCACACGCCGATGAAGACCCATGCCCCGCTCAAGGTCGCCTCCAGCCTCATGGGTCAGGTGGTGCACTTGAGTGACCGTTGCTGCGGCGAGGCCGGGACCCTGGGCACCGCCCGCCCCGACATCGCCAACCAAATCCGCTTTCGCAAGCAAGAGGAGCTGACCCAGGGCATCCGCGTTCTCACCGGTCGAGACCGAGCGGATGGCCAGGTTAGGCTGCTGACCGCCTGCCCTGCCTGCCAACAGGGGCTGGCCAAGTATGCCGATGAGACCGGGCTCGCCACCGACTACATCGTCGTCGAACTGGCCCGGCGCTTGCTCGGCGAGGGCTGGCAGCGGCACTTCATCGATGCCGTGAAGGATGGCGGTGTCGAACGGGTGCTCCTTTAGTCCAGCATGCCGCAGCCGCTTTGGCCGCTGGTCGCGCCAGGGGCGCCAAAGGGCAAAGAGTAAAGAGCAAAGAGCGAGGCCCCGGCCGGTACTTGCTGACGTACTTTCAACTCCCCAATCTTGCGGGCGATTCGACGGTCCCGGTGAGCCCGCACAGTCTTGCGCGACCGGACAGCCGCGTTCCCCCTGCAGCGAATGATCGCGCTCGTCGGAGCAGTACGCGGCGTCGAGACCAGCGCCAGCTTCTCGGGATGGGCTGAAGCGCGCCGCGTCGATTCTCCATTCGACCTGTGTTGACGAGAGGACGGTCGCTGTTTAGATCTCCAGAATATTAGCGATACTTGATGCGCCAACCTGTCATGGAAATCTCCGCCGATGATCTCCGGACCGATGGGGAACAGAGAATAGACAACTAGTTGGACCACCGTTGACACTGCGCAGCGCCGGCGTAGACTTCTGCCTGCGCCGCCCATCAGCCGTATCTATTCCCTCAGTCTTGGGTTGGAGGGAGAAGTGGCGCATCGAGGATGAGCTTCCGGGGGAGGTTAGGTGACGAGGAAGCACGTTCTTGGGCATCTCGCTGTGCAGCGGGCAACCAAACCCCGGGGTCTCGGATGGGTGGCGAGGGAACACTGTATCGTTAATCGGGCCGATCCCACTTCGGTAGACGTATCTTTTCCCTGGGCTCGACTGCTCTCGCCAATCGGTTCCCGTTGATGGCGGTTCCTCCAATGGACGGTCCGCCCTGCTCGTTACCGCTAGGTTGCTCGCAAGTTGGGCTGTGCAGGGCGCCGCCTGCCTTATACTCGGCAGTATGGGCCTAACCGGTGGCCCGAACATCAGCTATCAAGAATATGGGGAATTCGGTATGAGAGCATCCATCAAACAGGTATCGAAGGCAGCCTTATACGCCTGGCTGGTGTGCACGGGTCTGTGGGCGGCTCCAGCTGCGGCAGCGGGCAGTTACAAGCCATTCGTGGCGGCGGCACCCGCCGGTAATACGGTTGACGAGGCGGTCAAGAACGTCAAGGCCAAGCTGAAACAGGGGAATTTCGAGATCGTAGGGGAGGATAGCCCCTATGGCAATGGTGCCGTCCGTCTTATCGGCGTTACCAACTCCGATCTCAAGAGGGCGGCCGCTCGACATCCGACCGGGGGTTTCGGCGCGGTGATGCGAGTTGCGGTCACCAATAATAAGGGCGCTGTCGAGGTGAGCTACACCAACCCGTCCTATATCGGTATTGCCTACAACATCGGCGACCTGTCTAGCGTTGATCAGGCGCTGGCTGCGGCCTTGGGTGGTGGCGATGCGTTCGGGTCGAAGGGCCTGTCGCAGCGGAAGCTGGCAAAATACCATTATATGGCGACGATGCCAGAGTTTAAGGACGCGAAGAAGGTCGCCTCCTTCGCTTCTTACGCCGCTGCGGTCGCTGCCATCGAAAAGGCCATGAAGCAGTCGGACTCCGATATGCGGGCGATATGGAAGGTCAAGGTCTCTTCCAACCAAACCCTGTTTGGTGTACATCTTGATGGGGGCCCGTGGCGGGGGCAGATACAGGGCATCATGGAAAAGATTGACATTAGCACCCCCAAGTCGAGCGCGGCCTTGCCGTGGGAGATCCTTGTCAGCGGCAAAGATGTCTATTATCTTCCGGGAAAATACCGAATTGCCCTGATGTTCCCGGATCTCACCATGCAGCAGTTTTTGAAGATCTCGACCGTTCCGGACATGATGGACCGCAGCGCCGAGGAGCTGGTGGCACTGGCCGGTATCAAGGTCGAAAAGAAGCGCGGGGCTTTCGGCGACTTCTGATGCGTCCGGCGAGTTGTCGGCGGGCGCGCCAGTCCCATTATTTGCCTAAGTAAGCGAGAGACGCCGGTCATGCCGCCAAACACCGACGACGCGGACGATGGGGAGATTATCGACATCTTCGTGGAGGAGGCAGAGGAGGTTCTCCAAAGTATCGATCGGGATCTCGCCGTCTGGAGACAGCGCCCTTCGGACAGAAACGCCCTGACGGGGATCCGCCGAGGCTTTCATACCCTGAAGGGGAGCGGCCGGATGGTTAAGGCCATGGACCTGGGGGAGCTGGCGTGGAAGGTGGAGCACATGCTCAACCGGGCAGTCGACGGGGCCGTACCGGTGACGGACTCGATGGTGCGACTGGTAGCCGCCAGCCGCGCTGCCATGCCGAAGCTCGTCGAGGCGTTCAAAGGCCGGCGCAAGGCGGGTATGGGCGATCAGTTGGAGTCCTTAATGGCGCAAGCCGACGCGATCGCTGGCGGGCAAACGCCCACGACTCCGGCACCGCGTCAGGCGCCCGTCCTCGCGGGTGATGTGAGTGGGGCCGAAACGAGACTCGACGAGCTTCAGCGCGTGCTGGATCGCTCCGCCCAACGATCCGACGAGGCCCTGCAGCGCTCTGAGATGGCCCTTCAGCAGGTGCGTCGTCTCGCTGCGGAGGTTGGCGCCATGCAAACGGAGGCGCAAGGGCGCGCCGGGCGCGCGGAACTGGCTCCCCTCGCAGAGCGGGTGAGCGCCATCAACAAGGAGATGCTGGAGTTTCGCCTCGAATTGAAAAAGGCCCAGCAGGAGTCTGCACCCCACCCGAGGGAGTTGCTGCAATCCATCGATCAGCGCATTCGGGAGAAGCTGGCGCCGACGGAGCGTTTCCGGGGGGAGGTGGAGCGTGCGCTCGAAGCGAGCCGACGCGCTGCCGCCTCGGCCCGCAACCTGGCCATCTGGGCCATTCTCATCAGCCTAGCCATACTGGGGGGGACTGGGGTCGCGGTGTTTCTTGGGGCTCCCTGACGGTGGCTTCAACTGGCCCCGGCCGCCACCGGGTTGGTCAGTTACCCCAGCCGATTCGGTTGTTTCGCTGGAATTGCCAGGTGCGGGTAATGTCGAGGATGTCCGTCTCTGCCGCGATGTCGGGTGGGAAAGGCGAGTAGGGGCCAGCCAGCTGGACGATGTGAACCGCGGCTTCGTCGAGTACCTGGAAGCCAGATGATCGCAGCACCTGGACCTGTTCGACGCCACCGTCGGCGCGCACGGCGACGCGCAGGATCAGATTGCCATAGAGGTGCCTGCGTCGGGCTTCTTCGGGGTAGTTGAGATTGCCGATCTGCTCTACCTTGCGGCGCCAGGCCTCCAGATAGGTGGCGTACTTGTACTCCTTGGTGCTGGAGCTGACAGAGGTGCGTCGCGGCCGATTGGCAAAGACACTGGTCCTCTCCTCGATGCGGGCCGCCAGTCTCGCCAGCTCCTGGTTGCGGCTGGTCAGGATTTGGGCCGCGCTGACCGCCTGAGACGCCGCCGGCGGCTCAGGCGGGCGGGCGTGCATCTGGAATGTCTCAGATTCGGTGGGCTCGACCGAAAGTGCCTGAGTGGCGTCAGGGGCTGGCGGCTCGAGGCCTGACTTTGCCGGCGCCGGCACCAAGTCGTGAATCGACTGGGGTGCGGATTCCGGCACCGCGACCGCTGCAGGCTCCGGTGGGGCATCCTCGGGCGGGGGTACATCGAGGTCGAGGTCGAGCGTTGGGATCCTTGCCTCCAACGGCTCGGGCAAGCCATCGACGTCTTCCTGGCGCGTTGTTGCTTCGCGCTGACCCTCGCCGCCGCCACGCTGCGTGACCTGGGCCGGCGCGGCGACCTTGTCCGGGACCGCGGCTTGTGGCGCAGGCTGATGCAGCACCACGACCTCGACGGTGCTCGTGCCCCGGCGGTCGGATCGCGGAGGTTCGATGCGGATGCCAAGGATGACAAGCAGATGAGCGGCAATGGCGAGGCCGAGTGTCACGCCCAAAACGCGGGCGGATTCGCTCTCGGTACAGACCCGAACGCCAGGCTTCCGGTCGGCAACGCCTGCCAGCTTACTCATCGCGTTCCAGGTTCGCCGGCGGCTGGCTCTGACAGCGGCGGGCTTTGTCGGATCTCCTGTCCTTTGTCAAAAAACTCGACTCGCTTGGCCATGGAGGGATCCATGAGGACGGTTCCCGCGCCGTCGACTATCAGTACGTAGCGCAGCCCTAGGCGCCGCGCGATATCAAACCACTCCTTGGGTCCGGCGATGAAGAGGGCGGTGGCTGCACCCTCAGCAGTGGCGGCATCGCCGTGGATGACCGTGACGCTGCGGGCCCCCGTAGCTGGAAAGCCGGTCCGAGGGTCGAGGGGTTGGTGGTAGGTCTTGCCCTCGAACGCGAAGTTCCGCTCATAGTCGGCAACGGTGGCGACACTCTCGTCGCCGCGCAGCTGTAGCACGGCCAGCACCGCGGAGCCGCTGGGGCGGCGTACGGTGATCCGCCATGGCTGCCCAGAGCGTTCGCCAATGACTCGCACGGTGCCGCCGGCGCTGACCATGGCATGGCGCACGCCAAGCTCGCGCAGGTGCCCAACGGCCAGGTCGACGCCATAGCCTTTGGTGATGGCGCCGAAGTCGAGGTCCACCTCGGCGTTGGTGCCACGCAGCTTCAGCCCATCGATCTGCACGTCGTCCATGCCGGGGTCTGCCGCGACGAGCCGACGGATCTCGCGCGCATCTGGGGGTCGACGGCCCCTGACGTCGTCGCTGTGGAAACCCCACAGATGGTTGAGGTGTCCGATGGCCGGGTTGAACAAGCCGCCGCTCTGCTCGTAGAGGGTCTGGCTCAGGCGTACCAGCGGCATGATCGAGGGCGGGGCGACGAATGCCTGCCCTGTCGGCAGGAGTTGGTTGACCCGCCCCATGGGGCCGGGGTCCCAGGCATGCCATGCGCGGTCCATGAACGTGAAGTCCTCCTGCAAGAGTCTCGCAGCACGCTCTGCATCGCCGCGGTTGACCCCGACGATGCTGACATCGATTTGGGTATCGAAGGCGGTGAAGCGAGCGGTGACCACTGGCGTCTCGTCCCGGCAACCAGCGACTGGCAGTAGGATTAGGCTCAGAGCAAGGCTCAGGACCGGAGTCCATGCCGGCGCAAACGACGGCCTGGCGCTAGTGCTCACCTAGTTTCTCCTCAATGGTTGCTATCAGGTCGTTGGCGATGTCGAGTCCGTAGAGGGCGTCGAGCTCGCGGATGCAGGTCGGGCTGGTGATATTGACCTCGGTCAGGTAGTCCCCAATGACGTCGATCCCTGCGAACAGGACCCCCCGGCGGCGCAGTTCAGGGCCGACCAGGGCCGCGATGGCGCGGTCGCGTTCGCTCAAGGGGCAGCCTTGGGCGGAGGCGCCTGCGGCGATGTTCCCCCGGTTCTCCCCCGGTGCCGGGATACGTGCCAGGGCATAGGGCACTGGCTGGCCGTCGATCAGGAGGATGCGCTTGTCCCCGTCGGTGATCTCGGGGATGTAGCGTTGGGCCATGCAATAGCGCCGCCCGTGGTCGGTCAGGGTCTCGACGATGACGTTCAGGTTGTCGTCCCCCGAGCGGACGCGGAAGACGGACATACCGCCCATGCCACCCAAGGGTTTGAGAACCATGTCTCGGTGTCGGGCGAGGAATTCGGCGATGTCGGCGCTGTTGCGCGTCACCAGCAGCGGCGGGCAGCACTGGGGAAAGCGTGCAGTGAAGACCTTTTCGTTCGCATCGCGCAGGGTCCGCGGGTCGTTCACCACGAGGGTGCCCGCGTCCTGCGCTTGTTCCAATAGATAGGTCGCGTAGATGTACTCCATGTCGAAGGGGGGGTCCTTCCGCATCAGGATGGCCGGGAGGCTGGCCAGCGGCCTGGTCTGCGTCGCCCCGAAACGGTACCACCGGCCGGTGTTGTCCTCGACCTCAATCTCGCGCATTCGTCCTAGGCAGTGCTGCGGCGTTAGGGCCAGGTCCCCGAGTTCCATGTACCAAAGCCGCCAACCGCGGCGCTGAGCCGCCAGCATCATGGCGAAGGTGCTGTCCTTCTTGACGTTGATGGACCCGATCGGGTCCATGACAATACCGACTTCCAGGTTCATCGTTGCATCTTACTCCAGTCGTGAAACGGTCGTCAGAGCGCGCTCAGGTCACCCGTTGCCCTCAAGCCATCCGCACCCCAGGTTGGCCCAGGTGATGCCCTTGCATACCCAGCTTGCAGTTGCTAGATTGTCGGCGCGCCACCAGGGTTGATCGCGGGCCGAGCTATTGGGGGGGAAGCGGGTTGGGGGGCCAACTCGCCGCAGAGTCTCCGCCACACGCGCCGCGACTTCGATCGTGATGAACAGAACAGCGCGATAATTACAAGGGGGTCGAAGGCATCCCGATGAACAAGTACCATTCCCGGCGCCGCAAGGCCGCCGCTGCTTGGGTTGCTGGACTCATCCTCGCTGTTCTTTTCGAAGTGCCCTTATCCGCTGATCCTGCTACAGCGGGGACGGCCGATGCACCCAATCCAGGGCTTGACTCCCCTTCGGCGCTATCCGACTTTGAGCACCTGCTCGAGCAGCGCGATTTCGGCACTTTCAAGATTTACATGCGGTTGCCTGCCGAACGTCGAGATGACGTATTCCGCGCCTACAGCCAGGGCACCTCTATGGAGCAGATTAAGGCCGTCGTCCTGAATGCTTTCATTGGCAGCCACTGAATGGGCAGGGTAAAGCCGGGTTTGGGTCCTGCCACACTCGGGGCCCCGCGTCATCCGCGGAGTGGTGACCTCGTTTCGCGACCGCCAATGCGTCATCGGCGGCGCCGCGCCTGTCCGCCGGTGTTGCCACCTCAGACAACGCAATGACCTTGGGGGCGCATTTCGCGCTAACATGCAGCGCTCAATCTCTGCGGTACGGTCAGGATCAGGAATCGAGTTTGCTGTCGTGGCCGTCTGCGTGCAATGGGCTGCGTCTCCTGCGTGGGAGGGACGTCGGCAGTGCGGGCTTGACAAAGGTGAACTCCGTCGAGTTTGGGGTGGGGGAAGTGTGAGATACTTCTGGTTGCCTGCAAACGGCGCTGTGCCGGTGATGGGGTGACGGAATGCCGGCCAGCAACTCGCGGTCTTAGCTTCGGGTAGCTGGGGTGAGACCACGTCGGGTGTTGGCTCGAATGCGCTTGTGGTGCGGCGACGGGGGTAATATTTTGGGTAATTTGCTGGGTAAGGGCGAGCGCGCGGCCCTGTCGACGCCCGCCGCAGAAGGTTGCTCGGCTCGCACCGTCCCATTAACAATTGGCTATTCTGCGTGGGTATGGCTTTGTTACCGCGTAACGACATGAACAGAGCAGCCCCCGGGGCTGACGACCGCAGATCAACGCCTATGACCGTGCGGCTGCGTGTAAGCCGCTGGGGCGCCGGGGGGTGTCGATGAATGGCGAAGCCGACCCTAGCGAGCTTTCGGGCTTACGGGTGCTGGTCATCGACGACAGCAAGACGATCCGGCGTACGGCCGAGAATCTATTGATCAAGGCCGGCTGTGAGGTCATGACTGCCGCCGACGGCTTTGAAGCGCTGGCCAAGCTCATTGATTGGCGTCCGAATGTCGTTTTCATCGATGTGATGATGCCCCGGCTGGACGGTTATCAGACCTGTGCCCTTATTAAGAACAACCATTCCCTGCGCGATACGCCAGTCATCATGTTGTCGAGCAAAGACGGACTGTTCGATCGTGCCCGTGGGCGCCTCGTCGGGGCCGAGCAGTATCTTGCCAAGCCCTTTACTCGCGACGAGCTGCTGGGAGCGATTCGGCGCTTTGCCCGGCGGGGGAACTGAGCCCGCGGCAGACTGGAACAGATTGGTGTCGCCACGCGTAAGGTTAGAAATATGATCGACCTATTTAAGAAGCCACAAGGCAACTCCGAGGAACCAGCCGTCCCGGCCGGCGTTGCGACGATTTTGATCGTGGACGATTCTCCGACCGAAACGACAGTCTTCCGCAACGCCCTCATCAAGGCGGGATTTCGTGTGGAGACGGCGGTCAACGGGGAGGAGGGCGTGGAGGTCGCCCAGAGACTGCGTCCGGATCTCATTTTGATGGACGTGATCATGCCCGGCCTGAACGGTTTTCAGGCAACACGCATGCTCAAGCGCGACCCAGCCACCGCGCAGATCCCTGTGATCGTCGTGACGACCAAGGGTCAACAGACGGATCGCACCTGGGGTCTGCGTCAAGGGGCGGTTGACTACTTGGTGAAGCCTGTTGACCCGAAGGAGCTGATCGCGCGAGTTCGGGTGGCGCTCGGTGAGTGATCCGCTCGCATCGGCCGGGACTGCGGGCGTCGATGACCTGTTCTCTGTCATGAGGGAGTTGGACCGGCGGTGTCAGACACATGCCGTTGGTCTCCCGCAACGAGAGAAGCCTCCGGAGCTTTGGGCTGGCATCCTGTTTCGCGTTGGTCAGATCCCACTCTTGGCGGATTTGGAGGAGATTGCCGAGGTGCTCGAATTTCCCAGGGACATCACTCCCGTACCGGCAACCCGCCCTTGGGTGCGGGGGGTTGCCAACAATCGAGGCACCCTCCTGCCAGTCTTCGACCTGCGCGGTCTCCTGTTCGATGCTCCAACGGTCCGCAACCCGAGGAACCGCGTGCTCGTAGTACGTGGCGCAGAGGTCCCCTTCGGGCTTCTCGTCAGCGATGTGACGGGCATTCGCCGCCTTGATGTTGCCGCTGGACGGCAGGATTTGCCGCCTGTGCACGAGGCGATCCGACCATTGGTGACGGGTAGTTTTTCGCTCGGACCGGAGCAGTGCCCGGTATTCAGTTTGCGCCGGATGGCCCAGGATGCCAGGCTTAGTCTGGCTGCCGCCTGAGCCGGCGTACGGCGGCTTGCGAGCGCCGGTCATGAGTTGTGTGGGTTAGGGGCGGCCGCACGGCGCACGGCGTTCGTGACGGCAGCCTCGGCGGCGCGAGAATTCGGATTCTGAGATAGGGGGAACGAAGGTGGCGACAACGATGGCATCGGGAGTGGGTACGCGGCGTCAGGGCGGAGCCAATGTTTCGATCATTGTGCTCTCCGTGCTGCTCGCAATCGCAATTGGGTTGGCCTTTGCGAGCTTTTTGCACGGTGAGCGCTGGGCGGGCTATGGCGCCAAGTCCTTGCTGGTGGTGGCGAATCAGCAGAGCCAGGCACAGCAGTTGGCCAAAGAGGCGAGCGAGGCGGTACGTGTCGACGAGGCTGCCTTCGAGCGACTGTTGGGTCTCCGCGCGTCGCTCCAGGCCAGTTTCGACCAGCTGAAGAAGGGCGACGCCAAGGCCGGCCTGCCGGCGGCGCCACTCGCGGTCACCGCGAAGCTCAGGAGTGCCGAAACCGCCTGGGCTGACGTGCGCGACAGCGCGGATCGTGTCCTTGCCGCGAAAGATGCGATCCTCAAAGTGCCGGGCATGGTCGAGCAAACGCGGGGGCAACTCGTCGAGCTCTCCAACGCAACGGACGAGGTTGCGCAGTTGCTGGCCAACAAAAAGGAACCCCAGCCGCGCGTCCTCGCGGCCGCACGAATGCTGGCTCCGGTGGAGCGCATGTTCCGTGCTCTGGGCGAGCTCCTCGCGGGTGGCCAGGCCACTGAGGACGCCATGAACCGCGGCCTGGACGCGGCCGAGGAATTTTCGAAGGGGCTGGATGCGCTCGTGGAGGGCGACCCTGACCGCGGCCTTGAGCCTGAAAAGGACCCAGAGGTGCAAGAGGCGCTCGAACGGGTCGGGGGTGTCTTCCAGGGCATGATGGGGGGCGCTCAGGAGCTGATGGCTTCGGTGCCAACCGTGGTGCCGGCGCTGGCCAGCCCCGCGCAGATCGCCAGCGATGGTACGAAGCTGGGCGAGGCCCTTGATGGGCTCATTCAGATTTACCGTCAGACGCCGGGACGCCTAAAGGTCGGTCCCGTGACTGTCGGCCCAGATACAGTGCTTGTGTTTGGGACGCTGGCGGCGTTTTTCCTGCTGCTGTTGGCGTTCCAGTTGATTGGCGATTCGCGCCGGCGGGAGGCCGATTCGACGGCACAGAATGATGCCAACCAGCAGGCCATCCTGCGTTTGCTCGACGAGATGGGGGACCTCGCCGACGGTGATCTCACCGTGACGGCAACCGTGACCGAAGAGGTGACTGGCGCGATCGCGGATTCGATCAACTTCACCATCGATGCTCTGCGTGATCTAGTCACAACGATCAACGAGACATCTGAGAAGGTGGCGGATTCCGCCCTGTCCACGCGCGCCAGGGCCACGGAGTTGGCGGAGGCCAGCGAGGTGCAGGCACGAGAGATCGCCACTGCGACCACCGCCATCCAAGCCATGACCAGCGCCATCGATGCAATGGCGCGCGACGCCGGTGAGTCGGCCGAGGTAGCCTCCCGCTCCGTTAAGGTCGCAGGCCGCGGGGCCGAGACAGTGCGCGCGACCATTCAGGGCATGGATCAAATCCGTGAACAGATCCAGGAAACGGCGAAGCGCATCAAACGCCTGGGCGAGAGCTCGCAAGAAATCGGCGAGATCGTAGAGCTGATCGACGACATCGCCGACCAAACGAACATCCTGGCGCTCAACGCCGCCATGCAGGCAGCGATGGCCGGCGAGGCCGGCCGTGGGTTTGCGGTGGTTGCCGACGAAGTGCAACGTCTCGCGGAGCGTTCCAGTAACGCCACCAAACAGATCGATGCCCTCGTCCGAACCATTCAGGCGGACACCAACGAGGCTGTCAGCTCCATGGAGGCAAGCACGTCAGGCGTGGTGGAAGGGGCGAAGCTGGCCGAGAACGCCGGGGCCGCCCTGCAGGAGACCGAGAACGTCTCCAACTACATCGCCGAGCTTACGCGCCGAATCGCGGAGTCCGCCCAACGAGAGTCGCACCAGGCCAAGCAGCTCGACGCCACGGTGGCCGTGGTGAAGGACATCACCCAACGCAACACCATGGGTACCCGTGAGACGGCGGAGTCGGTCCAGACCTTGGCCGACCTGGCGGTGGAACTGCAACGTTCCGTGGCCGGCTTCCGGCTGTCCTAACGGCCTGCGTCTAACCAACAGCCAGCGGACATGGTCATGTCGGAATCCAGCGCCGTCGGTGGCCTCAAGTGGGTTAAGAGCGAGCTCATCGATAGCCTGCGGCGGGTGCGTGCGCAGCTCGAGGCCCTAATTGCCAGCGAAGGTCAGGCGGATTGCCGCGACGCGATTGGCGCCCTCTACGAGGTGAGGGGGGTGCTTTCTGCGCTCGAGCTGATCGCCCCGGCGCGCCTGGCCGAAGAAATGCAGCGCCTGTTGGAACGTCTGGCCGACGGCAGCCTGTCCAATCAGGACGAGGCCGCTGAGGCGTTGATGCTGGCCTTGATCCAGCTCCCCAACTACCTGAACAGGCTTGAGGCAGGAAACGCCGATCCGCCGGTCATCCTCCTTCCGTCTATCAACGATCTGCGAGTTTCTCGGGGTATCCGCCCCTTGAAGGCGGCCGAGCTTTTCGCGCCCTCTCCCGGGCTCGCGGGCCAACAGACGCCAACGCCGGAGGTGCTCAGCGCCCTCGCCTCGGTCGTAGCCAAGGTCCGGCCTCACTACCACCGTTATCTGCTTCAGGTGTTTCAAGGCGAAGCCGGTCCGGGCCTGGTCGGTCTGGGGCGAATGTTTAATCAGTTGCACCGGTTCTTCGATCAAGGCGTTTTCTGTGATGCGTTCCGCGCTGCCGATGCCACGGTCGTCGGAATCCTGAGCGGCAGCATCCCGCTCAACTCCGCCACCAAGGCGCTGCTGGGTCACATCGATACCATCTTCAAGCCTGTCCTCGATCCGGAGCCGGTTTGGCCGGGGCCGCAGGCGCGCCGGCTCATCGATGAGTGCCTGGCCGTCCTGTCAGGCCTCGACGCCGCATCGCAGCTGGTTTCGGACCTGTACGGAAAGTACGTCAATCCAGTCGAGAGCGAAGAGCCGCCTGACCTGGGTGAGTCCGCGCGACGAAGCACCCTCGGGGTCGACGCCCTCGGTAGTCTGGCCGAGGAGCTGCTCCGCGAGCTGGCGAGCATTAAGGATAACCTCGATCTTTTCGTGCGAGGTGGGGCGGAAGATCTGGAGCAGCTGGCGTCGATCGAAGCAGGCCTACACCAACTCGCCAGTACCCTGGCGATCGGCGATGAGCCAGACTTGGTGCGGCGTCTGCAGGCGTTGGCTGAGGAAATCGGCGGCTTATCGAGGGGTGAGACGAAGGCGGACGACAGCTTCTTGATGAGCTTTGCCCGAGATCTGCTGGTTGCTGAGGATGCCTTGCGGCGGCTTGCGCCCACTGCGGAAAGTGGGGCGAGCGACGCCGACGTCCTGCTCGGCGTCACCCTGCGCGAGGCGCGGGCCGACCTAGCCAAAGCAAAACAGGCCGTTGCGGACTACGCGCTCGAACAAGGCGACCCAGGCAAATTGGGCGACGTTCCCCATCTTTTGCCGGGCGTCTCGGCGGCTCTCTATATGCTGGGCGAGGAGGCCGCCGCAAAGGTCGTTGAAGGGGTCGGCGAAATGCTCCGCCAGCGACTCGGTGAAGGCGGTTGGGTCCCCAGCCCAATGGATCTAGATTTGCTCGCCGAGGCGATTTCTGGGGTAGATCTTTACATGGAGGGCAAGACACAGGGCGCCTCGTTCGGCGACAACCTGCTGGCACGGGCCCATGCCGCCGTGGAAACACTCAAGGGTGGTCAGCGTGCCCCTGTCGGCCGGGAATCGGCGCCTTCCCTCTCTGCGTCTCCAGACTCGTTCGATGAGGCCCGCGAGACGCCGCCTGCTGGGGACGCGGCCGCAGCCGCCGAGCCTTTCCTGACGCCCGAGACCAAGGGCGCGGTGCCTCTGGCGCAGGAGCCGGAGCCAGTGTCCGGTTTTGCAGAGACAGCCGCCCAGATCGACCCCGAGTTCCTCGACATCTTCCTTGAAGAGGCGCGTGAGGAGCAGGGACGCATCGACGAAACGCTGGGGCGCTGGACTGGTGACCCCGTCAACAGAGACGCGCTTGTGATTTTGCGGCGCTCTTTCCATACCCTCAAAGGCAGCGGGCGCTTGGTCGGAGCGACGCGGTTGGCGGAGCTTGCGGCCGTCACGGAAAGCCTGCTCGAACAGGTCCTCAGCGGCGTACTCGTGGCATCCGGGCCGGTCATCGAGCAGGTTGTCACAACCGCGAGAGCACTTCCGGGCCTGATCGAGGCTGAGGCTAGCGATCAGCCCGCTGACTTGTCGGCTCTTCTACGCGGCGCCGCGAACTTACTCGCCGGGCCGAAGGGCGAGCTGACATCCGCTGGACTACCGACGGAGGAGGTGACCTCCACGGCGGCGCTCCCCGCTAGGGAGCCCGCCGAAGCCGACTCTGAACTTCTTGACATCTTCGTCGCCGAGGCCGGCGGGCACCTGGCTACCCTGACAGCCTTTCTGGCCAAGGCTGGCCCGGATGATGAGTTGCGGCCAGAGCCGGATATGATGCGCGCCTTGCACACCTTGCGCGGGAGTGCGGGGATGGCAGGCATCGACTCCATCGCCGGGGTTAGCGGCGCTCTCGATGACCTCTTCGGCGAACTGAATGCGCGGGGCCTTGCGGGCGATGCCTCGGTTCGGGCTCTCCTGGTCCGCGCCTGCGAAGGGCTCGCAGAGCGGCTCGATCATCTGCCCAATCCGGGACCAGAGATCTCGTCTCTGGCCAATGTGGCGTTGGAGGCGGCCGAGTGGACCGAACGCCTCATTGCCACCCTGCCAGAGCCACTGTCCCATCTCGAGCGCGGGCTAGACACCTTGCCCGAAACCGAACTCATCGAATTGTTGGACGTGGAGTCTGAGATCCCCGAAGCGGAGTCCGAGGCCTTTGCCGTCGACGTGCCTGTCGAGGCCGAACCCGAGCCCGTCGCCTTCGAGGCACCTGTCGAGGCCGAACCCGAGCCCATCGCCTTCGAGACACCTGTCGAGGCCGAACCTGAGCCCGTCGCCTTCGAGACACCTGTCGAGGCCGAAGCCTGAGCCCGTCGCCTTCGAGGCACCTGTCGGGGCCGAAGCCGAGTCCGTCGCCTTCGAGACACCTGTCGAGGCCGAAGCCGAGTCCGTCGCCTTCGAGACACCTGTCGAGGCCGAAGCCGAGGCCGTCGCCTTCGAGACACCTGTCGAGGCCGAACCCGAATCCGTTTCCTTCGAGGCACCTGTCGAGCACGAGCCGCAGGCCATTCCAGCGGGTGTATTTGCTACGGCTTCGGATGCCGCCTCTCCCGACGAGCGACCCGGTCCAGAGGCGGTGGGCGGCGTGCAGGCCGAGTTGGCGGCTTTGTTCCTGGAGGATGCGCGCGAGATTCTCGACCATCTGGACGACGGCCTGCGCCGTTGGCAGCGCGCGCCCCAGGAGCGGGAGCCCTTGGATGCAATCCAGCGGCGGCTGCACACGCTCAAGGGCAGCGCGAGGTTATCTGGTCTGGCGGCGATTGGCGACTTGAGCCATGCCCTAGAGACGACTTTGACCGCTATTACCCGGGGCGAGCTCGCCGTCACGGACGAAACGCTCGACATCGCCCAACGTTCGATCGACGCCCTGTCCGACCAGGTCGACGCGGTGGATCACGGGGCCCCTGTACCGGTGGCATCGGAGCTGATCGCTGCGCTCGCGGCACCCCTGGAGGCGCCGCCTGCGTCGGTGGGGAAGGCTTTCGAGGTACCCCTTGAGCCCGCGCTGGTCGCAGCCTCGCCTGCTACGGCAGTTGCTCGCTCGACCACTGTTGCCCCGGCCAAGGCGCCCGTGCAACCGGCAGCACAGATTCGGGTTCGCGCGGACCTGTTGAACCGTCTCGTCAACAACGCGGCGGAGATCAGCATCTACCGCGGCCGCTTGGGTCGGCAAAATAGCGCCTTGGGTTTCAGCCTTACGGAGCTGGACCGCACGGTGGCGCGGCTGCGTGAGCAACTGCGTCAGCTGGATTTGGAGACCGAGGCGCAGATCCTGTATCGCTTTGAACGGAACGTGTCGGAGACCGGCGCCGTCGTTCACGATTTTGATCCCCTTGAGCTCGACCGCTTTTCCAGCCTGCAGCAGCGATCTCGGAGCATTACCGAGACCGTCAACGACTTGGTCAGCGTAAAGAACTTGCTGGCTGATCTGCAACGAGAGACTGCGGACCTTCTGGTACAGCAGGAGCGCATCGCCGGGGATGTCCAGGACGGTCTGCTGCGAGCGCGGATGGTGCCGTTCGTCCAGATCGTGCCGCGCCTCCAGCGGTTGGTTCGTCAGACGGCGGAGAGCCTTGGCAAGCAGGCGGCTTTGGATGTTCGCAACCCGGAGGTCGAGCTCGATCGAGGCATACTCGATCGTCTGGGCGCTCCGCTGGAGCACCTCCTGCGCAATGCCTTGGCCCACGGTATCGAGGATCCGGCTGCACGCCAGGCTGCCGGGAAGGATGGGCAAGGTGCCATTCTGCTGACCGTCAGCCGCGAGGGTAACGACGTCCTGATCAGCCTGAAGGACGATGGGGCCGGGATGGACCTGGATGCGATCCGTCGGCGCGCGCTTGAGCGCGGGCTGCTCCAGGACGGAGTCCCCGTGACCGAGGAGGAGCTCCTTCAGCTAACCATGGCGCCCGGATTCAGCACCGTGGAGCGGGTCACCCAGATTGCCGGGCGTGGCGTCGGACTCGATGTTGTGAGCTCGGAGGTCAAACGGTTGAGCGGCACCGTTGCTCTAACCTCAAAGCGGGGTCAGGGCACTGAATTCCTTGTCCGCCTGCCTCTGACCCTGGCTATCATCGACGCCGTGCTGGTGAATGTCGGCAATGTGATTCATGCAATCCCGACGGCCTCCATTCGGGCGGTGGCACGCGTGGGCCGTGACGAGCTGGTTAAGTACTACAAGGGCGCGTTGCAAGACTTTGAGCACCTGGGTGAGGACTACCGGGTCATGCATCTGGGTAAGCTTCTGGATCCCGCCGTGACACCCGACCTGGGTGAGCAGCGGTGGCTGCCGATGCTCCTGGTGCGCACGGCAGACCAGCGTTTGGCTTTGGTCGTGGACAGTTTGGGCGGGACCCAGCGCATCCTCGTAAAGGCGCTTGGCCCACAGCTTAGCGCCGTACCCTGGCTGAACGGCGGAACCATCCTCCCAGACGGTCGCGTGGCCATGATCATCGACTTGCTGGCTCTGGCACGCTCTCCTGCGGTCCACGCCTATCGTCTCGCCCTGACGCGGGTGGCCGCGGCGGAGCGGCAGCGGGCCTGCGTCATGGTTGTGGACGACTCGCTGACCGTGCGTCGGGTCACGGAGCGCCTGTTGCGGCGACAGAACATGGACGTTCTGACGGCCAAAGACGGTATCGATGCACTGACCATGCTGGAAGATCGTGTCCCAGATCTCATGCTTCTTGATATCGAAATGCCTCGCATGGATGGCTATGAATTGACGCGCCATATTCGTCGTTCGCCGCGCCTGCAAGCGCTCCCAATCATCATGATCACCTCCAGGACCGGGGAGAAGCACCGGCGTCTCGCGATGGAGTTGGGCGTCAACCGCTACCTTGGGAAGCCCTACCAGGAGGCCGAATTGCTCGATGAGATCAGTGCCGTGCTGATGGAGGCCCCTGCATGAGTGCCCGGCTTCAGAGCGCGGCGCATGCTGCCGAGGTGCGTGGCCTGATCGCGCCGACCCGCAATGGCAACCTCTTGCTCCCCTCGGCCGCGGTGGCGGAGGTGGTGACCTATTCGGGTGACGTGCGGGTCCGCGAGGGGGGACCGGAGTGGTTCCTCGGCGTGCTGGACTGGCGCGGTTTGCGGCCACCGCTGATCGACCTCGGTGCCCTTGGGGGAGACGCCCCGATGCCGGCGGATGCGCGGACTCGCTGGCGTCGTCCATGCGTCTTGGTCTCCTTCAGCCTGACCGGGAACCAGGCGTTGCCCTATGTTGGCTTCCTGGTCGCCGACTCTCCTCACCTCGTCCGGATTCATCCAGGTGATCTGGTCACGAAGAGAAATTCCGCGAGTCCACGCCTTGTCCTCTACGCCGCGGAGTTGCAGGGAGACCCCGTGTGGATCCCGGATCTCGACGAAGTGGAACGGCAGGTATTGCGACTCAGCGCTGAGAGCGATACCCGCTAGCCCGCTGACCGCGGATCGAGGGCCAAGGGCTTGGACTTCGCGGCGGCTTCGATCCACCGAAGACCCGGGGGGCGTTACTGCGGATATCACTTGCAGTGTGGCGGGGGCGCGCCTGACGCCGAGCACTGGAGAATGGCAGGTGGCGCCCCCTCGTCCACCCCTCACGCCTGGCGGGGTTACCGCGTGGTCGGCGTGGTTTCGGATGGAAATCAGAACGGGTCAGAGGGTGACGGTGGAGCGCGTCCCGTCGCCGCGTCGGACCCGGCTGCTGGTAGGGTCAAACGGACCTCCACACCGGGGTCCCGGTTGACTAGATCCACGGTGCCGCCCATGGCTCGGGTTAGGCTCTGCACCAGGGCCAGGCCGATGCCGGTCCCAAGCGTCTCCCGGGTCAGGGCGCCCTCGGCACGATAGAAGAGGCGAAAGACCTTTTTGATTTGGTCGCGCGGCACTCCCGGGCCGTAGTCGCGCACCCGAAACTGGGCGCCGCCGCGGCGTGTCGGTTCACAGCTGATATCCACCACCTTCACATCGGCCTTGGCGGCGAACTTCACGGCGTTGTCCACGAGGTTTATCAGGATTTGGGCGAACGCATCCGGATCCGCCCGCAGGATAGTCTCCTCGGCGTCGGTTGGGTAGGCCAGGTGCAGCGTGAAACCCGCCCCATCGATTCGGCTCGACACCTTGGACTGCGCTTGGTCCATCAGCTCGGTGCAGGCGATAGGGCGGAGTTCCAGGCGCTGCTCGTTGCGGGTCATACGTGCCAGTTGCAGGACGTTGTTGATGAGGCGGGAGAGGCGCTCGCTCTCGTCGTGGATGAAGCGGTAATAGTCTGGCCGCTTGTCCTTGGGGACCCAGCCTTCGCGCAGCATCTCACTGTACATGCGGATGGATGTGAGCGGCGTCTTCAACTCATGGGTTACCGCCGAGACGAAGTCCTGTTGCTGGCGGACTAGACCGATCTGGCGCACCCCGAGGCGATACAGGCCGAGCATCCCAGTGCAAAGCACTAGGACCAGGGCGGTGGCCACCCAGGTGACGACCTCGGCCCCGGGGCCAAGGGGCAGACGTGTAACGGAAAAGGCCAGCTCCAGGTCGCTCAGGGGGGCGGACAGTCGTGTTTGGTAGAGCGGAGTGCCGTGCAGAGCCTGGGAGGCGTAGTCGCGTCCGTACTGGCCGATGAATAGCGCTAATCGCTCGCCGCGCCAAGTCACCTCCAGGTCGCTGGTGCCGTTGAGGGCTGCCTCGCGGAAGGGCCCTCCGATCAGCCCTCGGAGGAAAGGTTCCGGGTCGATCAGCGCCCCCTGGGTGTAGCGCTGCCCGTCCCGCCAGACCTTGCGGTAGAGAACGAGCTGACCGCCGGCCAGGCGGCTGGCCTCGAAGGGGTCGATTTCGCTCTCGAAGGTGCGGATGGGGGGGCGCTGGACTGCAGCGGTTGGAGTCTTGCCGTCCTGGTTTGCGGCGGGTTCCATGGCGTCCTTGTCCTTGGCATTACTCCCCAAGTCCGTCGACTCCGCGGGGCTCGCTGGCGGCGAGGCCTTCGCCCTGTTGCGTTGAGATTGGGGCGCAAGGGAGGCTGCTGCTCCCGCTGCCGTCACTGGCGAAGATTCCGCCTCCGGATCCGGAAGGACCCCGACCTCCCGGCGGCTCTGGCGTTGCCGGCGGGTCGGCTCAAATGCCTGGGACTTGGCCTCCGGGTTCGCGGCCTTGGGTCGGACCTCCTGCTCAGCTCCGACTGCGTCGGCGCGTGCCCCAGCCTTCGGCTCCGCCTGGCTGCCCTGGGTTTCGTTGAGGCGCTCGAAGGTGAGCGGGGCGCCTGCCTGGGCCATGGCCCGGGGAGGTGGGGCCAGGTTGGGTGGTCCCACCGGGGCTGCTTCCTGCTTGGCCCCTTGCTGGGCCGGCGCAGCTGCCGCGAGCTGGCTATCCGTCTCCGCCCGACTGCCGGACTCAGCCCAGGGCAGGTCCAGGGTCTCGCGGGCGGAGGACCAGACCGAGGCCCGCTCGTCCGCGTTGAACGTCGGCTTGGTCGCATCGCGCCCGCCGCCCTCGGCACGTCTGCGCTCCGCCAGGCGGTTACTGCTGAGGATCTGCTCCAGGTGCTGCTCTGCCGCTGTCCGTTCGGCCACCTCTGCTGGGGTCAGGCCGTAGACCCGAGGGTCGATGGAGCCGCGCGGGAGCAGAGGGGAGCTGAAGGCCCCCTGGGCGTCCACCTGGAAGTAGCCGATCAGGCCCGGAATTTCCGGGCGGGGCGGATAGGTCGACAGGGGAGATCGCTGCAGGTAGCCGGCCCTGGGGTCGCCTTCAACGATCAGAAAGGCATAGTCCGCGAAGCTGCGGGCAGATTCGTCGTCCAGCAGCGCCGCCAAGTGGGCATCGACACGCTGAGCCAATGCCTCGGCCAGGACTTGCTGTTGGTGGAAGCCCTCCCATTCCAGCCGGCCGAATGCTTGGTACACCAGGAGCCCGCTGGGCACGGCGAGTGCCAGGAAGAAGGCCAGCAGCCCGAGGCGCAAGCGTCGTCGGTCCAGCCCGCCGAGAGCCGAGCCCATGGCACTAACCCAGCAGCAGCCGGTAACCGGCCCCACGCACCGTGATCAGGTGGCGGGGCTCGCCCGGGTCGGGCTCGATCTTGCGCCGGAGCTTGGCGATATGGATGTCCACGGTCCGGGTCTCGATGTTGGCCCTCCGTGCGTAGCCCCAGACCCGGTGCAACAGCTCCTCACGCGGCACCGGGCGTTCGGTGTTGGCCGCCAGGTACTGGAGTACCTCGACCTCTCTCCGGGTTAAGGAGATGGTCTCTGCGCCGTGCTGCCCGCTCAAGTTCCGAGTGTCGATCGTCAACCCGTCGGGCAGGCGGATCATGGCCAGGTCTTCCTGTACCGGCCGGGCCCGGCGCAGCACGGCCTGGACGCGCAGTACCAGTTGAGTCACCGAGAAGGGCTTGGCCACATAGTCGTCCGCGCCCAGGGTCAGGCCGCGGACGATGTCCTCGTCGCTGGTCTTCGCAGTGAGCATGATGACGGGCTGCTCGGCGTCCTGGGCACGAACCTGGTTGCAGATCTCGAATCCGTCGACCCCCGGGAGCATCACGTCCAGCAGGAGCAGATCGAAGCCCCCGACTAGTGCCTTGCGCAGCCCCTCGCGCCCGTTCTCTGCCACCTCTACCTCGTAGCCGTGGAAGACGAACAGGTCCGTCAGGCCGGTGCGGATCGCGGCCTCATCCTCGACGATGAGCAGACGGGTCTTGCGGGGCATGGCGCAGTGGCTTGTGACTAGGTCCTGGGTCCGCCCGGCGGACCGGACGCCTGCAAAGCCTACCAGTTATCCCCCAGGCGGTCGGTAAATTCCTTGTAAAACCAAGTCCTGGTTCGCCCGGCGCAGGTTCTGCCCGGGGCCCAGGTGCACAACTCCCTCATTGGCTGTTCCATTGGGCACTATCCGCCGTTCCAGCCGCGCGATCTCGGGTCGCGCGCATCGGCCGCGCTGCTCCGCTCAACAACCTGCGCCTAATAGGCGGCTCTGGTCGGATACTCTTGAATCGGCCCTCGCGCTGGTAGGGGCGGGGGAAAAAGACTGGGTCTTGTTCCGGCCAAGGGGTTCGGCAGGGCATGCCGGCCTGGTATAGGGTCAGGTTCGCCTGGAGCCGCGGCAGGTCACCGTAGCGACCAGCGGCGGCAGTGGCCGTCACGGCATTCTGTTGCAAAGCAGCGGCGCCCGCCGGGTCGCCCGCCTCCGCCTGGGCCATGGCCAGGGTCTCGGCATTGTCCAGCGTGTTGGCCTGGTCGAACAGGCCCTGGGCCAGGCCCAAGGCGCGGGGACCATCGCGTACGGTCGGCTGTGGGCTGGCGGCGAGGAGGCGCGCGAGCGCGACGCCCAGGGTGGCATCGTCGGGATGATCGGCCAGGGCGGATTCCAGCATCGCGCGGGCCTCAGCGTGGCGCTCTGGCCCGAGGCGCACCAGCGCTATGGCTTGCATCAGTGCCGCGGGGGTGTCCTGGGGGACTGCTGCGTAGGCCGCGGCATAGTGCCCGGCGGCCGCCTGATAGTCCCCGTGGCGCATTGAGGCGTTACCCAACGCGTGGTGGGCCCCACCGTGCGGCGGGTCCGTCTCCAGGACCCGGCGATAGTGGTCTAGCGCGCTGTTCTCGTCACCCTGCTCCTCCAACAGGGCTCCCATCAGAAAGAGGCCTAGGGCGTGATGGGGGTCGCGCGTCAAAGCATCTCGCAATTGGTCAGCGGCCCCCTGGGCGTTGCCGGCCAGGTACAGGGCCCGGGCAAGGGTGACCCGGGCATTGACGTTGTCGGGCTCGATTTCCAATGCATCACGAAAGGCGGCGACGGCGACATCGTAGTGACCGTCGCGCAGGGCCTCGATACCCCGGTAGTGGAAGGTGCGGGCCCCGCTCAGGAGTTGGGCCAAGTCATCCACCATCGGGTCGCGGACACGCGGCTCCCCATCGCCGCGCTGCGCCAGCTGGGCCCGGGCCTGGTCAACCTTGCCCAAGGCGCGGTAGGCCATGGCGAGGGAATAGTGGATCTGACTCGCATCCGGGTCCGCGGCTAACGCCTTCTCGAACAGGGTAATGGCCACGGCGGGGTCGCGGTTGGCCTGCGCCGCACGCCCCAGACCGTACAGCGCGGCCCCGCGCAGCCCGGGGACATCCGCAGCGGCGGTAAGCAGCGGGGTCGCATCGTTCAGCCGGTTTAGGTCCAGATAGGTCAGCCCCAGGCGGAGCTGCGCGGGACCAAGGTCCGGGTCCAGCCGCAGGGCACGCCCATAGGCCGCGGCCGCCAGTTCGGGCTGGGCATCCTGCTGGTAGCGGTAGCCGAGATAATAGGGCCAGCGGGGGTCGCGCGGGTCCAAACGCTCGGCGTTGGCGTAACATGTTTCGGCTGCCACCCACAGCTTGTGGGCCAGATAGTACCCACCGGTCTGAGCGTAGGCAGCGGCCAGGTCCCTGTCCGGGACCCCGGGCGGGGCCTCGGCCTGCGCCAAAGTCTGAGCAAGATTGGTGCGGGCCTCCCCCAGGTGTTGGCGTACCACCGCTTCGGCGCGCGAAAGATCCGGGGCCGGGATGGGCTCCAGGGTGACGGGGCCCGCGTCGGCATGGAGCGTGACCGGGACGGCTAGGGGATCGTCGTCGGCCAGCGCGCTGCCCATGCTGATCGCCAGGGCGAAGGCCGCGAGGACCCGGCGCCCCGAGCCCAGTCGACGCCGGGCTCCCGTCAGTCTCGGGTCGTGGTATCCAGTGCTCATGGTCCTGCCTCCGGTTGCCCCTGCCCCTCGTGTAGCTCGGTGTAGCGGCCTAGGGACGGGGCGGGGAAGGACTCCCTCCGCCCGCTTGGCCAGCGCACAGTCACGCCGGTGACCTTGGGCTGGTTTCCGAGCCCGACCAGCAGTCGTGGGTCGCGGGCACTTGCATAGCTCCCGTCGACATGGACCCGCCGCCACAGGGACGAGGCCCCTTCGCGGCGGATCTCCACCCAGGCACCCAGGGCGTCCCTGCCTTGCGTGGCGATCAGCCTCAATCCGAGCCAGGGCTTGCGATTGCCGACCTGATTGACCGGCAACCGCGCCGGCCCGTTGTTGTTGACCACGACCAGGTCTGTGTCGCCGTCGTTGTCGATATCGCCGAAGGCGACGCCCCGGCTGACCTCCGAGAGCCCAAACAGGGTCCCCGAGTCCGCCGAGACGTCCACGAAGCGCCCGTCTCCCTGATTGGCGAAAATCTGGTTCGGCTGATGCAGCGGGTAGGGGTCGGATGCCTTGACCAGGCTCAGGATGATGTTGACGGCCCCGTTGGCCACGTAGATGTCCAGGTCGCCGTCGTTGTCGTAATCGAGGAATCCGGTGCCGAAGGCAGTCATGGCCTTGCTTGGGCCGCCCAGGCCGCTGGCGGCGGTGCGGTCCTCGAACCACCCCTGGCCGTCGTTCATGTACAGGGTGTTGGTCTCCCCGGTCAGATGGGTCATGAAGAGGTCGTCGTCGCCGTCGTCGTCCAGGTCCCCGGCGTCCACCCCCATGCTCGCCTCGGCCATCCCGGCGGTGTTCACCGCCGTGCCCGAGATGAGGCCGTCGTCGCGGAAGGTCCCGTCGTGCTGGTTGATCCAGAGGAGGTTGGCCATGCCGTCGTTGGCGACATAGATATCCGGCCAGCCGTCGCCGTTGAAGTCCGCCGTCACCACCCCGAGCCCGGTTCCCTTGGCCTGGCCGATGCGGCTCTTGCCGAGACGTCCGCGAAGGTGCCGTCGCCGTTGTTGTGGAACAGGCGATCCGGCAGCGGCTCATAGACTTTGGGGGAGCAGTAGTCGCGGGCGCTGCTGGGCGCGTAGCAGGGCTTGTTCGTGGCGGTGGTGAAGTCGACGTACTCGGCCACGTAGAGATCGAGCCAGCCGTCGCGGTCGTAGTCGACGAAGGCGGCGCTGATGGCCAGCCGCGACTCGCCGACCCCTGCCGTGGCGGTAGCCTCGGTGAAGGTCCCGTCGCCGTTGTTGTGCCAGAACGTATTGCCGCCCATGTTGGTCAGGAACAGGTCGATGTGTCCGTCGTTGTCGTAGTCTCCGGCGGTCACACCCATGCCGTAGCCGTCCGCCTGGAGCCCGCTGGCTTCGGTGACGTCCGTTAGGTGCAATTGGGGCCGCCCGTCCGGGCCCGCGGTCAGGTCGTTACGGTACAGGACGCCGCGCAGCGGCACCCCGGCCTTCGGCGGAAACTGGGCGTCGGCCAGGGTCTTGCCCTCTCCCAGCGTGCGGCCCTGGACCAGGTAGACGTCCAGGTCGCCGTCGTTGTCGTAGTCGAAGAGGGCCGCCCCGCCCCCTAGGTTCTCCACGAGGTAGAGCTGGTCCGACATGCCGTTGAAGTGGACGAAGTCGAGCCCGGTGGCCTGGCTGCCGTCGATGAAGACGTCCTCGGCCGCTGCCGGTGACAACGCCAGCGTGAGCAGCAACCCGACCGCCCACTTGGCCAAACTAGCCTTTCGTCTAGCCACCGCTGCCTTCCCCCTCCACGATCTCGATCAGTCGGTCCACGCTCAAGGGGCCCCAGCTCCTGGCGTGTCCCGTCTGGCCAGCGGATGCTGACCCCATCGACCCGGTCCGCCGCTCCCCAGGCCGAAGGTCAGGGGCAGCTCGACCTGGGACAGGTAGCTGCGGGTCGGCATCACCTCCCGGGTCTGGGTCTGTCCCCCGGCGCGGACCTCGACCCGGGCCCCGATGGCGTCGCGGTTGGCGTCCGGGCGAGCGCAACCGCAGGCGCAGCCAGTGGTGCCCCAGGGCCTGGTCGTTGCGCAGCAGGACCGGGGCCCGCCCGTTCTGGGTGATGAGCAGATCCAGGTCGCCGTCGCCGTCGATGTCGGCGTAGGTCGCGCCACGCCCGACCAGCGGCCGGCCCAGGTCGCCGGTTGCTCGGCTCACGGCGACGAAGGTTGCCGGGCAGTCCGGCCCGCAGTTCCAGAAGAGCAGGGGCGGCTGGGCATAGTGCTGGCTGGACTGGATCCGGGCGATCTCGGTCTCCAGGTGGCCGTTGACCTGGAGCAGATCCAGGCGCCCGTCCAGGTCGTAGTCCATGAACAGGGTCCCGAAGGATAGGGCCAGCCGGCTGGCCGGACCGACCCCCTCCAGGATGGCGTCGTCGGAGAACTGGGGCGGGTCGCCTTCCGGGAGGGGCGGAGACGTAGAGTGAGGTCATCTCGTTGGCGAAGTTGCCGATGGCCACGGCCAGGGCCGCGTCGTTGCGGTGATGGGCCCAGTCCACCCCCATGGCACCGGTGGCCTGGCCGTTGCGGTCGAAGGCCAGGCCCCACTCCACCCCGACCTCGGCGAAGCGCCCTTGCCCAGGTTGCGGAAGACGAAGTTCTGCACCGTGTCGTTGGCCACCAGGATGTCGAGGCGGCCGTCGCCGTCCAGGTCCGTGACGGCCAGGGCCAGCCCCTTGCCCATGGGTTTGCCGGTCGCCGGGTTGGCGACCTGGATGCCCGCCTGCGCTGAGACGTCGGCGAAGGTCCCGTCACCCTGGTTGCGGTAGAGGACGGAATTCGCCCCGCCATAGCCGGTGGGGGGGCCGTAGGCCCGGCCGATCCCGGTGAGTTGGAAGTCCACCTCCAGGTCGATGGCCTGCGACCAGCGGACATACCGGGTGACGAAGAGGTCCAGGTCGCCGTCGCCGTCGGCGTCGAAGAAGGCGGCGGCGGTGTTCCAGTCATCGGGGCCCCCGGCTACGCCGGCGGTCGCGGTGACGTCCACGAACCGCCCGTGATCATTGCGGTAGAGCCGATTCGCGCCCAGGCCGCTGATGAAGACGTCCACCCAGCCGTCGCCGTCGTAGTCCCCGACCGCCACGCCCATGCCGTAGAGCGGCTCGGCCAGCCCGGCAGACGCCGTGACGTCGGTGAACCGGCCGTGACCGTCGTTGGCGTAGAGGGCTGCGGTCGGTCTGGGCGCGCCGGCATTGCGGTCCTCCGGCCAGATGTCGGAGTTGACCAGCAGCAGGTCCTCGTCGCCGTCGTTGTCGTAGTCGAAGAAGGCGGCCCCGCTGCCCATGGTCTCGGGGAGGAAGCGCCGCCCCCTGGCCCCGTTTTCGTGGACGAAAGTGATACCGGCCTCGCGGGTGATGTCGGTGAAGGTCACCGGGGGCGGTGCTGCCGCGGCATTGATGGCCTGGATCTCTGGGCGGGCAGGTTCGGCCTCTTGGACCTGGGTGGGTGCCGGGGCATGAGCGGCTTGCCACCACCAGAGGCCGGCTGCAGCCAGCCCGACAAGGGCGAGGACGACAAGGGACCAACGCCAGGCGCGGGCGATGACGGCGTCGTCCTGGATCAGCTCCTCGGGTGCCTGCTCGGGCAGGTCTCGGCGCGGGTCAGTCATGGTCATCCGCCTGGGTTCGGACGTCGGGTCCGGTTGCTGACAATACCCCCGCCACCGGTGCCCCTAGTCCCCGGGCGGTGGCGGGCAGCGGTTTCAGGTCGTAGATCACCACGGCCTCCGCGGCATGATCTGCCGCTGGGTGGCTGCGCCTATGCTCCGCCACGGCGAAGTCGGCGGCGTTGTCGTCGGGCTTGTACGTGGCGTGCAGACGGCGGTGCTGCTCGGCGCGCTCCGTCTCTCCCAGCGCCTGGTAGACCAGGGCGAGGTTGTAGTGGGCGGCCAGGTTCTCCGGGTCCAGGGCCAGGGTCTGCTCGAACCGGCCTACCGCCGCGCGCAGGAGTCGCTCGCGCTCGGCCTTGCGGGCCTCGCCACGCTTCTGGCGGGCACGCTCGTAGAGGGTCTCGCCCAGGGCGTCCAGGACCCGGTAGTCCTTGGAAAAGTCGAAGCCGCGCCGGCGGGCTTCGCCGAATCGGGTCCCGAGGATGGCCTCGAAGCCGGCGATGGCCTGGTCCAGATAGCCGTTCTGGTGGTCCACCAGGGCTCCGATCCAGGTCGCGGTCCAGGGCGGGGCCGGGTGCTCCCCCGGCCGCCCGGCCAAGGGCCACGGCGGCCTCGTGCAGGCGCCCTCTGCCAGGTAGACCCGCGCCAGGTTCAGCGGCCCGTCGGCCCGCCCCAGCGCCTCGACCCGGGCGAAGGCCTCCTCGGCCTGACGCAACTCGCTGTTGCGCGGCTTGCGCAGCAGCCCGATGCCGTAGTCGTTCCAGCGCTGCCAGTCGGGGAAGGCGTCGTTCGGCTCCACCGGCTGGGGACCCGCCGAGGGCCGCCCGCGACCGGGAGGGTCACCCGGTCCTCGGCCAGGGTCAGGATCGGCAGGTCGTTGCGGACGAAGCCGTCCCCCTGAATCTGGCGCATGTAGGTGGTGTCGAACTTGCGGTAGTGGAGCCGTGCCGTCGACGGTGACGGGCCCGGCCAACTCCTGCGGGACCCGCAGCCGATAGTGCACCACGTCCGCCGCGCCCGGCGGGATCTGGTGGTTGTAGAGCGGGACGAAGATGTCCTCCGCGTTGCGCCGGTCGATGCGGTTGCCCTCGCGGTCGAGCACGTAGGCGTTGACGAAGTGCGACCAGGGGTCGACGGACCCGTCCGCCGGGTCCAGGGCCCCGCTGCGGCCGATGACCTCGCCGCTGCGTGGCGGTCACCTCGAGCCAGACCTCGTTCGAGTCGGCGGTGCCCTGGGTGAAGAGGTGGCCCATCTTGAGGGTGCGGACCACCGTCTCCAGCAGGTACTCTCGGCCCGGCACCAGGGCCGGCAGCTCCGGGCGCAGCGGGGCCATCAGCTCGCCGTCGATCTCGCCCCCTTCGCGCAGGCCGAAGAGGTCGACCCGCATCACGCCCTGGTTGAAGTCGCGATGCCTGGCGGTCACCCAATCCTCGTCCCTCCCGGCTCCTGCCTCCGGGACGTTAGCCCATCCTCGGGCTCGGCAGCCCCGCCAGCTCGGGACCGCCGTGTTGGCGGAGGGGAACAGGTGGTCGTGCACCGTCAGCTCGCCCGCCGGGGTCGTAGCGCCGCGCCCCGAAGTCCTCCGACGGCAGCAGCGGCATGTGGCAGCCGTTGCAGTTGGGCTCGGCCTTCTCCGGGTAGTAGAAGCTCGCCACGCCGTGGCCCGAGACGCCGCACAGCAAGTAAGCTGTCGTAGTGGTTCTGGCCGCGCAGCCACTTGTAGTCGTTGAGCTCCTCGGGGAGGTGGACCTTGTGGCAGGTGCCGCAGAACTCGGCCGCCTGGTGCAGCGGCTTGAGGAAGGTCTTCTTGTGGAACTCCGGCTTGGCCTTGACGAGCTGGCGGTTGACCCACTGGAGCAGCGGGCTCTCGCTGAAGGCGAAGGGGTAGTGCATGCGGCTCCTCGATGGTGTAGTCCGCGTTGCCGCGGGGCTGTTGACGTGGGTGATGGCGTGGCACGCGGTGCAGGTGATGCCGGCCTGGGCGGTCGGGTCGTTGACGTCGTCGAACTGCGGATCGTCGAAGGCGCCGCTGAAGAAGGGCACCGGGTCGTGACAGCCGGCGCAGAAGCGCGGCCGCCTGCACGTTGCCGTCGCGCTCCAGGGCGACCCGCGGGTCTTGCGCACGGAGAAGAGGTAGGCGGGATTGTTGAACGAGGAGAAGCCGGTGGACGCTGTGGGACCACTGGTCGTGGACGTCCTCGTGGCACTCCTGGCAGTAGTCGTCCATCATCAGGGTCTTGGCGGGGATGAAGTCGCCGCTCGCGGTGCGGGCGAGCGACGGGAAGAAGTACTGCTCCCCGGAGGCCGGTCCCGCCACGTTCCAGGCCCGCGGGTCCTGCGCCTGGACCAGGACCATGGCCGCCGCCGCGAGCCCCGCCAGACCGGCGATGGCCAGCCCAGCCCTCCAGCGGATGGCCTTGCCCGCCAGGCGGTGCAGGACGAAGAGCCAGGCACACAGCAGGGGCGCCGCCACGTGGGCCCAGTAGGCGACGCCCCGCACCGCCGGGTCGCGGATCTCGAAGACCCCCAGGCGCAGCAGCAGGACCCCGCTCACCAGCACCACCAGCCCGGCGCCGAACAGGGCGAGCCCGCCTTGACGGCCCGCCGGTTGCGGTCGCGGCCAGGCGCGCTTGAGGTGGATGGTCCCGAAGACCAGGAAGGGGACGACCAACAGGAGCCCCAGGCCCAGGTGGGCCAGGAACATGATTTGGTAGAACCAGTCCTGGTAGGTCTGGCCGCGGTACCACTCCAGCAGGGTCACCCCGCCCAGGTAGGCGGAGTTGGCCGCCAGGAGGGAGAACAGGACCAGGACCAGGAGCAGGAGCGGCCGGAGCCTGGGGCCGACCACCTGGACGAAGGGGCGGCGCGGCCGGGGCGATGTTGGGACCGCGTCTTGGGTGACGTCTTGGGGGCTTGGGACCTTCATCTGCAGGACGCCTATGCCGCCAGGGTTCACCCTATACTTTACCAGGAAGTCGCGCCCTCGGGGGCCGCCCGCCTTTGGCCATCAGGACATGAGCTTGCCCAGCGATACCAGGCCCAGGACCAGGGTCAGGATACCAACCCCGGCACGCAGCCAAGTCTCCGGGAGGCGGCGTACCGTCACCGTGGCCCAGGGGACCGAGAGCAGGGCGCCCGCGGCCAGGGGCAGGGTCAGACCCCAGTCCGGGGCGCCCTTCACGGCAAGGTAGGCGCCGAATCCCACCAGGCAGGTCAGGGCCTCGGCCAGGGACGTGATCGCCACGGCATGGCGCGCGGGGACCCCGGAGACGACCTGCCCGGCGGTCACCAGGGGACCGTAGCCCCCGCCGCTCAGGCCCTTGTTGAAGGCCGCGACCAAGCCGACGGCGACGATGCCACCGGCGCGGTAGCGGAAGCGCCGGCGCGCCGTGACCAGGGTCAGGGCACCCATGGCCAGGACGATGGCGACGATGACGTAGCCGAACCAGGGACCGCTGAGCCGTACCGCGAGGAGTACCGCGGCCAAGGCGCCGACTCCGCTCAGCGCGCTCAGCAGAACGAGCGTGCGGCGGGCACGGGCGTCCCCCAGCAGGTCCACGTTGCCGTCGCGGTGGTGCAGCAGGCCGGCGGCCAGGCCGGTGAGCAGCTCCGAGAACAGTACCGCCGGGACGATGCTCATCGGCGCAAAGCCCGCGATCAGAAGGAGCGGGGTCAGGGTGGTGCCGTAGCCCATGCCCAGGCTGGAGTCCATGTACTCGCAGACGAAGGCCGCGAGCAGCACGGCCGCCAAGGCGGTCGTCGAGAGCGCCGAGGACACCCCACCCGGCCCGCCAACGGGCGCGGCCAACCACAGCCCCTGGCTGAGCACGACGATCAGAGCCAGGGTAAGGAATGCCAGCCATAGATACAGGCGGCGGCGGTGCGAGGCATAGAAGCTGGCGGCGGCGAGCGTGGCGGAGCGGACCATGGGGACGGTTCCTCGGTAACGGGGCATCGCAACCTGTCGGCCCCAAGGGGCGGACGGGTGCTTCACCCTGCACCACACAGATTCCGTGCCAGCCAGCAACCTCTTGTTTTATCCCGTTGTTCGGTCGAGGGCGTGCTGCGTCTTGTTAGGATTGCTATGATATTTAACGGGACAGCCGTTACATTACAACAGCAATCCCGTATCATGACGTGGCTATGGAGCACTTCCTTCCTCTGCTGCTCGACGTCTGGCGCCAGGCCTGCCGCGAGCCCCGCATCGACCTCTCCGCCGGGGCCATCGCCGAGGTCTTGCGCCGCCGCTTGCCTTGCGACCGGCTCCTCATCCGCCGCCTCGACCCCGCGTCGGAACGCATCGAGACCCTGGCGGCCGTCGGTACCGGACGTGATGCGGGCCTCGGACCGGCGCCGGCCCCACGGGAGCTTGGTCCCTGGTGTCTGACCGGCGCGGTGCTGCGTGGCCCGGCGGCGCTAATCCGGGCGCAGTTCCGGGGCCTGCTGCCGGACGGCTGGACCGGCTCTGTCCTGTGCGGCGGGCTCGCCTTCGAGGATCAGGCCCTGGGCGTCCTGGCCATCGGCGCCGACCAAGCCGACGCCTACCGCGCCGAGCACGAGCCGATCCTAGCGGCCCTATGCGAGCCCGTAGCGGTGGCCCTGCGCAATGACCATCAACTGCGTGAGCTCAAGGCCCTGCGCGAGGCGGCGGAGGCGGATCGCCGCTCGCTGCTGGCACGCCTCGACCGCCAGGACATCGCCGACACCATCGTCGGCGCGCGCTCGGGACTCGAAGGGGTCATGCGCGACGTGGACCTGGTGGCACGCTCGGATGCGCCCGTTCTGATCCTGGGGGAGACCGGTACTGGCAAGGAGGTGGTGGCGCGGGCGGTGCACAGCCGCTCCGGCCGTTCCTCGGGCCCCTTCCTGCGGGTCAACTGCGGCGCCATACCGCCGGAGCTGGCGGACTCCGAGCTGTTCGGCCACGAGCGCGGCAGCTTCACCGGGGCCACGGCACGGCGCCAGGGGTGGTTCGAGCGGGCCGACGGCGGCACCCTGTTCCTCGACGAGATCGGTGAGCTGACCCCGGCGGTGCAGGTGCGCCTGCTGCGCATCCTTCAGGACGGCAGCTTCGAGCGCGTCGGAGGGCAGCAGCCCCTCCATGCGGATGTGCGCCTGATCGCCGCCACCCACCAGGACCTCCAGGAGATGGTCGCTGCCGGGCGCTTCCGAGCTGACCTCTGGTACCGCATCCACGTCTTCCCCATCCGGCTGCCGCCGCTGCGCGAGCGCCCCGGCGATATCCCGGACCTGGCCTCGCACTTCGCGCGGCGGGCCGCCCAGCGCTTGAACCTGATGCCCCAGGCCCCGGCGGTCGGGGACATCGCCCTGCTGCTGGCCTATCCCTGGCCGGGCAATGTTCGCGAGCTCGCAGCGGTGATGGAGCGAGCCGCCATCCTGGGGGAGGGGCGGCGCCTAGCCGTAGCCGAGGCCCTGGGCGGTGGGGCGGTGCCAGCCGGAGCGCCGGCGTTGCCGAAGGCAAGTACCGCGGCGGCGCCAGAGGCGGGTCCGGGCCTCGCCACCCTCGACACCGCCGCCCGGGCTCACATCGAGGCCGCCTTGGCCCACTGCCTGGGGCGCATCGAAGGCCCATTCGGCGCGGCCCGCCTCCTCGGCGTCAACCCCCACACCCTGCGCGCGCGCATGCGCCGGCTGGGGATCGACTGGGGACGATTTCGCCGCAAATTCAGGCGCCTAGGGCATTCCGCTCCTTCGTCATTCCGCCAGGGACTGACGGAATCCAGACACAGGGAGGTGAACCCAGAGGCGCCGTCCATGGCGTCTGGGTCCCGGCAGTCCTTGCCGGGACGACGGACCCGCAGATTAGGGTGAAGCGTGGTACTAGACTAATCTGCGAGTCAACCGAACAGGAGGGGGACGCATGACGACCGCCAACGCCACCCGGGCCGAACCGCCGCCCGCCCTGGGTCCCAGCCGCCACCCGATCACCGTGGGCGAGTACTTCCGCATGGGCGAGGCGGGCGTTCTGGACGCGGACGCCCGCTGCGAGCTCATCGAGGGCGAGATCATCGACCTGCCGCCCATCGGGCCACCCCACGCCAGCAAGACCAACCGATTGGCCGCCCTGCTCGCCGACGCCGTCCGCGGCAAGGCCATTGTTTCGGCGCAGAACCCCGTCGTTTTGGGCGACCTGTCCGCCCCACAACCCGACCTCGCACTGCTTCGCTACCGCGACGACTACTACGCACAGGCCCATCCCGGACCCGCCGACATTTTGCTCCTGGTCGAGGTCGCGGACACCAGCCTGGCCCACGACCGCAACACCAAGCTGCCCCTCTATGCCAGGTTTCAGGTCCCCGAGGTCTGGATCATCGACATCCCCGGGCGCCACATGGACGTTCATCGGGAACCCGACGGGGCGCGCTACACCCATCAGTTCCGGGCATCCGACCTGTCCCGGATCGAGCTCGCCGCTCTGCCGGGCCTGGTGCTCGATCTGCGGGGCCTGTTCTGATGCACGATCAACGGGCGGGCAGGGGCTGTGGTTCAGGCGGGCGCTGGCACTCGGGGAGTGCAGGAAAATGCGGGATTGCGTGATTGCGTGACTTGACCACGCAGCCTTTGAGCCTTTGAGACTCGACTCCGCAGCCTTTGCCTTGACCCCGCAGCCTTGTGCGCCCTATGGGCTGCTCGGACCCTGGACTGGACTGGTGCTCTGGACTGGTGGACGCTTTCGCCGGATCCGACAACCAGCAATCAGCCACTTGCAGGCGCTTCGGCCTGGGAAACCGCCGCAAATTGGGCCAAGGAGGGGTCGAATAGCGGGTGTCGCGCTAGCTGCGTCTGACCCACGAACGGGGGAGCATGCAACCGGCAGCTCGTTAGCAAGAATAGCGGCATCCCCGATGGCCGCCCCCGGCTCGAATCCCATGCCAAGAGGGCGGCGGTAACATCAGCCCTTACCCAACGCGTCCAACCCGGTTTGGGCCCCGATCGAGCCATGCCTTTGACAGCAGGTACAATGGGTGCGGTCTTTCGTCAAGAGTGGATGACTTTCCTGTCTATCCACCGCGGATACGCAAGGGGGCCTGAAAATGTTCCGATCCCGCCGCCGTGGGGAATTTCCAGCGATTGTCTGCACAATCCTGTTTGCGGCCGCCTTCGCGGTCGCCGCGGCGGATTCGCCGACCGAAACTCCGAAGAAAGAGCTGATATTCCTGAATTGGTCGGAGTACATGGATCCGGGTCTGCTTGAGGAGTTCGAAAAGCGATTCAACGTCAAGGTGACCGAGGTCTACTTCGAGTCCGACGAAACCCGCGACGACATGCTGGTGGAGACCGACGGAAGGGGCTACGACGTCATCCTGGCCAGCGGCATCACCCTGCGCCCCTACGTGAAGCGCGGTTGGCTGGCTCCGCTGGGGGCTTCCGAGGTGCCTAACCTCAAGCATGTAGACGCCCGCTGGCTCGACGTCTTCCCGGAGTCGCGGGGTTTCGCGGTGCCGTTTTTTTGGGGTACCACCGGGATCGGTTATCGCAAGGACCTGGTGCAGGGCGAGATCACGAGCTGGATGCAGCTCTATCGGCCCGACGAGTACCTGCGCGGGAAGATCTTCATGAACAAGTACTCGCGCGACGTCGTAGGCATGGCCCTCAAGGCCCTCGGATTTTCTGCCAACAGCACGGACAGCAGTGAGCTGGCGGCCGCCGAGGCCCTGGTGCTCGAGCAGAAGCCCTACGTCAAAGACTATTTCTACCCAGCCCTGAACGCCGAATCCGCACTGGTGACGGGAAAGGTCTACGCTGCCATGATGTTCAACGGCGATGTCCTCATGGTTCAGGAGCATCATCCAGAAATTACCTACGCGCTCCCCAAGGAAGGGGGCAATATCTGGGTTGACTACCTGGCGGTCGGCCAAGCGTCGACGAAGAAGGATCTGGCCTACCAGTTCATCAACTTCCTCAACGAGCCCGAGATTGCCGCACGGCTCGCCCAGTTCGTCTACTTCGCCACCCCCAACAAAGCCGCCGAGGCCCTGCTCCCCCGGAAGTTCCTCGACGACCCGGTGATATACCCCGATAAAGCCACGCTGCAACGTTCAGAGGTGTACGCGCACTTGCCTGCAAAGGCAGTCAGGCGGATCAACGGGATCTTCGCGCGCCTGTTGCAGTGAGGTCGCACGATTGAATCTCCGACCCAAGCTGCTCGTCCTCCTCGTCCCGCTCGTCGTGATTCCCCTACTCGGCGTGGGCGCGGCGGCCTACGTGCAGCTGCAACAGACGTCGGAGCGCAAGACCCTAGATCAGATGGCCTCGCTCCTGCGATCTGATCGCCCGCCAGACACAGTCGGTTCTGGCGACAGCGCGGGCCAACGTCCAATTGCTCTCCACCCAGAACCTGGTCCGCCAGTACCTGCTCGCCGAAGACGAGGAAGAGCGATACCAGGTGCTGCAATCGCCGCTGTTGCGTCAGCTCATCAGCTATCAGGAGGCCTACCCGGACTACTACGAAATCCGCATCTTGCTGCCGGACGGCAATGAAGACCTTCGCTGGACGCGCCTACCCCTGCCCAACGCCACCGAGGAGGAGGGAGACAGCGCCTGGTTTCAGGCAGCACGGAGCGCCGCTGACGATATTTACAGCGCCTTTGCGCGCAACCCGGACACCGGCGATCCCGCCCTCGTCGTCTCGAAGCGGATACGGCTAAAGGATAGGAGCAGCGATCCCCTCAGCGCGCCCGTCAAGCTTCGCGGCTATCTCGTGGTGACCGTCGATCTGGGATTCCTCGCCCGTACGCTTCAGGATAGCGTCATCGGCCAGCGGGGTTTCCTCATGGTGACCGACGCCGAGGGCAAGGTCCTTCTCCATCCCGACCGCCCGGAGGCCAATGCGCTGCTCCAAATGGCGGACAGGGCACAGACCCACCCGTCAGCGCACCCGCACCCCGGCGATCACGAGACCTTACCGGCGCTGCTCTTTGGCGATCTGGCCCGTCACGCAGATACCGGCGACGCGCTTCGCGCCCAGCTTTCAGACCACCCGCTCTTGTTTCTCGGCAAGCGCCTGGACGGCAACCTGTACCTCTTCGCCGCACTTCCGGTCGCCGAACTGCTGGACGCGGGACGCCAGCTCGGCGCCCTGGTCGCGGTTGTCGTACTGGCAGCCGTGCTGATCGCCACGATGCTGCTTTTCTTCACCCTGGATCGCCTGCTGGTGACGCCGGTTCAGCGGCTCGGCGACGCCTTCCGCGAGGTCGGTCGCGGCAACCTGGACGCCAAGATTCGGTCGGGACGCCGGGACGAGATCGGTGCGCTTGCCAACATGTTCGACGACATGAGCGAGAATCTGCGGGTCTCGGATGAGCGGATTCGTTACCTGGCCTACCACGACGCACTTACCGGGCTTCCCAACCGCATGATGTTCCGGGAGTACCTGAACCATGCCCTTGCCGACGCGCGGCGCCGGCATCAGCTGCTGGTGCTGCTGTTCCTCGACCTGGACAATTTCAAGGACGTGAACGACACCCTGGGGCATCAGGTGGGGGACGCATTGCTGCAAGTCGTTGCCGAGCGTTTGGAGCAATGCCTGCGTGGGGCCGACTACATCGCCCGGCTGGACGCCACCCAGGCCGAAGGCGTGGTGGCGCGCCTGGGCGGGGATGAGTTCATCGTCATGCTGACCGACCTCAAGGATCCCTACGAGGCCACGGCGGTGGCGGACCGCATCCTGACTTCGCTGGCCAGGCCGATCCCGATCGAAAACACCGATCTTTACGTCAGCGCTAGCATCGGCATCACCACATCCCCCGCGGACGGCGATGACGTGGAAGGGCTGATCAAGAACGCCGACATCGCCATGTACCACGCCAAGCAACAGGGAAAGAACAACTACCAGTACTTTTCGGACAGGATGAACACGGCGGCCTTCCACCGCGTCGCAATGGAGAACAAGCTACGCAAGGCCCTGGACCAGGGTCAGTTCCTTCTCCACTATCAGCCCAAGTTCGACGTGCGGAGCACGCGCCTGGTCGGGGTCGAAGCGTTGATCCGCTGGCGTGACCCCGAGACCGGGATCGTACTGCCCGACGCCTTCATACCCATCGCCGAAGAAACCGGCTTGATTACGGCCATCGGCGAATGGGTTCTACGAGAGGCTTGCCGGCAGACCAAGGCCTGGCAGGAGGCCGGGCTGGAGGTAGTGCCCGTGTCGGTTAATGCCTCCAGCATACAGGTGGCGCGCCAGGACTTCCCTGACCTCATCGCCAAGGCCCTGCGCGAATCCCGGCTCGACCCAAGATATCTCGAGATCGAGCTCACGGAGACATCCATCATGTCCGCCCTGGAACGCGGCGCGGAAACTCTCCGGGAGATCCGCGCCCTGGGGGTGAGTATCGCCCTCGACGACTTCGGGACTGGCTACTCGTCGCTAAGCTATCTGCGGCATTTCCCCATCAATACCCTCAAGATCGACCGCAGCTTCATCGGCGAAATCGGCAAAGGGCCAGATGATACGCCCATCATCTCGGCAATTATCGCCATGGCCCATGCCTTGAACTTGACCGTCGTGGCCGAGGGTGTGGAGACCGAGAACCAGACGCGCTATCTGGTATCCAAGAACTGCGACACCATGCAGGGCTTCCTGCTCGGCCCCCCGGTGCCCCCTGAGCAGATTCCCGCGCAACTTGTTCGCCGCGGAGCGCCCCCACTGGAACATCACCAACAACGGGGTCACAAGCAACTACCGGGCGCGGCGGTCGACGATGCCGAATTGGAGTTTCCTGGCTAACGGATATCGCTCCAATCGAAAGGGGCGAGGGTCAGTGCTTGACCTTATACCTGTGCGGGAATTGCTGACCAGCATAGAATGCGAGGTAAGCACTGCTATAGGTGTCCCTCGGTGCTGACCCCTACTCCGCTGCTCCCCCTCCTAGAGTAAAGGGGGCAGGTTCAATAGCCTCACAGAGCGCCGAAAGCGGTTCCGCCGCGCCCCTGGCAACTCGGTAGGGTATGCCGAGCGAGCGGATCGCACCATCCGCAAGCGGCTCGGTTCGTTCCTCGCCGCACCCTACGGGCGCGACCTTGACCCCTCAGCGTCGGAACGAGGCAACAGCAAAGACCAGTGGCAGCGGCGTCACTTGCTTCACGCCAAACCGACCACCACCGCAAGCAAGCGATTCAACTCGGCGAGTTCACGTTCCGAGAGGCGCCCGATGACGTTTCCCACCTTTGCGACGGGCAAGCTGAGGAGCTGGTTGATCTGCACCTGGGACCGCACCTTGAGTCCGTTTCTCTGTGCCGGCTCCAGGGTCAGGCGCAGCAGGGGAGCATCTTGCAGGTGGCTCGTCACCAGCATCACGATAGTCGACTGCGCATCTTGGTTCAGGACGTGGCCCTGAACCACCACTGCCGGCCTCGGCTCGCCGGCGTCGCCCGAGGCCGCCACCGTCACGATGTCGCCGCGCCGCACTAATCCGACCAATCCGCCGCTGCCTCGATGAACTGCAACGCATCTTGGTCTTCGGTACTCCCCTCAACCAGGCGCAACTGCCGCCGGATCTCCTCGCCGAACCCGGGACGACGCGTGTCGGGCACCCACAGGACGACCTGGCGCATGCCGCGGGCCTTGAGCCGGTCACGGTAAGCTCGATGGCGTTCCGGGTAGGTGTTGATGCTCATGGCGATTCTCCAGCCTGTCGCATAGCGACAGTGTAGACCCGGGCCGCGACGCGCCGCAAACCCCCCTGCGCGAAGCGCGCCCACAGTTGGCGCAGTGGACCCCTTTCCGCCACTGGCGCTGGGCCCGAATGGAGCGTAAGCCCCATCCCGGAGCACCGTCAGGGGCAAATGCCAGGTTCGGGCGGACCGCAACCTCAAGAATCGGGGCTTGACCCTATCCCTTCATGCAAACCAGCGGTTCCAGTCCAAGGGGGCCGGGGCACACAGGCGCCGGGGCGAGCATAGCGGGCAGGTCTATTAACAGAGCATCGAGCACGATGTACGGGAACGGGTGCGTATTCCACGGAATTTGGACACCCATTCCACGGCAACCTGGACACCCATTCCAGCGCAACCTGGACAGTCGGAGCGTAGCGACGCGCGGGGCGGATGGTGTTTACGCTGTGATGGGTGTCTCCGTCAATTTTGCGTCAATTTTGGCTGCAGTTTTGGCGGGGATTCCCCGGCGAGGTGGAGGGGATGCTCAAGTAGACGGTAAACCCGTACTAGCATCGCAGTGGCGACCGCACGGCGAACGTCGCGGCCACCTTTGCGGGCTGGAAAGGTCACAATATCCGTTCGTCCGGAGTGAAGCACCCATGGCTACCTTGTCACTTTCCATTCCAGACTCCGCGCTGTCCGACCTGCGCCGCTCGCCGGAGGAACTCGGCCGCGAGCTGAAGCTTGCGGCAGCCATCCATTGGTGCGGGCGGGGCCTGATGTCGCAGGAACGCGCCGCGGATCTGGCCGGGATGAACCGCCGCGACTTCATTCGTGCCCTTGCCCGAGAAGGGGTCGACGTCTTCGTCCTCGACGACGACAGCCTCGCGCGGGAGCTTGACCACGACGAGGGCGGGCCTACGTCAGGACAATGAACGCCTCTGCCTCGCGCTTGGTCGTTAATACCTCGCCCTTGATCCACTTGGCCGAGGCCGGTCTTCTCCATTTGTTGAAGGAGGCGGCACCGGTCATCTGAATACCGGAGCCAGTTGCGCAAGAAATTTGCGCCTACGGAGACCAGGATCCGACCGCGCGGGCGCTGGCCGACAACGATTGGTTGGAGGTTCGACCGGTTCCGCCACTGTCTGCCCAAGTGCTGGCGTGGGACCTGGGTCCAGGAGAAAGCGCGGTCATCGAGGTGGCACGAACCGTTGTCGACAGTAGAGCCGTGATCGACGATCTGGCGGGACGCCGCTGCGCCGAGGCGCTAGGACTCGCCTTGCGTGGCACCGTCGGGCTGGTGCTCGCCGCCAGACAGGCCGGTTGCCTCCCGGCTGCCCGTCCGGTGTTGGAGCGCTTGCGCGACAGCGGCATGTATCTGTCCGATGCGGTATTGCAACGGGCGCTCAGGTTTGTGGGGGAGTAAGCCGAGTCAGAGAATCCGGCGTTGCCCGGTTATGGATGTTGCAATGCAAGACTTGAACATCCCGCTGAAATTTTCAATAGCAGATGCGGATGTCTATTCGCTCGCTAATCACGAATTGCATAGTCGCGATCCTGCTTGAGCATTTGAAAGATCACGCGGCACAGATGGCGACCCAGCGCGCGAATCGCCTGGTTGTGGGTTTTCCCCTCGTTGCGTTTTTTTTCGTAATAGCGCTGCGAGGCGGGGACCTGTTTGCGATGGCGATCCACGCCGGTCATCATCGCCGCCTTGGCGCGGGTATTGACATGGCGCGGCGCCTTGGCGCCCTGCTGTTGACCGGAGCTGTGATCGAGGTTGGCCATGCCCAGGTAGAGGGCCAGACTCGCCTCGCTGGCAAAGCGTTCCAGGGTGCCGATCTCCCCGGCCAGCTCGCTGGAGCAGACCAGCGCGAAGCCGGGGATGGTATCGATGCGTCGGGCGATCTGGGAGACCGCCATGAGGGCTTGGCAGCGTCTCTCCAGGGCCTTGATCTGGACGCGCAGGTCCAGCACCCGGCGGGCGTCGGCGACGATCATGGGGCTGGCATAGGCGACCTCGTGGCTGAAGAAGGCTCGCGGCTGCCAGGTGCGGATGACGGCGCAGAACTTCTTGCCGACGGCGGGGATGGCCAGCAGGGTCTTCTCGCGCAGGCGCGCAAGCTTGGTCAGATCTTCTCCGTGGGCCAGCAGGTTGAGGAACCACAGGTTTTCCGCATCGGCAGTGATCTCCAGCAGGCCCGGGCAGACGGCCTGCAGGTCGCCCTGCAAGCGGCTGAGCACGCGGCTCTTTTCGGCTACCAGGGCACGTCGGCGCCGGGTCAGGCGCTTGAGTTCGAGATTCTCCGCGGGGGCGCCCTGAACCTCTTGGAGGGCGTCGCGGGCGCGGGGCATGTGCTCGCCCAGCTGCATCAGCTCCAGGGCCCGGCGCGCGTCGATGCGGTCGGTCTTGGCCGCCGCGGGAAAGACCTGCTTGAAGCGAGCGAGCTTCAGGTTGTTGACGTTCAACAGCCGCCACTGGCGTTCGCGCACCAAGGTGTCCAACGGGCGGGCATGGCCGTTGTAGCCCTCCATGGCCACCGCCACTGGCCCCGGGTAACGGCGCTGGTAACGCTCGATGCGGCTGAAGAAGTCGGCAAACCCCTCTGGACGGTGGTCCACGTCGAACTCCTCCAAGAGCTCTCCCGTGGACAACCCCACCGCCACGCTGTGGCGATGGCAGCCCACATCGACGCTCACACGCAGCTCCGGGCACAAGACCATGACAACCCCCGTAGATCGGACAGAAAGGAACGGATCGCTTGGATCGTCCGTCGGTCTCGTCTACATTCAGAGCCACTGTCCAAAAGACCGGCACCATCCCGTATGACCTCAACGGACGATACAGGGAGACGGGGGCGGCATTTCAAGTCAAGACGAGTCAGACACGCTGATCGCGGACCCCAAGAGCCACACCCCCGTCTCACAGCCAGCTTACCCCCGCCGGGATATATCGGGCTACCTGTAAATCCGATGGTAGACCCCATCTCCCCGCCCAATCTGGGACCCTGTCACCTCGATGAGCTGGAAGACCCGGGCAGCTAATGCAGACAGAGCCCATTGAAAGACCCGACCCCACGGGCCCGGCGTCGCTCAGCCGCAGCGTCGGGCTTCATGATCGGGCCCTGTGTTGGTAGTCTCGCGCCATGAATCCCCGAGTTCGGCGCGTCGTCCAGGCGGTTCTGTATGAGGCGGGTGCCGTGATCTTTGTGGGTCCCGCGCTTAGCCTCATCTTCGACCGGCCAGCCGCCTCCACCATCGCCTTGGCGATCCTCATGTCATCCGTGGCGCTGGCATGGAGCTATGCCTTCAATACGCTCTTCGAGCGTTGGGAGTCACGCCAGAAGACGAAAGGCCGGCCCCTCTGGCGGCGGCTGGCACATGGCCTCGGCTTCGAAGGCGGCTTGGTCGTCATGCTGGTTCCTGTCATGGCCTACTGGCTGCAAATCTCGTTGCTTCAGGCGTTGATCGCCGATCTTGGCGTCCTGGCCTTCTTCTTCCTGTACGCGGTTGTCTTCAACTGGGCCTTTGACGGTCTCTTCGGACTGCCGGAGTCCGCCAGGAACCAGTGTGAAGCCTGATCCTTCCGACGCGTAGGCGGCCCAGAGCATCCACCAACCGGGCAAGCGGCGCCAGTCGCCTGACGGGTGTCCCCTGGCAGTGCGCTCGGGGGCCAACGCGCGGCCTTCGGTGCCCCCGCACATTACAGGTTGGTAATCTTTTCGACCGCGGGACGTAAGGTTGGTCTCCCTATCCTGTGCGTGGAAGCCCGGGGTACCCAGAGGCATGGCGCTGGAGGACTGCATGTCGGGGACATCGACTCGGCTCGACGCCTCGCCCCTGGTTGCGGCCCGGGTCGGGCTGGCCGCGGCGCTGCTGGTCGTCTGCTGGCCGGGCCTGGCCTGGCCGGAGGCTTCGCGCCAGACGGAGATGCCTGCTGAAGAGGGGGCTGCCGACGCGGTGGTTCAACTCCCGCCCGGACATGCATTGGCGCAGCGGGACAAGCTCCTCTCCGCCGCCGCGCGCACTGCCGTCAACTACGTGCACGCGGCAGCCCAGGCCGTGGCGGCTGGGGAGCCGGGCCAGGCCGGGCGTCTGCTCGCGCAGGCCCGGCGCCTCCTGGACCAGATCCAGGGGGGCGTCGGGGCGAGGGAAGGGGCCGGACGCATCACTGTCATCCCAGTCCTGGCGCGGGTGCGTCTGGCCGATGGCGGCGAGGTGAGCGATGCCCTGGCCGCCCAGGTGCGGGCACTGGAGCCCCTGGTCCTGGCCGGCGAGCACGACCGCGTGCTAGCGGGTCTTCAGGAGGTCGGGGTGAGCCTCACCTACGAGTACGTGGGGATGCCGGTGCAGGCGACCAGCGACGGGATCGATCGGGCCGCGGCGGCCCTGTCGGCTGGAAATACCGGCGCGGCCCTGACGGACCTGACGGCCATCGTCCACGGCCTGGTGGTGCGGAGCCTTTCCGTCGGTCCAAAGCCGCCGACAGGACGCCGAGTCCAGAACTCGGGCCAAACCTCCATTAAGGACCCAGGTGTTTTGGCGTTTTCGGAATCGAACAGAGGACAATGAGCATGACGTCTAGCAGTGCCGCAGCCCAGCCCCGCCCGGAGACCTCCGCCACGGAGACTCCGAGCGTCGCCCGCACCGCCTTCACGCGGCTGCGGGACGAGCTGAACGGGCGCATCGTCGGGCAGCGCCCGCTCATCGAGCGGCTGCTCATCGCCTTGCTGGCGGATGGTCACCTCCTGGTAGAGGGTGCCCCAGGGTTGGCCAAGACCACTGCCATCAAGGAGCTGGCCGCGCGCATCGAAGGGAATTTCCAGCGCATCCAGTTCACGCCGGACCTGCTCCCCGGCGACCTGACCGGCACCGACATCTACCGCCCCGAGACCGGCACGTTCGACTTCCAGCCCGGCCCGCTGTTTCACAATCTGGTCCTGGCGGACGAGGTCAACCGCGCCCCCGCCAAGGTCCAGTCCGCCCTGCTGGAGGCCATGGGCGAGCACCAGATCACGGTGGGTACACGCACCTACCCCCTGCCGGAGCCATTTCTGGTCATGGCGACTCAGAACCCCATCGAGCACGAGGGGACCTACCCCCTGCCGGAGGCCCAGCTCGACCGCTTCCTGATGCACGTGCAGGTCGGGTACCCGGACGCGGGGGCGGAGCGGCGCATCCTCAATATCGCCCGGGGCGAGGCGAGGGTGCGCCGCGGTGCGGAGTCCGCTCCCCAGGTGCGGGTCACCCGGGAGCAGATCTTCGCCGGCCGCGATGAGGTCATGGACCTGCACATGGCCGCCAGCCTGGAGGAGTATCTGGTCGAGCTGGTGCTGGCCACCCGTGACCCGTCCCCCTACGGCGGTGAGCTCAAGCGCCTGGTGGACTACGGGGGCAGCCCCCGCGCCACCATTGCGCTGGATCGCTGTGCGCGGGCGCACGCCTGGCTGCGCGGCAGCGACTACGTGACCCCCCAGGACGTGCATGCGGTGGTCTTCGACGTCCTGCGCCATCGCGTCCTGTTGAGTTATGAGGCGGAGGCTGAGGGAATCGGGGCCGACCGCTTCGTGTCGGATCTGCTCGGCCGGGTGCCCATGGTCTAACGGCCCGCCTCAGCGCCCCACCACATCGACCCGAGTGTGCCCCGGATTCACGGCAACCCGAATATGCCCAAGCTAGCCCCCGATCCCAACGTCCAGATCAGCACCCACGACCTCATCGGCCTGCGCCGGCGCGTCGAGCGGTTGCGCCTGACGGCGCGGGAGCCTAGTCGTTCGGTCCTGGCGGGGAGCCACCGCTCGCGGTTCCGCGGGCGCGGCATGGACTACCAGGAGTCGCGCCACTACCAGCCCGGCGACGACATCCGCAACATGGACTGGCGGATTACCGCCCGCGCCGGGAGGCCGCACGTGAAGGTCTACGAAGAGGAACGCGAGCGCCCCGTCATCGTCCTGGTGGACTTGAGCCCCAGCATGTTCTTCGGTACCCGGGGTGCGTTCAAGTCCGTGGCAGCGGCGCGCCTGGCGGCCCTCGTCGCCTGGGCAGCCGTCGCCCACGGCGACCGTATCGGAGGCCTGCTCTTCGGCTGGTCTTCCCAACGCAGCGCTACCTCCTCTGTCCCGGGATTCGTCAACGGCGGTCACCGCGAGCTCCAGCCCGCTGGGGGGCGCCGGGCGGCGATGCGCCTGATCCGGGACCTGGCGTTGGCCGGCGACGCCCAGGGATGGGTTAGCGCCCCGGGGGACAGGAGTCGGGAGGGACCAGACGCCCAAGACACAGAGGCTGGACCGGCCGCGAGCCCGATCCCCGGCGGACTGAGCGCCGGCCTGGCCCGGCTCCGGCGGGTAGCCCGGCCCGGGAGTCTGGTCTTCGTCATCTCCGATTTCTACAGCATGGATGCGGATACCCAGCGACACCTGGGGCAGTTGCGCCGCCATAACGAGATCGTGGCCTGCCAGGTCTCCGACGCGCTGGAGCTGGCCCCGCCTCCTCCTGGGAGCTACGGCATCGGCGATGGGCGACGAACCGGGGTGCTGGATACCCGCCCGGCGGCGGCCCGGGCGCGCTATGCGGACTATTTCGCCCGTCACCACGCGGCGGTCGCGGGCATGACCGAGGCCCGAGGTATCCCCCTCATCCGTCTGTCGCCAGAGGACGACCCGGCCGCGCGCTTGGCTGAGGGATTGGACCTGCGCGTCGGAGGCGGTCGGCCGCGCAGCGCAGGGCTGGGGATCGGAGCGGCGGGATGAGCCCTACCCCAGTGGAGACCCCGGCGCAGACCCCAGTGCAGGCTAAGGTGACGCCCGCCCCGGACCAGGTGCCGGGCTCGGTGCTCGGCCAGACGCAGTTGCCCCCGCCGGGCCTGCCTGGCGCCCCTTCCGCCGTGGCGGGCGCGCCTGGCGGCCAAACACTGGAGCAGGCCCTGGACCTGCGGGACATCCATCCCCCGGGGACCCCGGGGCTCTGGCCGCCGGCGCCGGGCTGGTGGGTCGTCCTGACCCTTCTGGTCGCGACCCTGGCTGCTCTCGGCACCAGGGTCTGGCGGGCACACCGTGCTCGGGTCAGGCGGCGGCGTATCCTGGCCGAGTTGGCGGCCGTCGGCGGGCGCGTCCAGGGGGTCGAGCTGGCGGCGGCGGTCTCGGCGCTGCTGAAGCGTGTCGCCCTCGCGCAGTTCCGCCGCGCCGAGGTGGCTCCCCTCACGGGTCGGGCCTGGCTCGACTTTCTCGACCGCCATGGTGGGGCAGGGCGTTTCTCCGCCGGACCCGGACGGGTCCTTGCCGAGGGCCCCTATGCGCCGGCCTTGGACCTGGACTCTCAGGCACTGCTCGACCTAGCCCGGGATTGGGTGCGGAGAAACACATGAACCTGGAGCAGTTGGCATTCCTTTGGCCCTGGGTTTTCGCCGCCCTGCCCCTGCCGCTGGTGGTGCGCTTCCTGCTTCCACGGGCCGAGCAAGGCTCGGGGACGGCCCTGCGCATTCCCTTCTTCGCCGCCATCACGGCGGCGGTCGGGGTTCCGGGTGCGCGCCCAAGCCGAGCGTCCTGGGTCCTGGCCGCGCTGGCCTGGGCCCTGCTGGTCGCAGCGGCAGCCCGCCCGCAACTGCTGGGGGAGCCCATCGCCCTGCCGATGCAGGGGCGTGACTTGATGCTGGCCGTGGACATCTCCGAGTCCATGGCCGAGGAGGACATGGTCATCGGCAACCGCACCGTGGACCGCCTGACCGCGGTCAAAGCGGTGGCAGGGGACTTCATCGAGCGCCGCAACGGGGACCGCGTCGGGCTCATCCTGTTCGGTACCCAGGCCTATCAGCAGGCGCCCCTGACCTTCGACCGTCCGACGGTGCGCACCCTACTGTTCGAGTCCGAGGTTGGTCTGGCCGGAAAGGCCACCGCCATCGGCGACGCCATTGGGCTCGCCATCAAGCGCCTGCGCGGCTCCGGCGTCGCGGCCTCTGACGAGGCTCCCCCGTCCCAGGGGTCTCAGGCCGCCGCTGACCAGCCGGTTCTGATCCTGCTCACGGACGGCGCCAACACTGCCGGCAGCATCGAGCCGCGCAAGGCTGCCGAGCTGGCAGCCCGCGAGGGGATACGTATCTATACCATTGGCGTGGGGTCCGAGCCGCGTGGTGTCTTCGGCCTCGCGGTAGGCGGGGCGCAGATCGACGAGCCGACCCTGGAGGCCATCGCGAAGACCACAGGCGGACGCTTTTTCCGCGCCCGCGACATCCGGGGGCTCCAGGCCATCTATGCAGCCCTCGACGAGTTGGAACCGGCGGTCTCTGAGGACAAGACCTTCCGTCCGGTGCGCGACCTGTTCCAGTGGCCCCTCGGTGCCGCCTTGTTGGTGAGCGCCCTGATTGGGGTCTGGCGGCTTGCTAGCGGAGGGTGGGAGCGCAGTCCTCGCCGCGACAGGCTCGGAGCCGGCTCCTTCCCGGCAGTGCAGCTCTCCGCGGTGACTGCCGACCGTTCGGCGCAGCGCGTTGCGCGACCGCGTCCCGCCCATCACCAACGATGACCGATCCATGCCTGCCGATTTTCATTTTCTGACCCCCGAATGGTTCCTGGCCCTGCTGCCGCTCGCGGCCGTCCTCTGGGGCGCCAGCCGGCGGGGCGTCGCACAGAATGCCTGGCAACGGGTGGTGGACCGCCACCTCCTGCCCTACCTCCTGGTGGGGCAGGCGGGCGCGGCGCGCTGGCTGCCCCTGACCCTGGTGGCCGCGGGGTGGCTGGTGGCGGTCGTCGCCCTGGCCAACCCCAGCTACGAGCGCCGACCGGCCCCGGCCGTGCGCCCGGTCGATGCCCGTGTGGTGGTCCTGGACCTGTCCCACTCCATGGACGCGGCAGACCTCAAGCCGTCGCGACTGGCGCGGGCACGCTACAAGGTGGCGGACATCCTCAATCGCAGCCGCGACGGCCAGGTCGGCTTGGTCGCATTCGCCGGGGACGCCTTCGTGGTGGCCCCCCTGAGCGACGATGCCGGGACTTTGCTCGGGATGCTCGACGCCCTATCCCCGGAGGTGATGCCGGTGCGTGGCAGCCGTCCGGACCTGGGACTGGCCAAGGCGGGTGAACTCTTGACCCAAGGCGGAGCCCGCGGGGGTGAGGTGATCCTGGTTGGGGACGATGCCGGGGACGAGCGGGCCCGGGCCGCCGCCGCGTCACTGGTCGCGGAGGGCCGCACCCTGTCGGTGATCGGCGTGGGTACGGCTGAGGGGGCGCCGGTGCCCGGGGCGCGGGATGCCGACGGCAAACCGGTGATGGCCCAGCTCGATGCGGCAGCTCTTCAGAGTCTGGCCCGCGCTGGCGGTGGGGACTATGCCACCCTGACCCCGGACAGGGCGGACCTAGACCTGGTTCTGCACCGCCAGTCTGGGCGGGTCGACCCAGGTCAGGACGCGGCCAAAGTGGACGCGGACCAGTGGGAGGGTCTCGGCCCCTGGCTCACGCTGGCACTGCTCCCGTTGGCGGCTCTGGCCTTCCGTCGCGGCTGGCTGGTGGGTGCCGCCCTGACCCTGGTCCTGACCCAGGGAATCCTGAGCCCGAGACCCGCCTTGGCGCTGACCTGGGACGATCTTTGGCAGCGGCCCGACCAACAGGCGGCTGCAGCCCTGGCACAGGGCGATCATCGGCGCGCCCTGGACCTCGCGGAGCAACCGGACCAGCGCGGGACCGCCAGCTATCGCCTTGGCGACTATCAGAGCGCGGCCGAGTCCTTTGGCGTCGCCGGCAGCGCGGACGGGGACTACAACCGCGGCAATGCCCTGGCCCGGGCTGGCAAGCTCCAGGAGGCCATCGCGGCCTACGGCGAAGCCCTGAAGCTCCGGCCAGGGATGGAGGATGCCGTCTACAACAAGGCTCGGGTGGAGGAACTGCTAAAGCGACAGCAACAGCAACAGAACAGCAACAGCAGTCAGACTCCGGTGACGGGTCCAACGAACAATCCAACCAGGCGCCTCAGGGCGGTGAATCACAGCCGGACGCGAAGAGCGAGCAGCAGGACCAGGGCCAGCAGGGACAGGCGGGCGATCAGTCCCAGTCCGGCCAACCGGGCGATCGACAGGAGACCGGGGAACAGGGACAGGGCGGTCAGGCCCCTGATGAACAGGGTGCCGAGCCGGGTGGGCAGGAGCAAGACTCCCAGGCTTCCGGCCAAGATCAGGGGGAGCAGGCTGCCCAACAAGGCGCTGAGCATGGCGCTGAGCAAAGCCAGACCGAGGGCCAGCAGGGCCGGTCGGGTGGTCCGCTGGCGACCGACGAGGGCGCGCCTGAGGCGAAGGATGCGGAGGCTCGCAGTGATCAGGCAGAGAAGGCCGCGGAGGACTACAGCGCCGAAGCGGCACGCCAGGCGCAAGCCCAGGTCGGGCCGGACGAGGATCACGGCGAGCAGCCGGGGGCGCCTATCGAGGCTGACTTGCCGCCGGAAGAACGGGAGGCTCAGCAGGCGGCGGATCAGTGGTTGCGGCGCATCCCGGACGATCCCTCGGGGTTGCTGAGGCGCAAGTTCCTGTACCAGTACCGATTGCGCAACGGGCGGGGCGGGGTCACGACCTCGGGCAATCCATGGTAAGGGTCGGACCACCGCCCAGTCGCGGGCCGCTCTTGCGACCGGAGGTGCAGCGGTGGCCCCTGTCCCCTATCCACCCCAGCCAGCGAGGGTCATGAAGATGCTTGAGCAGTGCCGAGTTGCCTGGGTCGCCGTCCTCGGTCTTGTGCTGGTGGCGCCCTCTGCCACCCTTCTGGCGGGGGATCTGCGTGCCCACTTCGACCGCCGCCAGGTCCACGAGGGCGACACCCTTACGCTAACCATCGAGAAGGACGGAACAGGGCCCGCAGGGTCACCGGACCTCTCGCCGCTGAAAGGCGACTTCGATGTCCTGGGGACCAGCAGCGGAACCCAGATCCGCATCGTCAATGGGGCCCGCAGCGACACGACCAGTTGGCAGGTGACCCTAGCCCCCAAGCGCGCGGGGGTCCTGACGGTCCCGGCTATCGCCGTCGGTTCCGACAGCACAGCGCCCCTGACCCTGACCGTGAGCGCCGTACCCCAGGGGGCCCTGGGCAACCCTGGGGACGACGTCTTCGTGGACCTGGAGGTGGGCGACGGCGACGAGGTCCAGACGGAGGCTGTCCTGGTTCAGCAGCAGGTGCCCGTGACCGTACGGCTCTACTCGGCCCGCCCCTTGATTAGCGGGGACCTCAGCGAGCCCAGGGCGGACGACGCCGTGATCTCGAAGCTCGGCGAGGACCGCCAGTACCGCACTCAACGCCAGGGCCGCGACTACCAGGTTGTGGAGCGCCGCTACAGCCTCTCCCCGGAGAAGAGCGGCGAGCTGCACATCCCGCCGGTGGTCTTCAAGGGGACCGTTCGCTCCGCCCAGGGTGTGGGTCAAGGCCGGCGCCGTGGTATCCCCGGCGGTGCCTTCGACGACCCGGGCTTTGATCGCTTCTTCCAGGACCCGGACCTGGACCGGCTTTTCGGCAACGCCTTTGGCGGTCGGGACCCCTTTGGGATGTTCGAGCGCGGAGACCCGGTGCGCGCTCAGAGCAAGGGGGCAGATCTCCGGGTCAGGGCCCGCCCCGAGGGTGTGGCTGGCAGCCACTGGCTCCCGGCCCAGGACCTGACCATCACGGACTCCTGGAGCGCGGAGCCTCCGCAGATGCGGGTCGGCGAGCCGGTCACCCGGACCTTGACGCTGACGGCCAAGGGCCTGGCCGGGGTCCAGGTGCCGGAGGTCAGTCTACCCGGGGTGGATGGGTTAAGGGTCTATCCGGAACAGGCGGAGGCAGAGACACGCACCGACGGTGAGACGGTTTTCGGGGTTAGCCGCCAGACCTTCACCCTGATCCCAAGCCGGGCCGGACCGCTCGCCATCCCTGAGGTCAAGGTGACCTGGTGGGACACTGCTGCCCAGCAGGAGCGGGTGGCGACCCTGCCGGCCTGGAACCTCCAGGCGGAGGGGGCCTCGGCTGGGACGACACCCCAGAACGCGACGGTGCCCGCTGAAGCTGAGCCCTCCGCCGCGCCGACGACGGCCTCCGCTGAGGCCCCGGCCCAGAATTCTGCCGCAGCCTCTGACGCTACGCCGGCCTACCTGCGCCCGAAGTTTCTGGCCGGTGCGGTCTTGGTCCTGCTCGGGGTTCTGGGTGCCGCGTTCCTCTGGCAGCGGCGCAGAGGGTCAATGCCAACACCAGCCACGGCAAAGCCGGAGGCCAGCGGCATGAGCAAGGGATCCTCGCCGCCCCGGGCGGTAGATCTGCCGGCGGTCAAGCGGGCCATGCGCGATGCTTGCGAAGCCAACGACCCCCAGGCCGCAGCCAAGGCCCTGCTCTGCTGGGCCGAGGTGGTCTGGCCAGAGGCCCCGCCGCGCAGCCTGGGGGCCCTGGCGGTGAGCATCACCCCGGCCGCGCTGGAGCCCCTCAAGGCGCTGGAGGTTCGGCTCTATGCCCAAGCGGGCGACACCTGGGACGGAGCGCCCCTCTGGGAGGCGATAAAGGATGGGTTGGCACCAGCGGGGCGCCGAGATGGCCGGGCGGCCGAGGGCCTCGCGCCCCTCTACCCGGTGCGGGGCTGACGCAGAGCCCAGCCGGTCCTTGCCTGGCCGCATCGCCAACCGGCCACCGTCATAGGATCGACCACTCGCACATCCCGGCCGGGGCGCAGGAAGGCCCCGATCACGTCGAGCCGAAAGCCGAGGCGGCTAATGCCGGGAATCCGTGGGGGCCAGGAAGTCGATGACCACGGTGGTCACATTGTCCCGGCCGCCTCGGTCGCACGCCTGTTGGACCAGCGACTTGGCGCAGTCGGCGGGTGGGATCTGGTCTAGGGCGGCGGTCAGGGCCTCGTGGTCGAGCTCGCGGAACAAGCCGTCGCTGCAGAGCAGATAACGGTCGCCGGCTCTGAGTCGCTCGATCTTGCCATCCACTTCCACGGGGGTGTCGCTGCCGATTGCGCGCAGCAGCACGTTGGACAGGGCGTGGCCTTCTGACCACTCGGGCGAGAGCAGCTCCGCGTCGATCATAGCCTGGACCTGACTGTGATCGGTGGTGAGCTGGGTCAGTACGCCATCGCGCAGCCGGTAGGCGCGGCTGTCGCCCACCCAGAGCATCGCGCAGTGCCCGCCGACTGCAAGCAGGGTGACGACGGTGCTGCCGATGATGTCGCCGTCCAGCAGGGCGGCTGCCCGGTCCAGCAGCGCCTGGTTCACTCTGCGGAGTATCCCGCGGACTTCCCTCGCTGCCGAGCCCAGCCGCCTGGGATGCGGGAGCTGCGCCAGCCCCTCGACGATGGCGTGGCTGGCCAGGGCGCCGTCGCTGTGGCCCCCCATGCCGTCAGCCACCGCCCACAAACCGAGGTCCGGGCGGTCCAGATAGGCATCCTGGTTGACGGTACGGACGCATCCCGTGTTGGTGGCCGCTGCCGAGACCCAGCGCAGGGCTGCAGGCCCAGGCCCGTGGGAGGCGGCCATCAGGCTGGGCCGAGCCGCAGCCAGCCGCGGTTGGCCCAGTCTCCGGTCAGGAGCGCCGGGAAGCCATCGGGGGCGGGCAGACCCTGACAGGCCAGCAGGGATGGAGTGACCCGCTCAGACCCCGTGGTCCACCACAAACTGTAGGCAAAGAAGACCTCATCGAGGGCGCGCGCCACCAGCACCGGGCAGGCCTGCGGCAGTTGGGCCGCTGTGGGGACCTCGATTTGCCATGCATTCAGCTCTCCGGGGTCCGCTGTCTCGCCAGACGGGGAAGCGACCTGTGTTTGCGTACACCCGAGGGCCAGGACCTGGGCGTCGAACTCGGTCAGGTCGAACCCCTCGTCCAGACCGGCGAGGGCAACCGCCTCGGCGCGCTCGAACCAGTCGGGCGTGCACAGAGCCACGAAGGGGTTGGTCCCCGGGGCCAGGGGACAGGCGAGGGTCAGCGGAAAGTAACGCCCCACGCGGTCGACGCTCGGCATCAGGACGCCGGTCCAGCCTGTCTGCCCGGCAATCCCGGGGCTAAGCGCGAAGCGCCAGATTGGGCTGGTCAGATAGTGGTCAAGCCATGCTTGATCCAGCTGGGCCTTGCTGGCGGCCACGGACTCCCGGAGCCATAGGTCCCACGGCTGGACAAACTGCGTCGGCAGTCGGCGCGTCACGAAGTCGCCCAGGCTCGGCAGCTTGCCGTAGAAACCGGCTGCGCCCCCCTCGGAACGGGTGTCGATCTGGCTCATGGGGCGGGACTCACAGGCGCTCCGGGCAGCGGAAGCCGCGGAGCTCGTCGAGTTGGAAGGGGTTGCGTACGCTCGCCGCCCGCAGGTCGAAATCCGCCGACATCCCGGACAGCGAGAATCGCACCTTGAACAGCTCCTCCTGGCTGGTGGCCTGCATCCTGGCGCGGTCGAGCATTCGGAACCAGGCCCAAGAGCCCTCCTCGGTCACGCTAGGCTCTTTGCCTTCCAAGCCGACGAACACGAGGCGTACCCGTCCGACACCGTCGGGAGATGGCCATTGCAGGCTTTGGGCATTCAGCGGGCCGTGCCGGTAGTCCACGATCTGGCCACCGATATCCAGGATGAACTGGCTCACATCGGCGTCCATGCGTGTGGGGGTCAGCTGGAAGGTCACTGACGGGACCTTGCCGCCTCCCGCGAAAAAAGCCTCGCGGATCGTCGCTGCACGCTGGAACTGGACCAGGACTGCGTCCGGGATGCCGATGCCGCCGCCTGCCCAGCGCCAGGTCCGGCGGGAGGTGTCCGCGATTTGACTCAAATGCTCGGAAAAGAAGGTGTCCAGCAGGCCGGCTGGTCCGAACAGCCGGGCGAAGTCAAAGGGCGTGGTCTCTCGGCGGCTGCCTCGCTCGAAGGGGTAGCGGCCGTTGATGGCCTCGCGGCAGAAGGGCAGGACCTGGGACGTCCAGAGGTTGTTGATCTTTGCCCGTGCGCCACCCGCGATCAGGGTCGCGCTGTCCTGGGTGAGGGTGGCGATGAGTCCGCCCACCGGCTGCGGCAGTCGGGCGGCGGTCTGTCGCGCCTCTTGGATCTCCTTGCCCTCGCCGGCCGTCAGCGTGCTGCGGCCGCTGGAGACCGCGGCGGCGACGGAGCTGAGGTGCAGCTGCAACTGGGCGAGCTGCTGCTGGACCGCATCGAAAGGGGCGGGCTTGTCCCCGCTGCCGCGGACCAGGTCCCGCAGCCAGGCGAAGCGGCGGCTCACATAGACCTCGGGGGCCTCCTGGCTCGGGGCCGCACCGGGCTGCTCGTCGCCGAAATAGCGCTCCACGCGCTGCTTCAGGCCACCCAGCGCCTCGCCCGCCTTTTTCAGGGTGCCAGCCCCCTTGTCAGACGCCGTGCTCGAGCCGGCACCAGCCTCCGGAGCGCGGTCGAGTTCGGTCTCGTCCGCCGCGGCCGAAAGCAGCCGCCGCAGGGGGGAGTCCTTCGTATCCGCCAGGATCCGCGCGATCTCTGCCGCGTGCTGGATGTCGCGGGCCGGCACGAGTCCGATGTCCTTGAGCATTCCGTCCCATTGCTCCACATAGTCCTGGAGATAGCGGTCTCGGACCTCGCCGATGAGCCGCTGGGCCTCGGGGGTCCCCGGCTTCACCCGCGCCTGGGGTCCCAGCACCCACGCCTCCTCCGCGGCGGCCCCAATGAGCCGGTCTGTAGCGGCGTGGAAGCCACGGTGGTAGCCGGCATAGGTGTAGATGGCCGGGATCCCCTGGGTCATCGATTTGCCGCTTGGGCGGGTGAGGACAAGGATTGAGAGATCGCCGGCGGCACCGGCGATGGTGAAGTCGGGTATGTCGCTGCCGACGCCCTCGCGCTGGAGTCGGGCATAGATCCGGGAGGCCAGGGGCGCGTTGTTGAGGACGTCCCGGGCGCTCTTAATCAGCCGGTCGTCCAGGGCGAGGGGAAGCGGGCTTGGAGGCTCCTCCAGCAGGGCCGCCAGGTGTCCTGCGCAGGGCTGCCTGCTGCTCGGTGGTGGTCCCGCGCGGCAGGCTGTGCTCCCAGTCCCGGGTGACCCAGAGCTGGACCGCGGCGGGGTCGTAGCGGTCGGCGTCGTCCAGCATCAGATAGATGCGCAGCGCGTCGTAGAGATACTCCGGGTTCGGCTGGCACCCTGGCGGATCTGGTCCTCCAGCCGAGCATGACGCGGGGCAGCAGGGCCTTGTGGAGCAGTCGGCGGTAGGCCCGCGTGGCCTGGGAGCCGAGCTTGTCGCCCTGGTAGAGTCCCAGTCCCATGGACCAGGGGGCACCGGCGCCCTGGTCCGCGTAGCCGCCCGGAATCGCGCGGGCGGCATCCAGGAGCGGCAGCACGCCGAGCGGGTCGCGGTCCTCGCGGTGTCAGGACCTCGATCCGGCGTCTCGATGTCAGCCGTCCGACCCCGCCACCGTCGGCGACATAGGACCGATTTCGGGAGTAGCTGGTGGTCCAGGCGGCGGCGGCCAGCAGGGCGATACCGGCGGCGCTCGCGTAGGCGCCCCGGCGCAGCCAGCAGCCGGCGGCGCTCCAGGCGCGGGTCGAGTCCGGCGAGTCCGGCCTCCGGGAATACGACTTCGCCGCAGCAGCCGGGTGACGAAGAAGCTCTTGGCGGTCCCGGTGAAGGGTGCCGGTGCCCTGACGGCCGAGGCCGAAATTGGCGGCGATGGCACCCAGCACCCGGTCGATGGGCGTGCCGGTCTGGGTGCCGCTGGTGAAATAGACACCCCGCACCAAGGGCCGTTCCTCGAAACGGCTCGGGGCGAAGGTCGCGTCCAGGAACTGCCCGACGGTCTCGCCGAGGGAGCCGAACTGACGGGGGAAGCTGAACACCAGGCCGCGCTTTCCGTGGATCCCGCTCCTGCTGCATGCGCGCGAGCAGCCGCTGGTCCAGACGCTCCACGAGGGCGCGGTGCTCGGTGGCGAAGGCGGCCATCGGCCCCGCGCCGGGTCTGGCCATGCTAGGTGCGCCGACGGCCATGGACGGGCTCGCATCGCGGGATGCAGGAGCCGACAGCGACGAGGGAGCGGTGCTGGCCGGCCGTCGTCGTAGCGGGAAGGTCATGCCCCAGACCTGCCCACGCTCCTCCTGGCCCAGGTCGGCGAAGAACTCCGTGAAGCCGGCCACCAGGTCGGCCTTCATGAACAGGACGTAGACGGGGCAGCGGATCTTGAAGGTCGTGTAGAGCTCCTGGACCCGCGCCCGGATGGCCCGGGCATGGGCGTCGCGCTCTGCCTGGGACTGCTGCATCAGGTCCGACAGGCTGATCGCGACCAGGACGCCGTTGATGGGCCGGCGCGGCCGATGCTTCTTCAGCAGGCCCAGAAAGCCGGCCCAGGCGGCGCTGTCCACCTCGGCATAGCTGTCCTGGGTGGTATAGCGCCCGGCGGTGTCCAGCAGCACCGCCTCGTCGGTGAACCACCAGTCGCAGTTGCGGGTGCCGCCGATGCCGTGGATGGCGTCCTGGCCGAATTGCTCGGCCAGCGGGAAGCGCAGCCCGGAGTTGACCAGCGCGGTGGTCTTGCCGCACCCGGGCGGGCCGATGATCAGGTACCAGGGGAGCTGGTAGACCCATTGGCCGCCCAGCCGACGCCGGCCTTCGCTGCGCCTTGAGCACCCCCATGGCCTCGTCGAACCGCTGGCGCAGCGCCTCAACCTCGTCTGCGGAGGCGACCCGAGCCGGGTCGGGGGCCGCGTCCGGACCGCCGGCGAGCTGCTCCATGAGCCGGCGGTTGCGCATCCGGGCCAGCGATGGCGGAGACGATCTGGTACAGGGTCCAGCTCCCGAACAGGGTGCCGATGACCCACCAGCGCACGGTCTCGGAGGCCAGGGGCTCCCGCCCGGCGAATCCGAACAGGGGCCCGACGAACCACACGAGGGCGGCCACCGCCGCGGTTCCGATCAGGGTCAGGAACCAGCGCGCGCCAAGAAAACCGAACAGTCGCTTCATGATGTGGCGGCCCCGGCCGTTGCAGAGGCGCGGGTCCGCGCGGGCATTAGGGTGATCTCCACCCGGCGGTTCCTGGCGTCCCTGGGATTCTCCGGGACCCGCGGCTCGGTGTCGGCGCGGCCCTCAGTGACGAAGCGGCCCTGGTTTGCTGCTCGTGACCTCGATGAGCATGGTCGTGACTGACTCCGCGCGGGCTTGCGACAGGTGCCAATTCGACGGGAACTTGAGGCTCTTGATGGGGGCGCTGTCGGAGTGCCCGGTGACCAGTACTCGCCCCGGCAGTTGCCCGAGGGCCTCGCCGATGCGCCGGATCACGGGCACAAAGTTGGGCTGGAGGTCGGCTCGGGCGGAGGCAAAGAGGCCGTCGCCCCGGATGATGACGGTCTGACCCTCGGGCCCGTCCACCACCTCCAGCCGTCCCGCGGCGATGTCGTCCGCAAGCAGAATGCGCAGCGTGATCGGCGGCGGTGCTGCTGGCTTCGGCTCGGGCTCTACTGGGGGTGAGACGGGTGGGGGCTCCACCCGGGGTATGGAGGCGACGGGGCGTTCCGGCATGGGCGGCAAGCCGCTTGTCGAGGGTGCTCAGGGACAGGAACACGGGGTCGGAGTCCCGGCTCAGCGCGAAGGTAAAGGCCGCGAACAGCGCCGAGCAGCAGGAGGCTCGGCCAGGCCGGCGAAGACCCACAGCGGGACCTGGTGGATCAAGGGGTCGCGACGCTCGGTGATCCCCCGCCAATGGGGCGAGAGCTCCCGCTCGGGCTCGCCCCGCTGGGTGCGTATGGTCTGGAAGAGTTGCTCGCGCACCCGCTCCAATTGGTCGCGGCCGCCGTCGCGTACCCGGTAGCGGCCCTCGAAGCCCAGGGCGAGGCAGAGGTACATGAGCTCCAGCAGGTGCAGGTTGCCGCTCGGGAATGCCAGCAGACGATCGAGCGCGTCGTAGAACTTCTCGCCGCCCCAGGTCTCGTTGTGGAAGCTGATCAGAAGCCCCGCTTGGCCCAGACGCTCTGGCTGCCCCAGGGGGTATCCAGCACCGACTCGTCCACCAGGGCACAGAGCACATAGCGGGCCGGCAGGACGATCGAGTCGGTGAACCCCTTGGCCCGGGCGCACTGCTCGAACTCGCGCATCTGGCCGATCAGCCGCTCGCGTAAGCCCGTCTGGGTCCGGGTGGGAGGCCGTGCCGCGCAATTGGCCCGCGACGGTGAGCAGGTTCGTGGCGCAGGCCACCAGCGGGTTGTCGGTGGTTGCACCCGGCAACGTACCGCTCAGGGCAGGATCCGGCGGGCGGTGTTGCAGGCTGGGCAGGGCCCGGGGGGGCGGCTGGGCCTGGCAGGATACCGGACGAGGTGCCGCCGGGCCGGCGGCCCCCCGGCATGGGCCGGATCACGGTGGGGCCCCCGTCGCCGCGGATTGAAGAAGGGATCGTCTTCGGTCACGGGTTACTCCCGGATCGCCCAGAGCTCGAGTTGAAGACCCGGAAACTCGCCGCCGATGTGCAGGCCGAACCCGCCGCTCGCAGCGAGCTGCTTCCAGAAGTCGCTCGGTGCGATCCAGCTCGAAATAGTCGAACCCCGCAGTGGTAGGGGATCTCCAGCGGGGCCGTGGGCATGGGCCGCAGCGCGATGCCCGGCAGGGCCAGCTTGACCAGCTCCTGAATCTTGTCGATCGGCCCGATCTTGATCTGCGCCGGGAAGCGGTTGCGCAGCACCTGGGAGTCCACCTGGGCCTGCGCCGCCAGCACGAAGCGGGCGCTGGCGAGCAGCGAGCCGGTCCGCCACCAGGGCAACCCGAAAGCCGTACTTGCGTTCTTGGATGGGGATCGGTATCGCCCGCTCCACGGTCTCCCGGCTGAGATACTCGCGCAGCCGATCGATCAGGGGGCTGAAGGTCGCCTCCAGGTCGTCGTGCCGGTAAGGTGGGAAGTCTGGCGGGCGCTTGGCATCACTGGCAAAGGTCGCCAGATCCCCGGCAAGCGCCAGCAGGGTGCGGTACAGGGCCTCCGGGTGGAGACCCTGGATTCTCGCCAGATGGATCGACGACGGGCTCGGCGCGATTGATCAGCTGCAGCAGGAGAAAGTCTGCCCAGTCGGACACACCGCCGCGGCCCACACCGCGCACCCGCCCGGCCCTGGATTCGGCCTGGCGGTGCAGCAGGCCCTGAAGTTCGTCGACGAAGGCGGCGAGCCGACCGGAGGCCCGGTAGTCGATACAGGGGGGGATGTAGGCGCTGTCGAGGACTGCCTGGCGGTCCGCCCGGCACTCCAGGACGCGCGCCAGGCCGCAACAGGCGAACCCGTCCCGGGCGTCCCGGTCCCGCAGCAGGCGAAGGTCCAGGCGGCCGACCTCCATCAGGGTCTCGGTGCCCGGACCCAGGGTGTTGTCCCGCACGGTGAGCTCACCGGCTCGATAGCGCAGCATGGTCTCGCGGGGCATCGGGCCCACCGCTCTCCGTTGCCCCAGGGCGGCCCAGCGGCAGGGCCAGGTAGACGATCTGACCCGCAGCGTCGTCCCCAAGGTCTAGGGGCGGCGGCAGGGGGTCGCTGGTGGGGGCGTCGAAGGGGGTGCCGTCGGGCAGGATGCCGGCACAGTCGGTGACGGCCAGTTTGCCCAGGGCCAGCAGGTCCTGGTCGATGGAGAGCCGCTTGAGCCCCCACGGATAGGGGGTGCCGATCCCAGCCTGAGCGCGGGTCAGCCGTTCGAGATAGCGGTCGTGCTGCTGAAAGTGATGAGGCTGCAGAAAGAGCCCCTCGGACCACAGCACCCGATTGTCCCAGGACATGGTCCGCCCCCTCAGCGCGGCTGGGCGCGGATGGCTTTGGGTCCTACCGCGACGTCGAGGTTGTTATCCTTGCCGTCGACGAGCGGAACCAGGGCACGCCAGGTGGCGCGGTCGATGTCTCTGAACGCCCCGAGGACCCCCAGATAGCGGGCCTGCGGATTCAGCGGCTTGACGATTTGGCGCATCTGGCCGGGCGCTAGGGTAAGCTCCTCGCGAGCGATCAGCTCCCCGCCCAGGGCTTTTGCCTCCCGGTCATAAAGGCTGTAGAAGTCCGCCCCGCTGAAGGCCCCCTGGGCCTTGAGCTCGTAGAGGCGAACCACGATGGGTAGGCCCTGACCCGCAGGGCCTCGGTTGGCGTCTGCGGCCGCCGCGACGTCGACTCGCAATACCGGGGCCGGCGCCGGGGGCTTGTCCTCCTTCGGCGGCTTTCCGCCGCAGGCCGGGAGGGTTGTCAGTGCGACTGCGGCCACCAGACTAAACAACAGCCGACTGACTCGAATTGATTGTTCCATGCGTTAGATCCCCGTTGTCGGTAGAGTTTAGGACGGTCGGCGTCCGCGGGCCTGCGCCAGGCGCAGGATCTGGTCCTCATAGGCGCGGGTGAATGCCTCGCCGAAGAGTTGCATGAAGTCCTCCGCCGCGTCCGCGGCGACCTGCCCATAGGTCTGCGTGAACTGGTCCCAATAGCGTGACTTTCGCGCCATGGGCAGGACCTTGTCGAGCCCGGATGCGGTGTCCAGGCGGGCCTCCAGGGCGCTCGGCTCGAACCGGGCCAGGAGTGCGCGCAGGGCTGCGCGCAACCCTGCGATCATGGCCATTTCGTGGGCCTGGATGTCGTCGAAGGCCTCCCGCGCCGCGTCCAGCGGGGGCATGTAAGCCGGATTGGGGCGCAGCAGCAGCCGCTCCATGGCCTCTTCCGGACTCACCGAGAATTTGAACGGGTTGTTCTCGGCCCGGCGTATGGTGGTGACCCCGAGGCGCAGCTCGCTCTTGAATTGGGAGCGGGCCATCATGGTGGTGGTGAGCCCGGCCGTCATTGCCCGCAGGAGGGCGCCCGCGTCGCGCAGGAAGGCCGCCGCATCCTTCACCTGCCCAGCGTCCCCGCTGCCGAGCCCGGCGAGGAAGGCTGCCAGAAGATCGTCGGATGCTGCTGCGGGGCCAGTTTGGAGCGCCGGCGAGGCGGGAGAAGGCTGAGGCGGGGATTGCGGCGCGACATGCGGAGGTGGCGCCGGCACCGGACCTGCTGGCTGGGGGCCCTGTGCGTCTGGTGCCGGGGGCACCGTAACGGGCCCTGGCATGTCGCCGGAACGCCCCTTGGCTGGGGTTACCGGGGGTTCGAATCCCTGTTCCAGGTCCAGATCGAGTGAAAAGTCCAGGTCCGGGCTGGGGACAGGTTCGGGCTCCCTGGGGGGAGGTTGCGGGGGCTCGAAGGCGGGCCCTGGCAGGGGAGCGGGCGGTCCCCCGGCCGGGGCGCCGGTTGGCGTCGGCAGCGCGTCACTGAGCAGGTCGTACCCGTCTGGGATGGCTTGGATCTCCGGGGCGCGGAAGAAGACGTGCTCCACCGGGGTTGGGTGGGGCTCGGCCGCCCGTGGGCCCTCATCGACGGGTGCCGGGCCCGCGAGAAAGGGGTCCAAGGGGTGGGCGTCCGCGAATGGGTCCTCGGTCTGCCTTTGCTTATTTCCTGCGGGTTGTCCGCTGTTGCCCCCGAGCAGGTTCATGATGTCCGGTGCGCCGCCGGGACTGCCTATTCCTGGCATGGCCGCCTCATCCACCGCGAAGGGGTCAGTTTCCTTGACCCTTTCTCCCGAGTCGATGGAGACGGCAATCTCGTAGGGACCGACGGCAATGGTATCCCCGTCGTGGAGCGCCACCGGCTGGCTTGGCGGCAAGCGGTCCGCAGACTGATTGATGAAGGTACCGTTGGTGCTCTGGTCGATGAGCCAGACCCCGTCGTCGCGGATCTCGACACTGGCGTGGCGACTCGACACCAGGCGCTCCGGGTCACCCAGGACGAGGTCATTCTCCGGATTGCGCCCCAAGGCGTAGACGCCGCTGCCAACGTGAAGGCTCGCAGCTTGCTCGGGCGGCAGACCGCGGTAGCTTGTAACCTCCAGGTGAAGCTTCATCCCCTCCCCTGCCACAGGCCGGCTCCCCCGGGCGCCGCTTTGGAGCCGCCAGAGCTCGTGGATCGACAACGCCGAGGGCCGAACTCCATAACTGTCACCGATGTCACCGAATGGACACCCACTGGTTCAAATTTGAAAGATCGCCGCGAATGGAAAACGCGATCGCGGATTGCAGCCCCGTCCAACGGCTCAGAGTATAGCGAAGGTCGAGGGCTCCCTTGCCATGGGTCTTGGGCGATGGCCGGGGATGCGACGGCGAGAACCTCGATCCGAACACCCTTGCAGTCGGACATCTTCCGCCCTCGAAGCGATGGTGACCCGCAGCTTAGCCCAACGCGGCCGAATGAGGTACCGTCACAGGGCCCGGCGCGCCGATGCCCTAGCCGGGCCGCAGACCCAACCGACACGCTCAAGGGCGCCAGCAGTCGATTACACTGGGGCCGCCGAAGCCGATCCTGCGCGCCGGTTGCATCGGGGCCAGATGACTGCCTGGGGACGGAGCCGATCGATGAGTCCAGAAGATAACCGGGTCGTGACCCCCGAGGCCGCCGATGACGGCGGAGCGACGGTCGTGCGCCTGGATCCGGTTGCACCCCATGGCATTGCCCCCGGGACCCTGTTGGTCAACACCTACCGGGTCGAGCGCCTGCTCGGCGGCGGCGGCATGGGGGAGGTCTATCTGGCCCGCCATACCGGGCTTGAGACCCGGCACGCCATCAAGGTGATCCGCCCCGCCATGGCCATGAACCGCCAGGTCATGGACCTCTTTTATCGCGAAGCGCGGGTACTGCGCGGGGTGCGCCACGACGCCGTGGTGAGCTACGACGGCTTCGTGCGAGACGACCAAGGGCGCGACTACCTGGTCATGGAGTATGTGGAGGGCTCCTCCCTCGCCGACCGGCTGCGCCGCGGGCCGCTCAACCCCGCAGAGGTACTCAGCCTGCGGGACCGGCTCGCCGCCGGGCTTGCCGAGGCCCACCGCTGTGGGGCGGTGCATCGGGACATCTCCCCGGACAACGTCATACTGCCCGGAGAGCGCATCGAAGCCGCCAAGCTCATCGACTTCGGGGTTTGCAAACTCACCGACCCGACCCAGGAGACCATCATCGGCTCCTCCTTCGCCGGCAAATACCGCTACGCGTCGCCCGAGCAGCTTGGCCTGTTCGGGGGTGGAGTGGACGCCCGCTCCGACATCTACAGTCTGGGTCTGATTCTCGCCGCCGCCGCCCAGGGGCGCCCCCTGGGCATGGGCGACAGCATCGAGGGCGCGCTGCGCAGCCGCCAGAGCGTACCCGACCTCAGCGGGGTCCCCGCGGGTCTGCGCGACTGGCTCGTGGCGATGCTGCAACCCGACCCTGCGCAACGCCCGGCCACCATGGAGGCGCTGCTCGAGCACTGGCCGGCGGCTGGCGGCGGGACGCAGCGGTCGCCGGGTCGCACCGCCACGGAGGCCGCGGCGCGCTCTGGCCGCGGCCGACGCGGGTTGACGTGGGCGATCGGGCTGGTGTCGCTCGTAGCCGTTGCCGGCGGCCTTTACTGGCTGCTGCGCCCGCTGCCAGTGGTGGAGCGCAACCTGGATGCTGCCGCTACCCGGGGTACTGGGGAGACCGAGGCCGTCGCCGTTAAGGACGCCGATGTCGGGCAAGGCCAAACCCTGCGGGAGCAGCCGCAGCAGGTGGCGGCTAGGCGGGATGACACGGCGCCGGACACATCCAAGGTGGAAGAGCGATCCCAGGTCGATGTCCAACCCGATACGGCGTCGGATGGCACCCCTGAGCCTGCACCCGAAGAAGGTCCGTTGCCGAGGGCGGAAAAGCCGCCTGAGCGCGAAACAGTCATCCCTGGCACACGCTTCGCCGATCCCTTGGCGGGCGGCGGCTCGGGTCCGATTATGGTCTGGCTACCTGGAGGAGAGTTCCAGATGGGCTCCCCTCCGGAAGAGCCGGGTCGCAACCCAGACGAGCGACTCCATCTGGCACCGATTCCGGAGCCAATCGCGATGAGCGAGACCGAGATCACCCTGGGGCAGTTTCGGCAGTTCGTCCAGGCGACGGGTTACCGAACCGAGGTCGACCGCGAATCCACCTGTCTGAGACCGGACGATGCCTGGCAGCAGCTTGTTCCCGACATGAGCCTTTCGTGGCAGTCCCCGGGTTACGAGGTCACCGACCGGCATCCCGTCGCGTGCGTCAACTGGAGTGATGCGCGGGCATACGCCAAGTGGCTCACGGATACGACGGGCAAAGACTATCGCTTGCCGACGGAGCAGGAGTGGGAGTACGCGGCCCGCGCGGGGACCCTCACAAGCCGCTTCTGGGGGGACGATCCCAAGGCAGGCTGCAATCTTGCAAACACGGCGGAGTGCAAAGACGACTATACCTATGCCGCTCCGGCCGGGACTTTCCCGCCCAACCTCTTCGGGCTGCGCGACATGCTGGGTAATCTCGCCGAATGGACTTGCTCTGAGTATGGGAAAGGCTACAGTGGCAGCGAGGCCCGGTGCAGCGAGGCCGGCGGAGCGTCACCGCGGGTCTTTCGTGGCGGCTCCTGGCTCGATGCCCCGGAGCTGGTACGGTCTGCCGCACGGGACGGCGCTCCAGCAAACCTCGGCCTCAACACCGTGGGTTTCCGTGTGGTCCGGACCCTGGGCCCTGAGTAGAGCGGGTGACGCGGCAGACGAATGCGAGGCTGCAAGTCAACAACGAACGGGCGGTCGCACCGGTGCCGCCCAGGGCATCGCGGGCGACATTATTTGGTGAGGAAGGCGGGTAGACGATCATGAATCAGATAACGGAATCGATTGGGTTTATCCGCGCCCTGAACGCGGCAGCCGCAACACTGGTGCTGGGTGCCTGCGCGTCTTCGGGTGGGGAGTCCGTTTACCAGCAGGCGGCCGGCGCGAGGGACGACCCGAAGACTATCGAACGCCTCGTCGGCCAGGCGGAGGACCTCACCGTCGTGGACTGCCTGCTCCCAGGCAAGATGCGCCGAATGGGGAGCACCATCACCTGGGTGACCCGACCGCGCCCCGTCAAGCAGATCGCGACCGATTGCGAGATCCTGGGTGGTCAGTACATCCTGTTCGACCGCGCCAATCCAGACACGGCATTGAGTGTATGGACGTCCGCTGCCGAAGCGGGAGATCCTACCGCCCAGACTTATGTCGGCGAGATCTACGAGCGCGGACTTGGCCGACCGCGGGATTATGGGACAGCGGCCCTCTGGTACCGAAAGGCCGCGGATCAGGGATACCCGCGCGCGCAGCTGCGGTTGGGGACCCTCTACGAGAAAGGTCTCGGTGTCGAGCGAGACCCGGTCAAGGCTTTGGACCTTTACCGCAAAGCGGCCGGGTTGTCGGAAGACAAGGTCGTCTATCTCTCCCAGGCCCTTGCAGCGGCCCGCGCCTCCCAGGCGGCGGAGGCCGGAAAAGCGGCATACCAAGCGAAGGCCCGGGCCCAGTTTCAGCAGATCCGGTCAGAACGCAGCTCCAGCGACCAAAGGGTCCGCAGTGCGGAGGCACAAGTCGAGCAAGCCAAGGAGGAGGTGGTACGCAGTGGACGCCGGACACGGACGCTCGAACAACCAACCCCGGCGATCACGGCGAGGGGCAGGCTCATCGATCAGTATGTCGCTGTGACCCAACAGGCCGAAAGTCAGCGACTCGTGAGCGAAAGCCAGCGGCGCATAGAGGAACTCGCCCAACCCATCGTCGCGCAGAGGTAGTGCCTGTCGCAGCGGGTTCGGTCCCGCACCCGTATCCGCTGGGTCGGCAGGTTCTCGCCTGTCCCCCATTTCCGTGTCCAGCACCCCGAACGCGGGCTGGGCAACGATTCACGCCTCGACGCTCTGGCCCCGTCGGACTCAGTCGCGGACCAATCATTCTGGCTTGTATCTTTCTCGTCACATCTGGTCACTTTGCGGTAGGTCGTGCGTGACAAGTCGTTGTCAGTGACCTACCTTTATCCGGGCATGTGTGGTCGACCGTACGTGTTGCGAATTGCATACAATGGGTGTCCGGTATGCAAACAGTAGAATTCTCGGGACAGATTACGGAAGGCCAAGAGGCGCGTTTGCCGTCTGGCGCCACGAGGTGGCCGCACGTTTCCGCGCAATGGGTCTTAGAGCAGGCAAGGGGGTAGAAGATGGGAACGGGGCTGATTTGTTGCACTAGGTGGGGCGGTGATCACCCTGTTGATGGAAGTGATGGGGGCACGCGTTCATTGCGACGCGTCTTTCAGGCGCGCTGGTTACTGTTTCTTCCGATCGCTCTCGTCGGCCTGCTTTTTTCCCCCCGAGCCTTTGCGGCTGTCACCACGGCGACGATCGCCGCATCACCAAGCCAGATTAACGAGGGCGGTTCAAGCGAATTCTCCGTTGCGCTGACGACCGACAGCATCACCGGGGCCCCCCATGATGCCACTGTCGTGGTGGGAGTAGCCGGCTCTGCGACTTTGGGCGTGGACTACGAAATTGTGGGATATCCGCAAACCCCAATAACGCTGCAGTTCACCGGCTTCTTAAATGCGACTCAGAGCATCACGGTTAGGGCATTGAACGACACTGCCTTCCCTGAAAGCCCGGAAAGCATCATTCTCACAGTGACCCAATGCGCCTGGACAAACGCATCGGAAGGGTCGGGATCTTGCCCCACAGGATCTTCGGCGACAGTGACGATCATCGACGCGACGCCCGCGCCGGTCGCCACCATCGAGGCAACCTCTGGCAACGGTCAAGTGGCGTCGACGGGCGTGCCCTTGCAGCCGTTCGTCGTGACGGTCACGTCGGACGGTTCCCCCGCGGCGGGCGTCCCGATCGTGTGGACCCTGGTAAGCGGTGGGGGGTCCTTGTCCAATGGTCGGACGCTGACCGACGCCCAAGGACAGGCCAGTTCGACCCTGACGCCGAGCAGCAACGGCGAGTTCGTCGTCAGGGCGCAGGTCGAGGGTACGACTCAATCGGTCACATTCACCGCCTTGTTCAACCCGCTCGCCGGCCTGCCCGGGCTTACGGGTCCCCAGCGTTCGATGGCGACGACCCTGGATACCCTCTGCCCTAAGCTCGCCGGGACTGCCGATCAAAGGGCCCTGACGGCCGGCGAGCAGGATCTGCTCACTCAATGTCAGACGCTGATCAGCAGCTCCGTGACCGATCCCAGCGCCGCTGCGCAAGGCGTGGCGGCCTTGACACCCGAACAGGCAAGTGCTCCGCGCAAGCTTGCCACCCAGGTCGCCGGTTCCCAGATCGACAACATCGTGACACGCCTGATGGCACTCCGCCGCGGAGCGCGGGGCATCAGTCTGCGCAATCTGACCGCTAACATGGACGGCCAGAGCGTCGACGGTAATACGGCTGAAGGCGTGTCAAAGCAACTGGGCGGAACGGGCGGTGGGGCGAGCGCCGATGACACCTATGAGTTTGAGCGTTTGGGCATCTTCATCAACGGCAACATTGATTGGGGCAGCAAGGACAGGAGTGCCAACGAAGACGGATTCGATTTTAGTACCCAGGGGATCACCGCGGGCGTCGACTACCGGTTTTTGGAGGGTCTGGTGTTGGGGCTTGCGTTCGGATATGGCAACACGGATGCCGACATCGACTCCAATGGCGGCGATATCGGCGCCAACGCCTGGAGCAGCACCATTTACGGAACCTACTACGCGACGGATCACTTCTACGTGGAGGGATCTGGGATGTATGGCTGGAATAATTTCGATCAGACCCGCAACATCAGCTACAGCCTCCTTGGCGGGGCGCGCGAGGCCAATGCAGACTTTGGCGGCAGTCAATATGCCCTCATGTTTGGGACGGGATACGACTTTATACGCGGCCCGGGAATCCTCGACATCTACGGACGTTTGAGGTACGTGAAGGTGGATCTCGATAGCTACCGTGAACAGGGCGCGTCCGGTTTGGACCTCACCATCGACGGCCAGGAGGCAACCTCCTTGATGAGCATCCTCGGCGTCAACTACACGGGTTCCATCAGCCTTGCCAAGGTCGTGCTGGTTCCTCAGGGCTGGTTCGAGTGGCTGCATGAGTACGACGATGGCGACGATGAGGTGACCGGAGTCTTCGTTAACGATCCGAACCGTATCCCCTTTGCACTGGCGACCGACAGCTTTGACACCGACTCCTTCCGCGTCGGCTTGGGGGTCGGGGCCCAGTTCGGGCAGGGTAGAACGGCCTTTGTGACCTACGAGGCGCGCGTGGGGCTCAATAATTACACCGAGCAAACGGCGAATTTCGGCGTGCGTCTGGACTTTTAGGGGCGAGTCTCTGCAGTTGCCGGATGGGCCTGAAGCGCTTGCAGGTCCAACGCGAATTGGTGATGCGTGAGCCCAGCGAGGATGGCCGGCCAGGCGTGCTCCCAGCAGCACCGATGGTCGAAACCGGGTACGACAACGAATTGCGCGTTCGGCTGGCCGGCTGCGGTTGGCCCTGACAAGCCGGTAGGGACCTGGAGGTCCCGTTTGCCCGCAAGGTGGATCTGTCGGATGTGGGCCGGCAGTGGTGGCTGTGTTGCCGGGTTGAGGGAGCCTCGGAGGCGGCTGTAGCCGTGGTGATCCGCCCAAGCCGTGACGTCCAGATTGGCGGCAATCGTTATCACGCCTCGTACTTGCTCCATCCGCGCGGCAATGAGCATGGCCAGCACCCCACCTCCGCTGTAACCGATGAGTGTGACCTCGCGGTCGCTGCCGTGGCCCAAGGCACGCTGCAGAGCCGCGGTCATGCTCCTTACGACTTCCTCGCTATAGCGTCCCTGTGTCCACAGCCAAGGCGAGCAGCCGGGAGATTCTGCCAGCCCCTGGTAGCAGGGGCGCCCGATGTAGAGGGCCGGACCGGGATCGTGCGACATGAGTTGTAGCGCGAGAGGAGTCCGGGGGGTCGGATCCCGGGCAATACGTGTGCGGGTAATCCAAGGGAGGCCGTCCCCTTCGAGGTAGACATGCACAGGGCTCGACTTGTCCCAACTCCCCTGGCGGTAGACTAGATGTTGGAAGGGGTCCCCCGCGATCATCGATTGGTCGCGGCCGACCGCTTCCTTATGGACCCCGGTCCTTTGTAATGGCCAACTGCAGCCGAGGATGCTGAAGATCAACGAACCGGCCATGAACAGGGCCCAGCGCTTCAATAGACGCCACTCCAAGATAGTGAATACCAACGCTGGGGGTCGTTGTCGGACAGCCGACGGTGCATCGGTTGAAGGGCTTGACCACCACTGCCTAGTATAGGAGCACGCCCCAACCCGGGGCCCCTGAGCGCCAGCAGTCGATTACACTGGGGCCGCCGAAGCCGATCCTGCGCGCCGGTTGCATCGGGGCCAGATGACTGCCTGGGGACGGAGCCGATCGATGAGTCCAGAAGATAACCGGGTCGTGACCCCCGAGGCCGCCGATGACGGCGGAGCGACGGTCGTGCGCCTGGATCCGGTTGCACCCCATGGCATTGCCCCCGGGACCCTGTTGGTCAACACCTACCGGGTCGAGCGCCTGCTCGGCGGCGGCGGCATGGGGGAGGTCTATCTGGCCCGCCATACCGGGCTTGAGACCCGGCACGCCATCAAGGTGATCCGCCCCGCCATGGCCATGAACCGCCAGGTCATGGACCTCTTTTATCGCGAAGCGCGGGTACTGCGCGGGGTGCGCCACGACGCCGTGGTGAGCTACGACGGCTTCGTGCGAGACGACCAAGGGCGCGACTACCTGGTCATGGAGTATGTGGAGGGCTCCTCCCTCGCCGACCGGCTGCGCCGCGGGCCGCTCAACCCCGCAGAGGTACTCAGCCTGCGGGACCGGCTCGCCGCCGGGCTTGCCGAGGCCCACCGCTGTGGGGCGGTGCATCGGGACATCTCCCCGGACAACGTCATACTGCCCGGAGAGCGCATCGAAGCCGCCAAGCTCATCGACTTCGGGGTTTGCAAACTCACCGACCCGACCCAGGAGACCATCATCGGCTCCTCCTTCGCCGGCAAATACCGCTACGCGTCGCCCGAGCAGCTTGGCCTGTTCGGGGGTGGAGTGGACGCCCGCTCCGACATCTACAGTCTGGGTCTGATTCTCGCCGCCGCCGCCCAGGGGCGCCCCCTGGGCATGGGCGACAGCATCGAGGGCGCGCTGCGCAGCCGCCAGAGCGTACCCGACCTCAGCGGGGTCCCCGCGGGTCTGCGCGACTGGCTCGTGGCGATGCTGCAACCCGACCCTGCGCAACGCCCGGCCACCATGGAGGCGCTGCTCGAGCACTGGCCGGCGGCTGGCGGCGGGACGCAGCGGTCGCCGGGTCGCACCGCCACGGAGGCCGCGGCGCGCTCTGGCCGCGGTAGGCGCGGGTTGATGTGGGCGATCGGGCTGGTGTTGCTCGTCGCCATTGCCGGCGGTCTTTACTGGCTGCTGCGACCGCTGCCAGTAGTGGAGCCCCAACCGGAGCCAGTACCCAACCGCAACCGCAACCGCAACCCCAACCGCAACCCCTGCCATGGGGGAACTCCGTGACCTAATCCGCGAGGGCCGACTGGATGACGCCTTCGCGCTGGCCCAGGACCGCTTGAGCGCCGGGAGGCCACCCCCGGCAGAGGATCTCTGGGCACTGGGCCAAGGGTTGCTCAAGGCGCGGCGACTCGATCAAGCCTTCGCCCTGATCCGGGAGCTGGCGAACGCCGGACACGGCCCCGCTGCCTTCGCCTTGGCAGAGATGTACGATCCGTTGCATTGGTCCAAGGACAACTCGCCCTTCTCCAAGCCCAATGGGGCCAAGGCGCGAGACTGGTACCGTCGTGCTGCCGAGGCTGGGGTGCCAGACGCCGATGCGCGACTCAAGGCCGTCGATAGTGCCGAGGAGGCGCCATGATGCATATGTCGACCCGCCTCGGGGTTGTGGCAAGGGTCCTTGCGGTAGTCCTGGTCGGCCTCGGAGCCGCGGCGGCTGCGGCTGCCGAGCGGCAGGCCCTGCCCATGCCGGGCAAGACCAGCCTCTATCAGCGGGTGTTGACCCGCCCCGGCGCCGCTCTGCGGGATGCCCCGAGCACGACGGCCCGGCGCGGTGCCGAGGTGCCGCCGCTGAGCGTCTTCCACGTCTACGACCGGCGGCAGGTCCAGGGCTCGGACTGGCTGGAGTTGGGCACCGCCGCCGCGGATGCCGCTGTCGGCTGGCTCGCGGCGGCCGAGGTCATCGACTGGCGTCAGACCCTCACTGTCGCCTTCACGCGTAACGCCGATCGGGAGCCGGCCCTATTCTTTCGTGAGCGGGGGGGGCTGATGGGGCTACTTGAGTCCGAGACCCTGGTACCGGAGACTGAGCGCCTGCGTGCGGCGATTCGGGAGGGCCGGATCCCGGAGGGATTTCCGGTGATCGCCAAGGAGCCGGATACCTATGTGGATCCTAACCGCCAATTCTATCTGCTGCCGATCCTGGCTCACGAGCAGGTCGACCTGGAAAGCGGCCTGCGTGCGACGGTCTTGGATGTGGCGGCGGTGACGCTCCAGGCAGGGGATCCGGACCTGCTCGCCCAGGGTGCGGGGGGCGGCGGCGGTGCGTCAGCGGGGACAGGGGATGCCCCGGCTGGGGCGCCTGCGGACTATCGTGCCGGGGTGGTCTTCGTGGTCGACACCACAACCTCCATGGGTCCCTACATCGACCGCACCCGCGCGGCCATCCGCCGCATCTACGATCGGCTCAAGGGCTCGCCGATGGGCGACGCACTGAGCTTCGGACTGGTAGCCTTTCGGGACAACACCGAGGTGACCCCCGGCCTGGAGTATGTAAGCCGGGTGGCTGCCACCCTGGAGGACGGCCGGGACCCGTCGGGCTTCTTCGGCAAGGTGAACCGCGTGGAGGCGACCAATGTCTCCAGCCGGGGGTTCAACGAGGATGCGTTTGCCGGGGTCTACGACGCCATCGAGTCCATCGACTGGCGGGGCTACGCGGGCCGTTTCGTCGTGCTGATCACCGACGCCGGCGCGCGCGAGGCCAATGACCCCCTATCGCGCACCCACCTGGGGGCCGAGCGCCTGCGCCTCCTGGCCCAGGAAAAGGACCAGACTGCCGGCGGCGGCAAGATCGCCATCGCGGCCCTGCACCTCCTCACCCCAGAGGGCCGCCAGACCCATCAGCTCGCCGCTGCCCAGTATCACACCCTGACCCGCTGGGGTGACGCCGGTGACCTCTATTTCCCGGTGAAGGGGGGCTCGGTGGATGCCTTCGGCTCCCAGGTGGATGCGCTTGCCGACGCCCTGGTGCAGCAACTGGAGGGCATCCGCTCGGGCCGAATCATTCAGGTGCCCGAGGGACCTCAGGCCACTGAGGTGGAGCGCAAGACCGCCCTGGTCGGGCGTGCCATGCAGCTCGCCTATCTGGGGCGGGAGGCCGGTAGCCGGGCGCCGCGCCTGATCGATGGCTGGGTCAGCGACCGCGACCTCACGGACCCGTCCCAGAAGGTTCTGGAGGTGCGGGTCCTCATCGGCAAGAACCAGTTGAGCAACCTCCAGGAGACCCTGGAGGCCATCGTTGCCGCCGGGGAGCGTACCACCATGACCGCCAAGGACTTCTTCGGCCAGTTGCGGGGTGCCGCGGCGGCCCTGGCTCGTGACCCGGACAAGGTCAGCACGTTGCAGGTGAAGCGCCTGGCGGATGTGGGCCTGGTGGGGGAGTGGCTGGACGATCTGCCCTACACCAGCCAGATCATGAATCTTACCGAGTCCCGTTGGCTGGCGCGCTCCTACGCGGAGCAACAAGAGGTGCTGGACGCCATCGAGGAGAAGATCCGGCTCTACCGCCGCATCCATGACGATACGGACCGTTGGATCGATCTGAGCGGGCGCGCCTCCAAGGGCGAGTCGGTCACCACCATCCCCTTGGACGCCCTGCCCTGATGGCCCCCTCGCCGCCGGTCTATCTGTGCCGGGCACTTGTGAAGCGTCGGCAGGCAGGGGGAACCCGATTCGAGCTCCTGGTGCCGGAGCTGAGGGTCCGCCCGGGGGAGGTGGTAGTCCTGCGCGGCCAGAGCGGCTGCGGCAAGAGCACCCTCCTCGACCTGCTCGCGTTTGCGCTCAGGCCCGACGGCGCCGAGACCTTCAGTTTTCATCCGGAGCACCGTCAGCCCACGGATCTGCTCCGGCTCTGGGGGCGGCGCGACCTGGACGGGCTCGGGCGGCTGCGTGGCGCCCACGTCGGCTATGTGCTCCAGACGGGCGGACTCTTGCCCTTCCTTACCGCCCGGGAGAATATCGCCCTGTCCTGCCGCCTGTTGGGGCAGGACCCGGCCGGTCTCGTCGAGCGCCTCGCGGAGCGGCTGGGCATCGGCCCGCAGCTCGACAAGAATCCAGGCCAGCTCTCGGTGGGGGAGCGCCAGCGGGTCGCCATCGCCCGCGCCCTGGCTCACCGCCCGAGTGTGCTGCTGGCGGATGAGCCTACGGCCTCGGTGGACCCGGTGAATGCGGCCGCTATCCTGGATCTGCTCTTGGAACTGGTGCGCCAGGCGGGGGTGACCGCGGTGATCGCGAGCCACGACTGGCACCCGGACGGGATCCCCGGGGTCCAGGTGCTCGAGCACCGCATCGAGCGCGACGGCGAGACCACGCGATCGCTGTTCTGGAACTGACGATCCCATGCGCCCCAATCGGGAGATCCTGCGCCTGGCGTATCGGGACTTCGCTCACGAGCGGCGTATCTCGCTGTGCTTCGTGCTTGGCCTTGATGGCGGTGCTGGCGCCGCTACTGGTCCTGTTCGGTCTCAAGTTCGGTCTGGTGGACACCCTGGCCCAGCGCCTGGTCGAATCGCCTGCCAATCGGGAGGTCTTGGCGGTGGGCAGTCGGAGCTTCGACGAGGCCTGGTTCGCCCGCATTGCGGCCCGAGCGGACGTGGCCTTCGTGGTCCCCAACACCCGTCGCATCGCCGCAAGCCTCAGCCGGCTCATGAGTCCCTCCAAGGGGACCGAACTGCGCGCCCTGCAGATGATCCCCACGGGCGCGGGCGACCCCCTGCTCGGGGCCCCTGGCCTTGCACCCTCCGGTGTGACTGAGCTGGTCCTTTCCGCGGCTGCGGCGCGCAAGCTGGCGGCCGTACCGGGTGACCGGCTGGTGGCGCGCATCGACCGCCACCGCAACGGCCAGGACGAGGGCGTGGTATGGGAGCTGACCGTCACCGGGGTCCTGGCCCCAGAGGCCCTGGTGGAGGAGGCGGCCCTGGTGCCCCTGGCGCTTCTGGTCGCCACCGAGGACTATCGGGACGGGGTCGCGGTGCCGGAGTTGGGCTGGGAGGGCTCCGAGCCCCCGCCCCGCCCCCGGACCTATGCCCGGTTCCGGCTCTATGCGACCAGCATCTACAAGGTGGCCGAACTGGCCGCGGATCTGACCGCCGAAGGCATCGAGGTGCGTACCCAGGTGGCCGAGATCGCCGCGGTGCAGTCCCTGGATCGGAACTTGACCCGGGTCTTCTGGCTGATTGCCCTGATCGGGACACTGGGCTTTCTGGCCTCGCTCGCGGCCAACCTGCTGGCCAACGTGGAGCGCAAGCGCCGGGAACTGTCCATCGTCCGGCTGATCGGCTTTCCAACCCTGAGCCTGGTCCTGTTCCCGGTGACCCAGGCGGTGTTGGTGGCGATGCTGGGTGCCCTTGCTGCACTGGCCCTGTACCTGCCTGTCGCTACCGCGCTGAACGGCTGGTTCGCCGAAAGCCTGCAACCGGGGGAATCCATTTGCCGGCTGCTGCCCGGTCACGTCATGAGTGCGCTCGCTGCGACTTTGCTCGGTGCGGCGGCCTCGGCCGCCTGGGCCGGCTGGCGAGCGGCGCGCATCGAGCCTGCCGAGGGACTGAGAGATGTCTAGTGTATCTTTTGCGCGGTTGCTGGCTGCCCTGTTCGGGACCCTTGTCCTGGCGCTGGGCTCCGGCCTGGCCTCTGCCGATCAGGCCGCGGGGCCCGTGACCTGGCCGGAGAAGTTCTTCAACCCGACGCCGGCGGCCGATGATCTGGTGCTGCCCCTGGCGTGCGGCGGCGCCATGGTCTTTCGCCCCGTGGAGATCCCCTCCGACAACCTGTTGGACGACCGTCAGGTGGAACTCGGCCAGAGCGATGCCGATCGCGGTTACAAGGAGGGTCGGCGTTTGAGCCACCTGGCCGGCGCATTCTCGGAGCCGTCATCGGCGGCGCGCCGATACTACATCGCCAAATACGAGACGACCCGCGATCAATACGCCGCCCTGACCGCTGAGACCTGCCCCACACCCTCGATGCAGGGACGTTTGCCCATGACGGAGGTTAGTTGGTTCGATGCGGTGGACCTGGCGCGCCGCTACACGGAGTGGCTGCTCGCCCACGCGCCCGACGCCATGCCCCGGGAAGATCGCGAGCCGGGTTTCCTGCGCCTGCCCACGGAAGAGGAGTGGGAGTTCGCCGCCCGCGGGGGGCTGATGGTCGACGAGACGGACTTTCTGGCCCCCGTCTTTCCCATGCCCGAGGGCGACCTCGCACGCTATGCCTGGTTCGAGAGCACCCGTTCCGCGGAGGGCAGCCTCCACCCCGTCGGGCTGCTGAAGCCCAATCCCCTGGGCCTTCACGACATCCTCGGCAACGCCGCCGAGATGACCCTGGTTCCCTTCCACCTGGATCGACGGGGCCGCCCCCACGGTCAGGCCGGTGGATTCGTCAGCCGCGGCGGCGACGTCTTCACCCCCGAGAGCCAGCTGGGCAGTGCCGTGCGCCAGGAGCACAACTATTTCAACGGCGCAACCGGGCGCGCCAAGACGCTGGACAGCCTGGGCTTCCGTTTGGTGCTGACGGCCCCGGTGATCGTCTCCCCCCAGCGCCTGGACGCGATCAAGCAGGCCTGGTCGGTGTTGCCCGCCCTGACCGGGGATGCGGGGGGCGATGCGGCTCAGGCCCTCGCGGACCTCCGACAGTTGGCCGAGCAGTCCCAGGACCAGGCACTGCGCGCCCGTCTGGAACTGATTCAGCGAGACATGGAGCGGAGCCAGTCTGCGATCAACGAGGCCCGCGCCCGTACCATGCGCGCCCTCCTGCGCCTCGGTGCCTTTCTCGGGAAGCGGGTGGTCACGGACCGACAGAAGGCGCGGGCTATCGAGCAGCTTATCGGGCTTGCAGAGGGCCGCTTCGATCGCTTCGCTGCGGAAGTCTCCGGCCGGCAAGGCTCTGACGCGGCGATCGATGAGGCCCGCGCGTCCCTCAAGGACAAGATGGCGAAGTGGCAGACACAGCTCGATGAGATCCGTGAGAGTCTGGACAATAGCCTGTCCTATTACGGCGATACGGTGATTGGCGTGGGTCGGGATTTCGGAGAGCAGGAGGTGGGAGCGGGGATCGAGGTCGTGAACGATGAGTTTCACCTGAAGCAGAACGCCTACTTGATCCCATACGCGGCGCAGTTCGTGGCACACATGGCGGCCTACCGTCTCAATGGACAAGCGGACAAGGGTTCCTGGCTTGGCGACCTTGATCGGATCGGTGCCGAACGAGGGCCAGTACCCTGATCGACGGCCCAGGCCGAAGCAGGGATTCCCATAGTCGATTGCGGCGGTCGCATCCCTGAGCTTGGCCAGGCACATTCTTGGTCAAACGGTCTGGAAAAACCCGGTGCCAGCAGGTGCGGGGTGACCCCAGGCCAGCGGTCTTGCAATCGGTGGAAAGAGCGAACCGAATTGTGACTGGACTTAGGCGATTTCTGTCAGATCATGCACCAGCTAGCTTGTCTTTGCGCCCGCCTTTCTCGTCGCGCCAGCAGTCACATAGCCCAGCTATGCTTCCGCCGGTACTCCTTGAAGGCGGACGTCAATTCGGCGCCAGCTGGTACATGATTCTCCGGCAATCGCCTTAGTCGATCTCTCGTACGTGCATCTGCACATTACCGATGTCAATGACGTCTCCGACCGTGAGGGGATGGCTGGGCAACACCTGCTTTTGGTTGACAAAGGTTCCATTCGCGCTGCCAAGATCCGTCAGTGTCAGCGCGATCTTCCCGCCAGACCGGCCGACCGAAATCTTGGCGTGCTGGCGAGATATGCAATCGTCATTGATCTGCAGGTCGACATTCTCGGAACGTCCGATAATCGCCCCATGCCGGATTTGCAGCCGTTGCTCGAAACCCGACCCGACCCGCGGCTGTACGAAAAACAAAACGCTGGCCTGTCGGTACGCGGGGATAATCGTGGTTGGCTGAGGGTCCACAATGGAGCCGTGCTGGACCGCAGACAGCGTCAGCGACTCGGGCGGCACACCCAGGATAAGCGCCAGCAATCGTTGGCCCGCACGGTCAGCATCCCTGCGGAAATCGATAAATTGAACGGTCCCGAGTTTTAGGTGGACTTCGCCGGGTTCGCAGGTCCTGGTCATCAGCGGGATAACACGTCCACGCATATGCTCCAGGGCCCAATGAGTCTCTGCCTGAACCCATTCCGACCTTTGGGCGTCAGGTGACAGGACGACGATAAACCAGTCGGCTTGCACCAGCGCCTCACGGATTTGCCTTTGCCAGTCGTTAGCCGTTCTGATGTGGGTTGCGGAGCACCAGGTGATTACGCCCTGCCCGCCAAACAATGGCTGGAGCTGGTTGCGAACAAAATCAACGTCCTTGCTCGAATGACTGATGAAGAGCCGGGTCATGGTCGTCGGAATCGCCCTGCCTGCAGTTCGTCGGCTGAGCGCATGGGGTCCAGGCGGACAACGGCTTTCTGGCGGTTTTCGCTGTTCAGGGGGCACCGGGAAACAGCGCAATCGATGGCCGCTGGTGGCGCGTACTGCGACGCGGGACTCGTCTGCATCGACTTCTGCTTCAAAGTGGGAGATCCGGTTTTCGGCTGGTTCCCCTTAAGACCTGCCAGCTGATTCCCCTTGGAGAGCCGGCTTCGCCGTCGGCAGACTCGTTCACGACCCAAAGGCGCAGATCGAAGAGCTCGCGATTTGATGGTGCCGGACAGGGTTGTGCCACGGGGACGCTGCAGGTGCACCTCAAGGCCGATACAAGCGGTTATTGGGGTCGCATCGCAAAGGGATCGACCGACTGGCATTCTCACTACCCCTCGTGTTGTATGATTGTTCTCATCCGCGCGCTGAGGCAGTACGATTCGCTGGATCTTCGACCATGCTAGGGAAACGCTGATTAAAGCGTTTCCCGTGCGGGCCACGGAGGGCCAGCCATTTCCAACGGCGCTAAGCCGTTGAAAATGGAGCGCTCCACGAGTCGCGCCTCGGGGAGCGCGAGCTGATTCAAGCCAGGGATGGCTTTAATCAGCATCTCCCTAGCGGTCGGACGGGGGCGGCGCAGCTGGGCGGCGGCCTCTCGGTGACGTGCTGAAGTCTAACTGGTTTCCCCAGCATTTTTACCATAATCAGGTGTAGCTGACTGCATAGGGGGAGTGATGTTCGATCTGTCCGTGACGACAACCAAGCTTGTCTGGCGTCGCCCCCGCATTTGCGGCTGCCGTGATTCTGATGGGAGGGTGCGTCAGCACCGGGGATCGGGTTGGCGAGTCCGTCTCCGGTGCCGGGTCCTGGATGAGCGGGCTCACCGGCGGGGCGTCCACGACGGCTGCACCGGACAGTTCGCTCACCCCTGCCGAACAACGCCTGCGAAAACAGAGCCAGGCGTTCCAGAAAACGGTGTGGGAAGGGGTCCTGATCGGCGCCAGCGCTGGTGCGCTGTTGGGCATCTTCCAGGGTAAGGATACAGAGGGGATCCTCAAAAGGGCCCTGATCGGCGGGGCAGTGGGCGGCCTGGCCGGGGCCTACGTTGCCAGCAAACAGAAGCAATACTCGGACAAGGAGGACCAGCTCGATTCGATGATTGCTGACGTGCAGCAGTCGAACAAAGAGACCGAGGAGCTGATTGGCAGCGCGCGGCAGGTCCTGGCCGAAGACAAGCGTCGCCTCGCCTCCGTGCGGAGCCGCTACAAGGCAGGGCAGGCCTCGGAGGCGGATCTGACGAGTACCCGCAGTCGTGTTTCGGAGAACGAGGCCGTGGTTAGCCAGGCCACCAAGGGCGCGCGGGAGAAATACTCCATGTTCGAGGGCGCCGAGCGGGAGTACCGACAGCAGAACCCCGGCACAGATACAGCTGGCCTGCAGAAGGAGCTCCGGGCCTATAACCAGCAAATCGAGACCCTGGATGGCCTCGCGAACACGGTCTCGGCAGCCTAGGGAGCTGGCAATGAAGCGATCCGATGGTGGCAAGGGCACGGACTCCAGGTTGTACGCTGCGGCCTCGGCCATGGGGCGCTGGCGCGGCTGGGTCCTATCTGCCGGCATCTCCATCTTTGCGGCCGGGTGCGCGACCAGTGTCGATCCCCACGAGGGCGGCTTCGTGAGCGGGGTCGTGGGCCTGGCTGGCGGCGGTTACCAGCGTCGCGTCGACGAGCGGGAGGGCGTCCACCAGGGCGAGCTGAGTGCTCAGCAGCGGCTCAATGCGCAGGCGAGCGCGCTCGAGCAGGAACGGGCTCAGGTGAGAGGAGACCTGGGGCGTGCACAGTCCCGCCTGGCGAACCAGGAGCGCAGAATCGCCGCAGAGCGCTCGCGTCTGAGGGCCGAGAGCAAGAGCTCTGCTACCCAGGCGAGCCTGCACCGACTCGATCAGGCACAGGCACGCGTAACGAGTACTAAAGATCAGCTGCGGGGGGTTCGGCCGGACGAGCAGCCAGTGACGGACCTCAGGACCAGATCCCAGGGAATCCAGAAGGAGCTGGACGAGATCGACAGCATGGTGAGCGTGGTGTCCGGGAGCCGGTTCTAGGAGCCTGTCGGACTTAGGGGGATCGTCGCGAGGGAGTGGGAGAGCGAGACCATTTTGTTCCGGCTTTGAGGCGCATAGTGGGCTCTATGTAACGACATAGCGGGGGCAGAATGGGCCGTTCTCCCACTTCCGCAGTAGATTCATCCTGAGTCCGACAGGCTCCCGGCATCCGCGCTCCCCTCGCCGCTTTCCCCGATCCCGGGGAGCATCGCCGCCGTCCCCACTCGGGTGTCGTATTCATGATCGGCGTGAAGCGCCTGCAGACTGAGGATACCGCTCGACAACTGGAGCTGTTTGCCCTTGGGGTAAATTAGCCAGATGACGGTCAGGCCTGCGTATTTAGGGGACTGCCTGGACAAAGGCGAAAGCCGTAGGCTATGTGCGGCGGGCCCGCAATGTTAGGATTCCGAGCAGTCCTCTCTTGCTCATGCGGCAGGGCAGGAGATCTCACGACCACGCAGGCGCCGGGCAACCCAAAGTGTCATTCGATTCTACGAAACCCATTGCCGTCTCCCTGGCGCTGATTGTCGTGCGTCGCTGGGCTCTATGCCGATCCGGCCCTCTGCGGACTCCGGCGCGACGCCGAAGAAGACCGGCGACCTCGGGTTCTGGGAGGAGCTCGCCTTCTGGGAGACCGTCAAGAACAGCAAGGACCCGTCAGAGTTCGAGGCCTATCTGGCCACCTACCCCACCGGGCGCTTTGCGCGCCTTGCCGAGATACGGATCAAGGCGCTGAAGAGGCAAACCGCACCGGCATCGGGGAGGAGTCCACAGGTCCCCATCCGATGGCGGCGGACCTGCTGGCGGCATGTCGGCGGGTCGGCCGGGACAACGGATCGCTGCGGGCGACGGGGCGACCGAGCACCTTTCGGGATTGCGACGCATGCCCGTTGATGGTGGAGGTACCGGCAGGCACCTACCTGATGGGCTCCGACCAAGGCCGCCCGGACGAGAAGCCTAGACACGAGGTCCGCTTCGCCCGCCCATTCGCGATCGGCGTCTACGAGATAACACTCGCCGAATGGGACGCCTGTCTGCGCGAGGGCGGCTGCCGCTTCAGCCCCGAGGCGGGCGCTGACGGTCGCCTGCCTGCCAGCAATCTGAGCTGGGACGACGCACAAGAGTATGTCGCCTGGCTCAGCAAGAAGACGGGTCATGCGTACCGATTGCCGACCGAGGCCGAGTGGGAGTACGCAGCCAGCGGGGGCAAGACGACGGCCTATTGGTGGGGCGACGAGGTCGGCAAGGGTAACGCGAATTGCAGTGACTGCGGGAGCGACTGGGATGGCCGCGGCCCGGCTCCGGTCGGATCTTTCGCGCCCAATCCGTTCGGGCTCTACGACGTCCACGGCAACCTGTGGGAATGGACGATGGACTGCGTGAATGGCTCCTACAAAGGAGCACCCGTCGACGGCTCGGCCTGGCTTCGGGGCGATTGCATCGCGCGCATCCTGCGCGGCGGCAGCTGGAATCTGGGGGCTGACTACATGCGAACGACCCGGCGGAATCATTACGACCGGGACGTTCGCTACTACCTGCACGGTTTCCGGGTCGTCCGGTCCATGCCCTGATCCCGCGACCTGATCGGGGCATGGCGGGCGGCTGCGATGCCCTGTATCGCCAGCCCGCCAGTTGCCTGCGGACATCTCCGTCCAGACCGCTACGCATGACCCTCGCCGCCGTCGCCGCGGCCGCTATCGCGGACCCTCCAGGACCTGCGAGAGTTTCATGCAGACCTCGATTCCGAACCCCTAAGGAGATGCTGATGAAAGCCATCCTGGCTTGAATCAGCTCGCGCTCCCCGAGGCGCGACTCGTGGAGCGCTCCATTTTCACCGGCTGAGCGCCGTTGAAAATGGCGGGCCCTCCGTGCCCCCACGGGAAACGCTTTAATCAGCGTTTTCAACGTAATGCTCGCCCTGGACGGCGCCGGCCATTCTCAGGGCACGGTGATGGTGATCCGCTCTGACATCACCGGCGGCGTGTGCGGGATGTGATTGGCATCGCCCAGCAGCAATTGCAGGGTGTGCTCGCCCTTGGGTAGTGTCAGGTGATACTCGGTCTGGCCACGGCCGAAAGTGGACAAAGTTGTCACTCGCAGGGATCGGCTGATCCAGTGGCGGTAGGTCCGTATCGATCAGCAGGTGATGATGGCCCGGTATGGGCCTTATCCACGCCGGCAGGCGCCGTACCCATCCCGTGCAGTCCGAACAGGACGACGAAATCGCCCCCAGGGATTACCTCGCCATCCTGCGGCCAAATGATGTACGCAAAGGCATCCTCTGGAGCCTCGGTCGGTCCGCCTTTCAAGCTGGGTGTACTCGGTTCCAAGGAACCGCTCCCTCGGTCGACTCGAGCAGGTGACCATAGACGAAGCCCATCTGCCCGCTGTTCAAGCGAACCTGGTGCCAGTTGCCTCCAGCGGCGCTTCCGATCACCCGGACGCTGGTTGCCCTGTTTGAGGTAACCGATCTTCTGGGAATTGGTGGTCGGCGCGGCCCTGATGTTCGAGTTGGCCGTCGCCTGGTACATCTTGCCCGAATCCTCTGCGCTCAGCGGGAAGGCAAAAAGAACCGAGGTGATCGCCGCGGTGATGAGGCTTCGTTTCATGGGGTTGGCTCCTTTGGTCATTGCTATCGTTATTGCTGCGTCTTGAGCAAACGCAGATTAAACCGGCACTCACCGCGAGGCGGCGTTGCCGGCCGAGTCGGCAGGCCCCTCAGGTGCAGTTCCGGGTGCGCGGGGACCGAACCCAAGAATGGGCCGAATGCCGGGACATGACCGGAAACGCTCCAGCCGCACCCCGATACCCGGCAGAGTATGGGCGGGCCCGCACGCCACAACAACCTTGGGGATCTCGCGTCATTGCATGTAGTCGAGCGCCTGTCGGAGCCCCAGCAGACGCTCATCGTCCGGATTCATTCTCAAACCAGTCTCAATCATTCGGCGAGCGTCGTCGATCGCCCCCTGCCTCAACATTGCGTCGGCGGACAGGAACACCTTGTTGGCTGCGTTTATTCGCCCAATCGTAACCAGGGCCTGCGTGGCTTGCGGGTGCTCCGGGTCGAGGTCCAGGACCCGGCTGTAGCTCTCGAAGGCGTTGTCTCCCGGCGGATCGGTCAAACGGCCGGCCTTCCATTGACGTCTCGGCCTGGTTCAGCAATGTTTCGAACCCGTTGCTGTCCGCCGGCTATAGGCCGTCGGGAGTATCCGCAAGCAGGGGTCCCCCGCCGGGGGTGCGCCTGGTCTCAACGTGAGCCGTCGGCGCCCCCGGTGGCAGACCCTCGGGTGTCGGCAGCAGGGGTCTGGCGCCCTCATCCGACGCGTGCGGCAGGGCACCAGGCACGGCGTCTTGGGCGTCGCTCGGCGGTACTGAGGGCGTCGCCGGTGCTTCTGGGATCGGTGTGAGAAGGCCGCTATAGCCGATGAAGGCCGCGATCCCCATAAGGCCCGCGATGCCGATCAAGGCGACCGCCAGCCCAAGGCGGCGTCTCGCGCGCCGATTCCGGAGGGGCTCCACTTGGGCCGGGGCAACCCGGCGATTCGGCGTCGTTTCTGGGACTCGCGACAGGACGACGGTCGTCGTCGGAGTCGGACGGGGAGCACGCACCGATGTCGTCGTGCGGGATGCGCGTCGATGACCCGGAGCAGTTCCTCGGCTGACGCCATCCGATCCTCTGGCTTCTTGGCCATCAGCCCCTCGATGACGGGCTGGAACCGATCCAGGCGTTCGGGCAGTTCCGGGATCGGATCGTTCGCGTGCTTCAGCGCCAGCGCAAAGGGGTCCGGCGCCGAATAGGGCAGGGTACCGGTCAGCATCTGCCAGAAGAGGACGCCGAGGCTGTACAGATCGGACCGGTTGTCCACCTCGTCTCCCAGGGCCTGCTCCGGACTCATGTAGCCGACGCTCCCGACCGTCACTCCGGTGGAGGTGAGCTTGGTCTCGTTCCCGATCGTCTTGGCGATGCCGAAGTCGGTCAGCACCGGCGCCCCGCTGTGCGTGAAGAGGACATTGCCCGGCTTGATGTCGCGGTGCACGATCCCTTGTCCGTGCGCGTACCCGAGGGCATCGGCCAGACACTTCACGATATACAAGGCGTATTCGAGCGGTAATCCATCGCGGATTTTCTCCTTGAGGGTACCGCCAGCGAGATAGGTCATAGACAAGTAGTGGAAACGGTCCGATGCTCCAATGTCGTAGACGGTCACGATATTGGGGTGGGAGAGTTTGGCGATCAGACGCCCTTCGTTCAGGAACCGCCGGCAAAAGTCCGCGTCGGCCATCAGGATCTGACTCATTACCTTCAGGGCTACATGCCGGGACAGCGAATCCTGGACCGCCAGGTAAACCGTCGCCATGCCGCCTGCGCCGAGGACGGCTTCCGTCGTGTACCCCGCGATCTGCGGCAGTTGTGCCGGGTCTACGTCCACCGTTCGTCCCTCTTCAGGCATGCTTCTAGCCCTTGTCGCGTCGGGCGATGAAGGCGGCGCGCTCGACTGCGGACCCGATCCGGGCTGCAAGCAGATCCCAGAGCTCCTGCCGGCTTCGCGCCTGCGCCAGCGCCCGCTGCACCAGTACCTTGGCGATCGGTCCCAATGTCTCGGCGAGTGCACGCCGGGCACGCTCGATCTCGTCTGACGTGATCGAGGACGGCGGTGGGGGCTGGGACCGGGCGGGGATGGAGAGGGGGAGGCGGAGGGGGATGACGACTGGGACTGCTTTGACGCGAGCGAGGGGCTGCCGGTCGCACCGCTGCGGACGGCCTCCAGTGCCTCTGACAGGAACTGCCGACGGTCGTCCGGGCGATCGATCCGCTGCGCCAGCACATCGCAGAGCGCTTCCGCGGACGTGGCAGTCGGGAGCAAGGTTTGCACCAGGTACCGAGCAATCGGGCCGAGGCGGTTTGCAAGCCGTCGCTCGATGTTGCTCAGTAGCACTGGGTCGAACGCGCTTCCGCCGGAAGACTGCGGCGACGCGCTCTGGGCACGGACCGCAATCACGGTCTTGTCGATGGTGGCCGCCGGCGACGACTGGGGAACGGCCTGTCCAATCGCCTCGCGCAGGGCGTCCGCCATGACGCTGGCGGAGGCATAACGGTCTTCCGGTGCCTTCTCCAGCGCCCGTTGAATCACCGCGCTCACGGCAGGGCCGGCGACTGCCTTGACCTCGTCACCCCCGGCGGGTGGATCGCGCAGCAGGCGGCAGGCGATCTCTGTGAGATTGCGCCCGGGAAAGGGACGCTCGCCGGTCAGCATCTCCTGGAGCACGATCGCCGCGGAGAACAGGTCACTGCGCTGGTCCACTGGACCGCCGCAGCATTGCTCGGGCGACATGTAGCGGGGGGTGCCGATCGCCATGCCGTCGAGCGTCAGATTCGAGGTGTCGAGCCGCGCGACGCCGAAATCCGTAACCTTCACCCCCCCGCCGGTCACGAGGAGGATGTTTCCGGGTTTGATGTCGCGGTGCACGATGCCGGCGGCGTGCGCGCAGGCCAGGGCATCCAGCACCTGAAGGATCACGTGGACGGCGGCGTTCGGGGCGAATCGCTCACCCTGTGACATTGCCGTGTCGAGACCCACCCCGTCGACGTATTCCATCACGAGGAAAGGGTTCTCCTCATGCAGGGCGTAGTCGAAGATCGCGACGATGCAGGGATGGTTGCACCGCCCGACTGCCTGGGCCTCCCGCTGGAAGCGCTCCACATAGTCCTGTCGTTCCTTGCCCTCCAGCAGCTCCGTGCGCACCAGCTTGATCGCGACCTTGCGGTCGATCACTGCATCGTGGGCCTCGTAGACGACGCCCATCGCACCGCCGCCGAGGGTTCGTACGACCCGATAACGGCCGATGTTGGGAGGTGTGGTCGCGCGTCCGTTGATGATCAGCTCTCCAACATTTTCATCGCATTCTCGAGGCTGCGGCGCATCCGGTTGAAGGAGGTGCCCAAAGAGGCGATCTCGTCACGCCCTTTCGGTTCGAATCTCCGGGGCGCTCATGTTGCCCGTGCTGATCTCGTCGGCGATGAGCGACATCCGGCGCACCGGCCGAACGATCAGGGTGGTCAGCAGGATGTTGAGCAGCACCATGACCACCAAAAAGACCACCGCCAAGCCGCCCAGCGTGAGCTTGAGCGTATTGTTGGCCCGGTCGAGCGCGATTTGCAGCGGTACCGTTACGACCTGTACGCCGACGACCTCGTTCAGCTTCCACCCGAATCCATTGGCTGCCCCGTACAGGTCGATCAGCGTGGCCGGCGCCTCCGCTGGCGTCGAGTGGCAGCTCAGGCAGGCCGGGTCTTTGAGCCGGATCGGTTTGGACAGCGACAGGGTTGGCCCCAGCGCGGATTCCCGCGTGCTCACGAGCTCGGTCAGCTCCTGATCGCGCGTGAATGCGCCGATGATGTCCGCCTCCCAATCCGTCGCTCGGTCCGCGGGGTTGGTGGGGTTCAAGGATGCCTCCTTGTACGTGTAGCTCGGCAACTGCTCCAGCTGGATGCGCATATTCGTCTGCGCTGCCCAGGAGGGCACGGTGTGTGGCAGGAAGCGCAGCTTGCTCTGCTCTGCCAGCAGTGGCGTGATTTCCTTGACCGTATAGGTGCGTACTGCCGAGGCGGCACTCATCATGATGGACGCCTCCCGAAGCACCTCCCGGCGCGCCTCGTCGTTCGCGATCCGATAGAGGAACGTGGCCGCCAACAGGAGTCCTACGACAAAGGCTCCGAGCATTGCCAGGTTGAATTTCGTTTTCAGGCTCATTCTGTCGTTATCCCTTGTGCGATTGTTGGATCGATTGGTGGTCCCAGCTGAGCGAGGCTACTGCCAGGTGAGGAGTCGTGCGGCCTGTGCGCCGGTGATCACCCCGGTCATCTCGACGCCGATTTCGTGCTGAAAGCGGCGGATTGCCGCGCGTGTCTCGGGCCCGAACAGGCCATCGATCTCACCGGCATAGTAGCCAAGGCGGGCGAGCGCCTCCTGCACGCGCCGGCGTTCGCCCACGGTCATGGCGTCTTCGTCCGGTAATGCGGGGACTCCGCCGTCTTTCGGCGCAATCGGCGGCCTGCTTTCGGCAGCCTCGTCTCCGACTGGTTCGGGTTGGGTCGGGACGGCAGGGCAGAGGCGGGGGGCGGTTGCTCATCGGCCACGAGAGGGCTGCGACATCGACGGCATCCGCAAGGCGCCGATTCGCGCCGCAGGATGACCTCTAAGCTGTGCCTCGACGCCGGCCAGCAAGTGCCGGATTGGACTCCCGGAACGGCGAGTCCTGCCGCGAGCGCCACCGACAGCGCCGTTGGTCCTGTCGCTGGGAGGGACCCGGTCACCGCGATCAGACCCGCGCCCTGCGGGCGCGGGCACTGCGGTCAAGGTGTCCAGCGGCGGCGACGATCCGTCGGGCACCGTTACCAGGTCCAGTGCCACCAGACCGCGACTCGGTTTGCTGCGATCGAGCACGTCCAAGATGGCCTTGGCCAGGATGCCTTGGGTCATGACATCGGACGGTCGCCGGATGTTCGCCGAGACCGGCAGCAGGAAGGGGCGGTCGTTCATGCCGGCCGCGTAGCCGCAGATGTAGACGAACACGCTCGCATCTGGTGACGCCGTCCATCTCTGTGCTGAATTCACTGATCGCGGCCGCCAGGCCGCCGCTGGTGACATCCTGTCGCTCGATGACCTGGTAGCCCAGACCGCGCAGCGCATTGGCCACTTTCTGCGACGATTCCAGGCAGGCCGGCAAGGGCCGGAAATGCGGAATAGTTACCGTTACCGATCACCAGTCCGATGCGGGCCGGCTGTGCCAGGGCGGGAGCGGTGGTCAAGAGCAACAAGGTCCCGCGGACGCCTGCCCGCGCGAAGAAAGAGCCGCTGTTTCGCAAACCCATGGCGTGACGCCTCCCGTGCGGCGAATTCCGGACGCATTGGGCGCCCAGCTGGTGAAAGCTACCTGGGGACTGCTGTTTGGGCAAGCGGACCGTCACCCTCGGGATGCACAGGGGCAGGCCGGTTGGTCTCGACCCGCAGGGAACTTGCACCTCAGGACTGGGATCGGCCGCCGGTAAGGGTCAGAGGCCGGCGGTCCCGATGGTCGCGTCTTGGAGTTCGCCCAGCGCGCGAATGACGCCCTATTGCTCGATGCCCGGCTTCTGGGCCAGCACCAGCCAGCCGACGACGGGCTGCCCATGCTCGGAGCGCAAGACCACCTGATCCAAGTCACGGCGGGAGAGCCCCGCCTGCCCCAACATCGCCCCGAGGTAGGTCTTCGAATGGGTATACCTGCCGTGGTGCTGCAGTTGGTAGTCGGCCGTCTCACCCTCGGCGAGCGCCTCTACCGTGAAGCACAGGTGCCCGCCCGGTCTGAGCGCATGGGCGGCCGCGTCCAGGGCCTCGTCGAGCGCACCGAAGTAGACCAGGGTGTCCGCGGAGATGATCAGGTCATACCGATCGGCGTGTTGCTTCATATAGGCGGTCAGCTCGGCCCGATGCAGGGCGTCGTACTGGCCCCGGCCGCGGGCCTTGGCTAGCATCCCCTCTGACAGGTCGACGCCCGTCAAACGGCGGGCGAATGGCCTGATCAGGGGCGCGCACAGACCTGTGCCGCAGCCCCCATCGAGCACGTCCAAGTCTGCGGCGGCCGGACCGAGGCGCTCCGCGACGGCCTCGGTCACCAGGGTGGGGGCCCGGTAACCCAGCATGGCGAGTTTGGACTCGAAGCTATCGGAGAAGCGATCGAACACCAGTTGCACGTAGGCATCCGAGGCACGTGTCGGAACGCCCTGGCCGGTGCAGGCGGCCAGATGGTGCAGGGCTTTCGGGTTGCCGGGCTCCTTTTCTAGCCATGCCTGGTATGCCTTGGCGGCCTCGTCGAAGCGCCGAAGCTTGCAAAGGATGGCACCGCGCATCTCGTGGGTGCGGATGTCGCGTGGCGCACGCTCCTGCGCCACCTTGGCCTGTCCGAGGGATTCCTCGATACGTCCGAGGCGGTAATACAGATCCGCAAGATTGTTGCGGGCGTCGGTAAAGTCCGGATCGAGGTCGAGAACGCGCAGGAGTGACCGTTCCGCCTCCTGGTACCGGCCCAGCCCCTTGCACAACACGGCGTAGTTGTTAAGCGCATCGGGACGATCTGGATCCAGGTCCAGGGCATGGCGATATTGCCTCTCCGCCTCCTCGAATCGCCCGTTGTCGAGCAACAGATTGCCCAGGTTGTTGCGAAACCCGGCATGGTCCGGTACCAGCTCGACCGAGTGCGACATGAGGCGAATCGCATCGGCTTCACAGCCCCGATTGTGCGCCAGGATACCCATGAAATGCAGTGCATCCGGATGGTTCGGCACTGCCTCCAAGACACGCGCATAGAGCTTGAAGGCATCTTCATGGTGTCCGGCTAGGTGCAGATCCGTTGCGAGCTTCAAGGCGTCATCGACGGACAGGGTCTGGGCCTGGTCTGTCTCGTGGTGGTCTTTTTGGGGTTCCATGGTGGCAAAAACCTGAATAATGCAGACGTGCGGAAAATGGGCTCGGCGCTAAGCCGCTAAAATTGGAGTCCTCTACGAGTCGCGCCTCGGGAAGCGCGAGCTGATTCAAGCCGGGGATGGCTTCAATCAGTATCTCCTCAGGAGTCCGCGGCCGTCCCGGTACTGCCGGATTCCATCGGCGCAGCGTCTTTCGGCTTGGCGGTTGCTTGCTGCGCGGGGCCCGACGTCTTTCTTTGCGGCGGACGGGGCTCGACGATGGCGTCGCAGGGCGTTTGTGCCCCGGCCCCGGCGCTGGGTGGAGTGGGATTGCGCCCGGCGGTCACGCTTGTCCCCCCTTGTCAAAATTGGCCAACGCGTGCTCCAGCCAGGTCAGCGCCTTCGCTTCCAATCGCTTCGCCCTGGCGTTGGCTTCCGTAACTGTCTTGTCTTTCAAGGTTTGGGCGATCCACGGATAGAGGGGGTCAGAGCCGCAGCCGTGGCCCATCGTAAACATCAGAAGGATGACCAGCGCCATCCCGCGCGGCGTCGAGAAACGCTGCATCCGCGCGCCATCCATCCCCTTGCCAATGAGAGCCGAGACAGCCTGGTCGCCGACATAGGCGGCCTTTTCCGGGTAGACCAGCGCGATCTCGCGCAGCATGGCGGCAGCGAAGTCCTCGATAGGAAGCCTGAGGGGTTGCTTGGCCAGGACCAGGATGTTTCTGAATGCGTTGAGGGTATAGGCGTCGTTGGGGCCAGCAACGCTTTCTCTGTAGTCCATGCTCTTTCGATAAAGGCTCTCGGCACGGGCCATTTGGTGGCCGGAGTCTCGATCACCCAAGATTTGGGCGGCCCAGGGATATTGTGGGTCAGTGTCGAAATGGCTGCCGAACAGGAGCATCAGCTCGAGATAGAGCCGGACGGGACCACGGTAGTTGAACCCATAGCTCGCCGCGCGCCCGATGCCGAGTCGGGCTGCCTTGCGCAACTGTCCTTCTCCGACCGCCTGGAAAAGCGGAGGGGAAAATGCGGCAAGGTGCCTGACCATGTCGGCTTCGAACGAGCCCAGGGCGGCAGCGCGGAAGACCTCCATCTGCTCTGGACGCATTACCAGCATGCCAGGGGCCTCACTCTAGGCACTGTACTGGCGATGGGAAGGCGGGCTGGGCTTGCCCCATGCCCCCAGGGGAGACCGCGAATGAGACCCTTACATCTCACGGGATTTGCTCCGTTACCTGGCCGGGGTAGGCCACGGATATCACCCCTGCCCAAGTGCACATCAGCTTGCAGGTGTTGTCCAGGGCCGGCATGTTCCCGAGCAATACGGTCGGCGCGCCAGGTACCCAGGGTGCGGGGGTTACCGGTATACAGGGCATCGGCGTCAATACACCCATTGCGGCGGTGGTGGCTGCGGCTACGGTGGGGTTGGCGATACTGGTGCACATACCGAAAGGCATGATGTTCACCATCGGCTTGTTGTCCATGATGTTTGCGGCTGGCATAAAACCGGTCATCATCCTGTTGACCGGCAACACGACCAGGGTGCTGGGCGCAACGCCGAAGGTGCATTGCAGCAAGGCTCCAGAGCAAACGTGCATCGGCATCTTGGTCTCCTCCTCCTAAGCCGAAGGCGCGGGCTGAGACAGGTTCAGGGGTTGTTGGCCGAGCCCATCTCCACCAATGGTGAAGCGCAGCAGGGTTTCGGGGTCTTCTCCCTCCGCATAGTAGGCGGTGACTGGCCCAAACAGCGTACTCAGTTCCTCGCCGTTACAGGTCGGCAAGTAGAGGCGCAGCACACGCGGGTCGTAGTAGCGAAAATACAGTGGCTTTCCATCCGGGTCCCAGACGGTAAGGAATTTCCGAAAATGCATCCGAAGGGTGCGGAAATCCGCCCCGGAAGCGCCGAGGATGCCCCAGTGGCTCCCCAATCCCTGCGTCAGAAATAGCCCGGCGAATGCTGATTGGGCCTGGAATTGGGCCAGATAGGGGGCGGTCTGGGCGAGCTCCGGATCGAGCTCTCCAGGCAGCAGGCAGACGTTCGTCACCCGGTGCTCCGAAAGAAGGGCCGGTAGATCGGGAGTCGAGGCGCCGTCGAGCACGCCGAAGAACTCTTGACCTGGGTCGGTCAAGCTGCGTTGGAACGTCTGCAATTGGGTCTGGTCGATCACCGTCCGGCTCCATTGGGTTGGGTCGAGGCGGGTTTTCAGAGTCGGTCTTGCACCCGCTAGGCGCGCCGTGCCACCTGTCATTTCTCGCAAAACGGGGTCCCGCTCTGGGAAGCGGCTGTCAGAGTCTGTGCTTGGGAGTGGGTGGCGGCCTTGACCTCCTGCCGCGCCGCCACTTTCTTGGCTGGCGGGGGCGTGCGTGCCTGGACGTCGGAGACCTTCCCAGCCTCGGCCTTGTCGGCCTCCTTGGGCGACGTGGGGGCATCCGGGGAGCAACCCGACCCAGAGCCGGCCGCCCCACCGCTATTGATGAGCACCGGTGTCCCAGAGATGGTGACGCCCGCCGGACCCACCACGATGAATCCGCCGCCGGCCTTTAGGGTGATGCTCATCCCCGCCTCGATGATCACGTTCATGCCGGCTTTCAGGTGGATCTCCATGCCCGCATCCAGGCCGCACTTCATGCCAACCTTCTGCTGGAGGTCCATATCGGCCTTCAGCGAGACGGTGCCCGACACCTTTTCATTCTGGTCGCCCTTCACGGTCAGGTGCTTGTCGCCACCCACCTCTTCGAGCTGATTCGATTTGACGATGAGGTGACGATCCTTGCCGATCCATTCGACCGCGTCTTCCTTGACCCGTACGTCCTGATTCTTCTCGGCGTGGACGAACAGCTGCTCAGAGCCCTTCTTGTCTTCGAAGCGAATTTCGTTGAAGCCGCCGCCACCCTTGCTGGAGCAGGTCTTGAGGGCCGACTTGGTCGCTTCCCCAGGCAGGGTGTAGGGGGGCAAGCAGTCCTCGTTGTAGACGCGGCCGGTGATGATTGGCTGATCGGGGTCGCCTTCCAGGAAATCGACGATGACCTCCTGGCCGATGCGGGGGATCATCATCCCGCCCCAACCTTTCCCGGCCCAGACTTGTGCGACCCTGACCCAACAGGAGCTCGTCTCGTCCGCCTTGCCATATCGGTCCCAGTGAAATTGGATCTTGACCCGCCCGTACTTGTCGGTCCAGATCTCCTCGCCTGACTTGCCGACGACGATGGCGGTCTGGGGACCCTGGACGACCGGCTTGGTAGTGAGGCTCGGCGGCCGGTAGGGGACCTGAGCGTCGATGGCGCTCAGGGTGCACGCGAAAGACCGGTCCCTCTTGGACAGAGGCGGCAGAGTCGAACTCGGGCGTTTGAAGTGTATAACCTGCGGCGACGATGAGGTACTCGCGGTTCTGGTCCTCACGCTGGTATCCGGTGAGGGTGAAAAGGGCGCCACAGGCCAGGCCGCGGGCATTGCCTGCCGCTCGGGCAATCTCATGGCTCGCCTGCTTCTCCTCTAAGCGAACTCGTGCGTAACTGTCTCCAGCGTCGGGCTCGGTATAGTCTCCCTGGAAGTCAAAGACTTCCATCTCGGCCAGCGCATGTCCCTTAGGGGCGCTGCGGCGGGCGAGCAGGTTCTTTCGCGGCGCGGTGAAGTCGTAGGCGTTGTGGGCATAGGCCCCCGGGCGCACCTCCACGTCCAGAGTCCAGTCGTCGATGTGGTCGATGTCGCGCAGGGTCGATGCGCCTTGGGGGAAATACGGAACGCTCTCGTAGCCTGGGACCGGTGAGTGGGCGCTGTAGCTGTCTGCGAGAACCAGGGTGTGCTTTCCATCCTCGTGCTCGAAGAAGTAGTAGATGCCCTCACGTTCAAGCAGGCGGCTAACGAAGCTGAGGTCGGTCTCCCGGTACTGCACGCAGTAGGTTCGATTCTGGTAGCTGCCGGACAGCCGATCGTCGAAGTCGGTGAAGCCGTGCTCGCGAAAGATCTCCTTGACGATGTCCGGGACCTTCTTGTCCTGGTAGGTCCGGCAGTCGGCGGTGCGCGACAGGAACCAGAGCCAGGGCACCAGTGTGGCCCGATACACGGCGAAGGACCCATCAAAGCCGATGTGGGAGAAGCGGCTGACGTAGCCGTTGAAGAAGCGGCGCCCCCCCTCGGGCAACTGCAGCGCGGCGGTGGCCGGCGTGCCGAGCAGATCGTCCGCGCGTACATCGATACGCTCGCTGAGGAGCGTCAGCTCGTACTCGAAGGGCACGCTGAGGCGCTCCGTGGCCGTCATGCTGCGCAGCAACAGGACGTCCTCTCCGAGGACCGTGTTGACCGAAATCGGCCGATTGCGTTGGGTCAGCGCCATAGGTGTGCCTGGTTGGGGACTCGGCTCAGTATAGACGAGGCCGCTTCGGGGGACGTCGATTCAGGCGATCCCCGGTCGGCCCGATTGATCGCGCTCAGACCTTTGCCGCGGTCACGACAAACCCGGATACCGGCACACCGTTTTCGCTGCGCAGCGCCGCCCGATCGAGCCGGCGGGTCGAGAGGCCTGCGGCGTCCAGGGTCTTGCGCAGGTAATCCGCGCCGTGCCGGTAGCGGCCCGAACCGGCTAACTCGAAGCCCCGGTCCGGATCGTCGGTCAGAACCTCCAGCGTAAAGACGAGCAACCCGCCTAAACGCAAGGCGCCGGCTGCCGCGATCAGCACCCTATCGAGTCTTCCGAAATAGACGAGGGTATCGATGGACGCGATCAGGTCGTAGTCAGAAGGCGCCTGCTCAAGGTACGCGCTGATCTCCCCGATCTCCAAGCGGTCGTAGAGACCGCACACCTTGGCCCTGTCGATCATACCGGCGGAGAGGTCGACGCCGTCCAGGCGACGGGCATATGGGCGCAGGTGGGGCGCGGCAAGCCCTGTTCCACACCCGGCATCGAGTACGACAAGATCGCCGGCACCGACGCCAACTTCTGCCGTCAATGCCGCGCCCACCAGTTCCGGTGCCCTGTATCCGAGGCCCTCCAAACGCCGGTCAAAACCGTCGGCGGCGGCGTTGAAAGTCTCGGCCACATAGGCGTCGGACGCACGTTCCGGTACCTCGGTGCCGGTACAGGCGGCGAGCAGGTGTGCAACCACCGGGTTGCCCGGTTCCAGGTCGAGCCAGGCCCTCAGCGCGACGCTGGCTTCCGCCTGTCGGCCCGCCCGCTGCAGGGCCTGGGCAAGATTCTTCTGAGCGTTAACCTCGCGGGGGCTCAGCGCGACCGCGCTTCGGTAGGCGTCGATGGCGGCATCCAACTGCAGGTTTCGCTCGAGGGCTATGCCCAGGTTGTAGTGGGCCATGGCGTTGTCGGAATCGACTGCGATTGCAGCGCGGTAGGCGGCGATCGCCCCGGGTATGTCCCCCAGATCCTGCAACACGTTTCCGAGATTGTTCTGAATGACAGCGTGGCCGGGCAGTAGCTCGGTGGCGCGGCGAATCAGCGTCAGGGCCTCGTCATTGCGGCCCCGTTGGTGCATCAGCACGCCGAGAAAGTGCAACGCATCCCCCTGATCGGGCTGATGAAATGAATTATCAGTAAACATATCGGAATTATAATTCGGTAATCTGGTTTTCGAACTAATTGAATTCCCAAAGCTCCAAAGAAAGTTCCCCACGCAAGAAATGCGAGATCATTTCCAAAAAATATTGTAAAAATATCTGCGTCCTGCTTGAAAAACCATAAGATAACTGAACTCGAAGACCAAATCAATCCAATAATCAAGCGAAAATCTTGTTTTTTAAATTTCGTATTACGAAGTATTACTGAAATGATTGTTATAACTACCCAAATGGATAAAATAATAATATCGTTTACTTCATATGATGAATAAATCGCTGAAAATCACCTGTCCAATCCAAAAAAATACACACACACGGTTTATAACAGAAATCCAGGCATATAGAACCCCTTTTTTTACTAATTTGTTACGAAAAGAAATCGATAGTGATAATCCTAAAATAAACATGAAGACTTGAGAACCCAAATCGATTAATGTGATCATTCGGGGGTAGAAATCTACATACTTATATCCAAAATTCAGCCATGTAGGACCTATTGGATACTCTAAGGCTCGAATATCCGCTGAAAATACCCATGTCAAACTCGCAATAAAATAAAAAAACATGATCACTCCTCGTAATAGATCAAGCCATCTATATCTTGGTTGGTGATTTAACTCAAAATTTTGATCAGCATGTGGCGAAATAGTATTTTTTCTTTCCACAAATTCATTGGAGGTGTTTTCCAATATGATTTCCTACTCTTTCCTTAATATACTCTAACGCATATCTCATTTATTCGGGTCCTATTTAAATTTGGATTCTCTTTATACTTAATCTCATCTAGAAAATGTTATTTTCTATTCACAACATGATAGAATAATGGAATCCAATATATCATGTGATGTGTGTATTATTGGAGGGAATATTGCTGGTTCGTATTTGGCTTATAATCTCGCATCAAATGGACTTTCTGTGGTGATTGTTGAACAAAATCGGATTCCTGGAGTTCCTATGCAATGTGCTGGTATTGTTTCCCAGAGATTGACTAATATTGTCGATATCGATCCTTCTATCATCATAAACCGAGTAGATACTGCATGGCTGATCTCGGAAAATGGGAAAAAAGTATCCGTTTCCATTCGAGATAACCCGTATATTCTCGACCGAGTAAAACTGGATCAGTATTTTTATCACAAAGCCGAGAGCATTGGGGTAAAATACCTTCTTGGAGAAAAATTCTCAAGGTTCGAATTACAATACGATAAATAGTAAAGAGATTGTTCAAATAACTACTAAAAAAAGGATAATTAATGCCCAAATGATTGTTGGATGCGATGGTCCAAATTCTCTTGTTGCGAAACTCCATGGAGTAGAACATAAATTAATACCCGCCATGCAAATACGCGCTTCCTTTCCTCAACCGTATAATTCAGTGAGAATGTACTTTAAAAAAAATTGGAAGAATCTTTTTGGATGGGTCATTCCTGAAGGAAATGGTATATGTAGGATCGGATTAGGATGTAAACATAATTTGAGAGAACTTCATTTCAGCAGTTTATCGACGATTTAAATATTAGAAAATCTGAAATAATTGAGAAATTCGGGGGACAGATACTTATCGGATATCCTAAGAAAATTGCCTTTCATAGAGCAATTTTATTAGGGGATGCTGCTGGAATGGTTAAAGCAACCACAGGAGGTGGTATTAATACGCTTCTAAAGGCAAGCAAACCAGCAAAAGAAGCCGTTCTCAAAGCGTTTAGTAGAAATGATTTTACTCAGAAGTTTTTCATTACTCATTATCAGCATAGTAAAGAAATACGACATCTGAAAAATAATATTTTACTTCATTATTTTGTCAGGATTATCCTGCTATTTTTGACGCAAGATGAGTATGAGGTAAGTATGTTGTTATTAAATCAACCAGAAACACGAAAATTACTTTTAAAATATGGTGATATGGATTTTCCCATTATATTTATTCTGAAAATGATAGTGAGAGTGGATTTATGGAAATATATCATAAAAATTGTTCCTAAGTATTTTAAAGAAAACTCCACAGATTTTGCGAGAATTACTGAAAATCTCGAAAAATTGATTATTTTCTTATAATTAATTTCTTAATTCGAATTTCTCATTCTTCCCTTTTCGTCGGCAAAACTTCGCAAGTCAGTAGGGAAGTCCGACAAAAAGATCTGAAATCGCCCTTCCGACAAAAATCCTTCCAATGAATGCCAAGGACTTACTTCCACATATCTCATTGAGGGGGAAATTGTCGGCCCGCTAGATACATGTTACCCCAGTATTACGTAGAGTTACAGACATAGTTAAGTCGAATTTTGTCGGATCCAGATCATTATTAACCCGTTATTCATTGAGAATGAACGAATACTAATTTATTTGTTACAACGGGACTTAAATATGATTTTAAGTGAATATTTGAATATCAGTGCGATATTATACTGATGTTTCCCAAATGTTGGTGTGTATTGGCGAAACACCCCTAATCCTCTTTGGTCCATTATTCAGGATCTAAAACTCACAAAAACAAGCAAGAAATTTCATATTCATCATACAGTGGACTTCATATACGGGGATTTGGCAGTATTATTGACCTCGAAGTAAGGAATCTAGGTGTGGGTTCCTACAAAAAAAGGTAGTGTGTGTAAAAAATGAATCAAATGTTCAAAAAATATCTTATAAAAAATAATTTCTGGCTTACTAAAAAGAAAGATTGCGAGTGGTTTGTCAAACATACCCCCGTATCAGGTGGTATATATGCGAAATTGATGCAAAAAGGCGTGGAAATCCAGCACAGTGGGGAAAGAGTAATTTTCACGAACTTTAATGAGCTTGACGAATTTTTGGAAAAATTACATCTCCTCGGATTTCAGAGGACGCAAGCGAATTCGTGAATATATTGAACCGAAGGTTATCTTCTAACGTTTTAAGAAAATTAGATTTTTAATTTATTCTCTCCTTTTTAGAACTGTACCAGTTTTCTTTCATTATCATGATATGAGTAGGTTTCAGGTACATTTATTTCTCTAACAGCAAGCAGAGGACTACTTTTTTGCATGATAAGACTTTGAGGTTGGAATTTCGTCGCATTCCCAATCGGTAGTGGTGTGTATGGAGCAGGTCTCTTCTCATATCGTGCGGGAGGTTGTGGTTTATTGAAATATAGCGCAACAACTTGCTTTTGCATATCATCCGCAATTTCCTGTAAAAGCTCGCGATTATTCGGATCTAATCCGTCTTGAAGATAAACCGGTGTTCCTACCCGAATGTGCGCTTTGCCTTTGAGAAGATCTCGATTTCCGAGTAATGCAGTAGGAATATAAGGGACTTTATTCAAAATGACCATCCGAGCAGCCCCTGTTTTGAAGGGACGGATGGGACCCTTTTTGGTGCGACCTCCCTCGGGGAACATACCCACACATAATCCCCGTTTTAAACAATATTGAATTTCCCTTTCAGTACGGGGAGTGAGTGTTCGCTCCGGAGACAAAGGAATCGTTCCGAATGGAAATATGATACTCTTAACAATTGGGGTTGTAAAATTTTCTATTTTACTTACCCATCGGATTTCACGATATACATGCGGTCCTGTGAATGCCATACTACAAAAGAATGGATCTATTAGGTATTTATGATTAGCAACTACTACAAGACCACCTTTTTCTCTGGGTGGAATAAACTCATTGTTCTCCCAAGTTGTTTTATTTGTAATCCATGTTATTTTAGGGAAAAATCTTGCGCCAATGTGATAATATACTTTATTGACAAGCCTTTGCCATTCACCCCTTTGCATATGTAGACTTATATCTCTTATAACAAAAACGATCAAATAGATTATATTTAAGCCAGGCTTTTAGGATGGTTTTGAGGACAGATGGCATAGGGATCATGTTATCAATCGGTTATCAACAATTAAGCAACCATTACAATTCGAAAATATTTAAGGTTTCACCTTAAGTTAATAGTTTTATTGATATGATTTCGACAATAATCCTTAAGAAAGTTCCTGACCGCAATAAACACAATATTTCAGCACATTATGGGTATTTTGTAGAGAACGACCACAATATTCACATTGTATGTTATTGTTTTGGTCGGAGGTATCCTTAATTAAACTTCTTTCATATGATAGGTTAGAAATTTCTAAACCACAATACAGGCAATGCTCGAGATTTTTATCGTTCAAATAACACCCACAATGTGGGCAATGGTACTTCTTTGGTGGAATGGATGGGTTTTCTTGAACCTCTTCTTTTTCTCCTTTTGACTCTCGGCTTGATTTCTTCTTCTTGTGCCTTAAGACTACGATTATCACTAAACTCATGAGAACTACCCCAATTGAAGATAAAATTAGAGTAAGTTCCCATATTTCAAATATTCTAAATCGAGTGATTTCGTTCCCAACACAATTAATTTCGACAATTTTTGTGTCTACATCTGAAAACCGATTTTTATAAATAATATTATTTGTGGTATGAACCAAGTTAATACCAATTGTGCATGTATTGATTTTATTTTCTGATATTATGGTTTCCACGGAATTTTCTAGGTAAATTCCCCCGTGACTATTATATATTGAATTATTGAAAATTGTTGAGTTACTTACGTCATATATTGTTATCCCAAAATAATCGTTATAACCACTGATTTCATTGGCATATATCTCCATGTGAAACGAATTAGAAAGATAAATCCCTAGCTCCGGGTCCGGATGAATCAATTTTATTATAAGAAATTGATAAATTGTCCGCTATTACCGTTTTAATACCACATCCTGAATTTGATAAAAACTCATTATGTGAAATTGTGCAGTTATTTCCATTCCCTACGAAGTATATGCCGTTACTTTGACATCCATAGAAATTATTGTTGGAAATAGTGAGATTTGAACTCAAGCTGTTCTGCATTATAGATATTCCATGATAATTACCTATTAGTAAATTAGAATCTATTGAACAATCTGAACAGTTTGAAATATCAATTGCATCGCTATTATATTGAAAATTACAATCGAAAATGGTTACTCTTGAACAGTTAATTAGACTTGATTCCATCTTGATCGTATAAAGCGGATATTTTTTGTATCGTCAAGTACTTATCCGTATTTCTTATTTCAATTGCTGATCCTGATCCTGAAGAATCAATAGCCATTTCAGATATAACATAAGGATCACTAAAGGTTCCCCCACCAGTTTTATTGGGGAATAAAGATAATGCAAAATTTCCATCAATTAGAATCTTTGGTACAGTAGCGATTATATTTTCCTTACTGATTCTAGGACTTTGTATGAGAAATTTATAATTCATTGCACAGAATCCAATAAGAATTAGGTAGACTATCATTAGAGATAGTAATTTCCTTCCCGTAGTGGCATTCATTTCTTCTCGACTTAATAATATTTATATTACTTCAATATATAACGATGTTTCATTTCCATAGAGTTTGTTAAAAAAAAATCATGCAGAATATGATGTCAAGGATCTATTCTGTTTCAAAATCTCGAATACATTTTATTTCCACTTATGTTTTACCAACTTCCTTTCTTTTGGATTCTATACTCCATTGTTCTCTGCGGTAGTAGGACAATCTCAGAATTGAAGGATTAATTTAAATTATTCTCCATATGCTTGATGAAATGGATATAGACTCCTATGGCAGTTCTAAATAGATTATGGGTCAAATGTTCTGGGTCATCCGTGATTTCATGCCAGTTTGCAGGTTTCATGGTTTTTGTTCCTTCATAGCCGACAAGGGTTGAGGAGGGAAATCCAGCTAACGCAAATCGTCCTCCATCAGAAGCTCCCATCTTTAGATCTGGGGCAATTCCGCAATGTACAACATTTTTTTTTCCGATTTCTTTTACTAACGAATCAAATGCATTTTCTAATTCCTTGCAAACAGAGATATCATGAGTAGCAAGATGCATAAGTTCTTTTGTCAAGATTGCAAGATGGGTGCCTGCTCCGAGGGATTCAGGTATAACTGCAATACTATCTTTAAGAAGTCCTAATTTGGAATATTTCTTAATAAAATATTCAGATCCTCGTTCTCCGCATTCTTCAGAACCAAACGAACCCAACCAGAGTTCAATATTCTTCAATCGATTTTTATCTTCAGAGAAATATTTCCCAATTGCGAGGGCTAATCCGACTCCTGAAAGGTTATCATTTGCTCCTAAAACAGGAGTTCCGCCAATAAAACCCAGAAGAGTAATCATGAAAACGGGAAAACCAATAATTGAAACAGCCAGAAATAAGAAATCTATCCAAGTCAAACCAAAAATTAATGCAGAGAAAATATATCTAATATTCACTAATTGGACTAACACAACTTTCAAAACGGACAAAATCACAATAGAAACGATGTATATTATTGAAGATTTGAAAAATATCGCACTATTCTCTCCAAAACGCGTTATCCGGAACTGATAGGCGCTATCCATATGCCCTGCAATAATAATTTTTATTTTCCCTGGTATCACGTCTCCATTGGGATTACGAGGTAGTATACGACCAGTTGCATTATGACTAACTGCTTTTCTCGATAAGAATGCGAACCAATTCTTCATCAATACTAATGAGACAAAGAAAATGAACAGACCAAACAAGGGTAAAAATATAGAGAATAATGCCCATAAACCTTTGAAGAAGAAAGAAAATACACCTAGTATTACCAAAACACCAAGCATTGTTACAAATCCACTAGGGTAAAATGTCGGATACACTTTATAGGAATCAAAATAAGTGAAATCACATATAGGTTGGAGTCTTTTTTCTAAATCTTCTAATGCTCTCTTTTCTTCTTCTGTTCCAGAAATTCTCGGTCCATACGCATCACATACATGCTTGATGTAATGCAATGCCTCATCAGTTATTTCCTTGTATTCTTCTAGTTTGATAATAAATCACCTTTTGATTAAGGGGTTAAAAATCAAGATGAACAAATCTGCCCATTTTTAACCTGTCTGCCATTTTCATGACTTTTATTGTAAATTCATTCCAGTGTGGATTAATTGTGGTTCTTTCCCAATATGAATATGAGTCTTTAAGTTTTATTTTTGGACTCCATGATTCGAACTGCTTCTTGATGTTTCTATGAAATGCAAATTTCCATAGCATCTCTGTCTTGCCTGTTTTTCTTACTTGCTTATTGGTCATTTTAACTCCCATTTTAGTTGAACCATCGAAAATTATTTCTCCTCCAGAAAATCTTTCAACTATTGTTATAATTAACGATTTTACCTCCTCTTCTTCAAAATATAAGAAAAACCCTCCAGCTATAAAAAAAATACCCTTTTCCTTAGAATAGGGGATTTCATCCATCCATTTAAAATCCATTACATCCACAGCTAAATTTTTATGTCGTTCTCCCTCAGGAAGGTACCTATTGCGTAATTCAATGACATTTGGAAGATCCATTTCTACCCAATTCAAATTTCCATTGTCATTTCGATAAAAACTCGTTTCCAATCCCGCACCGATATTCACTACTGTGGCGTTTGGATGGGTCTTCAGATATTTTTGAAGAGCGACATCCATATTATTTGCCCGAGCACAAAAAACCAGTCCCCAATATTCGATTCTGTGTCTATAATACTCCTTGATGAAATTATCATCATATTCATAATCCTTAATCATGCGTTCAAGGACAATAGATGCTTTGGGATCGACTATTGGATATTTAGAACCGTAATTAGCTCTACCCCATAGAGGAAGAAACATAGTTGCTTGAACGGAATTATCTTCAATTGGATTTTTCATAATGTACTCTCTTTGTATTAGAAAAAAAGTGTTTTCAAATTTTTAACCTATTTTATAAATGTGATCTTGATAGCTAAAATGTCAAACCAGATTGTTTCAAGATTAAACCGGATGACTAAACTCTACTCATAGCTGCTTTAAGTTCTTTTTTATGTATCAAATTCTTTTTTCATTTTAACATAGATTTTTGATGGTGTACAGAATATTGGTTATCTTATATGTTAAACTCAACGAATACATTGTCTTCAGAATACATGATGCGGAAGAAAAAAATGAGTGAGAAATACGATAAATGAATGTTAATATACGCAATTTTAATGAAAAGAAAGATGCAGAAAATTTCTATTGGAATAGTTTTGAGACATTGATCTCAATGAAAGGAATCCCTCCGGGACTTACACAAACTGAATACTATAACTTGCTAATTCCGGAATTCAAAGCCTATATAAATGCATTAGAGGAAAACCATATTTTCGTTGCTGAAGGTGAAAATTCTCAATATTTGGGGCATATATGGCTATCTTTAACGGAGGAACTTGATCCATGGGAAATGAATCATTATTTTTGGTTGCATAACATTACAATACCTCGGAATTATCGAAATTTAGGAATTGGTTCTCAGATGATGCATTTTCTAGAAAGATACATCATGCAACACAATGTTGGAATGAAGAAAATTGGTCTTCATGTAAATGCAGAAAATGAAAATGCGTTGAAATTATATCAGAAAATGCAATATTCTACATATAAAACTCAAATATTCTATAAAATTCAAGAAATTTCTATTTGTGAAGGATCTACTTATGAAATTAGACCTGCCATTTCGGATCCCGATTTCCAAAGTATTTTGGCTATAGCGATGTATTTTAATTTAAGTAAACTTACAGTAGATAAATCCGTTGATCTCTTACAGAAAAATTTTGAGGATATTTTTAATGTAACGAAGAAAAAAGAGGAGGATATAGCATATATTTTGAAGAATGAAGATGATGTAACTGTTGGGTATTTTATTTTGAAGGAATCTGAAATGAAATTTCACAAAACAGCATACATCACCCAGTTTGGTTTCAATACTCACAGTAGACTTGATCGTCTAATTGATTCTATACTGCAATTCACAGAAAATTGGGCTAAAGAAAAAAATATTGATAAAATTGAATCTATTGTATATATTGATAACCGAGATATTCTCGAATATCTAAAAACGAAAGGATTTGAAGAATTCGGGTATTTTAAGAGAAAAAACATTGAAGTGTGAAATGAAAAAGCCAATAATTTTTTTAGGGGATTTTTTATTTTGAAAAGTCGAAATACAAATTGTGACTCTAGAAAAAAAAATTCCTAAAAACAATTTCACACGAGTATTTTACCTCGTCAGTTCCCTCATTCCATTATTAATGTTGATAGCGGGATTCCTCTTCCTTTACTTTAATCAGAAATTTGTGTTTGGGTATACTCCTATAGCAGGAGTTACTATAGCAATTGTAATTGGGTTACTATCGGGTCTTTTAATTTGGTTTTCAATACGTATTATCCAAAATAAAATCAAAATAAAGCGAAAACGAGTATTACAAATCATTCATGGCGCAATATCTGTATTTGGGATTTTTATTATTGTATTTGGGTTCCTTTCAGCAAATCTCTTTATCAGCGCAATTCGATATAATACAGGACCAATCTTAACATGGGCTACTGATCAAGATCCACGTTATGAAATTACGGTAATGTATCGTACACGTACTCCAGAAGTGTCTGAAGTTAAATATGGATTAGATCCCAACGATCTAAATTTTACTAAAGGTTTTGGATTCACAAGAGAATGGCATAGAATTTCAATAGGTGGTCTTGAACCTAATACAAAATATTACTATAGGGTGGGAAACTCACCACGAGCACCAATATATCACTTTACAACAGCTCCTTCTACTGAAGAGAATTTCACATTCGTCCTTTTCTCAGATCCTAGACAAAATACAAGTCCGATAAACGTCCTCTTCAAAAGAAATGTAGCGAAATTCATGGTAAATACAATGGAAAAGAGTGGTACAACCATTGATTTCTCCATCAACTGCGGTGATATTACTCATGATGCTCTTATGGAAGCCACGTGGAAATCTTTCTTTGATGATGTATCAGTAAAGAGTGGGTTAGCTAGCTATGCTCCCTTACAAGTAGCAGTGGGAAATCATGAACGGCAGGAAAATTGGACAGGAGAGATTTTTGAATCTTATTATCCCTATACGAATTATCATCCTGGGTTTTACTATTCGTTCAATTATAGTTCGCTCCACGTTCAAGTACTAGATCCCATAAATGAGTCTACTGGATGGTGGGGCGAGATTGACCCCGTTCAATTAGCATGGGCTGAGCAAGACCTACAAAATGCTGCTTCCATGAAATACAAAATTATTGCTTTACATCCTGTTCCGATCTATGAAAATTATACAAATCCCGAACTCACTGATTTAGTTACACTTTGTGATACCTATGATGTGGATGCGGTATTTTATGGGCATGCTCATTCTTATGGGGTGCAATATGTTAATGGTACCTATTATTACTTAATAGGAGTCGGTGGAAATAGCTCCAGTAATCCTCCCGGATTTGCGCAAGTTGATGTTACATCGACAGCAATGCAAGTTTTCATGCATTGGACTAATGGTTCAAAAAACCTAATCGGAGACATCACTAGCCTAAAGTTCATTTATCTTCGAGTCTTGGGTAACAAAATGCTTTTATTTCCTTTGAGTGAACTAATGACAACTTATCTCGAGTTGAATTATTATGGGATTACCTTCTGATACAGCATTTAATTTAGTATGGGATTTTTCGAATTTTCAATGGTACATGATTCCCTTTCTACTGGTTCTTATCTATATGATTGCAAAGGAGACTCAAAAGGAGAATTGGTCAGCTATTCTTGCAGCGAGTGCCTTTTGGTTAATGGACTTCATTAATGAATTATGGAACGCTGTGATATACCACTATACAGGAGCTGCGTTTTGGAGTACTCCTGGAGTCTCAAATTGCTCCCGGAGTCTGGGAACCAAACAGTAGTTTAGTAGTTTTGGTCGGATGGAATATAGAAATTGTATTTATGTTTTTTATGATGGGTATAGTTTCTACTAAAATGTTTAAAGGAACAATCCAAGAGGAATTAGCAATTGAAAATCTTGAGGAGCAAAAAGCATACCGTAAAAAACGAATTACCAATCGACTAGTAATGGTTTTCTCGATGACTCTGTTATGTATCATTGTAGAAATAATACTTAATTTGATTGGATTATTGATTTGGGAGTGGGATGGAACTGCAGGATTGCCAAATATCTGGAGTAAGACCAATCCAATATTGATCTACCTAATTGGATACCTTCATTTCTGGACGATCTCAGCGTATTGTATACGATTGTAAAAGACGTTGGGTCCAATTTACGATTGTTGGTGGAATGGCGGTTCTAGCTTTTGGAACGTTTATTACATTAGGAGCGATTGGGTGGTTAGCGCCTGTACCTCTGTTTGGCTAATTTTTTTTATTGTAATGGATGGATATAAAATCTATCATAACTTTTTTTCTAATAATCGCAAGCATGGAACAACCTTGTAATGGAGAATAAGAACAGTCCTGATTCAGGATACTCAGTCGTTGGTAAAACCGCACTTGGGGTGTTCGAGGAGACCCTTTTAACATCATCAAATTCGGTAAAATGACTTGTCGAATGATTTATAAAAATTAATGGGTTCATTCACTCTAAATATTATCATAAATTCTTTACATCCTGTATATCTATTACCTAACTTCCAGGATAGACGAAATCCTCATCATATACAGAATATAGATTCAGCTTTTTCTCATTATTTTAATCTGAATAGTCATGTGCCGTGTACGTAGTTGTCAGATTTTTATTGTGTTCATGGTCTTCTAAAACACCATCTATTTCCATTCTCTCATCGGTATAAAACGAATCCAGAAACAATACGTTAGTTTGAGCCATTCCAAGAAAATTTAAATAAATGAATAATATTATCAAAAACAGAGAAATTACGAAAATAGTCCTTGTTGCAATTCCTCAATAAATAGCGAGTTTACTTACCCTTTTGATATAAATCCCAACTACTAAGTATTTCATCTCCGGGTTCTTCCAGTTCTCCCTCTTCAAAAACTTCATCTTGTTTGATTTCCTCTAAGAATTTACTACCTTCAGGTATTAATTGGTAACCTGTTTGTCTCACATACAAGGGTTGGGATAAGTAGAGATATTTCTTCGCTCGGGTAACAGCAACATAAAACAGCCTACGTTCTTCTTCCAATGCTAAAATATCATCCTCTTCTCCTTCATTACTGAAAATTTGACTACTTGGCATTCTGCCATTAGTTAAATTAATTAAATAAATCACTTCCCATTCCAATCCTTTGGCTTGGTGAATAGTTGAAAGCACTAAGGGCTTATCTTGCGTCTTACCAGCCTCATTCTTGCTTTTTTTAGTTAATTCAGTCTGTGTGAGGATATCTACTAAAAACGAGGAGATTGTTTTATAAGAAGATGAAAATTCAATAATTGATTTGAAGTCCAATAAGCGTTCAGAATAATCCGTGGGGTATGCTATCTTTAGAATGGGGGTAACGTATTTTTCAATTTGCTCAATAATACGGGTTAAACTTGCAATATCTTTTTGTGGAAGAAGGGTATAGGGTTGTATTGTTGAGTCAAACAATATGGATCGGATGAAGGTTTGCAATTCCACTAGTAACTCTCTAATCCCTTTTTCTGTATTCGTTGACCTTTTAAGCGACTAGAAAGGTCGGTATTCACAAATTCTTCAAGTGTATTCTTGTCTTCAGGAAATAAATCTAAAACCTTTTGAGTCCCGGCATCAGAAATCCCGGAATGCATCCCGAGCACACGGAACCATTGGATTCTATCTTTGGGATTTGTGAAAATGATTAGGTAGGCGATAAGATCTTTTACATGGGCTTTTTCAAAAAACCGTAGTCCTGCACGAACTTCATAGGGAATATGATTTTCGATTAGTTTTTGTTCCACTGTGATCGAATGAAATGCAGAGCGGAACAATACAGCTTGTTCATGGTAAGGAATTCCCTTTTTATGATGTTCTTCTACCATCTGTGCAACAAATCGTGCTTCTTTTTCTACATCATCACATTCGACTTGTAATGGCATATTCCTGATGGTAGAGTGGTACGTAATTCTTTTTTAAACTGTTTTTTATTATGGGTAATGCTCTTATTAGTAAATTTAATATTTGAGGGGTGCTTCGATAATTTTCTTCTAACTTGTATTCTACGCATCCTGGGTTATTTTTCGGGAAATTAAGCATATGAGTAAAATCAGCACCTCTAAATCGATATATTGCTTGGGCGTCATCCCCAACCACTACTAGACTTTTTGCGTCCTCGGAAATAAATTCAACAATTTTCGCCTGAACCGCATTTACATCTTGAAATTCATCCACTAATACATGTTTGATTTGTTTTTTGTAGTTTTTTGAAGCGTTATCTTGTAGAAACTTCAGAAAATAGAGCATCAGATCATCAAAATCCATCTGATTATACAGTCGTTTTCCGTTGTCAAAATCATGCAAAATTTTTTGGATTGATTCTAAATGGTGCTTATGTTGAGGGAAATTTCTTTTCAGAGTCTCTTTCAGTGTGAGTGCCCTATTTATCTGCTTGGAATAAATTTTTACCATAGTAGATGAATTTGGATGTCCTTTCCTCTCATCCTTATCCAAATTTTGCATGATCACTAATTTCATTAATGCTTTTTGGTCGCTTTCGTCCATAATGCTAAAATTATTCTGCAATCCTATTGTGTGGCCATATCTATGAAGTGTTTGATTCGCTATATGGTGAAAAGTCCCTGGCATTAACCTTCTTCCTTTATCCCCAACGAGTTTTTTTACGCGGTCAATCTATCTCTTGAGCTGCTTTTTTAGTGAATGTGACTAACACGATAGATTCTGGTGCGACTCCACTTTCAATTAAATACGCAACCCGATAGGTTAACGCGCTGAGTTTTACCTGGCTGCTCCCGCGATAACTAACGCTGCACCATGCTTATGGGTAACTACACTGAACTGTTCTGCATTTAGTTCTTTTTTATATCTGTCCGAGATCTTTTGGATTGAGGTTTCTGGTTTCAAGATGATTTTCTTTGCCATTCCTTCCTCACACTAATATATTGGATATACCATAAATGTAAATTAAGACTTTGGAGTGCTTTCTCGAATCTTAATTTTAGGAAAGTCTTTATTTGAATACTCAATCAATTTCAGCTGATTAAAAATGGATCCAGAAACAATAGCGGCTTTAGCTCAACTACGAAAGATGGACCAGTTCGAGTGGTATGTAATCTTTATGTTTGTTGTTGTGCTGTATATTTACTTCTCTGAAGTAAAGAAGAAGAACTTCAATGCAATTTTTTCAGTTTTAACGGTATATACTATTCATTGGTTTGTAGAAATCATTAATGCTCTTGTTCAGAAGTTCGCGGGGGATGCGCTATGGACAGTCCCGATGGCTCAGCATTTGTATTGCTCGTAGGAGTTGGTATTGAATTGTCCTTAATGTTTAGTATTTCAGGTATCGTGCAAACTAAACTCTTACCAGATGACCCTAAGCAAAAAATGTTAGGGCTTCCTGCTCCTTTGGCCGTAGGACTTGGGAATGCTGCACTTGCTTCAGTTCTCGAGATCTTCTTATCTCGAACAAATGCATTCTATTGGGCTCACTGGCCATGGTGGTCGACTTGGACCGTATTCTTGACCGTATACATTCCATTCTTTGTTGTAGGAGCTTATGCCTATTATTGGAAAAGGAAAACCCAATTATTATTCCTTGGAATTGGAGCTGCAATCAATATTGGTATGTTGGTAGTATTCATTCCTCTGGGATGGATCTAGGACTGAAAGTGAAGAATCATGGCAAAAAAATACACCCACGCAACAATAACGCTTATGGCTTTGATTTTCTATGTCATTTTCATAGCATTAGCAATGCTCTTGTATACTGGGGGAATTGAGACGGATCCCTTACGAGTGAAATATACTTTTTTGGGAAATTCTCTCAGTGATCTCGGGATTATTACGGGCTATAATGGGTTCTTAAATCTCTATTCCATGGTTTTATTTACAATCGGCACTGCGATGTTTGGAGCAGTTTTCATCCCGTTCAATATCGCGTTTCCTATTGTATTCAAGGAAAATAAAGTTTCAAAAATTCTAGGAATTATCGCAATGTTTTCGGCTATATTGCTGCCGTGGGAATGATACTCATCGCATGCACTCCACATAATTATAGTGAGTTGTTCAATATGTTACATATGGTCGGAGTGTATACTGCGTATGCGTCTATATTTGTTTCCTCCTGTTATACACAATCGCGATTTTCCTAAATAAATCGGTTAAAAATGTCTATGGGATTATTACAGCGATTTTCTGCTTTCTGTTCTTATCGACTCTTATTGTAGGATTGATGGGATTAGGTGGGGATGCAAGCAACCTAATAGCGCAAATTGGTCAAAAAGGCGGACGTGCTTTAACTATTCTGACCTATATTCTGCTATGTATTCCTCTCTTTAACTCAGAAGAATAAAACGCATTCCATTTTATTTTTTATATTTTCGATGTGGTTCGACAATAATCTTAATCCATTTTTCTCGATCATAGTATTTGAACGCATCTACGGCTTCTTCTAAGGTAATTCTTTTAGTAATAAGATTTTCCGTGTCTTAATTTCTTATATCCGTTAATACCCGCAATCATATCCAAAGCGGGTATCCAATAATCTTTATCCGCTTTAGAATTGACCATTGCTTCTGGGTATATCAGCTCAACCCCTTTCTTTCTACAATTAACATAAGGAATACATTGCATTTTCTGTGCTCCAAACACCATAACTCGAAATCCTGATTTGACTATGTCTATACCTTGGAGTAGGGTCTCATTTTTCCCCACCATTTCAAATACAGCATGGACTTCTCCAAAATCTTCCTTTATTGCATCTGATACGTTATAATTTCCATGAGATGGTCGAGAATAGGCATATGGATCATATGCTTTTGCACCCCATTTTTCAGCTAAAATACGTTTGTGTTTGAATGGTTCGGAACAAACAACCTTTACTCCGTTATTCAACAGTATTTGGGTGAGAATTAATCCTATTTGGCCCAATCCCAGCACAGCCGCCTTCTTTTCCCCTTCAATTCTCTCAAATTCAGCACGTTCATAGCAGTTGATCGCACATCCGACTGGATCTGCAAATGAAACAAATTTCTTCAACAGTCATGTCGTTTCGAACAATAGGTAGTTTGTGAATCAATTCATCTTTTCCATGTCCAACAACGTTAACATGTGTGGAGTATTGCGCATATCCCGCACCCATACGAGCTAGATGGTTTCCTTCAGAAATCCCAGGAACGTCTTTTCCGACTTCTAAAGCAATCGCTCCGGTTTCGTGCCCGTGCCCTCCAATTCCTCGTGAAACAATCCAATGGTCTCCCTCGAAGATTCCAACATCAGAACCACAGATTCCCACCGAAATAATTTTGGCTAATACTTCATCATTCATTGGTTTAGGAATATCTACTTCAACTAATTCCACTTTCCAATCCTCTGGGAAGTATGAAGAGCTCGCATTTTTCCGCCCATTGTAATAATCGTTTAGGAACTCTTGGTCTTAATCATTACGTTCCTTTAATTCTGAAAAACGAACCGATTATAAAGTAAACAATCGAATATACTTCAAGATAAAAAAAATGAGCTGATTCTATGAGTGAAATCGAGATTAAACAACCGAATCGTCTAAAAAAATTTACTCCTTTTTAAGAAGGCAAGTAGTCATTCTGGGATTGCTCTTCTTTGCAGATTAAGTGTTCTGGATTTTCCGAATCCCAGTTTTTGAACACATACGTAAGCAATGTTCTAGGATTGGATTATAAAGACGTTGCACGGATGGTTTCCATCTCAGCAGTTATGGGTTTGATTTTCAACTTGGTTTGGGGGATAATTAGTGATAATACACGCGGACGGCATGGAAGAAGAAGACCATATATACTAATTGGTGGGGTCATATCTGGACTTTTAATGATTTATTTTGCATTCTCTCTTCGAATGGGAAGAGGTGATGTATGGACAGCGTATATAATCTGTGTAGTTATTGATGGTATTTTAATTGGGATCTCTTCAAATGCATATTATTCCGCAGAACGTGCTTTATTACCTGATATTGTGGAGCAAGAACTCCGTGGAAGAGCAAATGGAATTGTTGAAATCATTGGATATATTGGAATGATTTTAGTAATAGCAGTATCCATTTTAGCTGAGATACTATTTGGAGAACTCAATGAATCTGCACATATCCTAATGCTATCTTTTGCAGGAGGTACAATAGTAGTAATTGTGTACATTAGTTTTTTCGCAATAAAAGAACCAGAATTTGATCGGAAAACACCTAGAAAACACTTCTTTAAAGAACTCATTTACATTTTCAATTTTAAAGAATTATTCAAACATAAGGATTTTCTAAAATTGATCTTAGCAATGATTGTATTTCGAACCGGAATGAATGCTGCAATGCCATATATTATGATTTTCATCACGTCTGATGAAGATGGATTGGGATTGGGTACAATGGATATGATAACAACCGTTTTAATTGCATTCTTAGGGACTTTCATTTTAATTGCAGTCATTGGTCGGCTAACTGATAGATATGGACGGAAGAAATATCTACCGATTTCGATTGTGATAACTTCAATCGCTTTTGCCTTTGTACCTTTTATTCAAGGTGGGTGGAATATTACACCAGGTGGTTCAGGTTCTGTAAATAAATTACTAATGTTTATTGTATTTCCTTTCGTTGTAAATGGATTACTCGGATTAATCACTCCAATGAATGCTTGGAGTCAAGATTTGCTACCAGAAGATAGTAGAGGTAAATTCTTTGGGATTCTTAATCTGGTTTTCACTATCCCTCAAATCGCTGGTTCAAATATAGGGGCTTTGATTGCAGATAATCCAAATATGGGCGTGGAATATGTGTTCTGGGTAGCAATTGGATTCTTCTTGTTATCCATTCCATGTTTCCTGTGGGTAAAAGAAACTATGCCGAAAAAGGAATGATAGTACTTTCTATCTTTTTTTCTATCTTTTTATTTTTTTAACTTGTACACTTCATTCCGGAAGAAATCGCTCATATCTTCATTAGTTTTATATTGAATATATGTTTCAGGATTGATGATCTTCCCGGTTTTCACATTAACAGTCGCATTTTTCTTCCTAAAATATTCTTTTATCAATAAAAAAGTGCGAATGTAAGGGTGAAATCTTCCCCAGAAGTGAAAACTCCGACTATTAGTACCCTCAAAATATATCGGAACGACCGGGACTTGCGCTATCCGTAGTAATTTAAATACACCAAGATTCCATTTGCGATCTATTATTTCCTTGGATCCTTTATATCGCGTTGCAACCTCTCCCGCAGGAAAGAAACTTATAACATTTCCTTCTTTTAACCGAGTCCAATGCCGCATTTGTTCCACCCATACCTTTCGGTTTTCCTCGTTCGTCAAACGGATTTACTGGGATCACGTAATCCTTTGAAGCTTCAATTTTTTGGAGAATAAAATTTGCCGTAAATTTGAAATTAGGTCTTTTCTTCCCAATATAGCCCAAAAGGATACTTCCATCCAAAAAACCAAATGCATGATTACTTATACGTACAAAATGCTTGATCTTTCAAGGTTTCCAGAAAGGAAGTATCAAAATTAACAGTGATATTTAATTGTTGTAATGCTTTTCGATACATCTCTGGATAGTTATCATATGGAACTAGTTTTTCTCTATGAAATCGATTTAGCTTATTTATTTTCATGACCTGCATCGCTATTGTCGCGAGCCAAGGCTTAACTTTGAATGTATTAATTAATGATTGCTTTGGAATAAAGTCTTTAGAAAAATCCATACTCTACTTTGAATAGTCACTGATTATTAAGATTCTGATTTTTGAAATGAAGAGATCGAATTCTATTTCAGATGAAATACCTTCTTACGAATGAAATCGCGTAATTCCTCATCCGTCTCATATTTCAAATACTCTTCAGGATAGATAATTTTACCCGGTTTGATAGTTACAGTCGTATTTTTCTTATTGAAGAATTCCTTAACCATTCGGTAGGTACGTAACATTGGATGGATTTTTCCCACAAAATGAAACCATCTACTATTTGTACCTTCCAAAAAAATCGGTACGACGGGGATTTTTGCCATTCTGATTAATCTAAAGGATGCAACTTTCCATTCGCAATCAGTTATCTCATCTGACCCTTTGTATTTTGTAGCTACTTCTCCTGCTGGAAAGAGACCTACTGAGCCACCTTCTGCAATCCAATCCAAAGATTGTTGGGTACCTCCTAATTTTTTATCTTTTTTATTCGCTTTATGGTCAAAAGGATTTACAGGAATCATAAATTCTTTCACTGAGTTAATACTGCTTAGGAGGTAATTCGCGGTAATTCTGTAGTTGGGTGTCTTGGTTCCAATATGACTTGTAAATGCAATACCGTCCAGTAAACCCCACGCGTGATTTGAAACTGTTATGTAGGGTTTTCCTTTCAGTTTATCAATCCAATCGATATTAAAATGCACGGTGATGTTTAGGGATGCTAAGGCTTTCTGAAGCATCTCAACTGTCCCATTATAAGGATGTAAAGAAGCGACGAAACGATTCAGTTTATTTATCTTCATTGTTTGCATAAGAATTGATGCAATCCAAGGTTTGATTTTAAACACTTCAACAATCGACTGCTTTGTTACAAATGCTTCGGGTTTGCCCATACAATACATTCGATTCAAAAGTATATTAATATAATTGGTGAATAATGAATTCAAAAATAGGGGGAAAAATAGAATTATTTCAATTCGTAGACCTTTTTTCTGAAAAAATCGCGTTTCTCCTCGACGGTCTCGTATTTATTGTATTCCTCAGGATAAATGATGTCTCCAGTTTCCATTCGAATAGTTTTCCCTGTTTTATTGTGCCATTCTTTCATTAAGCGCCAAGTTCGCAACATTGGATGAAATCGGCCTAAACGATGAAATCTTCGAGAGTTGGTTCCTTTGAAAAATAGGGGGATAACTGGAACTTGTGCCAACTCTATCAATCGGAATACAGATCTCATCCACTGACGGTCTGTTATTTCTTTTGGTCTTACAATTCGTCTTTTTCCTTTGATTCTTTGATAGGTTGCTACTTCACCAGCGGGAAATAAACTAACGGGTATTCCCTTATCAATTAAATCCAACACTGCATTTGTTCCCCCCATTGCATTGTGTTTAATCTTATCAAAAGGGTTCACGGGTACGAAGAACGACTTTACCGCTTTTATTCCCGATAATAAGTAATTAGCAGTAACCTTTAACCCAGGATGTTTTTTTCCGATCTCTGAAACCAAGATTACCCCATCAAGTAATCCGTAAGCGTGATTGGAGATTGTGAAGAAAGGACCGTCTGGAAGTTGGTCGTAGAACTTCTGATCAATATCTAATTTAATATTCTTGTTTTTAAGAGCATTATGGAAAAGTTCTACTTTGTTTGAAACCGGTAATAATGTCTTAAAAAAACGGTTCAATCTTCGTATTCCCATGCCGCGTATTACAATACGCGTGATCCATTTTTTTACTCCAAAGGCTTCAGTAATGGTTTCTAGTGGTATGAAGTCGTCAGTTTTCCAAGATTCTTCAGAATTTTCCATGGTTATTTCAATAATCAGTGTTCAAACTTTATTAGTCTTGCTTTTTCTCTATAAGATTCAGCATTCATTTTAGGAAATCATATAACAACGTGGGAATTAATCTCAATAAGGTAGGAAGAAATAAACATGCAAAAAAAATACAAACAAATTTCATTGGGGGTAGGATTTCTATTGCCAGTGAGTTTAGCGACCATTGGGAGTATTTTTTTAGTCATTTTCTATGAGCCTATCTTTGGATATAGCGTCAAATCTGGTGTGCTCGTTTCTTTACTAATAGGAATTGTTTCTGGAGTCCTAATCTTTACTGGGGTGAAATTATTTCAACACATATCATCACCTAAAAAAAGCACTAAATTTTTGACCGGATTTCATTATGGTCTATCGGGATTTGCGCTAATTCTCTTGATTTTTCTATCTTGGATAGTCCTCCCGTATATTGCATTCAAAGAATATAATACTGGGCCTATGTTAATGTGGGGATCTAATCAAGATCCACGATCAGAAATTACTCTCATATGGAGGACTAAAGGTGAAACTACAACAACTATCCATTATGGAATAGATCCTTCTAATCTGGATACTGAAGTCACAACTTCAACGGCAGTGAAATGGCATAAAGTCCCCCTTTCTGGATTAACCGCTAATACAAAATATTACTATCAGATTGAAGGAGTGGAAAAATCTCAGATCTTTAGTTTCACTACTGCTCCGGATATGGAAATTCCCTTCACCTTTCTCTGTTTTAGCGATCCACGGCAGAATAGTGGACAGATAGGTATGCTTTTGGAGAAAAGTGTACCGAAATATATGGTAAAAGATATGGAACAACAAGGGATTACTCCGGCGTTTACAATTTGCACCGGAGATACGATATCAAACGCGTTAGATGAACCTTTGTGGGAATCTTGGTTCAATGATGTAACATCAAGAACAGGGCTCGCCAGTAACGCTCCACTGCAAATTGCTATTGGAAATCATGAACGTCACGAAGATTGCAATGGGGACACATTTGCTGACCGGTATCCATTTGAATACAAACCCCACTTCTATTATTCATTTAATTATAGTTCCACGCATTTTCTCATGTTAGATCCATGGAATGAGACTTCTTGCTGGTGGGGTGAATTGGATGCAGCACAACTAGCTTGGGCTCAACAAGATTTAGTCAATTCTTCCTCAATGAAGTATAAAGTGATTTCTTTACATCCTCCTCCGCTTATGGGTGAATATATCTTTGAAGAACTGCAACCATTGATCGATTTATGTAGTACATACGAGGTAGATGCGGTATTTTTTGGTCATTGGCATCGATTCGGTCATTGGAATATCAATGGGACGGAATATATTTTAAATGGAGTTGGTGGAAATAATGAACCCGCAGCAAATCCATCAGGATTTTGTCAAATTGACGTTGAATTGACCAGCATGGAAATTAGTATGCATTGGTTGAATGGGACAAATCAGCCAATCGCAACAATTTTCCCTTAAGATGCGAATTCAAGATTTTCTAAAGGAACCCACCCTTTTTCTCCATCTTTATTCTCAACCCAAGCCCACCAAAATATCATTAATTTCAACCTCCATTTCTAATAATGTATTATCTCGAAGAACAAAATATTGGGTTTTTTCCTGAAATTTCAAAAACGATTTAGGAATCCATCCATCTATCCCATTGAAATTGGGGCAATATACCCATCCCTCCCAATTGGTCGGTTTTTCAACACAAATCACTCTATCGCCTTCAGTTAATATTAGGGGTTGGGCAAATTCAGAAATATGTTGCTTGATAACTCGTGCTTTTTTCATTTGGAATCTCTCTGATAATAAAAAATAGGAAAAAAATTAGTTAGAGGGTTTGAGAACAAGTTCACTCTCTTTATTTTCCTCGATTTGATTGTCTGACCACAACATGGGTAAATATTTACCAGTACGCCATTTTTCATACATATCGGAATAATGTGGAGATGCTAAATGTCCAGATTGCCCTGTTGGGTAGATGAACCATGAGTTTTCAAAATTCTTGCAATCAACTACTTGTCTAAAGGATGCCGCATGAAATTCTAATTTATATGGGTGAGTAGGATTTATTGCTGTAGCATTTGGTGTATCAGTATCTCCTCCAATTGGACATCCTTCTTTATTTGGAACATTAAATACCTCATCCATTGGTTTTTGAATTGCCATTGCATGTCCAATAGACACTTTATGAACTTCACCCCATGTAGCTGTCTTCCATTTACTCCCAAATTTGTGTCTGAGCCATTTCAGACTTTCTCTAAACGCCATGTCTAAGATTTCCGTTTTACCACCATTCTGTTTTACCCACCAGGATTCAGGATTTGATAGTAGTTTAGCAAGAATTGGACCGTCTCCACCGTACATATCCGAGATATTTGATAAAACGGGGATGTAACCCACACCTAGATATCTTTCTGTCAAATCTTTACCAATCAATGGGTAAAATATTGATTTATTGAGATATACCTTCAGAACTTCATAGAACAATCCAGCTGTACTAGATGTATCTTAAATCTCCATCCCACTCTCTTAATTTTGCAAGAATGTAGTTGATGTCTTCGTCATCGTTTTTATATTCGGGGAATGTCTTGATTATATCAATTCCCATCAAACATTTTACATCTTGTTGTATTGCAAAATGATCCTCAGGGAACTGCATGACTTCTTTTTCTTGTATTAAGTCTGTGCATCTTCGTGCCCGATAACCGTTCATTGAGACTCCGCTTAGGAAGTGAGGGTAATCATCAGGTGCAATTTTATTATTCGCAGTTACAATAAATCCTGGCTTAGGATTATACGCATGTGGCATTTCTTCAAATGGAACTGTTCCAATCCATTCATTTTCCCCTGTCCAACCTGGAGTGGGTGTGGTTCCTGTATCTTTGGCACGGACTGGAAGTTCACCTGCAACCCGCCACCCATGATTTCCGAATTTGTCAGCGTATGACATATTTAATTGGGGAGCAGAGAACAGTGCCATTGCCGAAATGAAATCTGTCCATGTATGTCCGGTATTGACCTTATAATATCCCATGAGGGTCCGTGAAGGAACAAGGGACTTGCCATTATATGCAAGAGCTCTTTCTTCATTTAGTGACTTGGAGAGAATTGGTCCATGGTTGGTATATTTGATTTTTTCGGTGTGGGACGGTTTGCCTTTGATATAAATTATCTCTTCAACGGTTTCTAATTCCCTCCACTCTCCTTTATGTTCGTATTTTCCATCCTTTAACCGTTCGAGAAATATATCTTCGCCGTCTGCGCGTGCCAGAGTTGTCCCCCAACTAAAACAGTCATTGTGCCCTACTAAAACCATTGGAAGTCCAGCAATCCCAACTCCAGTTACATTCAATGCTCCTTTTACAATCAGATGGTTGTAGAACCAAATGGCTGGTACTGAGAGTTCTAAATGCATATCATTGCAATGTACTGCTCCACCAGTGCTACTACGTGAAGGTGTGATAGTCCATGAGTTACTTGCGCCCCCTTTTCTCATGAAAGGTCCTTTAATTGCTTTTAAAACGCCATTTTCATCAAACTCATTTATATCGATTTCGTTACCCATTACTGTTGGATTACCTTCAGGGTAAATTGGATGAATCTCTTTCATGGCTTCTACTCCAACTTTATCTGCTATTTGCATAAGTGGGATCTCCAAATGCCAGCAACCACTCATATTCCAGATCATATATCTTGCAAGTGCCATAGAATCCATAATTTCCCATTTTCGGGGTTTCTTATACTTTAATAGTTTATGCTCAGGAGGAATTTTCCAATTCGGATCAGTAATCAACGCATTTATCCCTGCAACGTATGCCTCCATCATTTTTTTCATATTATCATCAATAAGTTCCCAATCTATCTTTGCAATTCGTTCAAATCCAAAGGTTCGTGATGCAATATCGGTTCCAAGAGCCAATTCTACCAAAAATTTCAGCCATCTGTCCTCTTGCTACTCTTCTGGACAACTCCATTTGCCAAAATCGTTCTTGTGCATGGGTGTAACCTTGAGCAAATGCTGCATCTTCCATATTTTCAGCATAGATGTGAGGACAACCAGCAGTATCTCGTTTAATTATTACTTTTGATTTTAGTCCTTGAAGTGTGGTCTCTCCATCGACTTTGGGTAGAGTTTTCTTACTCATACCTCGCACAACAAGAGACATGATTTTTCCTAATAATGTCATTTTCTTATCCAATCTTTTCGTAACTTCCTCTTGGTTGAAAATGTTAATAAAGGTTTATGATGATTTGGGAACCATTCGAGCAACACAAACGCTTTTAAATCCAAAATCCAAAATACCATTCGTTTAATAGGTGCTATAATAAAATGGCAGATAGGAAAGGAATAGGATTATTTATGGTTGCAATTATTGTAAGTGTAGTCGCTGCAGGGATTGGTGTCTATTCCATAATGAATCAAAACCAACAAAATTCTTTGAATAATAATCTATTAGCAGTCTGGGAGGATATTTCGGGAGTTGGTGGAAATTTTTACTTAGAGTTCAGCAACAATCAGCTAAATACTACGGAGTTTTACACAATGTCTGAAGGAAATACCAGTATTACATTAACTCAGAGCGGATGGTATAAATTCTCATTCAACATTCTAATTAGTGGTTTAGTATCTCCAGAAACCTATCAGCTAGTAGCTGAAAAAAACGGAGGAGTTTATGAAGCTCTTCTATATCTTGTTGATCCCCCAGCTCCTTATTGGACTGTGGTTGCAAATTGCTATTTATTGAGTGATGGGAATGATATCTTTAAATTCCGTTGCTTTAGTAGTTTTGATACTTTTACTGTCAATCCCAATCAAAACTACAATCAAGTATCTCTTGAGTATGTCGAAGAAATTTAACTGTCAGAAAAAGAAAATAGAAACTAATGGTAGAGATAGAGGAATCTCTCCATGTAATATAAGAAAATCTGATTGTAGAACCCAGGAAAATATATATCGTTGCCATGTCCCGCAAACGGAAATTGAATGTGAGCACAATCTGTTCTTCCAAATCCATGATACGTATCTTGTAATATTTGAGATTGTACAATTAGCCCATCTTGTTTTCCTTGGAAGATTAAGCATGGTGGACTGGTGGCATTTAACATCTTAACAGGATCAACCCATTCTTGTCTACTTGTTAGAGCGAAATCAAGACTTACATTATTCGCGGGATAAAATGGAATCATCCCCTTGATCGTAAATGCATCGGAAAACTCTGTATAGTTCTTACTAGCCAAACTCAACGCTGTAGCACAGGTTAATTGACCCCCAGCGGAACCTCCTGATACAAATACAGAATCCAAATTCGCTCCAAATTCCGTTGCATGATCTTCGAGATAATACGTGAAATTCCCAATATGGCGTAACATATCGTCAATTGTGAAATTTCCCATCACATCTTCGGGTTCAAGAGGAATATTGCTAAAGAGATCACTCACATTGTTTAGACCATATTGAATATCGAAAACACAATATCCTTGGTGTGCGAGATACCGATTCATCATACCGATGTTGCCACTGTTTTTATCTCCTATTACCCAACCGCCCCCATGTATGCGAATTATGGTAGAATTCTCAGCAGGTCTGCCAATATATCCATCTGGGGGTAGATATGCATCAAATCGTAGTATAATATTTTTATCTACTGAAAATGCACTTTCAGATCCATTAAAATACACGATATCATTGATTTGGGTGCAAATAGGGTTCCTTGGACCCACAAAGTAACCAGTTACCTCAAAAGGAGTCCTCTTGAAATAATGCTGTTCAGTGAATTCCGGGATGAGAAATTCCCAATCTCCACCAAACACGGGATTAAATGCTGCATCAAATTCTCTATCAGCCTCTAATATATAAAAAGGGATTCCTGCTGCAGGAATAAATGAGACCCCCGAAATACTTAAACCAATGATCAATGTAGAAATAATCGCTATCTTTTTTTTCTTAGGATTTTTGATTAGTTGCTGGAAGCTACTGGCAATTTGAAATGTCTTCACTAGGAAAATCAGAGCAAAGAATAGACTTAACATTGCTGCGAACACCCCCAACATGAACATACCGGAAACCCTCGCAAAGAAATAAGTGTACCCCAAGAGTATACCGAACCCTAGGATGAGGAAGCTAATTCCAATAGAAATTATCACCCAAATTCTATTGCCTTTTCCGAGACTACTATCGTCTCTCTTTTCTATTTGGATATCTCTAGATTGTTGAATTTCTGGATTAAGCCAGTATCCGTGGGACACAATTATTGCTGCTGTGTAGATAAAAATCCCGCAATACGTCATATACAGGAAATTTTCAAAGAAACCAGGACTTGGTAAAACACTATATCCCATAAAATTCAAAAGGAATTGAAGCAAAAACACAACTAATGTATAGATGAAAAAACCTTTCATCATAATTCTCGTTCTCGTCTTATACTGATATTTCTTGTAAAAATTATAGACCAAAACTATATTTCCTATCAAAATTAACAACGCAATGATACCGATAATATTGTTCGTAATCTGGATGTTGAACTTATGAAGTATTATCCCAATACAAATCAAAATATTTACGATCGTATACAGAGAATAAAATCGTTGCGTTTTCTTTTCCACTAAGGGTTCAGACATAAAAAATAGGATGGGAGAATGACTTTAAAAACTTTTATCTCTCACAACCCACGAATTCCATTAATGAACAATTTAATCGCAGTAAGAAATTTTAGTTTTAGCTCGTCTTTGTCTTCAAAATCAGGAGTTCTATCTTTATTTACATGTTCTACCCAATCCATATATTTCATATCAATCAATTCTCGTATTCCATACTCATCTACCAATTTCTCTTTGTAGTCTTTCATCCATTCATAATTTGTCACCAAATCCCCACTCTCATTCCGACACAGAATTAGAGGTGGTAAAGAGAAATGATTCATGAAGGATTGCACAGTTTTTGGAGGTTCATTTCCTTTGTAGGGTGCTAAAACTAAATCAAATTCCACCTGTTTTCCGTTGAATGTCGGAGCTGAACTACTGAACGTTCCTCCAAATTGAACTGCAATTTCTTGACCGAATCCTGAAGCCTTTGGATCAGACCAATAGTGTAATTGCTTACCCCAATATGTCCCAAAAGGATTGATTCGAATTTGCTGTCGTTTATGTTCAGTCGTTCCAAAACCATGCTCCCTCACTTTAATAGGTGAAAATGCAAAATTTGAACATTTTACAGAATTAAATCCCACAGCTAATCCTTGTTCCTGGTTTGTCACCCCCATCCATCCATCAGAAATATTAGATACTAAACAATCAATATCGGCATTAAGTTTGTCAGATTGGACCATATCTAAATCGAAATAGTTTGTAGCTCCCATGAAGTTGTGTTTCCAAATACGTAGGGGATCCTTTGTCCCGTGCCCATAAATTGAAGGCTCAATTTCCAAAGGCATGACTTCAACCCATTTATTATCGAATTCTGTGTCAACAGTGTATACTCCGCGTGCTGTGGTTGAAGAACCAAATGTTTTGGGGAAGTAAACATGAGTTTTTATAAATATATAGGGTAAATCTCGATAAAGTGTTATCACTTTGATTGTTCGCACAATAGCATTTTCAGCAATCTTAAATGCTCCTACCATCCGAATACTTGCGGTAAACCCATCTGTCCCGTCTTTTAGTACATATACGGCATTTCTAGACGGTTCTTTTCGAATTATTTTTTTGTCTCCATAAGTAACAGCAGTCTCGAAACACGATCCTGATAAAAATTGGTTTTCTTTATAATAAACAGATGAAATTTTTCCGAGAATATCAAAATTTATCGTAACATGTTTATTCTTTAATAGAGACCGAGTAGCTTCCAAGTGTTTTGATAATTTTTCTTTAGGTTTTGTCTTTCTAAATTTTATTTTTCCATAGACAATAGAATTGCTTGCGAAGATTTTAGGCTGAACAATTAATTCCACAAGATGGGACGACTCAACCTCATTATGAACATAATGTAAGTTATAATTTTTTTTGGAGATTTGTAATACAGGATAGGGATTACTGTCTTTCGTGAAAGGGACTTCAAACTGTATCAAAAGGTCAGTATCTACTTTGATGTTTTCTTTATCAGAAATTCCTCGTTCTATTAAAGGTATAATACAAATATCATATTCCTTTTTTACGGTGTTTTCCACTATATTCACTAGTGATTCGTTCAAGGCTGTATTAGCAGTATTAAACATCCGAGTTCCATAACACAAGGTGGTTTTCTGCCTATCGGGGTGAACGTAAGGCAATGACATTCCAAAATTTGTGGTAGACGTCAACAGCATCTTATTTTTCAAATAAGTTTCAGTGTTTAGATCTTTTCCTCTAACAAAAGCATCGATTTTCTTATTAACAAAATCATTTTCTTCCGAGCAAATTGTCTCGGCTGCACACTTCATCCATCTTGCTTGTTCAGCCAATGTCCAAATACATGTGTTATTATACTTCTGTGCCCAATTATGATACCCATTGAAGTTTCCATCTGCGACATCGGGTCTTAAAGTAACTTCTCCTTTGGGTTTTAGTTTCGGTATTATATCAATAAGGTTTGCAGAGCTCCACATACTTAAATTTGTCAGCAGATTCAAGTAATTCGAGAATCCCTCGCGAATTTGGCATCCATTTAAGCAATTTTGGTAGTTTAATCCCTTTCCAGACATAGGAATCCATATCAAAATTAATTACTAAAATGGCATGTCCGTCGATTTTTCTTTTTTTCTGGTAATGCCGGATGTGTTGAAGGTACTTTTTAATACTAAAATGATCCATGATGTCAATAAACCCATATGTAGGGATCATTAGCATGGATTCGTCAGATTCAGTAGATTTGAAATTCAATAAACTATATCTTTCAGTCAAGTTCAATCGTGGGTTAAGAAAAGCTCTACTACTTTCGAATGGTCCTGCGGAATGATAGATAAGTAGCCCCTCGACTCCGCCTAGCTTCAGCGGTTCAATCATTCCTTGGGTGAACATCGCTTCTTGGGGGCGCATATACGGAGCTACTCTACCGGGAAATAAATCTTTCATTCCTAATCCAAGTGAATTACTGAAAGTCCATTCGGTGTGTTTTTGCATCTCTTCTATGTTAAACAAGGGTTGGCAAGAGTTGGACCAACTGCATGTTAACACTTCATCCTTTCCTTCAGCACAACGCTTTTGGATTCTTTTTAAAACGTCGGGTTGGAATTTTTGTTGCAATTGTATGGTCCAGTAAGTATCGGCGTAGTCCCATGTAATTCGGGATTTTCCTCCACATAATCCTCGATTGTCACTCTCTTCTAGTTGATTTAAAATGGATTCCATAATCTCGATATCTAACCCAAATCCATCGGTTCCTCTGGAATCTCCTCGAAAAGAATGATAGTAGTTAATGTGAGGTGACATGACAAAATAGATTTTTTTTTCTTCTAATTCCACCCAGAAAACACCACTGTTTGTATAATGGGTATATTGGCTATGAGATATTAGAAGTTTTTCACATATGAGGTGAAATTGTTTAGAATAAGTGGAAGGTGGGTTAGCTTTTTAGTGCTAACACCACTCTTACCGACCCAACAAAACTCAGCGTCTCCAACTACAAGATTCTCATCCGAATCTTCAACGTGGGTCCAGCCAGATCTGCATAAGCCGATCAATAGATAGTCGATTCGAGTATATAAGCCTTATGATTAACTCCAAATTAGTCTATGACTATAAAATAATTTTCGAATTAATCCGGGCTAAAAAAACGAATATATAATCTGCCAATTTATCCGACATAAACTGTTCCCTTTCCGTTTTACTAGTTCCGATAATAACAAAAATATAGCGGAATTAAGTGTATTTGACTTGGATGTTCACTATGAGTTTTTTCAAATAGAATGAACCAATTGTAGTTAATACTAAAAAAATACAGAATACTAAACCAATTCCGCCACCCCAAAATAGTCCGCCTGAAAACGAAATTATAATATCTAATGCACTTCCACCACCTATTATTTCAATTGCTCCAGTCAATCCCATGGTCATTAGTGCTACAATTCCTGTTACAAATAAAGAACCTATAAACATGGATTTTCTTAATTCATCTCGTTTGAGAAAAAAACCACCGATGAATCCAAGTCCCGGGATCATTGATAAGAATGTCCAAATCTGCCAATTACCAGTAAGTTCAATGGAAGTAGTCAATGCGAGAATACCCATTACTATTGAATAAATTAGTAGGGGGGCTCCCAGAATCAATTCATAAATCCAATTTACGGTTTTGTACTCTTCTTCATCAATTTCAGGATCTCTTACTCGTATAGGAAACTCATCAGATGATTCCATATAACTGGATTGGAAAAATGGTATTTAATCATTTTGAAGTTTAGTTATCAGAAAATAAGAACCTAAAGTAATTGTTCTATTTTTTGCTATACTTGTTACGGTAGACTGTCTTGTCAATACTTTGTCGCTCAATTTCACGAGGACTATATTTTGAATATCCAAGTGGAGTCATTCCGACTATTCTCATTTTCTCGGGTAGATTTAAAACTTGTTTTGTTTTTTCTTCCTCAAAGAAACCAATCCAACAAGTACCTAACCCTTCATTTGTTGCAGCCAGAATTAACTGCTGAAGATAAATTGCAGCATCCACTGGGAAATATTCTAACCCATTTGTATTTACTCCAGAATCTTTAGGATTAATGAACACCACAATAATCATTGGAGCATTAGCAAGCCATTTCTGTCCTGCTTCCGCGACTCGTTTAATCTGTTCCGGATCATCTACTACCAGAAATCTTACACCTTGCTTATTAGACCATGTTGGTGCTAAGCAAGCAGCTTCCAAAATTCTATTGAGTACATCTTCTGGAACTTTCTCTTCAGAAAACTTACGATGAGATCGTCGTGTTTTAATAACATCTGTAAAATCCATGATCTGATCTTAGATGAGGAGATATTAATATTCTCACTTATCCCGATTCACCGTTCTGTGTTCATCATTAAGTTTCATTGCTTTTAAAAGCATTATACATGCAACGTACCCTATCATAGTCCAACCTATCCACGATAACGATTGGAACAAGGAAAGTCCATGGAAGTAATTCACAATATCCTCGATTAAATCAAATGGACTATTACTTACTTTTGGGCGGTATTTGATGGACACCACTTCATGTGTGTTTAGATATAAAGCTTCAAAAATTGCATCCACGGTCTTATTGTTGGGATCAGCAAGAGTAAGTTTAACGAAAGTATCTAAATCCTCATTCATGTGCACATCAGTTCCACCAATACAAATCAAGTTATTATCAAGACAGAATTGACGAATATCTGCAGACTGCTCTCTGGCACCATTGACTATCTCGAATCCATCTACACCCCAGTCTCGTAACTGCTCGAATGTAAACGTACCAGTGGCGTTGGATTCATAATGATTTACAGTGACATATAATCCCTCGGACTTAGCCCATTCAATTGCTTCTCTACACGAAAGAGTTTCATCTGAATCTTCTTCACCCCAGTAGTTATCCGGAATGATAACCGTGTCTGTTTCTCCATAGATATTCAAATGAATATCCTCTGGATCATCTGTAAACTCTTGTGCTTTAATCACGGTGAAATCAAGACTCTTTCGGTCAACATACTCTTGTGCATGAATTGCCCCTCCTAGGTTATGGTGGTCGGAAAAGGCTGCTCCATGAATCCCTTGATCAATGTACCAATTCACACGTTGTCGAGGAGTTAAAACTCCATCAGAATAAGTCGTATGCCCATGAAAATCGAATAAGATTTCATTAGGAGCTAACGTAGTTTCTATGGTTTGAGTAGGAAAATGGATGTATTGCATTGCTTGTGTCAACATTAAAACGAACCAAAACATTGTAATGAAATTCATTATCTCTTTTTTAGATGAAATCAAGAATTTTTTCAATTTTATTTGGCGGATTCTTGATAACAGTTTAGTTCGTAATTGTAGAAATTTTAAATGATTGTTATTACCGTTTATGCCCCGCATGATAAAGTTATATGCGAGTTTTCCCAAGAATAGTGTCATGCTAGTCCAGGAAATCACTTTAAGTATCCATCTAAAATTATTTGACAAGAATAACACTCCTACGACTAGATATCCGATTCCAAAAGTGATTACTCCCAATAAAAAGACCAGTAATCCCCAAATCAACATGAATCTGAGAGCGTCTTGGAAAATTAAGGAAATATAATTGGATTTTATCTTATGATTATAACGGAATTTGTCCAAAATTAAAATGATAGCTCGAATTGTCGGATATACGATAATTAAAATTATGATCCAATATTCAAATTCAAGCCCGACAATAAGGAAACTTCCAATCAGTGGCTCGAATATACCCCTAAAGAAATGCAAATTTGATGTATAGGATGCAGTTACATCTACTTGAGATAAGGCGTCAAAGAAAATCGGGGAACGTGAACCTACAATCGCAATATAGATCAACCACCCGAAGAATGCAAAAAAGGCAAGAGAAACGAAAATTTCCAGGATATATTTTTTCGCTAAAGTAAGTAGTTTCATCTATATCTGGTCACTTCATGTCTTAATAAAAATTATGGAAATTCATTATTAGACGAGTTGAATAATGAAAGAGTTGTTTATGTTTTTGCCAGAAATTATCTGGAAATTCTGAGAGTCTACAGTTATATTATAAGTTCCATAGAATCCTTCGAATTCTACCCACCCGTTAGAATCGGTAATTATGTTTGTGTATTCTGTGTGCCAATCTTCCTTAATAAGTCTTTTTAGAGTATTATATGCAGGTTTCGGGGATAAATCTGCATGAACTAGGCCATATCCGTCGAATCGAGAAGAATCCAATTCCCTGTCTGCAAATCCCCAATATAGCAAAGCTTCACAAGAAGGATTTGCGAATGCAGTAGTGTAAAATCTATCTAAGAACTCTGCTTGTAATTCCTCAGACCACACTCCTTTTTTCCATGAGTTCGTAATAGGTGCCGCATAGGAAGATACCATGATCTCTGTTATGTGTATGGGTTTACCTAGTTTACCGAATCCATCGAGACTTGCTTTAATTTCATAACTTGGTGTCCAGTCTGTATCCATCAAGTGATCTTGCATTCCGAGAATGTCATAAGGAGTTCCCCTTTCATTTAACTGCTTCAGGAAACTCTCCATCTCTCCCGTTCCAAATGAATGTCCCAGCATTCCGTAATCATTGAATATCAATTTGTTTGTGGGAACCGCAGCACGAGTCTGTTGTGAAGCATTCATGAACAAAATCTTCTAAGCTATCAATTTTCGGGAATTCTCGATGCAACATCTCATTGGTTACATCCCAGTACGAGATGTTGTGGCGATATTTTTGAGTCAATGAGTTAATACGGTTAAAATAATGATCCTCGATTTCTTGTTGAGTCAAATTTTCGATGGCTAACCACTCAGGAATTCCTGCTTCGTGATTCCAGACAATACAGTGCCCTTTTTTCGTGATATTAAATTTATCAAGATATGCAATAGAACTGTTAATACGAGCTTCTTGTGGGTAAGAGGATGCATTTTCCCAAGACGCATAATAAAATGGCAGAATCCCAAAATTAAATACATCTGTCCACATAGAAGCAAATAAATCATTATCGGGTTCTGATTCATCATAATGAAAGAACATCAGCTCCAAACAGAAATTCATGTTTAGATAATGTCAAGTTGACATTTGTATTTGATAAAGGATCACCACTGGAATTCTTAAATTGAATTCGCACAGTTCCTTTACGAATTTCATTGATTTTTTGTTGTGATTCTTGATACACTCGTTCATCCCATGCTTTTCCAATAAAATTGGGCAAAACAGGAGATGCCATCAATAGAATAAATGTAAACAAAAAACATAGAGAAAATAGTATTCCCATAATTTTTTTGGTTTGGATTGTAGTTTTAGTTCTCATTTTCTCAACTCCATTGTGCTCCTGCTATAAGATTGCCAGAAAAATAAAAAATCATTATAATTACTGAAACTATCCACAATCTAACGCATAAGGAAATAACTAGAGACTCCCGGATTTTCGATCTCTCAATATTAGCCCATTCGAATATCCCCAATTTTATCCGAATTTCCCAAATCCACTTCAATACCATAGATATAAACAGAATACTGAAATGAATGATAACTGGCAATGTAATATCTGTTACGGGGAAAAATATTTTTGTGTAAGCGAATTTCTCAAAGAAAAACATCCAAAGTACCGTAATCATGTAAAAAATATTCAAGAAGATGTGAGAAAAGGAATATAATGAAATAAAACGAGAGTAAGAAAGTGGTACTGCACTTCCTTCGGTTATCAAGGTATTTTTAGTAATCTTATATGAGATTGAACCTTGAATAAAAACATCGACTAATACTACCAAAATAATACCCAAACCAAACATTGCAATGATGAATAGGGGGTGTGCAGCTGCATATACAAACAATCTTCCAGTGTGTTCAGCATATGGGACAAAAAAATACCTCGGGATACATCATATAAAACATTAGCACACACCCTGCAAATACTGCACTTAATGAGATAAAAATTATTGATTGGGCAGTGAATGTTCTCCACTTTCGATCCTGTTTCATTAAAGTTTCGAGAGTGTATGTTTTAGGGGAAAAGATAAACCCTCCTATATCCTCGAATATTGTGATTTTTCCCATGTAAGGTGACTCCTCTATTATTATTTTCTAAAGATGCTTATACATATCTCTGAGGTATCTTAAAAAAACGTACTCTCTAATCAAAAATGGAACATGGGTAAATTAAACTATCTTTCATTCACACAATCTGGTGAAAAATTTCTTTTATTGCGAAAACTCTACTATTTTTAATTCGGTGCAAAAAAATGAGCAATGAATCTCACGAAATAATTCTTAAAAACTCCATAGTGTATGATGCAAAATGCAAAATTGATGGAGAAAAGAAGGATATTCTAATCAGTTCTGGTAAAATAGTTGATACCTTAAAAAACGAACAGTCGGCAGAGGTAATTGATGCGACTGGCTGCATTACATTTCCAGGATTCATTGATGTGCGTTCTCATATCTTTGCCCAAGAAACTATGTATCACCATCTGCTTTCAAAAACATATAACACTCGGTTTGAGAACACTGGCATAAAAGATTTCGAATGTGCTGTAATAGATAAAGGGTTTACATTTCTTTGCGAAATGGATGTGCCACTAACCCAATCCAAAATTACTCTTCATAATATGGAACTGAGTTCTCTGTTAGATCATGCAATGATTATGGATATTGGTTCTAATTGGTCTTTCCTAGGAAGTTTTGAATCCGAATCAGCAATTGAGGATATAGCTAATAGCATTTCTCTCCTAATGGGATTAGTGAAAGGGTTGGGGGTTTCCACAAATTGTCCATATCATCAACAATACTGGAAGTTGGGAGAGATAAAGTATGATTCGAAAATTCCGATGATTCCACTTAAATCTCTTCAAATCTATAATATACTAATTAAAGCGGCTTCTAAAAACAGCATACGACCTCATTTTGTATCTCCATACAATAAGGAAGACTTTTCCATTAACCAGATGGACAGTTCTTAGCAAAATAGAGAAATCAGATTTTACATTATCCACCGCTAATCAATTTTTTAATATGGATTTAGGTGAATTCGTTAAATTTCATTCTGGTCATGGCGATTTCACTACAGAAATCACCCCTTTTTCATTAGGAAACACCTATCCGTTAATAACTCGAGACCGAAACCTGGCATTGCGAGAGAGTAAAACTTCTGGGATTCCTATAACTTCTGTCGATCTTGAATTTGATACAGAATACTATGTTACAGGACGAAAAATGGATAAAAATCATCCATATCTAGGTGATTGGGTGAAATTAATAAAACAACTAAAAGTCAAGAGCGATCTCGACCGTGTTGTGTTATCCAGTAATGTTCCATATCATATGAGTATTTCCGATTGGCCTGTACATATCTATAATCTAATCAATCCCCAAAATGAGATCAGTCTTCTGGATATAAGTGCATTATTGTCAGCCAATCCTGCCCGAATTTTAAATTTAAGCGGCAAAAAAGGATATTTGGGTGCGGGAGCCGATGCAGATATAACGTGTTTCCAAGCAGACCCAGAAAAAATTACCGAGAAAACCTTTTCAAGTACAAAATTTGTCATAAAAAGTGGGCACTTGATTAAGAAAAATTCGGAGTTTCTTATCTCTACGGGTTTCACAGGAAAGATCTACTGGTCC
>CAVPXP010000022.1:5000-7500 GCA_963709645.1 uncultured Gammaproteobacteria bacterium
TAGGAGCAGCTTCCCTCAAGTCTCCAACGCCCACGGCAGATAGGGACCGAACTGTCTCACGACGTTCTAAACCCAGCTCGCGTACCACTTTAAATGGCGAACAGCCATACCCTTGGGACCGACTTCAGCCCCAGGATGTGATGAGCCGACATCGAGGTGCCAAACTCCCCCGTCGATATGAACTCTTGGGAGGAATCAGCCTGTTATCCCCGGAGTACCTTTTATCCGTTGAGCGATGGCCCTTCCATACAGAACCACCGGATCACTAAGGCCTGCTTTCGCACCTGCTCGACTTGTTTGTCTCGCAGTCAAGCACCCTTTTGCCTTTGCACTCATCGCGCGATTTCCGACCGCGCTGAGGGTACCTTCGCGCTCCTCCGTTACTCTTTGGGAGGAGACCGCCCCAGTCAAACTACCCACCACACACTGTCCCTGACCCGGATCACGGGCCGAGGTTAGAACTTCAAACATGCCAGGGTGGTATTTCAAGGATGGCTCCACGGCAACTGGCGTCGCCGCTTCACAGCCTCCCACCTATCCTACACAAGCAGGTTCAAAGTCCAGTGTGAAGCTATAGTAAAGGTTCACGGGGTCTTTCCGTCTAGCCGCGGGAACACTGCATCTTCACAGCGATTTCAATTTCACTGAGTCTCGGGTGGAGACAGCGCCGCCATCGTTACGCCATTCGTGCAGGTCGGAACTTACCCGACAAGGAATTTCGCTACCTTAGGACCGTTATAGTTACGGCCGCCGTTTACCGGGGCTTCGATCAAGAGCTTCGCTTGCGCTGACCCCATCACTTAACCTTCCGGCACCGGGCAGGCGTCACACCCTATACGTCCTCTTTCGAGTTTGCAGAGTGCTGTGTTTTTAGTAAACAGTCGCAGCGGCCTGGTCACTGCAACCCCCTTCCGCTCCGGCCGCAGGGCCTTCACGTACCAGGGGCGTACCTTCTCCCGAAGTTACGGTACTATTTTGCCTAGTTCCTTCACCCGAGTTCTCTCAAGCGCCTTGGGATTCTCACCCTGCCCACCTGTGTCGGTTTGGGGTACGGTCACTTATTACCTGAAGCTTAGAGGCTTTTCCTGGAAGCAGGGCATCAATCACTTCGTCTCCATAGAGACTCGTCGTCACGCCTCAGCATTGCCACCCCGGATTTGCCTAAGGTGACTGCCTACACGCTTAAACCGGCAACCAACAGCCGGCTGACCTAGCCTTCTCCGTCCCCCCATCGCAGTAATAAGTGGTGCAGGAATATTAACCTGCTTCCCATCGACTACGCCTTTCGGCCTCGCCTTAGGGGCCGACTCACCCTGCGCCGATTAACGTTGCGCAGGAAACCTTGGGCTTTCGGCGAGGGGGCTTTTCACCCCCTTTATCGTTACTCATGTCAGCATTCGCACTTCCGATACCTCCAGCAGACCTTACGATCCACCTTCGCAGGCGTACGGAACGCTCCCCTACCATGCCTTTACAGGCATCCGCAGCTTCGGTACATGGCTTAAGCCCCGTTACATCTTCCGCGCAGGCCGACTCGACCAGTGAGCTATTACGCTTTCTTTAAAGGATGGCTGCTTCTAAGCCAACCTCCTGGCTGTCTGGGCCTTCCCACATCGTTTCCCACTGAGCCATGATTTTGGGACCTTAGCTGGCGGTCTGGGTTGTTTCCCTTTTCACGACGGACGTTAGCACCCGCCGTGTGTCTCCCGTGATTGCACTTCCTGGTATTCGGAGTTTGCATCGGTTTGGTAAGCCGGGATGGCCCCCTAGCCGAAACAGTGCTCTACCCCCAGGAGTGAGACACGAGGCGCTACCTAAATAGCTTTCGGGGAGAACCAGCTATCTCCGGGCTTGATTAGCCTTTCACTCCGACCCACAGCTCATCCGAATCTTTTTCAACAGATCCCGGTTCGGGCCTCCAGCGCGTGTTACCGCACCTTCACCCTGGCCATGGGTAGATCGCCCGGTTTCGGGTCTACTCCCAGCGACTGCAGGCGCCCATTTAAGACTCGCTTTCGCTACGCCTCCCCTATTCGGTTAAGCTTGCCACTGAGAAGTAAGTCGCTGACCCATTATACAAAAGGTACGCAGTCACCCCCGAAGGGGCTCCCACTGCTTGTACGCATACGGTTTCAGGTTCTATTTCACTCCCCTCTACGGGGTTCTTTTCGCCTTTCCCTCACGGTACTGGTTCACTATCGGTCGGTAGGGAGTATTTAGCCTTGGAGGATGGTCCCCCCATGTTCAGACAGGATATCACGTGTCCCGCCTTACTCGATTTCACCTCAAACGGGTTTTCGTGTACGGGGCTATCACCCTGTACCGCCGGACTTTCCAGACCGTTCCACTAACCCGATCGAGGCTTAAGGGCTAATCCCCGTTCGCTCGCCGCTACTAAGGGAATCTCGGTTGATTTCTTTTCCTCCGGGTACTTAGATGTTTCAGTTCCCCGGGTTCGCTTCGACACCCTATGGATTCAGGTGCCGATACCCGCCTTATG
>CAVPXP010000022.1:10000-165434 GCA_963709645.1 uncultured Gammaproteobacteria bacterium
GCCGACCTGGTAGACGTGGGCAGTGCCCGCCGCGCAGTGCAATCGCGCGTCGTCTAGGCGCTCGCCGTCGATGCGCACCGCCCCCTGCCCGATCATGCGGATGGCCTCCGACGTACTGGCGACCAGGCCAGCATCACGCAACAGATTGGCGATGAGGAGGCCCGCGCCACCCGTCGGCGCCTCAATCTCGGGGATGTCATCCGGCAGAGCACCCCGCTGAAAGCGGGCAACAAATGACTCGAGCGCGCGCCGGGCTTGATGCGACCCGTGGAAGCGGTCCACCAATTCCTCGGCGAGGCGGAACTTGATGTCCCGCGGGTTGGCGCCTTCGGCGACGCGTGCTCCGCCAGCCATCCACCTCGCTCGCCGGGTGGAAGCTCAACAGCTCGAAGTAGCGCCACATCAGGTCGTCGGAGATGGACATCAGCTTGCCGAACATCTCGTCGGGCGGATCGGCGATGCCGATGTAGTTGCCCAGAGACTTCGACATCTTCTGCACGCCGTCGAGTCCTTCGAGGATGGGCAGGGTAATGACGACCTGGGGATCCTGCCCAAATGCCTCCTGGAGCTGGCGCCCCACCAGAAGGTTGAACTTTTGGTCCGTTCCGCCGAGCTCGATGTCGGCCTTGAGAGCGACGGAGTCGTAGCCTTGGACCAAGGGGTAGAGAAACTCATGGATCGCGATCGGCTGCCCGGCCTTGAAGCGCTTGGAGAAATCGTCGCGCTCCAGCATTCGGGCTACCGTGTGCTTGGCGGCGAGCCCGATCAGGTCGGACGCGCGCAGCTCGCCCATCCAACTCGAGTTGAATACCACCAGGGTGCGTTCGGGATCTAGGATGCGGAAGATCTGTTGCTCGTAGGTCGTAGCGTTCGCGAGCACCTCGTCCCGCGTCAACGGCTTGCGCGTCACGCTCTTGCCGGTCGGGTCGCCGATCATGCCGGTGAAGTCGCCGATCAGGAACAGGACTTCGTGCCCGAGATCCTGGAACTGACGCAGCTTGTTGATCAGCACGGTGTGCCCGAGGTGGAGGTCCGGGGCCGTGGGATCGAATCCTGCCTTGACGCGCAACGGTCGCCCCTGCGCAAGCTTCTTGGCAAGACCCTCCTCGACGAGGATCTCTTCCGTTCCCCGCCGAATGAGGGCGAGCGCATCCTCGACTGAAATCATCGCATCTCAACCTCAAGTGTCGCCGGTTGTGCTCCGGGTTCGGCCTAACCTATCGACGAGTCTGGGGCGGCGGGGGTTGTTGGTGACCCCGTAGTACGCCAGTACAGCCTTTTCCGTGGGATGCGGCCCTGGACTAAACTGCGGACTCCCTGGAACCAGCTTCAACCCATCAACTTCAGCCGGTGGCTTTCCATGAGAGATTACAACCTGCGTAGCCGCGATATCTACGGGGACCCGCAACAGCGCGGCGGTCGCGGCTGGTTAAAGGTCGGGCTATTTCTCGCGATTTCGGCGGCGGCGGCCGCCGCCTATCTTCAGTTCGGGCAGCACACGCCTGCACCTGAGGCGAGTCCCGCCGGCACAACGAGCCCCGACATCATTCCGCTGACCCTACCGGCTCGCAGCTCCGGTCAGACACCAGTCGAACCGCGGTAAGGCCATTGATTCGGCTAACCCTCCTTGGCTCTGGTCGGTGCGCCGCGCAGATCGAGGCAACGACGCCATGACAGCACAAGACCGCGCCCTGGGCTGGGAGACGAGCATCGGGTGCGCACTGACCTGAGAACCGCCCGCGCGCTCGCAACGCAATTGAGTTTGGCGACAAGAGACACCCGCGGCCCCTCTCAGGGCGCTTCAGGGATGCGTGGGCCGCTGGGCAGCCGTCGGCGGAGCGCGCCCGCCACCGAGCGTCCGTTTGCGGGTTGCGCGGCCCTAAACGCCGAAGGACGAGCCGCAGCCACAGGTCGTCGTCGCGTTGGGATTGCGGATCACGAACTGGGCGCCTTGCAGCCCCTCGGTGTAGTCGATCTCGGCACCGCTGAGATACTGCATGCTCATCGGGTCGACGAGCAATTTGACCCCATCGGTCACGACCTCGGCGTCGCCGTCCTGTACTGACTCGTCGAAAGTGAATCCGTACTGGAAGCCGGAGCAACCGCCCCCCTGGATGTACACCCGCAGCATCAGGCCGGGATTGCCTTCGTCCTGGATCAGCTCGGCCACCTTGGCCGCGGCTGCAGGCGTAAAGACCAGTTCTGGGTCGGGAAGTGTTTCTGCGTTCATGGGCCACCTGCATGGATCGTGGTACGGGAAGGACGATAGCTCAGTAACTATGGGATTGACGAGGCGCTTGATCAAGTGGCGGCATAAACCCAGAACCCCTGGACTGTTGTTTCGAACGCCCGCACCCTGGGCCGCTCATTCCGCTAACCGCCAGGGAAAGGTCTCCGCGCTGGCGATGAGTTTGTCGCCTTTTGGGCGGATCTCGACGGTGAGGTCCTGCGGCTCAAACCCGGCGGGCAGCACCAGACGCCCCTCGAAGGTTTGAGAAGTGGTCGAAGCGCATCGCCAGCCGGGTCGGCTCCGATCCCTTCAATTTCTTGAGGGGCAGCGTCTTGTCCGTGTCCCCCTGCTTGCCCGATAGCGTGATGTCGATGGACCCCGAGGTCTCGCCGACGTCCTCGATGAGCTGTCTGACCGTAAAACTATACCTGAACTCCCGCTCGGCCTCGCCAGCCGTCAAGCTGAAGGTCCTGGACGACCACCGCGCTACTACCCCCTTTGCGTATCAGCCGTTTGAGGGAAAAGATCTCCTTGGCCAGGGCGAGACGCTCGTCTTGGCCAGCTCTCAGCCGCTCTTGAGCCGAGCGATCCCGCTCCTGCTCGATTTGCCGGGTCCGCTCGCAGGCGATGCCCTGCTGCTTGAGCTCAGACAGCTCGGCGGTGAGCAGGTCGCGTTCCCGCTGGAGGGACTCCAGGGCCTGCCTCGCCTGCACTAGCTCCGGACCGAGGGAAAGGGTGAGGGAACGGGTTCCCAGGACGAAACCGCCCCAAAGGGCCGCGCCGGCGAGGCAAATTACGACTGCGCCAAACAACAGGCCTGTCCAAACCCCATGCTGCCGGGGGCCGGTCGTCGCTAGCCTTTCGTTGGGTAGCGGTCACCGGCGTGCCACCTAGGGGAGCAGAGCGAGGTCTTCGAGGCCCGTGGCCTCCGCGTAGCCAAACATGAGGTTCATGTTTTGCAATGCCTGGCCGGCGGCTCCCTTGACCAAATTGTCGATCACGGACTGAACCACAACCACCCCATCCCCCAAGGGCTCGGCGACGGCGATGCGACAGAGGTTAGTGCCACGCACCGAGCGCGTCTCCGGATGGGACCGCGGCGGCAGCACGTCGACGAAGGGCTCTCTCTCATAACGCGCCTCGAACAGCGCTTGAAGATCGCAGTCCCGGTCGGTCAGGCGCGCATAGAGGGTCGCCTCGATCCCGCGGATCATGGGCACCAGATGGGGGACGAAGGTCAGCCGCAGCGGCCCCTTGGCGACCGCGGTGAGGTTCTGCCGGATCTCGGGCTGGTGCCGGTGGCCAGCCACCGAGTAAGCCTTGAAGCTCTCGCCGACCTCAGCCATGAGAATCCCGACCTCGGCCTTGCGCCCGGCCCCGCTGACCCCCGACTTTGCATCGGCAATCAGCCACGACGGATCGACGACACTGGCCTCCAGCAGGGGCAGCAGGCCGAGGGTGGTCGCCGTAGGGTAACAGCCGGGGTTGGCAACCAGTCGTGCCGATCGGATCTGGTCCCGGTTGAGCTCAGGCAGGCCATAGACTGCCTCCGCAAGCAGGTCAGGGCAAGCGTGGGGCATGCCGTACCAGCGCTCCCATTCCGCCGGGTCGTTCAGGCGGAAATCGGCCGCCAGGTCAATGACCTTGACGCCCCGGGCCAGCAGCTCGGGGACCATTTTCATCGCCGTTCCGTTCGGTGTGGCGAAGAAGACCAGATCGCACTCGGCCAGGAGCCCCGGGTCCGGCTCCCTGAACGTGAGATCAACCCGCCCCCGCAGGTGGGGAAACAGGTCGGCCACCGCTGTCCCAGCCTCGCCGCGCGAGGTGATCGCCGCGACCTGGGCGCCGGGGTGCCGCGCCAAGAGCCGCAGCAGCTCAGAGCCTGTATATCCGGTGCCGCCAACGATGCCAGCGCGAGTCATAATCTGCCCTTTACACCCGTCTGCGCCGGCTCGGCGTCGCATTGCTGCCAGGGCCAGCAAGAAAAACAGCGGCCTTGGCCGCTGTCGCTTTGGTCCGCTCGCGAATGGTCCGAGGCACAGTCAGCCGTCAGGAGCAGCCACCCCCGGAGGAACCGGAGGAACCGCAGGAGCCGCATCCACCGCCTCCGCCAACTGGCGGCAGGTTATTGAACACGAAGGTGGCGTTGCCGTCGCCGCGGTCGACGAAGTCAATCTCGACCCCCCGCAGATACTGTAGGGTGCCGTCGTCCACGATCACCTTGAAGCCATTAAATTCGAGCACGCCGTCGTTGCCGTTGATGGCATCGGCAAAGGTCATGCCGAAACTGATGCCGCTGCAACCCCCAGGAGTGGCGAAGACGCGTACCCCCTGGACGTTGTCGTCCACCTGCTCGAAGAGCTCGCCCATCTTGCTCTGGGCTGGGGGTGTGAGGGTTAGGTCACTGTCGGTGAGGGCGTTCAACATGGGTGATCTCCGGAAGACTCGAAAAGGCGAATAGTATAGCCCGTAGCTAGGTTTCGATGCCAGAGCCAGCCGACGCGCGCCAGGCGGCGCGGCTAGTCGAGACGGCCCTGAACCTCCAGAGCGGAGAGGTGTCGCACAGCATCGACGAGGTGCTGTCCCCAATGGGCCGCAAAACCCCGGTACCATCCCCGGTCGGCAAGGTGCGGATGCAGTTCGTGGACACGCAGCCCGTGTTTTAGCTCGCAATAGATATCGGTCAGGTCGTCCGCGAGGCTCCCGGTCATGATGCGGTGCTCGCCGACGCGGTCGAACTCCAGCCAGTATCCGTCCCGATCACCGAGGAGATCACGCAGGTGAGTGTAGAGCTCGAAGCGGGCATCGAGGTCTGGAGTCAAGGGCTCTTCGTCCTCGCCGTCCTCCGAGCTCGAGCGACAGGACGGCAGCATGCAGCAGCGGGAGCAAATCGGCGACCTGGACCAGCCAGGACATTGAGGCCGCGTCAGAGGCCTCGATGAGGCGGCAATAGCTGTTCGCCAGATCCGCGACCTCGCTACCGGCTCGAACGCCGGAACCTGATGCTGTGGGGCTGGGGTCAAACATGCCCATGAGTGTAGACGAGTTGCCACAAGTTTCCGGCGAACCGGCCACGGCCGCTCAGACCTCCACCATCTCGAAGTCTTCCTTGCCGGCGCCGCACTCCGGGCAGCGCCAGTTCAGTGGCACGTCGTCCCACTTGGTTCCTGGGGGGATGCCCTCGTCCGGTAGCCCCTCAGCCTCGTCGTAGACGAAGCCGCAAATCACACACAGATAGGTCTTCATCAGTCGGTTCCTCAGTTCGGCTAACATCGCCTCGGAGATTCCACCGTCGGTGGTCAGGCTTCCAGCCGCCCATTCTATCTCTTCGATGGGGCCTGACGCCGATCCTCCGAAGCGCAACGCCAACCTCGACGGATCATCCGATGCAGCCAGACCCGAGAATCCCAGCCGTCCTCTGCGCCGCGGGACACGACCCCAGCGGAGGTGCCGGAATTATCGCCGACAGCGAGGCCATCCGCGCTGCCGGAGCCCAGCCGCTGGGCGATCATCACCTGCCTCACCGCGCAGGACACCTGCGGGCTGCGACGCCTCTGGCCCCAGCCCCCTGCTCAGGTGGATGAGCAGTGTCGCGTGGCCTTGGAGGACGCCCGGGTAGCGGCCATCAAGATCGGCCTGCTCGGGAGCGCCGCCATGGTGAGGGTCCTGACTGCGATCATGCAGGACCATCCGGACCTGCCGGTCGTCCTGGACCCGGTGCTGGCGTCCGGGGCCGGACAAACCGTGGCCGACGCCGCCCTGTGTAATCAGATGCGCCAGCGGCTCTTCCCGGCCGTCACGCTGCTCACGCCGAATATCCCCGAGGCGCAGACCCTGAGCGGCGCCGTCGGACCGGACGACTGCGCCGAACGCCTCCTGCGCCTGGGCTGCCTGTGGGTCCTGATCACCGGGACCCACTCCCCGGACGAGGTAGTGACCAACCGCCTCTATGGCCGCAACGGAACCAGCGCCGCCTGGGACTGGCCGCGGCTAACTGGGGAGTACCACGGGTCCGGGTGCACCCTGGCGAGCGCCATCGCCGCACGCCTCGCCTTGGGTCAAGGCATCCCGGACGCGGTGGCCGAAGCCCAGGCATACACCTGGCAGACCCTGGCCCGGGCGCGCCGCACCGGACGTTGTCAGCTGACCCCGAACCGCCTGTTCGCGCTGGACTCCGGGGCCGCTGCGTGAAGGCGCTTCACGGCCTCTACGCCATCACCCCAGGACACCCGACGCCAGGGCTGCTGTCCCAGCAGGTGGAGCTGGCCATCGCCGGCGGGGCCCGAGTGATCCAGTACCGCGACAAGTCGGGACAGGGCGCCGAGCTGACCAGGAGCGGCGCCTCGCGGAGGCGCATGCCTTGCGCGCCATCTGCCGCCGCGCCGGGGTTCCCCTCATCATCAACGATGACGCCAACCTCGCAGCTGCCGTTGCGGCGGACGGCGTCCACGTCGGCCGCGACGACGGATCTCCGGCCGAGGCCCGCCGGCTGCTGGGGCCCGAGGCCATCATCGGAATCTCCTGCTACAACCGCCTCGACCTGGCCGAGGCCGCCCAAGCCGCTGGAGCAGACTACGTCGCCTTCGGCAGCTTCTTCGCCTCCAGCACCAAGCCCCTGGCGGTGCGGGCCGACCTGGACCTATTGCGGCGCGCGCGCCGGAGCATCCACCTGCCCCTGGTTGCCATCGGAGGCATAAGTCCAGAGAATGGCGCCGCCCTGATCGCGGCCGGGGCCGACCTGCTGGCGGTGGTCTCGGGAGTCTTCGGCGGACCCGACCCGCGGGCCGCAGCCCGAACCTACGCCCGGCTCTTCGACACTCCCGAACCTGAGGATGCGCCCATGACCCGCTCCCACGACCTCTTTGCCGCAGCCCAGCGCCACATCCCCGGCGGCGTGAACTCCCCGGTCCGGGCCTTCCGCGGGGTCGGCGGAGACCCCGTCTTCTTCGAGAGCGCGGCCGGGCCCTACCTCTTCGACGCGGACGGGCGACGCTACATCGACTACGTCGGCTCCTGGGGGCCCATGGTCCTGGGCCACGCCCACCCGGAGGTCATCGCGGCCGTCAGCGACCGCATCCGCAGCGGACTCTCCTTCGGGGCCCCGACCGAGCTCGAGACCCGCATGGCGGACCTGGTGTGCAAGCTGGTCCCCTCCATGGACCTGGTGCGCATGGTCAGCTCCGGCACCGAGGCGACCATGAGCGCCATCCGCCTCGCCCGGGGTTTCACCGGGCGGGACAAGCTCGTCAAGTTCGAGGGGTGCTACCACGGTCACTCGGACTCCCTCCTGGTCAAGGCCGGGTCCGGCGCCCTGACCCTGGGTGAGCCCAGCTCCCCCGGAGTCCCGGCCGCCCTGGCGGAACTGACCCTTACCCTGACCTACAACGACCTCGACCAGGTCCGGGATACCTTCACCCGCATGGGCGACCAGATCGCCTGCATCATCGTCGAGCCGGTGGCCGGCAACATGAACTGCATCCCCCCGGTCCCGGGTTTCCTTGAAGGGCTGCGGGAGGTCTGCGACCGCCATGGCGCCGTGCTGATCTTCGACGAGGTCATGACCGGCTTCCGCGTCGCCCTGGGAGGCGCCCAACAGGTCTATGGCGTCAGCCCGGACCTGACAACCCTGGGCAAGGTCATCGGCGGCGGCATGCCGGTGGGGGCCTTTGGCGGGCGAAGGGACATCATGGAACGGATCGCCCCCTTAGGCCCCGTCTACCAGGCCGGCACCCTCTCCGGTAACCCCATCGCCATGGCGGCCGGGCTCAAGACGCTGGAGCTGATCTCGGCCGCGGGCTTCTTCGATGACCTGGCGGCCAAGACCGCAACCCTGGCCGACGGGCTGGTGGAGCGGGCCGGCAGCGGCGGGGGTCGGCTTGAGCGCCAACCGGGTCGGGGGCATGTTCGGCATCTTCTTCACCGACCAGGGCCCAGTCACCGACTACGCGGCGGCCACCGCCTGCGACCAGACAGCGCTTCCGCGCCTTCTTCCACGGCATGTTGGACCGCGGGGTCTATCTGGCCCCCTCGGCCTTCGAGGCCGGCTTCGTCTCGGCGGCCCACACCGCCGCAGACATCGCCGCCACCCTGGCGGCAGCCGAGAGGACCTTCGCCGAGATCGCCGCCTGACCCGCCCCCCAGAGCGCCCATGGAAGCCCTGATCGTAGAGGTCATCAACTGGGTCAAGGACAACCCCGGCTGGTCCCTGATCGCGGTCTTCCTGATCTCCGTCTCCGAGTCGCTGGCCGTCGTCGGGCTCGTAGTGCCTGGGGTCCTGATGATGGGAACCATGGGGGCCCTGGTCGCCGCCGGGGCCATCGGCTTTTGGCCCGTGGTCATCGCCGCGGTATTGGGGGCCATCGTCGGCGACGGCCTGAGTTTCTGGCTCGGACACTACCTGAAGAACGATATCCGCGGCTACTGGCCCTTCAGCCGCTACCCCGAGACCCTCAACTTCGGGGTGCGTTTCTTCGACAAGTACGGTTCGCTGAGCATCGTCTTAGGGCGCTTCGTGGGGCCGGTGCGGCCGGTGATCCCGGTGGTGGCCGGCATGATGGGCATGACCCCCGCCCGCTTCACGGTCGCCAACGTCGTCTCGGCCCTGCTCTGGGCCCCCGCCTACATACTGCCAGGCATTCTGGTGGGCGCTTCGGTCAAACTCGCCGCGGAGACCACCGTCCGCCTGGCCATCGTCCTGCTGGGGCTACTTGGTGCCATATGGCTGACCGCCTGGCTGGTGGAGGGTGCCTTCCGCCTGATCAGCCCCCGCGCGAGCGCCTGGATTCAGGCTCTGCTTCGGTGGAGCGAGATCCACCCCAAGGCCGGCGAGGTCGCGCGCGCCCTGGCGGACCCGGCCCACCCGGATGCCCGCACCCTCACCGCACTGGCCGGGGTCCTGACCCTGGGGGTCGCCCTCTTCGGGGTCGCCACCGGGCTCACCGTCTTGGGGGCTGGCGAGCTGCGCGTCAACCGCGCCGCCCTAGAACTGGCACAGAGCCTCAGCTCACCCTTCGCCGACCACCTCATGCTGACCTTGAGCCGCCTGGCGGACCTCCCTGTCGTCCTCGCCCTCATCCTGGTCGTCTACGGCTATGAGCGGCTGCGGCGCGGCGGGCGGCAGGCCAACTACTGGCTGGCCGCCGGGGGCTTCGCACTGATCGCGCCTCCGTTGCTCCAGGTCCTGCTGCGGGTGCCGCGTCCGGACCTGGATCTGGCGACCGAGGCCGGCGTCGCATTGGCCACGACCCTTGGCCCCTTGACCCCATGGGCATTCCCCAGCGGGCACGTCCTGCGCGCCACCGTTGTCTTCGGCTTCCTGGCCGTGGCCCTGGCCCGCACCCTGACCCCTACCTTGCGCGGCCTGCCCTACATCGCTGCGGCGACCCTGGTGACCGCGGTTGCTCTGGCCAGGGTCTACCTCGGCGTCGAGTGGCTGAGCGGCGTCCTGGCGACCATCGCCCTCGGGTTGGTCTGGGTCGCCGCCCTGGGCCTGGCCTTCCGCCGGCACACGGCCGAGGATCCCCTGCTGGCCGGGCTCTGGCCCGTGGCCATCGCCAGCCTGGCTCTGGCCGTTTCTGTCCAGACCTGGCTGGGACACGACGCCGACCTGGCCGCGCACCGCCCGCCCCCGGCAGCCATCGCGGCCAGCGCGGCAGAATGGCGGTCACGCCTGTGGCAGACCCTGTCGTTGAGGCGCGAGGACATCTGGCAGCGCGAGAATCAGCCGCTGGACATCCAGTACGCCGGTTCGCCGGGGGCCCTGACGTCCGTCCTCACCGCCCGGGGCTGGGAGCCTGCCCTGCCCTTGCGTTGGGGTACGGCACTGAAGCTCTTCTCCCCCGACCTGCCGCTTCAGGACCTGCCGGTGCCGCCCCAGGTCCACGCCGGACGCCACGAGGAGGTGACCTTGGTCAAGCGGCTCCCTAACGGCGGCCGTCTGGTGCTGCGCCTCTGGGCCACCCGTTACCTCATCGGGGGGACACCGCTTTGGGTCGGGGACGTCACGGCCCAGCGCAAGGACGTCGTCCTCAACCTATTCGTCGTTCCCGCCACCATACAGGAGTTCACATTGCCAAGGACGGAGCTGGAGCGCGACCTGGAAGGGCTGCCGGGTGTGACCTGGGAGTCGCAGGCATCGGTTCTGCTGATCGCCATCGACGGGGATCGGCGAGGCGCCCCGTGAGGCCCGCGCAGTGCCGTGGAACGAACGGCCGGCGCCCCGCCCGCCAGGGCTGGTGCGCCCTCCGGGCATAGGGCCACAACCCTCACCATGCCAGGCACCGGCCCCGACTGCGTAGACCCGATCCACCTGGAGGTCACCGCCCGTGAGCAGGTCATGTCTGGCCTGGCCCTGGTGTTTCTCGTCCTCGCCGCCGTCTCGCTTCAGCACATCGAGCGCGCACCGCAGGACAGCGACACCGCCGAGCTGTTGGGCGCTCTGCTCCTATCCCTCTGGCTGGCCCTCTTTATCGACGCCCTGGTGGGCTATTGGCGGCGCGCGGAATTCACCGGGCCCGCCGCGCGGCGCCTGCTCCTGCTCTGGCTGATTCCCCCCTTCCGCATCGCCCAGTCGCCCTACGCGGCGAGGTCCTGTGTCTGGTTTCCGAAACTGGGCTGGCAGCGCGCGGACCAGAACCTGTACGAACGCCTGGAGCGGGCCTTCAGCATCCCGATGTTGTTCATGGCCATCCTGATCCTGCCCATCCTGGCGGCCGAGCTGTTCTGGGCCGAGCAGGTGGCCCGCCATGCGACGGTGCATCTCGCCCTCGACCTGGGGACCGCCGTGATCTGGCTGGCCTTCTGCGTAGAGTTCATCGTCATGTCCACGCTGGCGCCGAAGAAGCTCGTTTACCTGGCGCGCAACTGGATCAATCTGGCCATCATCGTCATGCCCTTCCTGGCCTTCCTGCGGGGCCTGAAGGTCGGACGGGTGCTATGGTTGGGCAAGGGGCTGGGCAAGGCCGTTAAGACCCTCAAGGTCTATCGCTTGCGCGGCCTCTGGATGCGCGGCTGGCGGGGGATGGTCGCGCTGGACCTCTTGGAGCGCCTGGTCCACCGCACGCCCGAGGGGCGCCTGCGCCGCCTGCGCGAGCGGCTGGCGGAAAGCGAGCGGGACATCTCGCGCCTGCACGACCGGATCCAGGACCTGGAGGCGGAGATCCAGGCGGCGGCAAACAAAGGGGATGATCCCGGCTGAACCCGGCGCCGCGTGCCGGGAGACCGCGGAAGGTCTCCCGGCCAGTTTTGGCCATCGTCCATTTGCGAGCCCACGCCGGGATCGGGTACCTTCGCCGGCTTGTGCCAGCCCTGGCTCCGGTCCTGCGGCCTCGCAGCGATTACTCCCTACTCCACTCGGAAACCCCGTTCATGCAACCCGTCCTCAAGTCCGTCAAGCTGGCCAGCGTCTGTTACGACATCCGCGGTCCGGTGATGGCCCGTGCTCGCCAGATGGAGGAGGAAGGGCACCGCATCATCAAGCTCAATATTGGCAACCCGGGCGCATTCGGCTTCGAGGCCCCCGACGAGATCGTTCGGGACGTCATCCACAACCTTCCTAGCGCCTCGGGCTATGCCGAGTCCAAGGGCTTGTTCGCCGCCCGCAAGGCGGTGATGCACTACACCCAGGCCAAGCAAATCGCGGAGGTCGACGTCGGCGACATCTACATCGGCAACGGGGTCTCCGAGCTGATCGTGATGACGATGCAGGCCCTGCTGGACAGCGGCGACGAGGTCCTGGTCCCGACACCGGACTACCCCTTGTGGACCGCGGCAGTGAGCCTGGCCGGCGGCACTCCCTGCCACTACCTGTGCGATGAGGAGGCGGGCTGGCTGCCGGACCTCAACGACATCCGCGCCAAAATCAGCCCGGCGACCCGCGCCATCGTGGTGATCAACCCCAACAACCCCACCGGGGCGCTTTACCCTGTGGACCTGCTGCGGGAAATCGTCGAGATTGCCCGGCAGCACCAGTTGATCGTCTACGCCGACGAGATCTACGACAAGGTGCTCTACGACGGGGCGACCCACACTTCCATCGCCTCCCTGGCCGAGGATGTGCTGTTCCTGACCTTCAACGGACTATCGAAGAACTACCGGGCCTGCGGCTACCGCGCGGGCTGGGTGGTGGTGTCCGGGGAGAAGCGCCACGCCCGCGACTACATCGAGGGCCTGGATATGCTGGCCTCCATGCGTCTTTGTTCCAACGTCCCGGCCCAGTATGCGATCCAGACCGCACTCGGCGGCTATCAGAGCATCGATGACCTGGTGGCCCCCACGGGGCGCCTCTATCGGCAGCGCGACCTGGCCTACGACCTCCTCACGTCCATCCCGGGGGTGACCTGCCGCAAGCCACAGGCGGCCATGTATTTGTTCCCTCAGCTGGACCCCAAGGTGTACCCCATCGTCAATGACCAGCAGTTCATCTTGGAGCTGCTGCTCGAAGAGAAGGTCTTGGTGGTGCAGGGGAGCGGCTTCAACTGGCCGCGGCCGGATCACTTCCGGTTGGTTTTTCTGCCCAATACCGATGACCTCCAGGAGGCATTGGGCCGCATCGCCCGGTTCCTGGAGGGCTTCCGCAAGCGCCACGGAACCTGAGACGGCCCTACTGGCCGGCGATGGTCATCTCGTCGATGAGCCAGGAGCCCGTGCGTGTGCTGCCGGGGAAGTCGCAGTCCTTGCCCACCGCCACCAGCCCCTGGTACATGCGCTTGAGGTTTCCGGCGATGGTGATCTCTTCCACGGGGAAGGCGATCTCGCCGCCTTCGACCCAGAAGCCGGCGGCGCCCCGGGAGTAATCGCCGGTTACTGGGTTGACGCCGCTGCCCATGAGTTCGGTGACCACCAGCCCCGTGCCCATCTCCCGCAGGAGGCCCGGGAGGTCCAGGGGACCCATCTCGATATGCAGGTTGCGTACGCCGCCGGCGTTGCCGGTGGTCGGCATCCCCAGCCGGCAGCCGGAGTAGGTGTCCAGGACATAGCTCTGCAAGACCCCGCCCGACACGAAGTCCTTGGGCGCGGTGGCCACACCCTCCCCGTCGAAGGGAGCGCTGGACAGCCCGCGCCGCAGGTGGGGCTCTTCGTGGATGCGAACGAAATCCGGAAAGATGCGCTCCCCCAAGTGGTCGAGAAGGAAGCTCGCCCGGCGGTACAGAGCGGTCCCGTTAACGGCGCCGGTGAGGCTCCGCAAGAGCCCGGTGGCGACCTCGGCCCGGAACAGGACCGGGGCCTGACGGGTGGGAATCTGGCGCGCCCCAAGCCTGGCGACAGTGCGCTCGGCCGCCCGACGCCCGACCGTCTCGGCGTCTTCCAGGTCAGCCGCAGCGCGGGCGCTAGTCCACCAGTAGTCGCGCTGCATGGAGTCGCCGTCCTGGCCGATGACGGCGCAGCTCAGGCCGTGGCGGGTGCTGGGATAGCCGCCGACGAAGCCATGACTGTTGCCGTAGACCTGGACCCCAAAGTGGCTCGACAGGCTGGCCCCCTCGGAGTTGGTGATGCGCGCGTCGGCGGTGCGGGCAGCATCCTCGCAGACCACCGCGAGGCGGATGGCCTCCTCCACGGACAGGTCCCAGGGGTGGTAGAGGTCCAGGTCCGGGACCTCGGCGGCAAGGCGCTCGGGATCGGCCAGGCCGGCACAGGGGTCGGACTGGGTATGGCTGGCGATGGCGCAGGCGGCGCGCACCGCCTCGCGCACCGCAGCGGGGCTCAGGTCCGAGGTGCTGGCCGAGCCCTTGCGCTGGTCGAAGTAGACGGTGAGCGACAGGCCGTTGTCGCGGGTATGCTCCACCGTCTCGACCTCCCCCAGCCGCACCGCGACCTCCAAGCCGGCGCTGCCGCTGACCACGGCCTCCGCGGCGGTGGCCCCGCGACCCTTGGCCTCTTTGAGGACGTCCTCGATGGTGGCTTGAAGCCGGTCGAGCCGCTCCCCGGTGTCGTCGGTGGCATTGATCGTCATCGGCGTCCGCCATTCACAGTCGTTGGGTAGGATGGGTTTCGTTAGGCTCTACCCAGGCCATCAGGCACTGGTCCCGCCGACGGTCAGCCCATCAATGCGCAGCGTCGGCTGGCCGACACCCACGGGTACGCTCTGCCCCTCCTTGCCGCAGGTCCCGACGCCCTGGTCCAGGGCCAGGTCGTTGCCGATCATGGCCACGCGGGTCAGGACGTCCGGCCCGTTGCCGATGAGGGTGGCCCCCTTGACCGGGCGGGTGACCCGGCCGTTCTCGATGAGGTAGGCCTCGCTGGCGGAGAAGACGAACTTGCCGGAGGTGATGTCCACCTGGCCGCCGCCGAAGTTTACCGCATACAAACCCTTGGGGACGGAGGCGATGATCTCCTGTGGGTCACGGGTCCCCGCGAGCATGTAGGTGTTGGTCATGCGCGGCATGGGCAGGTGGGCGTAGGACTCGCGCCGCCCGTTGCCGGTGGTGGGCACCCCCATGAGACGGGCGTTGAGCTTGTCCTGCATGAAGCCGCGCAGGATGCCGTCCTCGATGAGCACGGTACATTGCGACTGGGTGCCCTCGTCGTCCACGTTGAGGGACCCGCGCCGCCCGGCCAGCGTGCCATCGTCCACCACCGTGACCCCCGGGGCCGCCACGCGCTGGCCCAGGCGCCCGGCGAAGGCCGAGGTCCCCTTGCGGTTGAAATCCCCCTCCAGGCCGTGCCCGATGGCCTCATGGAGCAGGACCCCGGGCCAGCCTGGCCCGAGGACCACGGTCATGGTCCCCGCGGGGGCGGCATCGGCATCGAGATTGACCAGGGCCTGGCGCACCGCTTCGCGGGCAAACCCGAGGGCCCGATCGTCCTCCAGGAAGTAGGAGAGATCGCGGCGCGCCCCACCGCCGCTGGAGCCCTGCTCGCGGCGCCCGTCGGCCTCGGCGATAACGCTCACACTCATGCGCACCAGGGGCCGCACGTCGGCGGTCAGGGAACCGTCATCCGAGAGGACCAGCATGGTGTCCAGGGCCGCAACCAGGCTGACGGTCACCTCCCGCACCCGCGGGTCCTGACGCCGCGCCTCGGCGTCCACCCGGTGCAGCAGGGCGAGCTTGTCGGCGTCGGGAAGGCTGGCCACCGGGTCCAGGGGCTCGTAGAGGCGGCGCACCGCCGGAACCCCCGCCACCTGCACTCGGCCGTCCTTTCCGGACCGTGCGATGGCGCGAGCGGCCCGGGCGGCCTGCTCCAGGGCCGGGAGCTGGAGTTCGTCGGAGTAGGCGAACCCGGTCTTCTCCCCGCTCACGGCGCGCAGACCCGCGCCCTGCTCGATGTTGAAGGTGCCGTCCTTGATGATGCCGTCCTCCAACACCCAGGACTCCAACCTGCCGTTCTGGAAGTAGATGTCCGCGGCGTCTACCGCCGAGCTGCTCAGACCGCTCAGCAGGCGGTCGAGGTCGGCGTCGCCGAGGCCGACGGGGCTCAGGATGCTGTTGCGTGCAATGGCGATGGGGTCATTCATGATGTCGGGCGTGAGCTCATGCGGATAGGGGGGCAGCCAGGATCGGGCCCGTGCCAGGAGCGGGAAGATCGGCCTAGGGAAGCTCGGGGCTGGCCCGTGCTATTTCAAACGCCGGTGGGCGATGACCGGGAAGTTGCGCCGGACGGACTGAAGGTAATCGGCATCCAGCCGGCCGCAGATGAAACCCGTACCGCGGGGGACCTCGGCGAGGATGGTGCCCCATGGGTCGACAATCATGCTGTGACCGTAGGTCTCGCGGCCGTTGATGTGGTAGCCGCCTTGGGCGGCCGCCACCACATACGCCAGGTTCTCGATGGCGCGCGCCCGTACCAGGGTCTCCCAGTGGGCCTTGCCGGTGATGGCGGTGAAGGCGGAGGGGATGGCGGCCAGCTCCATGCCGTCATCGAGCATCAGGCGAAACTGCTCTGGGAAGCGCAGGTCGTAGCAGATTGCGACCCCGAGGCGACCGAAGGGACTATCGATGACGCGGGTCGCGTCCCCTGGCTCGATGGCCGCGGATTCTTCGTAACGCTCGTCTGTGCCAGGCACGCGCACGTCGAAGAGGTGGATCTTGTCGTAGCGCGCCACGCGCCCGCCGCGGTCGTCGAACACCAGACAGGTCGCCCGGATCCTGTCCGGGGTGCGAGCGGTCAGAGGCAGAGTCCCGCCCACCAGCCAAACGCCATACTTGGCCGCAACACGGGCGAGGAACGCCTGGATCGGTCCCTCGCCGTCCACCTCGGCCAGCGGGATCAGGTCTTGGATGCGCTTGCCCATGAAGGCGAAGTTCTCCGGGAGCACCACCAGGCCTGCACCGTCCGCCGCCGCATCGCGGATGAGGCGTTCCGCCTCCAACAGATTGGCGTCGACGTTGGGTCCGCTGGCCATTTGGACCGCGGCGAGTTTGCGCGTCTTTTTCATGAGGACCTGCTGCGGCGAGGGCATGGGAATCCGGATCTGGCACGCCAGGGTGCCGAGGCCGGGCCTTTGGCAACGAAAGCCGAAAGATAGCACCCTCGCCCACGGGGCCCCAAGGACCGCGGCGCGGAAAGCCCGCAGGCAGACCCGGGACACGCCCAACGCGGGACATCGACAGGCAGGCCACCAGGCGGTTCAATCCCCCCATGGCCCAGGTCACCCTGAGATTCTACGCGGAGCTCAACGACTTCCTCCCCGCCGAGCGGCGCTGGCGGGAATGGGCCCTGACCTGCGAGACCCAGGTCCCGGTGCGCCACCTCATCGAGGGCTGCGGGGTCCCCCACACCGAGGTGGAGCTGATCGTGCGGGGCGGCGAGTCCATCGGTCTGGAGGCGAGGGTCGCAGACGGCGACCGCATCGCTGTCTATCCCATGTTCGAGGCCTTCGACGTGCGTCCGCTCCTGCGCCTGAGGCCCCAGCCGCTTAGGCGGCCCCGCTTCCTCGCCGATGCCCACCTCGGCGCCCTGGCCCGGAGCCTGCGCATGCTCGGCTTTGACACCCTCTGGCACAACGACCTGGGCGACGCGGCGCTGGCCGCGCTGGCCGGGGCCGAGGGCCGCACCCTCCTGACCCGGGACCGCCACCTCCTCATGCGCCGAGGGGTCACCCACGGCTGCTATCTGAGGCAGACAACCGCTCGCGCCCAGCTCGCCTGTCTGATTCAGCGGCTGCAGCTCTGCGCCGAGATCGCCCCCTTTACCCGTTGCATGGTCTGCAACGGACCCATCGCGGCGGTTGCGCCCGTGGCGATAGAGGCTCTGGTCCCACAGGCTGTCTACGCGCGGCACAAAGCCTATTGGCGTTGCGCAGGCTGTGCCCGAGTCTACTGGAAGGGCAGCCACTGGACGGCGATGCGACGGCAAATCGAGGCCCTGTGCCCGCCCGCACCGGCCTCAAGGGAGGACGGCGCTTGCCGTATCAGCGGGAATTCGGCCCGTCAACGCAAAAACGGATTCTGAGGTTCCCCGGCGGCCGGTCTGGGGGCGACGGCAGGCGTTGCCGGCTTCGCCCGGGTCTCCGACCCGACGCTGGGGCTGGGACTCGTCTCGGTGGTCACGTTGGCCTCCACGCCTTGGACTGGGCTGACCTGCGGGGCGTCCCAGGGCCCTTCGATGCGGTACTGGTAGCGACCCAGGCTGTCGATGACCCCGCCAGTCACGCGGTCGACCAAATAGACCGCCGCCCCCACCAGAGGACCCCCGACCACGGCGCTGGCCACCGCCACGCCGGTGCTGATCTTGGGTGTGACGGTGGCAAGCTGGTCGAAGCGCCGGGCATTGAGGTCGGTGCGCCCGGTGATGCCGATGTCCGCCGCCGGCCCGCGGATCTCGAAGCGGTCGATGCGCGCCACGCCCCGCATCAGGGCGATGTCTCCAGTGATGCTCTCGAAGCGGTAGCCCTTGGCGAAGACGTCACTGAAGTCCAGCGTCAGGCGCCGCTGCAGGGCCCCAATGTTGAGGATGCCGAGCATGCGCCCCACACCGGGTTCCACCTCCAACAGGCCCCCGGCCCCGACCTCGAAGCCGATGCGCCCATCCAGCCGGGCCAGTGCGAAGTCCCCGGGGCCGCCCGGCCAGTCGGCGCTCAGGGTTGCCTGGGCCGGGGCATGCTCCAGCGCACTCGCAAAGTCCAGGCGCCGCAGTAGCTCGCCCAGGTCCGCGGTCTTTCCCTCCACCGCCAAGCGGGTGACAGGGGTCCCACCCCCGCCGGGACCGTCGTCCTGCTGGGTCCAGGCGCCGTTTCCGGTGGCGCTGCCAAACGGGCCTTGAAGGGACAGCTCGGTGATGTCGAGCCCATCGGGGCGGGCGCGGGCATTGAGACGCAGCCGCCCCAGGTCCACTTGCCCCCAAAACACCTGCTCCACCTCAAGGTCGAGGGCGGGAGTCTCCCGGGGGTCCATGGGCCGATCGCCGGGCAAATCGGGCACCTCAGCGTCCCTTGGAAGCGCGGGTTCGTCCTCGCCGACCAAGGCCTTGAGGTCGAGACGAGCCAGGCGCGCCGGTGATGGGCTGAACGCGCGGGTCGTCCGGCAGGCGGAGGATCCCGCCAACCTGGGTCGCCTTGACATCCGCCATCCAGGCGTCCGCGTCGCGTGTCAGGCCGAGCCGCAGGTCGTCCCAACCGGCCCCGCCGAGGGTCAGATGCCCGATCCGCAGGTCGGCCCCGCGCAGCGTGCCGTCGCGCCCGCTGGACGGGCCAGACTGGGCACCCAGCCTGGGACCTTCGCGTAGCCACCAGTTCCGCCAGGCGTCCCCGTCCAGGGAGGGGATGGACGCGGTGAGCCAGAGCCCATCGGCAGCCGCAGGCCGGGTCTCGGCGCTATCGGCACGGCCGAGGTCGATTCGGCCACCCGCCAGGGCCAGGGTCCCGCCGGGCTGCGACGAGTAGTCCAGATGTGCGGCCAGGCCGCCGTCCCGCGTCGGCTCACTGCCTCTCTCGGGACTTCCACGTCCCTGTGGGTCGTCCCCCTGCGGCTCCCTGCCTCTCACGGGACTTCCACGTCCCTGTGGGTCGTCCCCCTGCGGCTCCCTGCCTCTCACGGGACTTCCACGTCCCTGTGGGTCGTATCTCGCGTCGAGCGTTAGGCCGACCCCTGGGGTGAACAGCCCAGCGACGCGCAGAGCCTGCGAGACCCCAGCCGGCTTGCCCAGTGGTGCGGGTAGCCGAACGGCCACCCGCCTGAGGTCTGACTCCAGTTCGAATCGGACGGGCAGGGCATCGCGCCCTACGTCGGCGTTGCGCAGGTTGACCGCCAGGTTCCAGCTCGCGGTCCCTTGGAGCTGGGACCACAGCGGGCTTGGCAGCCACCGGGCGAGGGTTTGCACCGGCGTGATGGAGCGTGCCCAGACGCGCGTCAGACGCTCGTTCGGATCAGTCCCCAAGGTGGCGATATCCAGGCGCACCGGCTCCCCCCAGAGGCGCGCCTCGATGCCCTCCGCGGACAGGCTATGGGGCCCGAACGTGAGACGGCCGCTCAGGTCGCGCAGCTCGACCGGAGTCCCCTTGAGGGCGATGCGCGCCCCAACGGGCCAGGTCACCTGTCCCTCGAGTCCGAGGGGCAGGCCATGCGCCAGCGGAACGCTCAGGTTCAGCCCGAGGCGCATGCCCCCTCCAACCGCGAAGGCCTCGGCGAGCCGCCCCAGATCGTGCGCCAGGGGGCCATCGCGCAGGACGCGCAGCCCATCGGCCAGGGGTCCCTCGGCGGCGGCGCTGACCTCCAGTGTCCTGGTGTTGAACAGGTCGTCGACCAGGGCTGTGCCGCCCGTCACCGCACTGTCGAAGATGCGCGCCCGCTCCAGAACGATCTCCATGCGCTCGTTGAGAAACAAGAGTTGGCCGTCCACCCCGGCGAGGTTTGGCCAGTCTGGCAAGTAGGCGAGGGTACCATCGCGCACGTCGAACAAGACCTCCAGGCGCCCCTCCTGCTCGCGAAACGGGAAGTCCTCCAAGCGCCCGCGGAACAGGACGGCCCCGGAGGGGACCCGCCCGGCTATCACGGCGCGGTCGAGCCAGGCAACCAAATCGGGCTTGAGGATGCCCGTCGGTATCAGACCGCGGGCCTTGGTCACATCCCCCTCGCCGAAGTGGCCCCGCAGGTCGAGAAAGGGACTCCCGCCGCCGGGCGGGAGGCACAGGGCCAGGGCGGTGCGCGTCGCGACCGCCGCGTGGTCGGCGATCAGCTCAGGCACTTCGATGCGCACCCGGCCATCGGGCTCCAAACGCCAATTCAGGTCCCCGGCCAGGCGATTGAGGTGGAGCGGTTCGCGGAGGAGCCGGGGCAAATCGAGGGTGGCCCCCGCTCCTGACAGGGTCAGGCGCCCCCCGTCCTGGTCCGCGGCAAGCTCCAGGTCGAGGCCCCGCACCCCGGGGATGGGTCCGGCCGCCGCACTGGCCAGCCCCTCCAGGCGTGCGCGGACAGCCCAGGTCGGAGCTCCGCCGGCGCCACCGGTCAGCCGCCAGGCGAGGTCGTGCACGGCGGCGTCCGGGTGGGCCGCCAGAAGGTGGTCGAAGGCGTCGAGCCCCTCGATTGGAATCAGGCGGGACAAGGTCGGGGCCGCCGCGTCGACCAGGGTCATGGCCTGACCAAGCCGTGCCTGCCGAAGCCCACCGCGCAGTTCCCAGGCCCCCTCGTCCTGGGCTGACCAGACCAGGCCCAACTCGGTCGACGGCCATGCCCGACCCCGCTGCATCAGAGTCAGGTCACGCACATCCAGGCGCCACCCGCCCCCCTCCCCGAGCCGCTTCCAGTCGAGGATTCCGCCCAGGGCCGACAGGTGCAGGCGTTGCAGGGGCAGATCCGGTGGCGTTCGGGTGAGCTCCAGGTCGGCCAAGTCCAGGCGGGCGAGGGCCCCCTCAGCCCGGCCAGCCTCCAGCCTGACCCATGCCTCCAGCCGCATACCGCCGCTGGCCAGTTTCAGCCCAACCGGCAGCGGCACGCGAACGAGTGGGGCAAGGTCCGCGCCCTTGATTCCCAGGTAGACTCGCCCGCTCCACCGACCCGGTGCATCGGCGTCGCCGCTGAGGTCCGCCACCAGGTGCAGATCGTCTCTGGCCCCGGAGAGTCCGCGGGCGCGCACCGCGAGGCGGTGCCGGTTACCAGCGTTCAAGAAAGAGGCGCTGACCCCGGAGAGGACCAGGGGCGGCGCCGCGCTGCCCTCGTCCATCCAGGTCACCTCGCCATCTTCCAGCCTGAAGCCTCCCTGATGAAGGAAGAAGGCCAGATCGACCCCGTCGGCTCCATCGCTGCCTTCGATTCCGGCAACCAGAAGCCGCCCGTCCGCTAGGCGGCGGATCAGCAGGCGCGCCCCGACCAGGGTCACAGCGCCAATTTGCGGAGTCAGGGTACGCAGTGAAGCGGGCAGATCCAGGTCGAGGCCCAGGCGTTCGATGGCCAGCTGCGTATCACCGCTGGCGGGATCGAGGATATGGGCATCGCGAAACTGCAGCTCGGGGCTCCAGCCCCGCAGGCGGACCTCCAGGGCCCCCAAGTGGACGGCGAGTCCGATGCGCTCGCCAACCAGAGCCTCGACCTGGCCGCGAAGCGCGTCCGCATAGGGGACCGCCAGACGCAGGGTCAAGAGAAGGATGACCGCCGCGAGCACGGTCAGCAATAAGTAGGTGAAGGCACGCGCCAGGGCCGACTTGAACAAATGGATCATGGCTGGGAAAGCCGCCGGCCATGAGGCGTCAGCCGCCAGCCCGTATCGTCTAGGCCCGGTGTGCCCAGTTCCGAGGCCGGCACCCCAACGGGGTCGGCGGTCGGACCTAAAGCATGGGTGGGACGGGGATGGTTGCCGGCCGCTCGCGGCTGACGGCTCATGGCTGGCGTTTGAATGCTGTTCAGGATCATGGGGGACGGAACCGGGACCCCAGCGAACGGGTCGGCCGCAGCCCTGGTTGCTCGCGACACGCGGGTCAGATCAGGACCACGTCGTACTGCTCCTGGGTATAGAGAGATTCGGCCTGCAGCCGGATCGGCTTGCCAATGAACTCTGCAAGCTCCGCCAGGTGGCCGGATTCTTCATCGAGCAGACGCTCCACCACCTCTTGGGAGGCCAGCACCAGCAGGGTCTCGACTTCGAACTGGCGTGCCTCGCGCAGAATTTCGCGGAAGATCTCGTAGCAGGTGGTTTCAGCCGTCTTGAGGGACCCGCGTCCGTTGCAAACAGGGCAAGGTTCGCAGAGGACGTGCTCGAGGGACTCGCGGGTGCGCTTGCGTGTCATCTCGACCAGACCCAGGGCGGAGACCTCGCTGATGTGGGTCTTGGCGTGATCCTTGGCGAGGCACTTCTCCAGGGCGCGCAGCACCTGGCGCTTGTGCTCCTCCTCGTACATGTCGATGAAGTCGATGATGATGATCCCGCCCAGATTGCGCAGGCGCAGTTGGCGGCAAATGGCCTGGGCCGCCTCCAGGTTGGTCTTGAAGATGGTCTCCTCAAGGTTACGGTGCCCGACGAAGGCCCCCGTATTGACATCGATGGTGGTCATGGCCTCGGTCTGATCGATGACCAGATGGCCTCCGGACTTGAGGTTGACCTTGCGCTGCAGGGCCTTTTGAATTTCGTCCTCGACCCCGTAGAGATCGAAGAGGGGGCGCTCACCCTGGTAGTACTCGACCTTGTCGGCGATGTCGGGAACGTATTTCGTGGCGAACGACATGGCGCGCTCCAGGGTAACCCGGGAGTCGATGCGGACGCGCTCCACGTCCGGACCTACCAGGTCGCGGAGCGCCCGCAGGGCGAGCGGCAGGTCGTCGTGCACCAGACCGATCTCCTGAGTGGCGTCGCAGCGGTCCTTGATGCCGCGCCAGAGCTTGGACAGGAAGGCCATGTCGCGGTGCAGGGCCTCCTCGTCGATGCCCTCGGCGGCAGTGCGGGCGATGTAGCCACCCTCCCCGGCATGGGCATCGACATAGCATTGCAGGCCGTCACGCAGGCGACGGCGCTCCGCCTCGTCCTCGATGCGCTGGGAGACCCCGGTGTTGCCGAGGGAGGGCATAAAGACCAGAGTAGCGCGATGCGACCGAAATGTTGGTGGTCAACCGCGCCCCCTTGGTGCCGAGCGGGTCCTTGACCACCTGCACGGCCAGGGTCTGACCCTCGCGGACCAGCTCGTGGATATGCTCGCTACGCGGTTCGCCCTCCGCGCACATGATGTCGGAGGCGTGCAGGAAGGCCGCTCGCTCCAGCCCGATGTCCACGAAGGCGGCCTGCATCCCTGGCAGGACGCGGCAGACACGACCCTTATAGATTCCGCCGACCAGGCCGCAGCGCTCGGCGCGCTCGACGATGATCTCCTGTACCACGCCGCTCTCCACCACGGCGACGCGGGTCTCCGGTGGCGTCACGTTGATCAGAATCTCTTCGCTCACTCAGTGGCTTCCTTGGTGTTGTGCTGCATCGCTCCCGGGTCATTCGGCGCCCCCGAACGCTGTGTCCGTTGCCGCGCGACCCACAAAGACGTGGCAGTACCGCGGCAGGCCGGTTACCGGGAGCCACCCGTCGCTAGACCCCCCGTCCCGCCGAGGTGCTGCGTCTTGTGACGTCCGCAGCGGGGAGGCCCGGCCTCTGCGAGCAGGGCTGCGGTCTCGAACAGGGGCAGCCCCATGACCCCGGAATAGCTCCCCTCCAGAGCCACGATAAACACCGCCGCCAGCCCCTGGACGGCATAGCCCCCCGCCTTGTCGGCAGGCTCGCCGGTGGCCCAATAGGCGGCGATCTCGGCCTCGGCGATGGGGCGCATGCGCACCCGGCTTTCGCTCACCGCGCACCGCTCCACCAGACCCGGACCGATGAGGGCGATCCCACTCAGGACCCGGTGCTCCCGCCCGGCGAGCCGCCGCAGCATGGCGGCGGCCTCCCCAGCATCCCGCGGCTTTCCAAACACCTCTGCGTCGACCACGACGGCCGTGTCCGCCGCAAGAACCAGGGCCCCGTCGGCCTTGCCCAATAACGTCAGGGCAGCGCGTGCCTTGTCCAGGGCCAATCGCCGAACAAAGTCCTCGGGGACCTCCCCGGGGATGGGGGACTCGTCCAGGTCCACCGGCAAGACCCGACATTGGACACCGATCTGGGCCAACAGCTCCCGCCGCCTTGGGGAGGCCGAGGCCAGATAGAGAATCGGCGGCGCCATCGGCAGGAACGGCGCTCAAGCCCGGTGGTAAGGATGGCCCTTGACCAGGCTCCATGCGCGATAGAGCTGCTCCGCCAGGATCACCCGAACCAGGAGGTGAGGAAACGTCAGGGCCGAGAGCGACCAGCGCCGCTCTGCCCGTTGCAGGCACACTGGTGCCAGGCCGTCGGCACCACCGACCATCAGGGCCGGATCCCTCCCGCCGGCCAGCCATCCCGCCAGCTCAGCGGCCAGGCGAGCCGTATCCCAAATCTCGCCACGCTCGTCCAGGGCGATGGCCAGGGCCCCCTTGGGCAACGCCTTGAGCAGGCGTCTCCCCCTCGTCACGCCGGACCTGCACCGGGCTGGCCCCCTTGCCGCGGTGCCCGGGCTCGATCTCGACTAGGTGGAGGGCACAGTCTCCCGGCAGGCGCTTGGCGTACTCTGCATACCCTGCCTCGACCCACCCAGGCATGCGCCTTCCAATGCACAACAGGTGGATGCGCATCTGGGCTTCAGTCGAGCGCCGGCCCCAGCACGAAGTCCAGCGGTTCGAAGCCACGCCCCTCCAGCGCCTCGAGCACATCGGCGAGTCCCTCATCCCCCGCCGCCTCCTCGACCTCGGCGACGAGGCCGGTCACCAGGCGGTAGGCCTCCTGCGGACCCAGGTCCTGCGGCACCGTGACCAGGCGGATGCGCGCCGGGTTCTTGCTCGGTAATACCATGATGCGTCCAGTCATGACTGAGCTCCTGACGATTGGATGACCATTGGCGGCAAGCTGGGTGCTGCTTCGCACGCCTCGGCAAGCCCCCATTCCTGGGGGCATCATAGAGGAGCGGGTTGCGAGATACGAGTTTGGGGCACCGCGACGCCTTGGCCCGCAGCGTCTCGGCCTAAACGCGGGGCTCCGTGCTCCGCGGGTGCTGGCCTGCGCAACGCCGAACTCCCCGTATAATCGGCTACCAACCCGTCCCACACCCCCGCAGGTCCACCCATGCAAGACCGTATCGAGCTACTCCGCTCACTGCTCCGCGAGCGCATCCTGATTCTGGACGGGGCCATGGGCACCATGATCCAAGGGTACAAGCTTTCCGAGGCAGACTACCGTGGCGAGCGATTCCGAGATTGGCCCTCGGACCTCAAGGGCAACAACGATCTGCTGGTCCTGACCAAGCCGGAGGTCATTCGCGAGATCCACGAGCAGTATCTGGAGGCGGGTGCGGATATCCTGGAGACCAACACCTTCAACGGCAACCGCCTCTCTCAGGCCGACTATGGCCTAGAGGACTATGCAGCAGAGATCGACTCCGCCGCAGCCCAATTGGCCCGTCAGGTTGCCGACGCCTGGACCGCCAAGACCCCGGACAAGCCGCGCTTCGTCGCCGGTGTGCTCGGGCCGACCAGCAAGACAGCGAGCATGTCGCCGGACGTCAACGACCCGGGGGCGCGCAATACGGGCTTCGACGAGCTGGTGACCATCTACCGGGAGGCGACCCGGGCCCTGATTGCCGGGGGCACCGACCTGATCCTGATCGAGACCATTTTCGACACCCTCAACGCGAAAGCCGCCGCCTTCGCCGTCGACCAGGTCTTCGAGGAGGACGGCCTGGTACTGCCGGTCATGATCTCCGGGACCATCACCGACGCCTCCGGGCGCACCCTCTCGGGCCAGACCCTGGAAGCGTTCTACAACAGCCTTCGTCATGTGCGTCCACTCTCCATCGGGCTCAACTGCGCCCTCGGGCCAGATGCCCTGCGCCCGCACGTGGAGGACATGGCACGGGTTGCCGAGTCCTACACCTCCTTCCACCCCAACGCGGGCCTTCCCAACGAGATGGGGGAATACGACATGACCCCGGAGCAAATGGCTGGACACATCCGCGAGTGGGCCGACTCAGGTTTCGTCAACATCGTCGGAGGCTGCTGCGGCAGCACTCCGGCCCATATCCGCGCCATCGCCGCGGCCGTCGCAGGCAAGCCCCCGCGCCAGCCCCAGCCCCACGACCACCGCCTGCGCCTGTCCGGGTTAGAAGCATTCAATTTGTGATGGGTCGTAACCGGCCAGCGGCTGGCAGGCGCCATGGTGGCCTTTTCCTTCCTGGTCTTGCTGGCGCTCTACAGCCTCAATGCGACCGGGCGGCGGCCATGGCTGACCTGACGCCACGGGCTGCAAGCGCAGCAAACAGGCGATGATCGAGGCGCGCTTCGAGCTGAGCTACCCAGGCTTCGCCCTGGACGTGGATCTGGCCCTGCCAAGCCAGGGCATTACCGCCCTCTTCGGCCATTCCGGCTCAGGCAAGACCGCGCTGCTGCGGGCGATCGCCGGGCTGGAGCAGGTCCCGAACGGGCGGCTCGTCGTCGAGGCGAGGTCTGGCAAGGCGGCAGCACCTTCCTGCCCACCCACCGGCGGCCCCTAGGCTACGTCTTCCAGGAGGCGAGCCTTTTTTCGCACATCAACGTACGCTCGAATCTAGAGTACGGCATGCGTCGCAGCGCCGGCCGCGGCCCCTCCGCATCCGGTCGCATCTGCGAACTGCTCGGCATAGCCGCTTTGCTCGACCGCGGTCCGGACCGCCTCTCCGGCGGCGAGCGCCAGCGCGTCGCCATCGCCCGCGCCCTGCTCACCCGGCCGCGCCTCCTGCTCATGGACGAGCCGCTCGCGGCCCTCGACCAGGCACTTCATTTTGGAACTCGCCTCCCCTATCTCGAGCAATTGCATGCGACGCTGCGGATCCCTGTCTTCTACGTGAGCCACGCCCCAGACGAGGTCGCACGGCTCGCTGATCACCTGGTCGTACTGGAGTCCGGCCGCGTCCTGGGCGCGGGGCCCCTCACGGAAACCCTCGCCCGGCTCGACCTGCCCATCCGCCTCGGCGAGGATGCCGGTGTGGTGCTCGACGCCGTGGTCGCCGAGCGCGACACCCAGTGGCATCTGGCCCGTGTCGACTTCGCCGGCGGCGGCCTTTGGGTGCGGGACAAGGGCCTCCCCCTAGGCGAACAGGTGCGTGTGTGCATCCTGGCTCGCGACGTCAGCATCGCACAGGAGCGGATCACCGGCACCAGTATCCAGAACACCCTGCACGCGACGGTGACAGCGCTCGGCGACGATGCCCACCCGGCCCTGCGCTTGGTGAAGCTCTCCTGCGGCGGGGTGCCGCTCCTGGCGCGCCTGACCAGCCGTTCCGCCGACGCCCTGACCCTCGCACCCGGTCTGCCGGTCTGGGTACAGATCAAGTCCGTGGCCCTGATTGAATGAGGTGCAGGCACACGAGAGGACAGCTGCGCCGGCAGGTGCACCCTTCCCTGGAAACGCCGAAAGCACTCGTTCTCGATCCGCGCATCAAAGGCTTGCGGGAACCGGCACGTCGCGCTATAGGTGACGAAGCGCCTGCCTACCGTGCCGGAAGGCGTGGTGCGCGGTTCGGAGCCGGTGATGTTTGAGCAGCCCTACGTCCTGATCGTACTGGCCTCGTTTCTCCTGGGGTCGGTGGCTGGCTATGTGATGCATCGCTCCGATTTCTGCATGGCGGGCGTGTTTCGGGACCTCTTCCTGTTCCGCAACACGTTCATGCTGCGCATGCTGGTGTTGGCCGTCGTTGCCAGCATGATTCTGTTCGAGGCGGCGCGTCTAATGGGGTTGCTGTCCACCTATCCCTTCCCGCTGCTCGGTGCACCATCGCTGGCCAATCTCGTCGGCGGCCTCCTGTTCGGTACGGGGATGGTCCTCGCGGGGGGCTGCGTTGTCGGAACCCTCTACAAGATGGGGGCCGGCAGCCTGGTGGCGGCGATCGCTTTCGCGGGACTCATCGCCGGCAGCACGCTGTACGCCGAGATCTACCCGGCCTGGACCGCGCTGGTGAGCGCCACAACCGTCTTTCCAGGCAAGGTCACCATCCCCGAAATCGTCGGGGTAAGTCCGACATGGCTGGTCGGCCCAGTCGCGGTGGCCGGCAGCCTTCTGCTGCTGCGCTGGTACCGCCAGGATCGCTGGCAGCGACCCTCGGCGGCCGAGGGTTACCTCCAGCCGTGGAAAGCGGCGCTGGCGATCGCTTTGATCGGAACGCTCTCGTACGTGCTGGTCGGGATGCCGCTGGGCATCACGACCTCCTACGCCAAGATCGGGGCCTACGTCGAGAGCGCCGTCCTGCCGGACCACCTGGCCGGCCTGGCCTACTTTCAGGCCGAACCGCTGGACTACCGGCCGCCGCTTGGCGATCTCACCTTGCGGGGCGGTGCCGGGCCCGTGCTGGACGGGATCGCGGCGATCCAGTTTCCGCTGATCCTCGGGATCGTCCTAGGCGCCGCCTGCTCCGCGGTCATGCTGCGGGAGTTCCGGATCTACTGGAGGGTGCCGCTGCGCCAGTGCACGTCGGCGTCGATCGGCGGCGTCGTCATGGGGGCTGCTGCCCGCATGGCACCCGCCTGCAATGTATGGCACCTGCTGGGCGGACTCCCGATCTTGGCCGCGCAGAGCATCCTGTTCGTGCTCGGAATGGTGCCTGGTGCCTGGTTGGGTAGCCGGCTGCTGACCCGGCTGGTGCTGCGCGCTTGACCCGATGTGCCTGCTGTTGGCAGCGCGGCCAGGGCGCAATTGAATGAGGTCTTGAGAGTCCATGTCGAACGCGTCCGAAGAGCTGATTGAGATCGACATCCGGGGACAGATCTGCCCGTCCTGCCTGCTCACGACCCTGCGCGAGGTGAACCAGCGTCAGGTCGCGCTGAGGCGAGGGGAGGTGGCGCTGCGCGTCAAGACCGACAGTCGCGACGCCACCTCCACCATCCCCGCTGCGGTCGGCAATATGGGCTACCCTGTGGCAGTCGAAAAGGCGCAAGGGTACTACCTCATTCGCATCTGCGGTCGGCCTGAGTCCGAGGGACTGAGACCCTCACGCCAATGCGGCAATCGCGTCATTGAAGTCGGGCTGGGACCAAGACGATGACCCACGGACCCTCGACGACGGAACACACGCCTCCGGTCCGGGAGCCCAGGCCGCCGGGCGAATTGGAGAAACTGCGGACAGAGGTCGGGCAGCTCCGCTCGCAGGAAAGGAGCGTCATCGCTTACGTCCGCAGCAAGGTCGACCAACTCCTGCGAGTGATGGGAACACTGCCGCTGCGCCCAGAGGAGCTGGACGACGCGACCCTGATCGCGTTGGACCCGATCGGGATCCTCGCCGAGTCCTTCTCCCAGATCCTGGAGCACCTGCAAGAGACCAGTGAGGACCGCGCCCAGGCGCGCGACGAGCTGCAGGCGATCTTCGACTCCGCCGGAACGGCCATCGTCGTCGTGGACGGCAACAACGGTTGCTGACCTGCAACGTGCGCGCCCGGGACCTGTTCTTCCAGGGCCAGACCGAGACTGCGTGGGACGATCCCTGCCGGAGTCTGTTCTGCGACCCCTCGGGCCGGCCTTCGGCGAGTGCGTTTACGAGCGCATCCTGCGCACGCGGTCTTCGCACGAGCGGGACGATTTCGTGTATGGCGAGCGCCATTTCCACGTGGTCGGGACCCCGTTGAAAGACAAAACAGGGGAGGTCGGCCAGGTGGTGCTGATCTACACCGACATCACCGCCCGCCGGCTCGCGGAGCAGGCGCTGCGGGAGGCCGAGACGCGTCTCAAGACCATCCTAAACACGGTGCAGGCGGGGATCTTGCTGATCGACGCCGAGACCCACGTGATCGTCGATGCCAACGATGTCGCGCTGCGGATGATCGGGGACCCGCGGGAGCGTATCGTCGGCTCCCTATGTCACAAGTATCTCTGTCCCGACAAGGAGGGCTCTGTGCCCCATCACGGACGGTGGCCAAGTCCATGGACAACTCCCAGCGGGTACTTCTCACGGCGGCCGGCGGCCGCATCCCCGTCCTGAAGACCGCAGCCCGGCTGAGCCTGAACGGACGGGACCATGTGGTCGAGAGCTTCATCGACATCACCGCAAGCAAGCAGGCCGAGGATGCCTTGCGGCGAAGCGAAGAGCGCTACCGTTCTCTGTACTGCAACATGCAGGAAGGTGTTGCCCTGCACAAAATGATCTACGACACCTCGGGCCGGCCGGTGGACTATGAGGTCTTGGATGTCAATCCGTCCTACGAGCGCATCCTGGGAATTCCCAGAACGCGGGCAGTGGGCGTTAGGGCATCGGTGCTGTATGGCTCGGGCGAGCCCCCATACCTCGATATTTTCGCGGAGGTGGTCCGGTCGGGCACCGCCGCCTGCTTCGAGTCCCATTTCGAGCCCATGCAGCGGGTCTTCAGCATCTCGGCGACCTCGCCGGCGCCCGGCACGTTCGCCACCATCTTCGACGACATCACGGAGCGCAGACGTGCCGAGGATGAGAGACGTACGCTGGCCTACCTGGACACGTTGACGGGGTTACCCAACCGCACCCTGCTGCAGGATCGGTTGAGCGAAGCCCTGATCCGCGCCGAGCGCGAGGCGTGCCTTGTCGGCGTCCTGTTCCTCGATCTGGACCGCTTCAAGCCGATCAACGACACCCTGGGGCACGCCGTGGGGGACCTCCTGCTGAAGTCGGTTGCCGATCGGCTCCGGAAGGGCGTGCGCAAGAGCGACACGGTGGCGCGGCTGGGCGGAGACGAATTCGTGGTGGTCCTGACGAGCGTGCAGTCGCAAGCTGGATACGACGGCATGGTCGCCCAGGAGATCCTGGAGCGGCTCGCGCAGCCCTTCGAGATCGAGGGCAGCGATATTTTTAGCAGCGCCAGCATCGGAATCGCAGTCTACCCCCTTGACGGCCAGGACACGGGCACCCTGCTCAAGAATGCCGACATGGCCATGTACGCGGCCAAAGGACCGGGGACGCAACACCTACCAGTTCTATACCGACGACATGAACCGCCGCGCCGTGGAACGGCCTGGGTCTGGAAATCAGCCTGCGCCGCGCCATAAAGCGTAACGAGCTGTTCCTTCAGTACCAGCCCCAGGTCGACCTGGATCAGGGGCAGGATCACGGGGGTCGAGGCCCTCCTGCGCTGGCGCCACCCCGAGCAGGGTCTGATAGCGCCCAGCCGTTTTATTCCGGTCGCCGAGGAAACGGGCCTAGATCCTGCCTCTGGGGGAATGGGTGCTGCGCACGGCCTGCCTCCAGGGCCGGGCTTGGCAGGATGCAAGGCTGCCCCGCCTGCGCATCGCGGTCAATCTAGCTGCCCGGCAGTTCAAGCAGCCCGGTTTCAAGGATCTGGTGAAACGGATTCTTGGCGAGACCAGCATGCCGCCTGAGCTCCTGGAGCTTGAGCTTACCGAGAGCACGATCATGGAGGACACCGACGAGACCGTGCATCGACTCAGCGCGCTGAAAAGCATGGGCGTGCAGCTGGCGATTGACGACTTTCGGCACCGGGTACTCCTCCCTAAGCGACCTCAAGAACTTCCCCATCGACCGAATAAAGATCGCCCAGACCTTCATACGCGACATCTCAACCGACCCCAGCGACGCGGCTATCGTGGAGACGGTGCTCGCAATGGCGCGCGGTCTCAAACTGAGGGCCATCGCCGAGGGTATCGAGACGAAGGAGCAGCTCGAATTTCTCGTGTCGCGCCAATGCAGCGAGATGCAGGGGTACTATTTCTCCGCGCCGCTCGATCCGCAGGACGTGGAGCACCTGGTAAGGCAAGGATCGGTGCCTGTGGCACGGGTGCCGCTAGCCTCTTGACACCCGTCTTGGTGAACAAGTTGGTGTGACCAATCCGTCCTGCCGGGCAGGAAACCGGAATTCCGGGCCACCCCAAGGCGCCAGGCTCGCCGCCCGAGTTTCCTCAGGCCCTATCAGCGGTGCGGCCGCTGCCCGACAGCTCGTGCTTCAGAACGCCCGCGGGATCTGAGCCGCGGCTTTGGTGGCGTTCACCGGCCGCCGCAGCGATCCAGGCCCATCCCGATCGATGCGCCGCCGTGGGCGCCCCCGGCGCGGGCGGTGCTGGATGCGCGGTGCCGCTCGCCAAGGGCGCCAGGCGACCACCCACCGGCTGATGCCCTCGATACCCGCTTCGAGGAGCCCCAGGGCCGTGTAGAGGGCCGATAGGTAGAACAGGATCACGAGCAGGTTGGCCATGGTGTCCATCGTCGTCTCCGGGTTGGTGGCGGATGCCGGAGTCAGGATGCCATGGGGGGTGGCTCAAAACGTGAGCCTGCCTGGTGGATGGCGCTGGGCGGCTGAACGCGGTCTGGGCGGGCTTCCCAGTGGTGGTGACGCCCGGCGCGCGGGCGACAAGGTGCCCTGAAGCTTCCCCTACAGCCGCATCGGCATGACAACGTAGACCTCGTTGTCCACACCCTTGCTGGACCACAGGGCGCTGCTGTTGCCGTCGGAGAAGGCGATCTCGACCTCGTCCTTCTCCAGAACGTTGAGGATGTCCATGACGTAGGAGACGTTGAAGCCGATGGTGGTCGCCTCACCGGTGTAGTCCAGCTCCAGCTCCTCCTCCGCTTCGTCCTGCTCGGGATTATGGGCTTGCAGCCGCAGCACGCCGGCATCGAAGGTGACGCGCACGCCCTTGTATTTCTCGTTGGAAAGGATGGCCGTGCGCATCAGGGACTGGCGCAGGGCTGACCTGTCCGCCACCGCCAGGCGATCGGGGTTCCGGGGTATGACCCGGTCATACTCGGGGTAGCGCCCGTCGATGAGTTTGGAGGTAACCTGCGCCTCGCCCATCTGCAGTTGGATGGTCCGCTCCGAGATCCGGATGCGGGTCATGTCGTCGGTGCCGAGCAACAGACGCTTGAGCTCAGAAACGGTCTTGCCGGGCAGGATGACCTGGGTGGTTTCGCTCACGTCGCTCTCGCAGTCCATCTCGACCTTGGCGAGGCGGTGTCCATCGGTGGCCACGGCGGTGAGGCCCCCGGGACGGACCTCGAGCAACAGGCCGTTGAGGTAGTAGCGAACGTCATGCTGGGCCATGGCGAACGCGGTTTTCTCCAGAAGCTTGCGCAACTGGTTCTGCTCCAGTTCCAGACAGGTTCCGTCGACGTCCGTCTGCATGAGGGGGAAGCCGTCGGCGGGCAAGGTGCTCAGGGTGTAGCGCCCTCGCCCGGAGCTGATGATCGCCTTCTCGCCCTCGACCTTGATGCGGACATCGGCCCCTTCCGGCAGGGCACGGCAGATGTCGGTGATCTTGCGCGCCGGGAGGGTGACGGTGCCAGCCCCCTTCACCGTCGCAGAAAAGCCGGTGCGAATCTCGATCTCCAGGTCCGTGCCGACCAACTCCACCAACCCGCCCTCGCCAGCGCTCAGGTAGAAGTTGCCGAGGATCGGCAGTGTCTGGCGCCGCTCCACCACCCCGGTCCCGCGGAGCAAGGCCGGCAGGAGGTGCTCGCGATTGGTCAGGATCTGCATGACAAACTCTCTTTATCTGTCTAGCTTGTTGTTACTGTTAGCCCAGTCGATGACCGCTGACTTGGCGGGATGGCACGTCTTTCTCAGAGGTCTGGAAGACCGTCTCGGCCTGACCCGGTGCGCGATGCGCACTTCAGCACCCCTGGGTGGCATGGGACGCCGAAAGACAGCGCACGTCCCCATCAGGAGGTCAGGGTTCTCAACAGGATGCGATAGTCCTCTTCCACTCCGGAGTCTGACTCCCGCAGCTCCTTGACCTTGCGGGTGGCGTGAAGCACCGTGGTGTGGTCGCGCCCGCCGAAGGCACTGCCGATCTCCGGCAGACTGTGCCGGGTCAGCTCCTTGGCCAGAGCCATCGCCACCTGCCGCGGGCGGGCGATGGAGCGGTTGCGCTTGGCGGAGAGCATGTCGTTGGTCCTGAGCTTGTAGTACTCGGCGACCGTCTTCTGGATGTTCTCGATGGTGACCTGTTTGTCCTGGGCCGCGAGCATGTCCCGCAGGGCCGTCATGGCGAAGTCCATATTGATGGGCTTGCCGGTAAACTCGGAATTGGCTACCAGGCGGCGCAGCGCACCCTCGAGCTCGCGAATGTTGGATCTTATCCTCCGTGCGACGAAAAAGGCTACATCCTCAGGCAGATGGATGCCCAGCCAGCTCGCCTTGCTCTGCAGGATGGCGACCCGCGTTTCCAGGTCCGGGGGCTCGATCGCCACCGTCAGCCCCCAACCGAAGCGCGACTTGAGGCGCTCCTCGAGCCCGGGAACTTCCTTGGGGAAACGGTCGCTGGACAGCACGATCTGCTGGCGCGACTCGAACAGGGCGTTGAAGGTGTGGAAGAACTCCTCCTGGGAGCGCTCCTTGCCGGCAAAGAACTGCACGTCATCGATGAGCAGGGCGTTGACCGAGCGGTAACGCTTCTTGAACTCGTCGATGCGGTTGTGCTGGAGCGCTTTGACCATCTCGGAGACGAAGCGCTCCGAGTGCAGGTAGACAACCTGGGCGTCCGGGTTCTTGTCGATGACCATGTTGCCCACTGCATGCATCAGGTGGGTCTTGCCCAGACCCACGCCGCCGTAGATGAACAACGGGTTGTAGGCGGTGCCGGGGTTGCTGCTGATCTGGATGGAGGCAGCCCGTGCGATCTGGTTGGATTTGCCCTCGACGAAGGTGTCGAAATTGAACTCAGCGTTCAGGTGGCCCTCGGCACGACGCTGCGCGCGAGCGTCGGTCTGGGCCTGGGTGTCTGGCCCGGCGGCGTCGGCCCCATGCTTCGCCCCACCCCCGGTCCCGGACCGCTTCAGGGTCCCGACCTCGAAGGCGAGGGTATGGATGTCCCCATGGCTGAGGTGGGCGCACAGCTCCTGTATCTGCTGGTGGTAATGCTGGCTGACCCAGTCCTTGACGAACTTATTCGGCGCAAAGAGACGCAGCTGTCCCTCGGCCCGAGAGGCCTGCAGCGGCAGTATCCAGGTGTTGTACTCGGCTGTGCTCAGATCCCCCTTGAGCAACTCGACGCACTTCTTCCAGACATCCACGAATCGGTTTCTCCTGCTTGGGGCAAGCGATGGCGCGCGGCGATCCAAAGCGCAACGCGGCGGCTCTGGGGGCTTTCTTATCGTTGGCGGTCCTGCCCGGTCGGGCCCATGCCTCAACCCGGGATGGGGAGTCTAGCCCCCTGCGGCGGACTTATCCACAGCCCGGATGGGGTGGGAAAGCCACGATACAGATTGACGCCAGGCCTCTCGCTCACTACACTTCGCCGTCTTTTTGAAACGCTCCGCCGGGCCGGCGCCCAGGCACCGATTAGGGATCTCCGCGATGAAGCAGACTTTTCAACCCAGCCGCCTGAAGCGCGCAAGGAACCACGGCTTTCGGGCCCGCAACGCCACGCGAAACGGCCGGAAGATCTTGCAGGCCCGCCGCGCCAAGGGTCGTGCGCGGCTGACACCCCGCTGACCCGCGGTCCGAGTGCCGGTGATCCGCGCCAGGACGGGCCGAACCAGGCAATCGGCACAGGCACCCTCCGGCCGCTGGGCAGAGAATCCGGCAGGATCGCAACAGACGAGCGCCTGCCCCGATCCGCCCGGCTGCTCCACAAGCGACAGTTCCAGCAGGTCTTCGAAGGCCCCAGTAAGTCCGTCGATCCTTATTTCACCGTCCTAGCCCGGCCGAATTCCGACCGCCAGGTACGTCTGGGGCTTGCCATTGCGAAAAAATGCGCTCGACGCGCAGTGGACCGTAACCGACTCAAGCGCTTGGTGCGCGAGAGCTTTCGCAAACGGCGGCTGAGCCTGCCGGGGTTGGACCTGGTGGTCATGTGCCGGCGCGACGCCGTTGCCGCCGATAACTCCCAACTGATCGCATCCCTGGCCACCCACTGGGCGCGCATTCGGAAACAGCTATGCGCAAGCTCCTCATCGGCCTGATCCGGACCTACCAGTACCTGATCAGCCCCCTGCTCGGCAACCACTGCAGGTTCTATCCGAGCTGTTCCCACTACGCCGTCGAGGCGGTCGAGACCCACGGCGCCTTGCGCGGCACCTGGCTTGCCGCGCGCCGGCTCTCGCGCTGCCATCCCTGGCACGAGGGCGGGGTCGATCCGGTGCCACCTTCGGCGACTGCGCCGAAGCGCACCGACCCAGCCGCGCCAAGCCCCAAGTAATGGTTCCCGGAGAGAAGGCCCCATGGATAACCTGCGGTTGATGCTCATCTTCTCCCTAGCCGTCGTGCTGGTCCTGATCTATCAGGCCTGGGAGCACGACTACGGCCAGGGCCGCCAACCCGTCGCCCAGGAGGAGTCTCCAGTGGCCACCGGGACCCCGGCACCTGCGGCCGAACAAGCCCAGGTCCCGGAGGGCGTGCCCGGTGCCGCGGCCTCTCTCGCCGCCGCCACGGCGGTTCCGGCACCGACGGATGCCAAGGCCGTCCCAGGTTCCGGTCCGACCTCACCCTTGGCGCCGATCAGCGTCGAGACGGATGTGCTCCGGCTGGAGATCTCCCCGCGCGGCGGTACCGTCTCCAGCGTCTGGCTCAAACATTACCCAGTCAACCCTGAGCGCCCGGAGGACAAGTTCCGGCTGTTCAAGCCCGAGCCCCCCAACATGTTCATCGCCCAGTCGGGGCTCCTGGGGTCCGATCCCGAATCGGTGCCTACCCACGAGGCGACCTTTACCAGCGCCCAGACGAGCTACGCGCTGGGCGACCGGAACGACATCCTGATGGTAGAGCTGACCTGGGGCCAGGAATCCGGGGTCCAGGTGGTCAAGCGCTACCGCTTCGAGCGCGGAAGCTACCTCGTGCAGGTGAGCCAGGAGGTCCGCAACGGCACCGGCGGCGACCTGACCCTGCGCGGCTACAGCCAGCTCCAGCGCACCGAGCTTCACGACCCCAACGAAGCCCAGTTCGTCTACACCTTCACCGGCGGCGCCTATTGGAGCCCAGAGGACAAGTATAAGAAGGTCGCCTTCGACGACATGCGCAAGGAGCGTATGAACAAGACAGTGACCGATGGCTGGATCGCCATGATGCAGCACTACTTCGTCTCCGCCTGGGTTCCGCCTCGGGCCCAGGCCGACACCTTCTACACCAATGTCCTGGCGGATAGCCGTTACATCATCGGCAAGTACAGCCCGGCCGCAACCCTGGCACCCGGCGCGAACCACAGCTTCGAGGACGGCCTCTACATCGGCCCGAAAACCCCAGAGACCCTGGCCGCCATCGCCCCCGGGCTGGAGCTCACCGTGGACTACGGGATGCTCGCCATCATCGCCCAGCCCATTCACTGGCTGCTGAGCAAGATCCACTCGGTGGTCGGGAACTGGGGTTGGTCCATCATCATCCTGACCATCCTGATCAAGGCGGCTTTCTACCCGCTGTCGGAGACCAGCTACAAATCCATGGCCCACATGCGCCAGGTCACCCCGCGCATGCAGGCCCTCAAGGACCGCTATGGCGATGACAAGGAGCGCCTCAATCAGGCGATGATGGAGCTGTACAAGAAGGAGAAGATCAACCCCTTGGGCGGCTGCCTGCCCATCCTGATCCAGATCCCGGTCTTTATCGCCCTGTACTGGGTGCTCTTGGAGAGCGTGGAGCTGCGCCAGGCCCCCTTCGCCCTCTGGCTGCAGAATCTGACCGCCCCCGACCCCTACTACGTGCTGCCGCTCCTCATGGGCGTCTCCATGTATATTCAGCAGAAGCTCAATCCGCAGCCACCGGACCCCATCCAGGCGAAGGTGATGATGGCGCTGCCCTTCGTCTTCACCGTCTTCTTCGCCTTCTTCCCGGCCGGGCTCGTCCTCTACTGGACGGTCAACAACATCCTGTCCATCGCCCAGCAGTGGCACATCACACGCAAGATCGAGAAGGCCGCCAAGTAGCAGTCGAGCCCGGATCGGCGGCGGCGGACACAATCGCCGCCGTCGCCACCCCGCCGGGCTTCGGCGGAGTGGGCATCGTTCGAGTCTCCGGACCCGCTGCGGCCGGCATCGCCCGAACCCTCCTTGGCCGCCTGCCCCATCCCCGCCGCGCTACCCTAAGCCGGTTCCGGGGCGCCGACGGGGCCGACATCGACTCCGGGCTCGCCCTCTACTTTCCCGCCCCCGGCTCTTTCACCGGCGAGGACGTGCTGGAGCTCCAGGGCCACGGCGGTCCGGTGGTTCTGGACATGCTCCTGCGCCAAACCCTCGAGCTGGGGGCCCGTCTCGCCCGCCCCGGCGAATTCTCGGAGCGGGCCTTCCTCAACGGCAAGCTGGACCTGGCCCAGGCCGAGGCGGTGGCTGATCTCATCGAGGCCGGGACCGAGACCGCCGCCAGGCTGGCCGGACGCACCCTCCAGGGGGAGCTGTCCCGGCGCGTTCAGGCCCTGGTGGAGGGGCTCATCCGGCTTCGGATGCTGTGCGAGGCGGCCCTGGACTTCCCTGACGAAGAGCTTGACCCCCTCGCCGACGCCCAGGCCGCCGCGGACATCGACCGCCTGATCGGGGACACCCGAGCCCTGCTCGCCGACGCCCGCCAGGGGCAACTCGTGCGCGAGGGAATGCGCCTGGTCATCGCAGGCCCCCCCAACGCAGGCAAGTCCAGTCTCCTCAACGCCCTTTCCGGCGCCGATACGGCCATCGTCAGCCACATTCCCGGGACCACCAGGGACCTTCTGCGCGCCGAGATTCAGATCGACGGCCTGCCCCTGCATATCACCGACACCGCCGGCCTACGCCAGGCCGCGGATGCGGTGGAGGAGGAGGGAATCCGCCGAGCCCAGGGTCAGATCGTCCAAGCCGACCGGGTCCTTTGGGTATTCGCCGCGAACCACATGGAAGCGCCCGACAAGAAGGAGGCCGACCATCACCTGCCCCAGGGCGCTGCGGTTACCTATATCCGCAACAAGATCGACCTGACCGGGGAGGCCCCGGGCCTGCGTGAAACCCCCGCTGGTCCCGAGGTGGCACTGTCTGCCCGCAGCGGCGCCGGACTCGCCGACCTGCGCGCCCACCTCAAGGCAGTGGCCGGGTTTCAGGGGGCAGAGGGTGGGGAATTCCTCGCTCGCCGGCGCCACCTCGACGCCCTGACGCGTGCCCTGGAGCACCTCGGTGCTGCGGCTTCGGTGCTCGCGGCGACCGCCTCCGGAGAGCTGGTGGCCGAGGACTTGCGCCAGGCACAGCGTGCCCTGGGGGAGATCACCGGGGCCTTCAGCTCCGACGACCTGTTGGGACGAATCTTCGCGGGGTTCTGTATCGGAAAATAGTCCCTGTTCCGGGACCGTACCCTTCCGCTGACCCACTGAGTGCCTGCGTAGGAAGCGGACGCCTAACCCCCGATGAAGGGACAAAGCTGGCTGCGACCGTCGCCAGTCTGGCACCCATCTCGCCGCTACCTGAAATCGAGGCGAGGCTGCGCGCCACGAAGGATCGCCCTGGCCAGCCCAAGCAAAATGGGCGTCGTGCATTCTCCCGAACTTCAACACCAGCTATGCCGCTCGCGCCGTGCGGACCGCGTGCCCCGGGGCGGTGCTAGCCGATGCCGGCCCGCGTTTCGGACCGGGCGCCCGAGGCGCTTGACTCGCGGCACGGGGCCGCAGTTAGCCCCCGGGATTGCCTGGGGACCGTGCCAGGCCCTACCCTGTGACCCGCTTGCCTGCCCCGGAGACCGTCGGGGCGTACCCTTCAGCCTCCCAACGGAATCCCCGCCATGCCGGAACTCTTCTTCAAGGGCAAGGAGTTCGTCTACAACCACCATTTGGCGGTCCCCTTCCGCCCGCTGGTGCCGGACCCCATCGGTCCGTCGGCGACTCGGGACAGAAGGGGCAAATGGACGGCAACCTCATCATCCAGGGCGACAACCTGCACGCCCTCAAGGCCCTGCTGCCGCTCTATGCCGACAAGGTGGACTGCATCTTCATCGACCCACCGTACAACACCGGCAACGAGGGCTGGTGCTACAACGACAGGGTAAACAGCCCGATGATGCGGGAGTGGCTGTCCAGCAATCCGGTGGGGATCGGGGACGGGCTCAGGCACGACAAGTGGCTGGCGATGATGTGGCCGCGGCTGCGGTTGCTGCGGGAGTTGCTCTCGGATAACGGCGGAATTTTTGTCACGATTGATGACAATGAATTACATCGCTTGCGAGCAATAATGGACGATATTTTCGGCGCCCAGCACTTCCTGGCCAACTTCGTGTGGCAATCGAAAGATACCCCTGGCAATAACAGTACAGGAATTGCCGAAACACACAATTACGTTCTGCTGTACAGGAAATCCGACAGCTTTGCCGGCAGCTTGCTTGAACGAAATGAAGAGCAACGTGCAAACTACACGAATCTCGATAATGACCAGCGCGGAGACTGGTTAGCGGCGCCTTTAACGCGCGCTGAGTTTCGCGAGCGCGATTACTACCCTCTGGAGAACCTGGCTGGCCAGAGGGTCTGGCCACCGAAGGGCAGCAGTTGGCGGAGGCCACCAGCCAAGATGGCCTGGCTTCAGACGGACAATCGGATCTGGTGGGGGAAAACGGGCGATGCGGCGTTTCCGATGGAAAAGAAGTTTGTGTCCGAGGCAAAGTCAGGTGTCGTCAACCAAACATGGTGGTCCTATGAATTCGCCGGCAGTACCCGAAACGCCGGAGCAGAGATTAAAGCCATCTTTGGTGGCGAGAAAGCGTTCGCCACACCGAAGCCGCGTCAGCTTCTTGACCGAATCCTTGAAATGGCAACTGACGAAAGCTCGATCATCCTTGATTCGTTTGCTGGAAGTGCCACCACCGCCCACGCCGTCCTCGCCGCCAACGCCAAGGACGGCGGCAACCGCCGCTTCATCCTCGTGGAGTGCGAGGACTACGCCGACACCCTGACCGCGGAGCGGGTGCGGCGGGTCATCCGCGGCTACGACTTCGAGGGCACTCAGCGGGAGGAACTGCACCGGGAGCACCTGACCTTTACCAGCCTCAAGAAGGCCGACAAGCTCCTGGATCATGTGGAGTCCGTCAGGCACCTGGAGGGGCACCGCTTCGACAAGATCGAGGCGAAGGTCAAGGACGGGGAGCTGATCGTCACCGGCGAGCGTCAGGTCATGGAGCGCGCCGAGGGCCTGGGGGGCGAGTTCACCTACTGCACCCTGGGTGAGCCCCTGGAGATGGACGAGGGGCACAAGGCGATCTCGGAGCTGGCCTTCAAGACCCTCTACGGGTTCAACCCCTGCTTCGTCCTGGAGCTGACGGCGACGCCCAAGGACGTAGCACCGCGGGGCGGCGCCAACCCCAGGCCAGGACGCCCGGCGAACATCCTGGTGGAGGTCTCGGGGCTGGACCTGGACCGGGAGGGCATGATCAAGATGCCCATGAACCTGGAGCCCAGGGCGGGCACGGACTGGCACGACACCCTGGCCGCCGCCTATGCGCGGCTGAATGCCCTGGACAGGGAGGCACGGCGGTTCCAGGGCGAGACCGGGCGCACTATCCGCCCCATCCTCCTGGTGCAGGTCGAGCGCACCGGGGCCGATCAGCGCGACGGAGCCCATATCCATGCCCTGGACGTGAAGGAGTGGCTGACCACCGCGGGCCTGGACGAGGCCGAGGTCGCCATCAAGACGGCGGACACCAACGACCTGGCGGACCCCGAGAACCTGGACCTGCTCGCGCCCACCAACCGGGTACGGGCCATCGTCACCAAGCAGGCGTTGCAAGAGGGCTGGGACTGCCCCTTTGCCTATGTCCTGTGCTCCCTGTCCGCTAGCCGCAACGAGAAGGCCCTGACCCAGCTCATCGGGCGCATCCTGCGCCAGCCCCAGGCCCAGAAGACCGGGGTCGCGGCCCTGGACGAGTGCTATGTGGTTACCCACCATGCCGACACCGCGGGGGTCGTTGCCGCGATCAAGCAAGGGCTGGAGGAGGACGGGCTCGGCGACCTGGTTCAGGAGATACGCGTCCCCGATCCCACGGGCGGCGGGCAAAGGGGACCGCGCGACATACCGCGGCGTCCGACCTTCGCCAAGACCGACATCTACCTCCCCCAGGTCCTGCGGGTCGACGCGGACAAGGTGCGGGAGCTGGACTACGAGCAGGACATCCTGTTCGCCCTGGACTGGAACGGGCTGGATCTGGGACCCCTGGCGGACAAGGTCCCGGCCAACCTGACCGGGGCCGAGCGGCAGATGCGGCGCATCCGGCTGGCGGACAGCGGCGAGGAACGCATCGTCGCCGAGGCGAGCACCCCGACCGGGGAGGTCGTCGCCTTCGATCCCAGCTACGCCGTGCGCATGGTGGCCGACATCGTACCGAATGCCTGGGTGGCGCGGGCGATGGTGGGCGACCTGGTGATCAGGCTCAAGGGGCGGGGCTTCGAAGAGTCCCAGCTTGGCACCGTCCATGGGCTCCTGGTGCAGGAGTTGCGGGCCTGGCTGACGGCGCAGCGCGACCGCATGGCGGAGGGGCACTTCAGGGCGGAGGTGGCGGCGGGGCGCATCCAGTTCCGCCTGCGCACCGATAGCCACAACTGGGCCATGCCGCAAAAGTCCGTGACTTGCGAGCCAATCGGGGCGGACCAGCTACCCGGAGCGGATGGCGAGGCCCTGCGACGGAGCCTCTTCTCGCCCATCTACAAGGGCGACCTGAACGAGCAGGAACGCGAGGTCGCCGTCTACCTGGATGGGGACAAATCCCTGATCTGGTGGCACCGCAACGTCGCGCAGCGCCAGTACCGGCTCCAGGGCTGGCGGAGGGAGCGCATCTACCCGGACTTCATCTTCGCCGTGCGCCAAGGGGATGTCTACGGCCAGGCCAGCCGGCTGGTAGTCCTGGAGATGAAGGGGGAGCACCTACAGGGCAACTCGGACACGGAATACAAGCAGGCGGTCTTGCGCCTGATGACAGAAGCCTTCGAGGTCGAGGAGGTTCAGCAAGTCGGGGACCTGGAGCTGGTTCACGCCGACGGGACTCGAGTGGACTGCGACCTTGTGCTGATGACGGAGTGGCAGACGCGTCTGCCCAACGAGTTCTTGGGGTGACCGGCCGCGGCCGCGGCTGCCTTCGCCCCAGCCGTGACGCACCCTCGGGGCCGCCCAACTGCCGTTTCTAGGATAAAGCCTTACAACTGCAGCACCCAAAGTAGCGCCCAAAGCCGCCATCAATAACAACTCCGGTTTCGTCGCGCTCAGTGCCCGCGCAAGCGAGGGCGGAAGAGGGCCGCGAATTTCCTTGTCGTACCTCAGGCTCGAAAGAACCCCATCCGCCGCAGGAACGGCAGCATGTGCTCCCGCTTTTTGCCCTGGGTGGCCTTTGCCGTTGTCGCGGACCAATCGCTGCGGCGGGCATTGTCGCCACGGGCGGCATAGTAGTCGGCCATGGCGCGGTCATAGTCGGCCATGCGCTCAACCTCGCCGTCCCGATAGACATCCTGATGGAGCACCAGGTCCAGGGGTTGTCGCGGCTTGACGTCGGGCGATTCCGCCGGCCACCCGAGACAGAGGCCAAACACCGGGACGACCAGTTCGGGAAGATCGAGCTGCTCCACGACGGTTTGTGGGTCATTGCGGATGCCGCCGATGTAAACCCCGCCGAGTCCGACGGACTCTGCGGCCAGCAAGACGTTCTGGGCCATCAGGGCCACGTCCACCACCGCCGCCAGGCTGTGCTCCGTCCATCCCTCCAGCGCACCCGCTCCACTGCGCCGGCAGGCCGCATCGACCCGACGCAGGTCTGCGCAGAAGATCAGGAACTCGGCCGCCTGCTCGACCCAGGGTTGGCCGCCTGCGGCCCTTGCGATGGCCGAGCGTGCCTCCGCGCGGGTAACCCGGATGACGGAATAGGCCTGGATGAAGCTGGAGCTGGCCGCCCCCTGACCCGCCCGGATCAAGGCCGCAAGCAGCTCGGGCGCGATGGCGTCGCCGGTGTAGCGGCGGATGGACCTGTGGCTGGTCTGCAGTCGGATGACGGGGCTCAGGGGTGTTTGGTGCATAGGGCCCGGGGGCTCGTTGTTGCTGCGGACGCTAAGGCGATTTCTGTCAAATCATGTGCCAGCTAGCTTGTCTTTGCGCCCGCCTCTTTGTCGGCCGGCAGCCACATAGCCCCGCTATGCTCCTGCCGGCACTCCTTGAAGGCGGACGAAAATCCGGCGCCATCTGGTACATGATTCTCCGGCAATCGCCTAAAGATGGGGCTGCGCAGTTGGCTCTTGTCCGTTCCCCACCGGGAACACCACCAAATGGTCCGCCTCCAGCCGCACCCCAATGTCGTCGCCCAGGGTATGCTGGTGATGGCTCGCGACCAGGCACAGGACGCGTGTCCCGCTGGCAAGCCGCAGGGTGTAGAGGTACTCGGCCCCGCGGAAGGCGCGCCCGACCACGGTCGCCCGACGGGGGCTCGACTCGTCGTAGAGCATGTCATCTGGGCGAATCAGGACCTCCACGGACTGGCCCTGGGTGAGGCCGTGGGGCTTGGTCCCGGCCACCCGGCCCAACTCGGTCTTGACCCGGAGTTCGTCCGCCACAGTCCCTGGGAGCAGGACCCCCTGGCCGACGAAGTCGGCGACGAAGCGGTTGGCCGGCTCGTGGTAGAGCCCGAAGCCCGTCCCCCACTGGTGCACCCGGCCGCCCCCCAGGACGGCGATGTGATCGGCCATGGCGAAGGCCTCGAGTTGGTCGTGGGTGACCAGGATGGCGGTGATGCCGTCGCGCTTGAGCAGCTCCCGGACCTCCCGGGCGAGGCCCTCGCGCAGATCCGTATCCATGCTGGAGAATGGCTCGTCCAGCAGGAGGATTTCCGGGCGCGGCGCCATGGCGCGGGCCAGGGCGACCCGTTGCTGCATACCCCCGGAGAGTTGGTGCGGGTAGCGCCGGCGGGCATCCGCCATACCGACCAGGGCCAGCAGTTCCCCGACCCGGTCCCGCCGCTTGTCCCTGGACAGCCCGCGCAGGCCGAAGCCGATGTTGCCCTCCACCGTCAGGTGGGGAAACAGGGCGAAGTCCTGGAAGACCATCCCGACGCGCCGCCGTTCCGGGGCCAGGGTCTCCCCCGGGGCGGAGACGCGCCGTCCGTGGAGCCAGATCTCGCCGGTGGTGACCGGCTCGAAGCCGGCAATGGCGCGCAGCAGCGTGGTCTTGCCGCAGCCGCTGGGGCCCAGCAGACAGCCGATGACCCCCTCATCGAGGACAAAGGAAACCTGGGCGACCACGGGGCTGCTCCCGTAGGCGACCGTGACGTCGCGGACCTCAAGCTGTGTCGGCATCGCGGGACCGGGTGATGGAACGGCTCAACAGGATAACCGGCAAGAGCCCGGCCAGAACGATGGTCAAGGCAGCTGGAGCGCAGTCCGCCAGGCGCTCGTCGGAGGCCAGCTCGTAGGCGCGCACGGCCAGGGTGTTGAAGTTGAAAGGGCGCAGGACCAGCGTCGCCGGCAGCTCCTTGAGCACGTCCACGAAGACGAGTAGCAGGGCCGTGAGCAGGCTGCCGCGCAGCATGGGGATATGAATCCGGCGCAGAACCTCGCCGGGGCGATATGCCCAGGGAGCGCCCGGCCTCGTCCATGGAGGGACGGATCTTGCCCAGGCCCGATTCCACCGTTTGCAGGGCCACCGCCAGGAAGCGCACCAGGTAGGCGAAGACAAGGGCAGCCAGGGTCCCGCTCAGGAGGAGCCCGGTGGAGATGCCGAAGGCCGCCTGCATCCAGGCGTCGATGCCCTGGTCAACCCAGGCGAAGGGGATCAGGACGCCGATGGCGATCACGGTCCCCGGCACGGCATAGCCCATTCCCGCCACCCGCACGGAGGTCCGCACCACCGGCGTCGGGTCGAGGCGCCTCCCGTAGCCCAGCAGCAGGGCCAGGAGGAGGGCAAGGACCGCCGTCCCCGCGGCCAGGGATAGGGTATGCAGGACCAGCGTCAGGAAGGCCTCGTCGTAGGAGGTCCGGGCGATGGTCCCGGCCCACCAAGCCAACTGTGCGGCGGGGATCAGGAACCCGAACAGGACCGGGATCAGACAGAAGGCGAAGGCCGCGAGCCCCCGCCAGCCGCCCAGATCGCGGCTTTGGATGGCCTGCTCCCGCTGGCTGGTGTGATGGTAGCGGGCGCGGCGGCGGGAGAAGCGCTCCACCAGGGTCAGGACAAAGACGAAGCCCAACAGCACGGCCGAAAGCTGGGCGGCCGCCGGGGCGCTGCCAAGCCCGAACCAGGTGCGGAAGATGCCGGTGGTGAAGGTCGCCACCCCGAAGTACTGCACGGTGCCGTAGTCCGCCAGGGTCTCCATCAGGGCCAGGGACAGCCCCGCCACGATGGCCGGTCTGGCGAGCGGCAGGGCGACGGTGAAGAAGGTCCGCCAAGGGCCGTTGCCCAGGGTCCGGCTCACGTCCAGAACGCACAGGGACTGGCCGAGGAAGGCGGCACGGGTGAGCAGGTAGACGTAGGGGTAAAGGACCAGGGCGAGCAGCACCGCCGCACCAGGCAGGGAGCGAATCTGGGGGAACCAGTAGTCCGCAAAACCCCAGCCGGTGGCGGCGCGCAGGGCCGTCTGCAGCGGCCCCGCGAAGTCCAGCAGCCCAGTGTAGGTATAGGCGATGATGTACGCCGGCATGGCCATGGGCAGGAGCAGGGCCCATTCGAAGACACTGCGTCCCGGAAATCGGCACATGCTGGTCAGCCAGGCGGTGCCCACCCCTCCGATCAGGGTGCCCAGGGCCACCCCGGCCATGAGCAGCAGGGAGTTGGTCACGTAGTCGGGCAGCACCGTCTCAGCGAGGTGCTGCCACACCTCGCCGGATGGGACGAACAGGAACCCGATGACCACCAACACCGGCAAAGCCAGCACCAGGGCCAGCCCCGTGACCCCGGGACCCCACCAGCTTCCCCGCCAGCCAGCAGAACGGCCGCGGCGGGGAGCCCTGTCACCGGCCTTGCCGGCGGGCGAAACCGCCACTGGGGCCGCCAGATCAGACAAGACCGCTGCCGTCAGCTCCGATAGGGGAGGCGACGGTCACTTCCAGCCGACCCGGTCCATCAGGCGCACGGCATCGGCGTTCAGCTCACCGAGGCGGGCCAGGTTGAGGGTGTCCGCCTTAAAGGAGCCCCAGGCCGCCAGAGTTTCGCCCACGGGCACGCCAGAGACCACCGGGTATTCGCCGTTGGCCTCCGCATACCAGGCCTGGGACTCGGGTTCGGCCATGAACTCCATAAGCTTCACCGCCTCCGCCTTGTGCCTGGCGGCCTTGGTGAGCGCTGCGCCGCTGACGTTGACATGGGCCCCCCGTCCTTCCTGCTCGGGACCCCCCTGGTTGGGCCAGAACACGCCCATCTGCCGGGCCGCGGCCTGTTCGTCGGCGTTGGCGGAGCCCAGCATCCCCGCCAGGTAGTAGGTGTTGGCGATGGCGATGTCACACTGGCCCGCCGCTGCGGCTTTGATCTGGTCGCGGTCGCCGCCCTGGGGCGGCTTCGCCAGGTTGGTCACGAGACCCTTGGCCCAGGTCTCGGTGGCGGCCTCGTCATCGGCTGCGATCAGCGAGGCGACCAACGACTGGTTGTAGATGCTGTCGGAGGAGCGCACGCAGATCTTGCCCTTCCACAGGGGGTCAGACAGGGCCTCGTAAGTGGACAGGCTGGCCGGGTCGACCTTGCCCTTGACGTAGAGGATGGGCCGGGCCCGCAGCGACAACCCAAACCAGTGGCCCTCGGGGTCGCGATAGCTGGCCGGGATGGCGGCCTCCAGGGCGGGGGAGGAGACCGCCTGGGTCACCCCGGCGGCCTTGGCCCGGTGCAGGCGCCCGGCGTCGGTGGTCACCAGTAAGTCCGCGGGGGAGGACATGCCTTCGCTCTGAAGACGGGTCAACAGGGCGTCCTCCTTGCCGGTAACCAGGTTGACGTGGATGCCGCTCTGGGCGGTGAAGCGATCGAGGAGGGGCTTGATGAGGTCCTCCTTGCGGGCGGAATAGACATTGACCTCGGCACTCCCCGCACAGAGCGCGGCAGTGGGCAGAGCGGCGAGAGCGGCGATGGCCGCAACCAGCAGGGAACGAGTAGATCTGGACACGCAAGGGGCTCCTGGAGAACAGCGGGACAACAGGGGTTGCGCGGAGACCGAATCGAAAGGGGGTCAGGTCGCCGCGCGATGTGCGCGTAGAGTAATGCGAACCATTCTTATCTTCAAGCCGGCGGCGTCCGCCCCGGGTCTCGTCGGCGGCCCAGGCCGGGTTGCACCCTTTCGAGCCGAGCGCTTACCATCCCGACAGCGGCCCAGTATGCCGCACCACCCAATTGAATTCTCGATCATTTCCGGCCTGTTGCGGGCCAGGACGGACTTCCCGGCATGACTGAGGCAGGGCAGGGGCGCATCGCCCAGATCGACGTGCTGCGCGGATTCGCCGTCCTCGGGGTCTATTGGGTCGGCGTCGGGGCTTTCGGCCTGCCCTACGGGGCCAATGCCCTCCCCACCCTGCTCGGCACCCCGACTGACCTGAATCTCGCGATCTGGGCCTCCACCGAGATCTATGTGTCCGGGGCCATGCGCGGCCTCTTCTCCATGCTGTTCGGCGCGAGCGCCCTGATCTTCCTGGAAGACGCCCGTCTCAGCAGCGGCGGCCTTGCCTTGGTGGACCGTTTCTACCGGCGCAACCTGACCTTGATGCTGTTCGGCATCGTCCACGCCTACCTGCTGCTGTGGCCCCACGACGTCCTTTACGCCTATGGCCTGCTCGGGATGTTCCTCTTCCCTCTGCGACGGACCCCGGCCCTGGCGCTCTTCCTGGCCGGTGTCGCCATGCTGGCCGTCGCGGATGTGGAGGTGGACTGGGGGTCGGTCCTGGGATGGCTGCGGGGCCTCCCGCCGCCGGACGCGGCTGCCGCCGCCTCGACCCCCGAGGAGAGCGCACGCTTCCTCAACTGGCTGCGCATGCAGATGGCCCAGGACATCCAGACCTACCGTTCCGGCTACCTGGACATCTTCGCCGCCCAAGTCGCGGAGGTGGCGGCGCAGCAGTCCACCGTCTTCTACAAACGGCATCTGTTCGAGATCGGCGGCATGATGCTGACCGGCATGGCCCTCTACCGCTGGGGCATTCTCTCGGGCCTGCGTTCGACGCGTTTCTACCTGTTGCTCGCCCTGCTTGGCTTCGCGGTGGGGGGCTGGATGCGCGGCGCCAATCTCTACCAGGCGTACCTGCTCAACTTCGATCCCCTGACCCTGGTCCAACTGGAGGAGGGGCGCTGGGGCCTGGGCCGGCTCCCAGTCGTCCTCGGCCATGTCGGGCTGATCGGGCTCCTGTGCCGCTGGACCTGGGCCGGTTGGCTGACCGGGCCCCTGGCCTCCACAGGGCGCCTGGCCCTGACCAACTACATCGGCCAGACGGTCTTCTCCATCACGCTCTTCTACGGCCTCGGGTTCGGCCTGTTCGGCACCCTGGAGCGCTGGCAACTCGCCTGCGTCTGCCTGGGGGTTTGGGTCTTTCAGGTCGGCTTCAGCGTCCTTTGGCTGCGGCGCTATCGCTATGGGCCCCTAGAGTGGCTCTGGCGCTCGCTGATCTTCGGCCGGGTTCAGCCCATGCGCATTGCGCCCGCGGCCTAGGAGCCTGTCGGACTCAGGATGAATCTACTGCGGAAGCGGGAAAGCGGCCCATTTTACCCCCGCTTTTCGTTACATAGGGCCCACTATGCGCCTCAAAGCCGGAACAAAATGGTCTCGCTCTCCAACTCCCTCGCTGCGATCCCCCTAAGTCCGACAGGCTCCTAGGTACCGAAACCGGGCCTGCGCCCCGGCGGCCCGGACCCCGTCCTTGCGGGGCTACAATGGCCGCCTCGGCAACCTCAGGCCCCTTGCTTATGCGCCCCATTGCCCGCCTCGCCCTCGTTCTTGGCATCGCCGCTGCCGGCGCCTCAGCCTGGTTGTACCTGCGACAGACCCAGCCGGTTGCCGTGCGGGTGCAGGCGGCGGAGCTTGGAGTGGTGGAGGAGACGGTGTCCAACACGAGGGCTGGGACCGTGGAGGCCTGCCGTCGCGCGCGCCTGGCCCCGAGTGTCGGGGGGCAGATCGCGACCTTGGCGGTGCGCGAGGGGCAGCGGGTGAAGCAGGGGGACCTACTGCTGGAGTTGTGGAACCAGGACCTGCAGGCCCAGGTCTCGCTAGCCGAGCGGGAGGCGGAGGCGGGCGAGGCCAAGGCGCGAGCCGCCTGTCTCAATGCGGACAACGCCGAGCGCGAGGCAGCGCGCCAGGTCAAGCTCAGCGAGCGCAAACTCACCTCGGACGAGGCCCTGGAGCGGGCCGTCACCGCGGCCAAGTCCGCTCGGGCGGACTGCGAAGCAGCCCAGGCCACGGCCCGGGTCGGCACCGCCAAGATTGGCGTGGCGCGGGCGGAGCTGGCCAAGACGCGACTCTCGGCCCCCTTCGACGGCGTGGTCGCGGTGGTCTCCGGGGAGGTCAACGAGTTCGTCACCCCCTCGCCCCCCGGTATCCCGACCCCGCCGGCGGTCGACCTGATCGACGACTCGTGCTTCTACGTCTCCGCCCCCATCGACGAGGTGGACGCCGGCAAGGTGCGGGTGGGCGCGGAGACCCGGGTGACCCTGGACGCCTTCGGCAAGCGGGTCTTTCCGGGCAAGGTCCGGCGCATCGCCCCCTATGTACTGGACCTGGAGAAGCAGGCCCGTACCGTGGAGGTGGAGGTGGTCATCGCGGAACAGCCCGCGGATGCCCCTTTGCTGGCGGGCTACAGCGCCGACGTGGACATTCTGGTGGACCGCCGCGAGGGAGTTCTGCGGATCCCCACCGCAGCCGTGCGCTCCGAGGGTGGCGTCCTGGTCCTGGACCAGGACACGGGGCTGCTGCGTGAGCAGGCGATCGAGACGGGGCTGTCCAATTGGGACCAGACGGAGGTGACCTCCGGTCTGGCCGTGGCGGACCTGGTGGTCCTGTCGCTGGACCGCGCAGGGGTCGCGGCGGGCGCAGCCGCAAAGGCCGAGCAGGGATCCGAGACCGAGGTCAAGGCCAAGTGAAGACGGGCGGGGTGCCGGCTTGATCGTCCTCAAGGGCATAGCGCGGCGCTTCCTGGTCGGCGACCAGACGGTCTCGGCGCTGCGCGGCATCGATCTGACCCTGGCGGACGGGGAATTCGCGGCCGTCATGGGTCCCTCCGGGTCCGGCAAGAGCACCCTGCTCAACATCCTGGGCCTGCTCGACCGCCCCGACGCGGGGAGCTATACCCTCGGCGGGCTGGAGACCACGGCCCTGGGGGAGGAGCGGCGCGCCGCCCTGCGTCGCAGCCACATCGGCTTCATCTTCCAGTCCTTCCACCTGATCCCGCGCCTGACCGCAGCGGAGAATGTGGAGCTGCCCCTGACCCTAGCCTCGGTCGCACCGCGGGAGCGGCGGGAGCGGGTGGCCCAGGCCCTCGACGCCCTGGGCCTGACCCCGCGGGCACACCATCGCCCGGACCAGCTCTCCGGGGGCCAGCGCCAGCGCGTGGCCATCGCCCGGGCCACAGTCATGGAGCCTGAGCTGATACTGGCGGACGAGCCAACAGGCAACCTGGACCGGGCCTCGGGGGAGGAGGTCGTCCACGCCCTCGAGGGCCTCAACGCCCGCGGCCTGACCCTCGTGCTGGTCACCCACGACCCGCACCTCGGCGACCGTGCGCGACGGCGCATCCGCATGGAGGACGGGGCCGTCGCGGAGGACCTATGCGCCTGAGGGACACCCTGGGCTTCGCGCGACAGGCCCTGACCAGCCACTGGTCGCGCACCTGGCTGACCCTGCTAGCGGTGAGCCTCGGGACGGCGGCCGTCGTTCTCCTCAGCGCCCTGGGGGAGGGGGCCCGAGCCTATGTGGAGAACCAGTTCGCTCAGCTGGGGACCCACCTGCTCATCGTCTTTCCGGGCCGCAACGAGACCACAGGCGGCCCCCCGCCGCTGCTCGGCGAGACCGCCCGGGACCTGACCCTGGAGGATGCCCTGGCCATGACCAGGGCCCGCGGTGTGGCCCGGCTAGCCCCCCTAACCGTGGGCTCGGCCCCGGTCTCGGCGGGGAGCCTGGAGCGCGAGGTCAACGTCATCGGGGCAACGGCCGAGTTCCTGGGGGTGCGCCGGCTGGAGATGGCCCAGGGGCGCTTCCTGCCGCCGGGCGATCCCTCCCGCGCGCGCGGGGTCGCGGTCCTCGGCCAGACCCTGGCAAAGGAGCTGTTCGGCCACCGCCAGGCGGTGGGGGAGTGGGTGCGCATCGGCCAGCGGCGTTTCCGGGTCATCGGCATCCTGGCCAGCTCAGGCCAGTCCCTGGGCGACACCCTGGACGACCTCGCGATCATCCCCGTGGCCGCCGCCCAGGCCCTGTTCAACAGCCCCGGGTTGTTCCGCATCCTGGTGGAAGCCCGGGGCCGCGAGGCCCTGTCCGGGGCTGAGGCGGCAATCAAAGACATCGTCCGCGCGCGCCACGAGGGCGAGGATGATGTCACCGTCATCACCCAGGACGCCATGCTGGCCACCTTCGACAAGATCCTCAAGGCCCTGACGCTCGCGGTGGCCGGGATCGGCGCCATCAGCCTGGCGGTGGCCGGGGTCCTCATCATGAACGTCATGCTGGTGTCAGTTGCACAGCGTACCGCGGAGGTGGGGCTCCTCAAGGCCCTGGGCGCCGCCCAACGCCAGGTTGCGGCCCTGTTTCTTGCTGAGGCCCTATTGCTCGCAGGGGCGGGGACAGCGGCTGGGCTCGCCTTAGCGTTTGCGTCGGTGGCCGTCTTCAATGACGCTGTGACGGCCTTCCAGCTCGTGGTCCCGGCCTGGGCGCCGCTGGCCGCGGCCGGAGTGTCCCTCGGGGCGGGGCTGGTCTTCGGCCTCGCACCGGCCCTTCGCGCGGCCCGCCTCGACCCGGTGGTGGCCCTCTCCGGGCGCTGACCGTGCTGGCGCGAGACTTCGTCGGATTCACCCTCGCCTCCCTGCGTGCGCGGCGCGGGCGCAGCCTGCTGACCTTGCTCGGCATCGCCATTGGGGTCGCGGCGGTGGTCTTGCTGACGGCCATCGGCGAGGGGATCCACCGCTTCGTCCTGGCGGAGTTCACCCAGTTCGGGTCCAACCTGATTGGCATCGCCCCGGGCAAGACCAGCACCTTTGGGATGTCTGGGGCCTTGGTCAGCAATGTCCGGCCACTGGCCTTGGCCGATGCTCATGCCCTGGCCAGGGTGCCAGGGGTGACAGCCGTAGTCCCCATGGTCCAGGGCAATGCCGCGGTGGAAGCAACCCTCAGCGGAGGCTCCCGCACCCGCCGCTGCATCGTCCTGGGTGCAGGCAGCCAGGTCCCGCAGGTTTGGCAGATGCGCCCCGCCATCGGGCGCTTTCTGCCTGAGCAGGAGGCGGGGGCCCGGGCCTTCGCGGTCCTGGGGGCTACCCTCAAGCGAGAGCTGTTCGGGGCCGCCTCGCCCCTCGGGGCGCGCATCCGCATCGGCGGAGAGCCCTACCGGGTCATCGGGGTCATGGAGCCCAAGGGCCAGGTGCTTGGTTTCGACCTGGACGATACCGTCTTCATCCCAGTGGAGCGGGCCCTGGGCATGTTCAACCGCAGCAGTCTGATGGAGATCGACCTGCTCTACGGGCCGGGCCAAGAGGGCGATGCCGTGGCGGCGCGGGCCAAAGCCCTGCTCAAACTGCGCCACGGAAGGGAGGATTTCACCGTCACCACCCAGGACCAGATGCTGGACGTTCTGGGCTCGGTGCTCGACGTCCTGACCGCCGCCGTGGCGGCACTTGGGGGAATCTCGCTGGCGGTGGGCGGAATCGGCATCCTCACCATCATGACCATTGCGGTGCGGGAGCGCCGCAGGGAGATCGGACTGTTGCGGGCCCTGGGGGCAGCGCGGGGGCAGATCCTCATGCTGTTCCTGGGGGAGGCAGTCCTGCTGGCGAGCCTCGGCGGCTTGGCGGGGCTGGTCGTTGGAGGTGTCGGGGCCTGGCTCATCGGGACGGCGGTGCCAGCCCTGCCGACCCATATCGCCTGGGACTTTGTCCTGCTGGCAGAGGTCGTAGCGGCCCTGATCGGGCTAGGGGCCGGGGTCCTGCCGGCCCTGTCCGCTGCCCGCCTGGATCCGGTGGAGGCGCTGCGAGACGAATGAGGGGGCTGGAACGCTGCGCCATAAGCGATGGCCTCGCAGCCGCCGGGCGCGGACGGCTGGCCGCTCAGAAGGTTGAATTGCCCCCCTGGGACCCCTCATCATGAGCCCCGAGTCATAACCCCATCGCCAGAGGTCCGCCATGCCAAATTATCGTCGAATGATCGGCGCCAGCCTTCTTCTTTCCGCCGGGACCCTTTCGGCCAGCCTGTCCGCTGGACCGATCGAGGACGCCGTCGATTACCGCCAGGGCGTCATGAACGTCTTCTCCTGGAACCTGACCCACATGGGCTCCATGGTGAAGGGCGAGACGCCCTTCGATGCCGCGGCCTTCAAGGACTATGCAGCCGACTTGGCCGCGGCTTCGGCATTGAACGTCATGCCGGGCTTTCCCGACGACTCGGTGAGCGATGAGAGCGACGCCAAGGACGAGATCTGGCTCAATCGGGACGACTTTGATGCCAAGTACAAGGCCCTAAAGGAGGCCGCCGCGAAACTCTCCCAGGTCGCCGCCGGCGGGGATGAGGCCGCGATGCGGGAGCAGTTCAAAGAGACGGCCGGGACCTGCAAGGCGTGCCACAAGGAATACAAGCAGTAGCCGTCAGCGATCAGCCAACAGGGCTACGCCGACGGCGTACCAATGACCCTCGACTGCGCCGTCTTCCTCGACCTGGCCACGGTCGCCCGGGGGGAACTGGACCTCACCCAGCTCCAGTCGGCCTGCACCCATTGGTCGTTTCATGACTACACCGGCCCCGGAGGAGCGGTCCGCCCGCCTCAGAGGGGCCCGGGTCGCCGTCACCAATAAGGTCCTGCTCGACCGCGCCGTCCTGGCGTCCGCTCCCGAGCTGCGCCTGGTCTGCCTGACCGCTACCGGAACCAACAACGTCGATCTGGCAGCGGCTCGGGAGCTGGGGATCGCGGTGGCCAACGTCACCGGCTACGCCACGGCGGCAGTTGTGCAGCATGTCTTTGCCCTGATCCTGGCCCATGCGACGCGCCTCCTGGACTACCGTGCGGCGGTCGCCGCCGGGGCCTGGTCCAGCAGCGCCCAGTTCTGCCTGCTCGACTTCCCGATCTTCGAGTTGGCCGGCAAGACCCTCGGTATCGTGGGATACGGAGAGCTAGGGCGCGCCGTTGCCCGGGTGGCCCAGGCCTTCGGCATGGAGGTCCTGGTCGCCCAGCGTCCTGGGGGCCCGCCCCAGGAGGGCCGCCTGCCACTCATGGAGCTGTTGCCGCGGGTGGATGTCCTCTCCCTGCACTGCCCGCTTGCGGACAATACCCGCGACCTCATCGGGGTGGCCGAGCTGGCTCTGATGCGCCCGACGGCGCTGCTGGTGAACACCGCCCGCGGCGGCCTGGTGGATGGCGAGGCCCTGGCCGCTGCCTTGCGTGCCGGGACCATTGGCGGGGCGGCTCTGGACGTCCTCTCGGTTGAGCCTCCCCCGACGGGGCACCCCCTGCTGGCGCCAGACATCCCCAACCTGATCCTCACCCCCCACACCGCCTGGGCCAGCCGGGAGGCCCGACAGCGGGTAATGGACGAGGTGGCCCGCAACATCGCGGCCTTCGCCGCCGGGGAGCGGCGCAATCGGGTCCTGTGAGCCGGTGCCGCAGTTCCCTCCGGCCGCCGCCAAAGAAGCCCGTCAGGTACCCCTGCGGACCTCGATCACCCCGGGAAGCTGTCCGATCTTGAGACGGATGTGCTCCAGTTGGTCGGCATCGTGCACCTCGACCGTAAAACGCATGGAGGCCGTGTCGGTATCGCGGTCCGAGTGGGTGGTGACACCGACCACGTCGATGTCCTCGTTGGCGATCACCGATGAGACGTCGCGCAACAGGCCCTTGCGGTCCACCGCCAGGATCTGGATGTCGACCGGGTAGGCCGCTTCGGGACCGGTCCCTGCCCACCGCACGTCGATCAGACGCTCGCGCTCCTCCGGCCGCAAAGCGCGCAGGTTGGCGCAATCGGTGCGATGCACCGTGACCCCTCGCCCTCGGGTGATGTAGCCGACAATGGGGTCAGAGGGGACCGGCTTGCAGCAGTGGGCCATGTGCGTGAGCAAATCGTCAACGCCCTCGACGATGACCTCGGCACGCCCCCCAGCCTTTTGAGCGGTCGGGGCTTTGACCCTGACTTCCGGCCCCTTGGGTGCCTCGGCCTTGGGCTCCCCGACCTGGCGCGCCACCACGCCCACGGCCAGGTCGCCGCGGCCGATGGCGGCGTAAACATCGTCGGCGTTGGCGAAGTTGAACCGCGGCGCGAGGGGGTCGAGGTTGGGCTTTTCGACGATCCCCAGCCGGGAGAGCTCGCGCTCCAGGAGGGCCCGTCCCTGGGCCGCGTGCAGGTCGTGGTCCTGCTGGGCGAACCATTGGCGCACCCGGTTGCGGGCGCGGGCCGTCTTCAGATAGCCCTGATGGGGACTGAGCCAGTCCCGGCTGGGGGTGGCGTTCTTCTGGGTCAGGATCTCCACGCGCTGGCCGCTCTGTAGCGCCTGGTTGAGGGGGACGATACGCCCGTCCACACGAGCCCCGCGGCAACGCAGACCGACCTCGGAGTGGATGGCGAAGGCGAAGTCCAGGGGCGTCGCTCCGACGGGCAGCTCGATCACCTTTGACTGCGGGGTCAGGACATAGATGTGGACCGGCTCGAACTCCTGTTTGAAGCGCTCGACAAAGTCGCCGCTGTCGTCGGCGTCGTTCTTCAACTCCAGCCAGTTGCGCATCCAGATCAGGCGGCGCTGCAGCTCGGCATCCTGCTGTTTGTTCTCCTTGTAACTCCAATGGGCGGCCACCCCCAACTCGGCGTGGCGGTGCATCTCATCGGTGCGGATTTGCACCTCCAGGGCCTTGCCGCCCGGCCCGATCACGGCGGTGTGCAGGGACCGGTAGAGGTTGCCTTTAGGTGTGGCAATGTAGTCATCGAACTCTTTCGGGATGTGCCGCCAGGTACCGTGCACGATACCCAGGGCTGCGTAACAGGCGGAGACATCCTCGACCAGGATGCGTACCGCCCGCAGGTCGAATATCTCGTCGATGTCCACCGCCTTGCGCTGCATCTTCCGCCAGATGCTGAAGATGTGCTTGGGGCGCCCGGTGATCTCGGCTTTGATGCCTGCCTCGCTGAATTTGGCCCGCAACTGATCCATGACCTCGGCGATATAGGTCTGGCGTTCGGCCCGCCGGCCGTCCAGGAGCTTGGCGATGCGGTTGTATTCGTCCGGCTCAAGATAGCGCAGGGCAAGATCCTCGAGCTCCCATTTGACCTGCCACACGCCCAGCCGGTTGGCCAGCGGCGCGTAGACCCGCTGTGTGTCCAACGCGATCTTGCGCCGCCGCTCGTCCTCAAGATCCTTGATACTCCGCATGAGGTGCAGCCGCTCGGCCAGTACTACCAGCACCACCCGTACGTCCTCGGCGATCCCCAGGAGCAGACGGCGCAGGTTCTCCTCGTGCTCGTCCTGGTCCTTGGCCGCGATGACCGCGGTGACGTTGGCGATCTTGTCGATGCGCGCCAGGTCCGCGACCATCTGGGCGACCCCGGCCCCGAACCGGGCGGCGAGGCTCTCCTGGGTCGCGCCGGCCAGCCCCAGACAGCCGTTGAGCAGGGCCGCGGCCAGAGTCGGCTGGTCCATGCGCAACTGCACCAAGATGTCTGCGTTGGACAGGGCGTGACGGACCGCCAGCTCCCCCGTCTCCAGTCGCTCCCCAGTCCGGCAGGCCAGCAGGGCCTCGCAGGCATCGGCGAGTTTCCGGCGGTCGGCCTCTGCGTAATGGTCGCCCAGGCTCGCCAACCAATGGTCGACGGCGGCCCGACCATCGTCCTTGTCCGAGGGGAGGTTATAGGTCGCGGTGACCATCGCAGGGTGCGGACTCCTCAGTAAACCGGAGTGGTTACTGGGATATAGGGGCCGGAAGGGCCAAAGACAGCCCCCGACCTCTGGAGCGGCGGTTCGGTCGCATTCGGCGCGGCGCTCGGAGCTGCCGAGCGAGGTGCGGCATTGCAGGCGAGATGAATCCCGACCCACAGCCAGACCGGCGGCGTCCCTCAGTCGAGCACGTGGCTGACCAAGCCATCGGCGAGCTTGGGCTCGAACCAGGTGGACTTGGGCGGCATCACCTCGCCGGCGTCAGCCACGGCCATGAGGTCGGGCATGCGGGTGGGGTAGAGGGAGAAGGCGACCCGCATGTCGCCGCTGTCTACCCGGCGGGTCAGACCCTCCAGGCCGCGGATGCCGCCGACAAAGTCGATGCGCTCGTCGCGTCGCGGATCGACGATGCCGAGGATGGGCTCGATCAGATTGTCCTGCAGCAGGCTCACGTCAAGGCGCGCCACCGGGTCGTCCCACGGGATGCGCGCCTCGTCCAGAGCCAGACGGTACCAGGTCCCGTCCAGGTACATGCCAAATTCGCCGAGCCTGGTCGGCGCTACGGGTTCGGCGCTCCGCTCTACCCGGAAGGGGACCGCGACCCGGCTGAGGAACTCCTCGGTGTCCAGTCCGTGGAGGTCGCGGACCAGCCGGTTGTAGGCCAGGATCTGCATCTGACTGTGGGGGAAGATGACGGAGAGGAAGTAGTTGTAGGGCTCTTCGCCCCTGTGGCCGGCGTTGGCAGCGCGGCGGGCGGCCGCGACCCGGGATGCGGCGGCGGATCTGTGGTGGCCGTCGGCGACATAGAGGGCGTCGAGGGCGTCGAACGCGCTGGTCAGCGATGCGATGGTCGCGGCGTCGGTTAGCAACCAGACCTCATGTCGAACCCCGTCAACGGCGGTGATGTCGACCTCCGGGACGCCAGCGGAGACCGCCGCCAGGATGCCGTCGATGGCCGCTGTGTCTCGGTAGACCAGGAAGACCGGGCCGGTCTGGGCATTCAGTGCATCGATCTGACGGACGCGGTCGTCCTCCTTCACTGGGCGGGTAAACTCGTGTTTCTTGATGCGGTCGGCGTCGTAGGCGGCCACCGAAGCGGCAGCCACCAGCCCGGTCTGCACATGCTCGCCCATGGTCAGGCGGTAGACGTAATAGTGTGGGTTCGGGTCCCGCAGCAGAATGCCCCCTGCCTTCATCAGCTCCAGGTTCTCCCGCGCTTTGGCGTAGACCTCCGGGGCATAGGGGTCGGTACCCTTGGGCAGATCGACCTCCGGGCGGGAGATGTGCAGAAAGCTCCATGGCCGACCGTCCACCATGGCGCGAGCCTCGCTGGTGCTGACCACGTCGTAGGGCGGCGCGACCACGTTCTCGGCGCGGTTGGGGGCCGGGCGCAGCCCGGGAAAGGGCTTGATCAGGGGCATGCTCGCATTCCTCGCTCAGGCTGCATCGGTGCAGAGGTTCCCGACCCGCTCAGGGGGCGGGCCTGGAGGCCAAGGGGCGTGACGGGTCTAGCGGGCCGGCGGAGCATAGAGTATGCCGCCATTTCGCCACAGGGCGTTGAGCCCCCGCTTGACCTTGAGCTGGGACTGGTTGCCCAGGTTGCGGTCGAAGACCTCGGCGTAGTTGCCGACCTGCTTGATGACCCGGTAGCTCCAGCCCGGCTCGACCCCGAGCATGTTCGCCGTCGTTCCCTGCACGTCGAGCAGCCCGCGCACCTCGGCGGTCTTGGCGAGTGTGCGGGCCGCATCGACATTGGTGGAATCGATTCCGAGTTCTTCGGCATCGATGAGCATAAACAGGGTCCAGCGCACGATGTCGAACCACACCTGATCGCCCTGCCGCACCGCCGGGCTCAAGGGCTCCTTGGAAATGACCTCCGGGAGGATGCGGTGGGCATGGGGGTCGTCCAGCTCGGAACGCAGGGCGTGGAGCTGGGAGTGGTCGGTGGTGACAGCGTCGCACTTGCCGGCCAGGTAAGCGGCCCTTGCCGCATCGATGTCCTTGACCAGGACCAGCTCCAGTTGCATCCGGTTGCGGGTGAAGAAGGCCTCGGCGTTGGCCGGGCTGGTGGTGTCCTCGATGGCGCAGATGCGCTTGCGGCTCAGGTCCATCACGCTCAGGGCGTTGTTCGCACGCGGGACCAAGAAGCCCTGGCCATCGTGGTAGAGGATGCCGACGAACGCCATACCCAGATCCAGGTCCCGCGACAGGGTCCAGGTGGTGTTGCGTGACAGGAGGTCGACCTCCCCCTCGCGCAGGGCGTCGAAACGGTCCGAGTTGTTCACTGGGACCAACTCAAGCTTGCTGGAGTCGCCCAGGGTCGCAGCGGCGACGGCCCGGCAGAAGTCCACGTCCAGCCCGCTCCAGACACCCTTGGCGTCCTTGTACGAGAGGCCGGGTAGCTCACCGTTCACGCCGCAGCGCAGGGTGCCACGGGCCTTCACATCGTCCAGGGTGCCTGCCCAGGCCGGGGACAGTGTCAAACTCAGGCCGCCGACGAGGAGGAGCCCGGCAAGCCATGGGGTGTGGTGTCTCATCGACAATCTCCTGAACGTGTCTGCGGGGATAGGGGCACGAGGACCCGCTTGCGTTACCAGCTCAACAAGGCCCATTGGGGGATGTTGTTCTCGAACTGGCTCGCGCCCCGGTGCCAGGCCATGTCGCCGGAGCCGTCCTCGTCGACCAGATAGTAAGGCGCGCCGACGGTGGGGGTGATCTTGACCTGGTAGAGTCGGTTGTTGACCCGGTACTCCTGCACAGTCGCCCCCTCTCGCTCGCGCAGGGTAACGTTCGGCTCCAGGTCTGCATCCCTCACCCCCAGGTCGAGGTCTGCCCCCCTCAATCCGGGGACTGCCCCGGGGCCAATCAGCAGGGCTAGGGCGAGGTGGAGCAAGGGCGGCGACTTGGGCATGGGCATCGGGCGGCCAATGGGGGTGGGCTGCGAGGGCGCGGCTATGGTAGCAGGAAGGCCCCAAGCCGGCGACGGCGGGCGGGTGGGCCCTTTGGATCCCAAAAGGGACCGCCTTATCGGGTGCGGCCTTTCCGGACGGAGGCTAAACCCTGTGTCAAGGCCAAATTCGTGCAAGTCCAGCCGACGGCAAGGTCAGTTCGATGGCGACCCGACGTGTTTTGGAGGTGGTAGGAGCCACGCAGGCCCCGAACCAACCTGATCGCCACCTCTTGCCCGAAACTCCCGCCAAACGGCGGCTGTCCTCTGTTTACGGCGCGGTGGAGCCCTCGGCCCAGAGGGGATCCAGGGCCTCGATCAGCTTCGCGATTCGCTCCTTGGCCAGGTCGTCCAGGTTGATGAAACGTCCCCCGGCGATCAGGCCCCCGGCCTCGGACTCGTGTCGGATGTGCAGTATCTCGATGGTGCAGGAGGCCATCGGCTTGTTGTTGAGAAGCAGCACGCAATCGTCGAACGCGGCCCCCGCAAGCTCGATCTGATCCGTCCCCTGCGGAAGCGAGATGCCGACCCCGGCATTCGAGATGTCGTTCAGCGTGGCTTTCAGGGCCTTGCTTTGCGCCTTATCGCTGCGGCGCAGGATGACGTCGACCAAACCGAAGCAGGAGCCCCGTGGGTGCTCGCGCCTGGGCCATAGACGAATTCGAGAGGGGATGGCTAGATCGTAGCTGTTGCGCCGCCCCGAGACGGCCCCTGCTACGGATGTCGCGAACACCAAATCGGCGCTCCGAATGGGGACAAAAACCTCGAGCTCACTGCCGACACGGATGTCGGTGCGACTTTCCTGGGCGGCGGCGACAGCGATTCGGAAAGTGCGGCGCCGTGCATCGACCCCAGTCGCATTGGCTATGAAAGAAAGGTTAACGCCGATCTCCTTGAAAAAGAGCAGATCCTTGCGCTCTGCGAGCTCGCCCAACATGCGCAATGTCTCTTCAAGGTCGGTGACCTCTCTGGTTTGTCGCTGCGCGGTGTCAACGGTCTCGCTGCTATCTGCGGACATCGCCTTTCGCCCTCGTTGTCTTGGCGGAACCCCGTTGCCTGTCTCTTGACAGAGGGGCAGGACGATTGCCCGGCCCAGATCGGCTAGAGCTGGAGAATAGCCGCTGCGGCGCTCGGAAGACAGCATCCGAAGGTCGCCGGCGGAGAGGGACCCGTTCGGCCTCTTCCGGCGAAAAGTCATGTTGGAGAGCGGAACGACGTTTGGGCCGATTCCCACGGCCTCCCAGCCCTGCTTGAAACCGGGAAGGGATATAGGGCGATCGAAGGGGCCCAGCCGTTCGATCCCGAGAACTGGCCCGAGGTGCTGCGGTACGGCCGTGGCGCCCGTTCCATCCCCGCCCGTTCCGCGGGCGACCCGGAGCCCGCAAAAACGACCGGGTCCCGCCACCTTGAGACCCAGTCGCGCCTCCGGTGGCAGCGGCCGCAGGTTTCCTTTGCCCTACCCGGCACTCGCCAACACCTTGTTCCTTCGCGAGATTCCCCCCGCGACCTTCGGCCCAACGCGCGCAAGTCCTTGACAATTTAGATGATCCTTGGTCCGATGATCGTCGGTCTGCCGCTTGTCGGTTGGATGGATCGCCGAACACAACTTTGAACCTAATTGAATGAGGATCGCAAATGGCTAAGCCCAACTACGCCTTCGAGAAGCGTCAGCGGGATCTCGCCAAGAAGCAAAAGAAAGAGGAAAAGCGGCAGAAGAAAGCTGGGGTGCCGGGCGATGGGGAGCCGGAGGCCCCATCGCCTCCGACCCCTGCCGATGACACGACCGTCGTCGGATCTTGACTCCGTATGCCATTCGCTTTTGCAAATGGCCGTAGCCTGGGTTGAGGAGTGACTCCCCGCATGACGGCCCGAGGCGACAGTTTTTCGTCTCGGACAAACGGCGGAGGTCCTTTGCGTGGGCGGCAGGGACCTCACCCTTCAATGGGCAATTCCAACCAAGCTACCCCCGCCGCAGCCCCTCCAAGGGCGGCCGCACCAGCAAGGGGTAGGTGGCCAGGGTCCCGGCCAGGCCGATGAGAGCGGCGCTGCCGACCACCCCGAGGGCCCAGAGCCGAGGGTTGAAGGCAAACTCCAGGTCGAAGACCTGACCCGCGAGGAGCCAACTGGTCAACTGCGCGAAGGCCGACCCCAGGAGCCCGGCCAGCAGCCCAGCGACCGTGAACTCCACTGCCAGGGCCGCGAGCAGATCTCTGCGCCCGGCCCCGAGGGCGCGCAGGACCGCATGCTCCCCCCGCCGCTGGGCTAGGGTGGCCTGGATCCCGGCCAGCATCACCAGCAGCCCGGCGCCCAGGGTGAACAGGAAGACGTACTCCACCGCGCTGGCCCCGCGCTCCATGACCCGCCGCACCTGGGCGAGGATGGCGTCCACGTCCAGCGGGGTGACCGAGGGCAGCCGCCGCTGGAGGTCTGCCATCACGGCCTCGCGCCCGGGCGGCAGGTGGTAGCTGGTGACGTAGCTTGCGGCCTCCGCGCCCAGGAGACCCGGCGGGGAGAGGACGAAGAAGTTGACGTTGAAGCTGTCCCAGCGGACGTGGCGCAGGCTGGTCACCGGAGCTGAGACCTCATGCCCGGAGACCCAGAAGGTCAGGCGGTCCCCGAGGCGGATGCCCAGGGTCTCGGCCAGGCCCTCCTCCACCGAAAATTGCTCTGGGACGTCCCCAGGTCCCCACCAGCGCCCCGCCACCACCTGGTTGTCCGATTGGGGGCGCTCGGCGTAGCTCAGGTTGAACTCGCGCTCGGCCAGCCGCTGGGCGCGCGGGTTCTGGTAGGCCTCGGGGTCCACCGGGCGGTCGCCGATGTGGGTCAGCCTCCCGCGGACCATGGGCAGTATCCCGGAATCCTTCAGGCCGTGGGCCGCGAGGAAGTCACGCAGTGGACCCACGTCCTGTGGCTGGATGTTGATCAGGAAACGGTTGGGTGCGTCCGGGGCAGCCCCTGCTGCCAGGCCCGCAGCAGATCCACGCGGACCACCGCCAGGAGCAGCAGGGCCAGGACCCCGACCCCGAAGCCGGCGACCTGGAGCACCGCCCCCGCCGGGCGCCGGGTGAGGGCAGCCAGCCCCAGCCGCCAGACCCCACGGGTGCGCGGCTGGAACCAGGCCGCCAGCCGGATCAGGAGGAACACGGCGCCGACCAGGCCGAGCAGGGTCCCGGCCAGCCCGGCGAGCAGGCGCGCGGCGAGCTGGGCGTCCCCCGCCTGCCACCAGATCAACAGGGACAGCGCCGCGGCGGCGGCCAGGGTAGCGCCCAGGACGGAGGCGCGGGGGGTGCCGAGGTCACGGCGCAGGGCGCGCAGCGGCGGCACCCGCGCGAGCTGGATCAGGGGCGGCAGGGCGAACCCAAGCAGCGCGACCAGCCCGGTGATCAGCCCGACGCCGATGGGACCCGCGGACGGGGGTGGAAGGTCCTGCGCGAACAGGTCGCCGATGAGGGCGACCAGGCCCTGCTGGGTCAGGTACCCGAGCAGGGCCCCGGCCAGGCTGACCGCCAGCCCGAAGGCGAGCAGGCGCAGGACGAAAATACGGGTCAACAAATGCAGAGGGGCGCCGAGGCAGCGCATGACCGCGACGGCATCGGTCTGGCGCTCCACCAAGCGGCGGCTGGCAAGCGCGATGGCCGCTCCTGCCACCAGCAGGGTGACCAGCGTTGCCAGGCGCAGGAAGCGCGTCGCCCCGGCGATGGCTGTGGCAAGCTCTGGACGGGCGCGCTCCGGGTCCACGATCTGGGCGGTGCGCGGCAGCTGTCCCTGAGCCCAGTTGCGAAAGGCGTCCACCGCCGCGGCCTCCCCGGCCACCAAGAGCCGGTAGCGCACCCGGCTGACCGGGGTGACAAGGCCCGTGGTCGGTATGTCCGCCGCGTTGACGAGGAGCCGCGGGGCGAGCTGGACCAGGTTGGCGCCCCGGTCGGGTTCATAAGCGAGGACCCGGGTCAGGCGCAGGCGGGTCTCGCCGAGTACGATCTCCGGCCCTTCGCTGGTCAGGGTCTCCAGCCCGAGCAGGGGCAGCAGGCGTGCCTCTGCCCAGACTTCCCCCGGGGCGGGCCCGCCCGCCACGTCCGCCTCTGGGGCGCCGGGAGCCGGCTGCACGCGCAGGCGACCGCGCAGCGGATAGCCAGGGCCCCCTGCCTTGACTTGCACCAGTTGGGTCGTCTCTCCGGCCAGGACCACGCTGGGGAACTCGAGGGTCGTCGTGCTAACCAGGCCGAGAGACTGGGCCCGATCCGAGAACGCCGCGGGTATCGGGCGGCCGTCGTCCACCGCCAGGTCCGAAGCGATCAGCTCGCCGCCCTGGCGCTGCATGGCGCGCTCGACCCGGTCGCCGAAGAACGCGACCGTGGTCATGGCCGCCACGGTCAGGGCCAGGGCCGCCGCCAGGAGGTAGAGCTCGCCGCTGCGCCAGTCCCGCAGCAGCAGGCGCAGGGCCAGGCGCCAGGCAGTCACGCCAGGGTCTCCAGGTGCCCGCCGCGCATCGCCAGCCGGCGGTCGCAGCGGCTGGCCAGGCGCGGGTCGTGGGTGACCAGGACCAAGGCTGCGCCGGCGGCGTTGCGCAGGTCGAACAGGAGGTCGATCACCTGCTCCCCGGTCTCCTGGTCGAGGTTTCCGGTGGGCTCGTCGGCGAACAGGATCTGCGGGCGCGGTGCGAAGGCGCGGGCGATCGCCACACGCTGCTGCTCGCCGCCGGAGAGCGTGCGCGGGTAGTGGGCGGCGCGGGCGGTCAGACCCACCCGGTCCAGCGCAGCCTGGGCGATGGGCCCAGGCTGCGCCATGCCGCCAAGCTCCAGGGGGAGCAGGACGTTTTCCAGGGCAGTGAGGGTCGGCAGGAGCTGGAAGTCCTGGAAGACGAAGCCGACGCGGCCGTTGCGCAGGGCCGCCCGACCGTCCTCTGAAAGACCCCCCAGCGACTGGCCGCAAAGCCAGACCTCACCCTGGGTCGGCTGATCCAACCCGGCCAGGAGCCCGAGCAGGGTGGACTTGCCCGAGCCGGAGGCCCCGAGGATGGCCACCGCCTCGCCGGGCTTCACGCCGAGATCCAGGGCATGCAGAATGGTCAGATGCCCCCCGGGGCCCGTGACCTCCCTGCCCAGCCCGGCGGCCCGGGCGACATCTGCGACGGAGTCTGTTGACATGATGAGGATGCTCCTGTTTGCCGGGATGCTGCTGCCCGCTGCCCTAGGCGCGGCCACCGAGCCCCCAGCCGTCGTCGTGCTCGGGGATAGCCTGAGTGCCGCCTACGGGCTGCCCACGGAGCGCGGTTGGGTGGCGCTCCTGGGGACGCGGCTGACGGATGCCGGTCTGGCGTACCGCGTCGTCAACGCCAGCATCTCGGGGGATACGACCGGGGGCGGCCTGACCCGTCTCCCGCAAGTTCTGGAACGCGAGCGCCCGGCGTTGGTCGTCATCGCCCTGGGTGCCAATGACGGTCTTCGCGGCATCCCCCTTGGGCAGATCGAAAACAACCTGAAGGCGCTGGTGCGCCTGGCCCGGGGCGCCGGGGCCGAGGTCCTCTTGGTCGGGGTGCGCCTGCCGCCAAACTACGGTGCGGCCTACACGGAGGGCTTTCAAGCAACCTTGCGGGGGGTTGCGGACGCGGAGCAGGTCCCCTTGGTGCCCGACCTTCTTGTCGGCGTCGCGGACGACTGGCGCCTCATGCAGGCCGACGGGCTGCACCCCACGGCGGAGGCCCAGCCCAGGATATTGGAGAATGTTTGGCCAGGACTTGAGCCTCTACTCGGGCCCCTGTCAGAGCAGGCCGACCGCTGAAGCGGCGGTTCTTGATGGAGTTTCCTGGGTGCCAGACCACATAACCGGACGCGGTCTGCGGCAGGCAGATGGCCGCGCCCGATCACCAGTCAGGAGTCATACATGCATCGCATCACCATCGTGGGTTGCGGGTTCGCCGCCCTCACCGCCGTCCAGCGAATCAGGCAGGCCAGCCCCCAGAGCGAGATCACCCTGGTCAGCCCCAGGGCGGAGTTCGTCTACTATCCGGGACTGATCTGGGTCCCCTCGGGGCTGCGTAGCGGCGACGACCTTTGCTTGCCGCTCCAGAGCTTCTTCCGGCGCATGGGCGTGACCCATGTGGCGGGTGAGGCGACCGGACTGCGCGAGGGCGGGCGCTTGCTCGACACCACCTCGGGCGAGGTCGCCAACGACGGGCTCATCATCGCCAGCGGCGGGCGCTTCCTGAAGAAGCTGCCTGGGATCGAGCACGCCCTGACCCCTTGCGAGGGGATCGCCGCGGCGCAACAGATCCGCGACCGGCTGCGGGCCATGGACGGGGGCGCCATCGCCATGGGCTTTGCCGGCAACCCCCAAGAGCCCAGCGCCATGCGCGGCGGGCCCATCTTCGAGTTCCTGTTCGGCATCGAGGCGCAGTTGCGCAAGGAGCGCCGGCGCGACCGCTTCCAGATCACCTTCTTCTCCCCCGCGGACAAGCCCGGCAACCGCCTGGGTCCCAAGGCGGTGACCGGGCTCATGGACGAGATGCGCAAGCGCGACATCCGCACCCACCTGGGGCACAAGCTCAAGGGGTTCAGCGAGAGCAAGGTCACCACCGAGGGCGGCGAGTTTCCGGCCGACCTGATCATTTTCATGCCCGGCATGACCGGCAACGCCTGGTTCGACAACACCGATCTGCCCCGCTCCCCCGGCGGGCTCATCGCAGCAGACGGGCATTGCAAGGTCGCGGGGTTCGAGCGGATCTACGTCGCGGGCGACTCCGGCAGCTTCCCCGGACCGGACTGGATGCCTAAACAGGCGCACATGGCCGACCTGCAGGCCCGCGCCGCGGCCTTCAATCTGCTGGCGGAGCTGCAAGGCCAGGCCCCGACCAAGACCTTCAAGGTCGAGCTGGTGTGCATCGTGGACGCCAACGACCGCGGCATGCTGGTTGCCCGGACCGAAACCCGCAGCCTGGTGCTGCCGGCCATGCGCGCCTTCCATTGGATGAAGCGCGGATTCGAGTGGTGGTATCTGCGGCAGTACCGCTGAGGCGGATGCCGCGGTGGATGCCTTTGGGGCCCGCCGGGATGTCGGGGTGAGGAAGGCATTTGGGGTCGCAGGCGACCCGGAGCGCGACCGGGACCTCTACGTCCGTGGGCCGTAATCACTGGCCCGCTGCGTTTCGTCCCCGATGCCAATGCCGCCAGGCCAGGACCACTAGGGTGACGGCGATCAGCGGCAAGACGAAACCGCCCATCGCCATACTGTAGCCCGGCAGGGCGTCGTGCCCCGTGGCGCGCAGGAACAGATACAGCGCATAGGCGGCGTAGAGGGCCAGGAACAAGGCCCCCTCCCATCGCGCAATCTCGCTGCCCGTGAAAAACACCGGCAGGCACGCGACGGTCACGGCAACCATGACCGGAATGTCGAAGGCCAGCATGGCTTGGGGCACCGGCAGGTCGGCGGGCGCGACGGTAGCGGAAACGCCCAGCACGGCCAGGATATTGAAGATGTTGCTTCCGACTACGTTGCCCACGGCGATGTCGCGCTCCCCGCGCAGTGCGGCCATGATGGAGGTCGCCACTTCCGGCAAGGAGGTGCCCGCGGCGACGATGGTCAGGCCAATGACCAGCTCGCTGACGCCCAACGCCGTGGCGAACGCCACCGCGGCCTCCACCAGCCACCGCGCGCCGAGCACCAGCAGGGCGAACCCGGCCAGAATCAGCAGCACCTGAACGCCCCAATGGGCGTCCAGGCCCGTCGGCTTGCTGGCAAAGGCGGCGCTGTACTCGGCATCCACCTGCGCCTGGGCGGCGGCGGTCTCGCGCCGGCTCTGGCGCACCAGCAAGACGGTGTATGCGACGACCAGGAAGGCCAGCAGAGCCCCTTCCCAGCGCCCGATGCCGCCGTCCGCCGCCAGCACCCAGAGCAGCAGCGAGACACCGATCATGATCGGAACCTCCTGGCGGATGAGTTGCTGATTCACCACCAGAGGCACGATCAGGGCTGATGCACCCAAGATCAGCAGAACATTGAAGATGTTGCTGCCGACGACGTTGCCCAGGGCAATGTCCACCTGACCGGCCCAGGCCGATTGCACCGACACGGCCATTTCCGGCGCGCTGGTGCCGAAGGCCACGACGGTGAGGCCCACCACCAGGGGCGAGATGCCGAAGGACAGGGCGAGCTTGGAAGCGCCGCGCACGAGCAGCTCGGCACCGAGGACCAGGGCCGCGAGGCCCAGGACGAACCATAGCATCGAATTCCCCCTAGCCCGTCAGCGCGGCAAAGACCGCGGGCAGGCGCTCCGGCAATTTCTCGACGTGATCGACGATAGAGTAGTTGTTCTCGCCGAAGATGCGCGCCACGTAGCGGTCGGCCTGGGGGTCGAGGGTGAGGCAGTAGGTGTGGATGCCCTGCATGCGCAGGTCCTCCACCGCCTTCTTGGCGTCGTGGCGCAGGTACTGGGGGTCGCGCTCGTCGATGTCCGCGGGCTCGCCGTCGGTGATCAGCAGCACTAGGCGCTTGGTGGCGCTCTGCTGGGTCAGGTGCCAGCCGGCATGGCGCAGGGCCGCGCCCATGCGGGTGGACAGGCCCCCCTGCATCCCCGCCAGTCGGGACTTTGGCTCGTCGTCGTAGGGCTGCTCGAAGTCCTTGAAGCGGTAGTACTGGACGTCGTGGCGCCCGTCCGAGGCGAAGCCGTGGACGGCGAAGGCGTCGCCGATGCAGTCGATGGCCCAGGCCAGGAGGCCGGTGGCCTCGCGGGTGAGCTGGATGATGGTCGGGCTGTCCGGGTCGTCCTTGTCGATGTGCTCGTTGGTGGACTCGGACAGGTCCATGAGCACCACGATGGCCAGGTCGCGCAGGTGGCGGGTGATGCGGATGTTGATGCGCGGGTCGGGCATGATGCCGCGACGGATGTCGATCATGGCCCGCACCGCGGCGTTGAGGTCCAGCTCCTCGCCCTCCTCGTAGCCGCGCCGGCGCACGATCCCCTGGGGCTGCATTGCGTCGATCAGGTGGCGGATGCGGCTGGCGATGGGCTTGTGCTTGGTGAGGATCTCGTCCATCGCCTCCGGGTCGCCCTTGGGCTGACGCCGTTCGATCACCGTGGCCCAGTCCGGGCGGTAGAGCTGCACCTGGTAGTCCCACTCCTGGTAGTGATAGGGCTCGGAGACCGGCTCCTTGCCCCACATCTCGTTGAAGCAGACCCCCTCGTCCTCGTAGGGGAAGAACTCGGTGGCGCAGACCCAGACCTCCTGGGCGTCGTCGCCGGCCAGCTCGCAGTCCACCTCGTTGGCCATCTCCATGACGGAGACGTACTTGCGCACCTGTTGCTGGGAGGCGGGCAGGTAGTCGACGCCCTGTGCCAGCGAACAGGTTCTCGGAGAAGTCCCAGACGTAGCGGTTGTCGTCCCGGTAGGGGATGGGCCAGTTCTCCAGCACGCGCAGGTTGGGCAGCGCGACGCTGCTGAACGCAGGCGTTGTAGAAGGTCGACGCCGGCGTCCCAGCTGATCCGGTTGTCCTCCGGGCGCTCGGCGAACGCCTTGCGGAAGTCCGCCGCCGTGTCGTTGATCAGCGCCTGCTCGTCCCGGTAGTCCGGGTCCAGCAGGGCCTGGGCCATGCGCATCATCAGGTCCATCATCGGGTGCAGTTCCCGGACCTCGTCGTTCGGTGTCAGCGGGGCGGTGAAGAACGGCAGCCAGAGCTTGCGCAGGCCGGGGAAATCGCGGATGGCCAGCCCCTCCACCCGGGCGTCCTCGAACAGCTCGATGAACTTCATCTGGGCCGGGGAGAGCTGCTCGGCGCTGATGGGCTTTGTGGTGTAGACCATGTGGGCGGCGCAGTGGGCCGCGGCGGCGCGGTAGGTCTCCATGCCCGGAGATGCCGCGGAAGGCGTCGAAGGCGTCCGGCAGGTGGATCTGGAAGTCCTCGATGAAGGGTTTGAGCCCCTGGCGGGTCTCGTAGTCGCCGGAGGTGGGGCGCATGAAGAAGGCCCGCGCCCACAGGGCCCGCAGATAGAAGTTCAGCTTGCGCTGGTTGTCGACGAACAGGGTGCCGCGGCGCTCCTTCTGCAGCACGGCCTGGGAGGATTCGGTCTTGAGCCCGAAGTAGGCCATCTGACCGTCCAGGTCGCGCGGGTGGGCCTGGGCGCCCCACAGGGCCCAGCGGCGCAGTCCGCCCAGGGTGAGCTTGGACAGCAGCTCGTCCATGTTCTCCATCATGGGGCGCAGGCCCCGCGGGGCCTTGCCGGCGAGCTGATGGAGCAGGTTGAGATAGCCGCGCATCACGTCCGCGTCGCCGAGGCGGCTGGCCGCCAGGGGCATGTTGGCCATGATCAGGGTGATGACGGTGCCCGAGGTGTGGGAGGAGAGCTTCATCAGGGCGCTGACGATGTCCGGGACGATGTCCTCGCCGACCTCCTTGGCCACGCCGGGCATCTCCTGGATGTAGGTGAGGATCAGGTCCTCGCCCTTGTTCAGGGTGCACATGGCCTTCATGCCGGTGAGGTAGTGGTCGAGCCCCTGGGGGGACATGACCCGGGCCGCCTCGTGATAGCTCGACTCGAGCGCCTGCTTGTGCGGATGGTCCGGGTCGGTCTTGAGACAGGAGACGTATTCGCTGAAATCAATGGACATGGGTATCACCGGGTGTGTCTGGCTGGGCGCGCGCGCCCCGTGATCGGGACCTTCGATGTTGGGTCCGGCCGTCAATCCAACAGGTGCTGGAAGTCGATCGTGATGCGGTCCGCCGCCACGGGGCGGAACGAGCCGTTCGCGAACGCCTGGTGGTCCGGGTGGTCCCGGTAGGTGTCGATCACGGCGGGTGGGCGAAGCGCACCGCCCAGCAGTGGCGGTAGGCGGCAGTCTCTGTGACACTGGTCCCGGTGATGACCTGGCGCACCCCTGGGATGGCGCCGAGCACCCGGCGGCCCTCGGCCATCATGGCGGCCGTCTCTTCCGGGGTGGCGGCGCTTGTGTTGTAGATGATCAGGTGCTCCACCTCGCGCCAGCGGACGGCAGGATGCGGCCACCGCATCCGCCCGGCCAGACGCGCCCCAGAGGGCGATGCAGCGCTCCACCTCGGCGCGGATGGCGTCCTTGAGTACCCGCGAGCCAGGTCGGTGTAGGAGCGGTTGTCCGCTATCTGAGCGTTGGCGCGGATGGCCGCCCGGCCGCGTCCGCGAGCGCCGTGTAATAGTTGATCTTGGCCACCCCGTTGTCGATCAGGCGCCGGAACTGCTCGTCGCTCAAGCCGGTGCCGCCGTGGATGACCAAGGGGATGGCAATCCTTGCATGGATGGCCGCGAGGCGCTCGAAGTCCAGTCGAGGCTCGCCGCGCATGCGCCCGTGGACGGTGCCGATGGAGACGGCGAGAAAGTCCACGCCGGTCTCGTGGACATAGCGCTCGGCCTCCTCCGGGGACGTGTAGATCACCTCGCCCGGATGGCGGTCTGCGTCCTCGCCCTCCACGCCGGCCACATAACCCAGCTCCCCTTCCGCCGGAATCCCACAGGCGTGGGCCATCTCCACCACGGCGCGCGTACGGGCGATGTTCTCTTCGAGGGGCTGGGTGGACGCGTCCACCATGACACCGTTGAACCCTTGGCGGATACCGCGAACCGCCGCCTCCAGCGAGCCGCCGTGATCCAGATGGATGGCGACCGGCACCGCCGCCCGCTCGGCAGCGACCCGCACCGCGGGCATTAGGAGATCGGGGTCGAAGTAGGCGTAATGGGACTCGCCAGGCTCAGGATCACGGGCGCCGCTGGCGCTCTGCACCGGCGACGATGGCCTGAAGGAAGTCCAGGCTGACCAGATCGAATGCGCCCACCGCGTACCCGTTGGCATGGGCGTGGCGCAGCATGTCTCCCATATCCACCAACATGTCGTCGTTCCTCGCTGCAGCCGCAGCGGACCCGGGCCGGATGGTCGGGCGCTCAGAAGATAGGTGTTGACCGCTGCGTCCAGGGTGTCGCGCATGTCCGGATCGTCGGTCAGCGGCCGCACCAGGGCCATCTGGCAGGCGGACTGGGGCGTCGATGCCCTTGCCGATGAGCTGGGCGGCGTAGACCAGCAGGCGGGTGGACATGCCCTCGTCCAGACCGTGGCCCTTGAGGTTGCGGCTGCGCTGGGCGACCTGCACCAGCTTCTCGGCCGGTCTCGGCGTCGACCCCGCCCTCGTGGGTGACGATCTCGGTCTCGATCTCGGCGCTCGGGTAGTCGAAGTCCATGGCGCCGAAGCGCTGCTTGGTGGACTGCTTGAGGTCCTTCATCAGGCACTGGTAGCCGGGGTTGTAGGAGATGACGATCTGGAAGTCCGGGTGGGCGTGTGACCAGCTCGCCCTTCTTCTCCAGGGGCAGCTTGCGGCGGTGATCGGTCAGGGGGTGGATGACCACGGTGGTGTCCTGGCGCGCCTCGACCACCTCGTCCAGGTAGCAGATGGCGCCGATGCGTGCGGCCACGGTCAGCGGGCCGTCCTGCCACTTGGTGCCGTTGATGTCGAGCAGGAAGCGCCCGACCAGGTCGGAGGCGGTCATGTCCTCGTTGCAGGCGACGGTGATCAGGGGCTTCTTGAGCTTCCAGGCCATGTACTCGACGAAGCGGGACTTGCCGCAGCCGGTCGGGCCCTTGAGCATCACCGGCATGCGCGCGGCATAGGCCGCCTCGTACATCTCCACCTCGTTGGTCACGGGGCGGTAATAGGGTTCGCTTTCGATCAGGTATTGCTCGTGGTCGATGTCGCTCATGTCTCTGGTCCTGCAGGTTGGCTCCGACGCTCAAGCGCGGGAGCAGGTGCCGACGCCCCGGCGTCCTGGTGCATTTGGGCCGCTGAAGCTGCCTAGACCGCGATGCGAAAGGAAGGGGCAAGCGTCGCGAAGAAGCCTGGGAACGAGGGCGATCGCCGGTCCCCGACACAGGGTCGCCTGGGTCCCGTACTCCGGCGCGGCCGCTCTCAAGAAAACCCCTGCCCCGCACCGCGGAGCAGGGGCTCTAGGGTCAGGCGTCAGCCCGAACCCACCTCGTCACACGGCTTTGCCGCGGAAGATGACCATGGAGGCGCCGGCGGACTGGGCGTAGTTGTCGAAGCCCGAGCAGACGCACGTGGTTGTTCGGGTGCGCCTTGTGGCAGGCCTCGCACTCGGCCAGGATGGCGTCCACGTCGGTCTCGCCGAACATCGGCAGCTTCCACATGTACCAGTAGTTCTGGAAGGCGTTCTCCGGCTCGGTGTGCTCGATGGCCGGGTTCCAGCCCTTGGACACGATGTACTCGATCTGCTTGCGGATCTGGTCCGCGTCCATGGCCGGCAGGTAGGAGAAGGTCTCGAACTTGCGGCTGCCGGTATCGGCCAGGCTGGATTTGTAGTCCTGCATTTCGCTCATTGGTTTATACCTCAAATTAGTGTTCGATTCGTCGGAAACCTGGTCAGGCCCTGGTCGGGGCGACATGGCCCCGGCAGGGCGTCGCTCGGCCTTACTTGTGGCCGACGTCCAGCTTGTCGACGGTGTCGAACTCGAACTTGATCTCTTTCCAGGTCTCCATGGCGGCCTTCAGCTCGGGGCTGGACTTGGCGGCGTTGGTGAGGATGTCCTTGCCTTCCTTCTCCAGCTCGCGACCCTGGTTGCGGGCCTCGACGCAGGCCTCGACCGCGACGCGGTTGGCCGCGGCGCCGGCCGCGTTGCCCCAGGGATGACCCAGGGTGCCGCCGCCGAACTGCAGGACGGAGTCGTCGCCGAAGATGGTGACCAGCGCCGGCATGTGCCAGACGTGGATACCACCGGAGGCGACCGGAATGACGCCGGGCATGGAGCCCCAGTCCTGATCGAAGAAGATGCCGCGGCTGCGGTCTTCCTTGATGTAGCTGTCGCGCATGATGTCGATCCAGCCCAGGGTCGCCTCGCGGTCGCCTTCCAGCTTGCCGACGACGGTGCCGGAGTGCAGGTGGTCACCACCGGACAGACGCAGGATCTTGGTCAGCACGCGGAAGTGGATGCCGTGGTGCGGGTTGCGGTCGAGCACGGCGTGCATGGCGCGGTGGATGTGCAGCAGCATGCCGTTGTCGCGGCACCACTGGGCCAAGCGGGTGTTGGCGCGACAAGCCACCGGTCAGGTAGTCGTGCATGATGATCGGCGCGCCGATCTCCTTGGCGTACTCGGCGCGCTTGCATCATCTCGTCCGGGGTCGGGGCGGTGACGTTCAGGTAGTGACCCTTGCGCTCGCCGGTCTCGGCCTCGGCCTTGTGGATGGCCTCCATGACGAAGTCGAAGCGGTGACGCCAGCGCATGAAGGGCTGGCGAGTTGACGTTCTCGTCGTCCTTGGTGAAGTCCAGACCGCCGCGCAGGCCTTCGTAGCAGGCGCGGCCGTAGTTCTTGGCGGACAGGCCGAGCTTGGGCTTGATGGTGCAGCCGAGCAGCGGACGGCCGTACTTGTTCATGATGTCGCGCTCGACCTGGATGCCCTGGGGCGGGCCGTTGCAGGTCATGACGTAGGCGATCGGGAAGCGGATGTCTTCCAGGCGCAGGGCGCGCAGGGCCTTGAAGCCGAACACGTTGCCGACCAGCGAGGTCAGCACGTTGACCACCGAGCCTTCTTCGAACAGGTCGATCGGGTAGGCGACGAAGGCGTAGAAGCAGGTGTCGTCGCCCGGCACGTCTTCGATGGCGTAGGCGCGGCCCTTGTAGTAGTCCAGGTCGGTCAGCAGGTCGGTCCACACGGTGGTCCAGGTACCGGTGGAGGACTCGGCGGCCACGGCGGCGGCGACCTCTTCACGCGGCACGCCCGGCTGCGGGGTGATCTTGAAGCACGCCAGGATATCGGTGTCCTTCGGCGTGTAGTCCGGCATCCAGTAGGTTTCGCGGTACTCTTTGACGCCCGCGTTGTATGTCTTTGCCATGTTCAGTCCTCAGTAGGGAAGTGGGCTTGGCTTGGATATGGGCTGCCCCGGAGACTTGGCCGCAGCCCGCAAGAGCCGACAAGGCCTGGCCCGCTCATGGATCCAGTGTGCTTGTCTGGGCGGGCATTGTAGCCAGCGGGTAGATAAAGAGAACTAAATATTTTTGATCCATTTCATACTAAAATACTTATGAGACAGCGTGGGCTGCGTGGAGCGGCGGCGCACTCGGAGTTCCGCAGGCGCTTTTCCAGGTCGGTAAGAAGGCCAGAGCCCGTCCCGCCAGGACGCATCCCTGCCATCCTCACAGATGCGCCGCGTATCACACCCCCCGTGACCGGGGGCAACGCGCGGATTGCCGCGCACCCCTGTGGTCGCGCCGGGGTTTGAGGACACCCGGATCGCCCCAAGGGTCCCCGCCTGCGCACACCGGTCAGCACAATGGCCTCAGCGCCTCATCGTCTGGCGCCGCAAACGGCTACCGGACAAGTATCCAGTCGCGCCCGAACGTGGTTTGATTCGCCCATGCATCTCGATACCGAATTCCTGTTCTCCACCATGTGGCTGCTGGTCGCCGCGACCATTGCGGTCGGTCTGTTCAGCCGGGCAGGGTTAGGGTCCATTCTCGGCCTCTTGGTGGCGGGGGTGGTGGTCGGTCCCTACTCGCCAGGGCCTGTCCTCACGCAGGACGTGGATTCAGTCCGCCACTTCACCGAGCTCGGGGTCGTACTGCTCCTGTTCCTGATCGGCACTGAAATGCGCCCGGCTCGGCTTTGGTCCATGCGCCGCGAGGTGTTCGGGCTCGGCGGCCTCCAGGTCCTGGTAACGGGTGCCGCGATCGCGGTCTACGGCCTCCTGAATGCATCGACCTGGCAAGCAGCGGTGCTCACCGGCCTGACCCTCGCCCTTTCGTCCACAGCCTTAGTCATGCAGATCCTTCACGAGCGTGGGGAGACGGCAAGCCCCCACGGCTCGGCGGCATTCGCGGTCCTCCTGTTGCAGGATCTGGCCGTGGTACCCCTGCTCGCGCTGGTGCCCATTCTCTCTGACCAGGGGACCCTGTCGGCCGGCATCCCACTCTGGCAGCAGATCGGGTTCGTTACCGGGATGATTGGTCTTGTGCTGATCTTTGGGCGCTACGTGGTACCAAAGGTCCTTGATCACCTGACTCGGGCGCAGAATCGGGAGGGGTTTTTCCTCGCAGTCATGCTCTCGGTCTTCGTCTCCGCATGGGCTATGGCCCAGGCCGGGCTGTCCATGGCCCTCGGCGCCTTCCTCATGGGGATGCTGCTCTCGGGCTCCCACTACCGCTACCAAATTCAGGCCCAGGTGGAGCCCTACAAGGGGCTGCTGCTGAGTCTGTTCTTCGTGGCGGTAGGGATGTCCATCGACCTTCCGGCGATCGCGCAGCAGCCCAGTCAGCTGGCTCAGCAGGTCATCGTGATCGTTCTGATCAAGATTCTTGTCATGGTCGGGCTTGGGTTTGCCTTTCGGCTCGGCCCGGCAACGGCGATCCGGGTCGGCTTCCTGCTTGGTCAGGCCGGGGAGTTCGGATTCGTGCTGCTCGGTGCCGCCAAGGGGCTGGGAGTGATCTCCGACGGGCACTTCGTCGTCGGTGCCGCGCTGATCTCGGTTTCCATGATGCTGACGCCCCTGCTGATCAGGCTCGGAAATGCCCTGGCGACCCGGCTGGAGTCTGCGGGACGGGCCACCGGCACAGGTGAGGCGGGCACTCCGACCCTCACGACCCCGGGTCAGGTGGTCATCGGGGGTTACGGACGGGTCGGTCACAGCGTCGCGGTCCTGCTGCACCAGAGCGGGGTGCCCATTGTGGTCTTTGACAAGGACCCGGAGCGGGTGGCACAGGGACGCGCAGACGGACTGACGGCCTACTTCGGCGACATCTCGGACCCCCACCTGCTAGCGGCGAGCCGCATCGAGCAGGCGGCCCTGGTGGTGCTGGCCGTGGACCACCCGCGCACCGCGCTGCGGGCGATGACCCACCTCCGTAATGCATGTCCAGGGCTAAGGGTCATCGCACGGGCCAAAGACCTGGAAGGCGTCGGTCACCTGCTTGCAGCCGGCGCTACCAGCGCCTTCCCTGAGATCTTGGAGAGCAGCCTGCGCCTTGGCGCAGAGGCCCTGCAGCTCGTGGGCATCCGCGGCGACGAGGTGGATCACCTCCTGGAGGGCGTTCGCTCGACCCGTTACGAGGTGTTGCGCTGACACTGACCCAGGCCTCGCCGCGTGGGAGCTGGCGGCGAGTGTCGCCTCACCTTCTTGCCATCCAAGGCCGACGACAACCACCAGGTCCAGGCAGCGAGCCCGACGGCTGCGGCGAGGACCGTACCTGGCCGGTCGGCTCCCGCCCCGCCAACGCCTGGGGGCTTTTCGACCTGCGCGGCAACGCTGGGGAGTGGACCGGCATCTGGTATGACCCGAACGCCATTGGTGGGATCTATGCCACGGGCGATCTGAAGGGTCCGCCCAGCGGCAAGCGGCGGGTCACCCTCGGCGGTTCCTGGAACGAGAGCGGTGAGACATTGCGCAGCTCGTTTTGCAACACCAAACCGGCACAGCAGGGGGACGCGGTATACGGAAGCATCGGTTTCCGCTGCGCCAATCCTTGATTCAGGTCCGTGGCCAGGCCAAGACACCCACCGGCGATGCTACCTGTCGGAGCCGGGCGCCCATGGGCAACACTGGTTGTAACCTGCTGGACCGGCCGCACGAGCTGGAACTTAGGCGATTTCTGTCAAATCATGTACCAGCTTGCTCGTCTTTTCGCCCGTCTTCGGTGTCGCGCCGGCAGTCACATAGCCCAGCTATGCTCCTGCCGGCACTTCTTGAAGGCGAACGAAAATCCGTCGCAATCCGGTACATGCTTCTCCGGCAATCGCCTTACGACAACCGCAGCTTTGCGATGGATAGCGCCGGGGAGACGGCGCGCGGTCGCTTCGAACGACACACGACCAAGCCTGGATGTCCCGGCAGTCTGTAGCAACCAGGCAATCGGACCCGCCAAGCTCGAGGGCGGGCTCGGTGACCGGCGATCACCCCCGATTCGGATACAGAAGAGGTGAAAGAGCTTGACTGCTCCACAGGTCTAGGATTACGCGGGTATCCCTGGGTTTGATCGGGCCCGTCCGATCACACCATCGGCGCTCGCGTAACCGGCTTTGTTTGCAGGTGTCAGATCGGGCAATGACCAGCACGCGACGCGATCCAAAGGAGACCCTAAGATGCATGCGACCCTGCCTCTCCTCACCGAGACCGAGTTCCCCCTGATCGCCCGCCGGCGCCTCGAGACGCTCCAGGTGAACCTCGGTTACAGGTGCAACCAGCGCTGTGTGCATTGCCACGTCAACGCCGGCCCCCATCGCTCCGAGCAGATGAGCCGCGACACAATTGGCACCGTATTGGATTTTCTGGTGGCCTCCCGCGCGGCGCGGCTCGACCTCACCGGCGGCGCACCGGAGCTCAACCCCTGGTTCCGCGAGTTGGTGGCCGAGGCGTGCCGGCTCGGCAGACATGTCATCGACCGTTGTAACCTCACCATCCTGTCCGAGCCCGGCCAGGAGGACCTAGCCGATTTCTTGGCCGCCAACCGAGTGGAGGTCGTCGCCTCTCTTCCCTGCTACCTGGAGGAGAACGTCGACCGCCAGCGAGGCAAGGGTGTCTTCCAATCGAGCATCGCCGGGCTCGGTGCGCTCAACGCCCTCGGTTATGGCTCGCCCGGCTCGGGCTTGGATCTGTCGCTGGTCTACAACCCCCAGGGGCCAAGCCTGCCGCCGGCGCAGGAGGGTCTCGAGCACGCCTACCGTGCGCAACTTCGCGAGCACTACGGGATCGAGTTCACCCGCCTCTTGACCCTTGCCAACATGCCAATCCACCGCTTCGGGTCCATGCTGATCTCCAAGGGACAATTCGAGGAGTACATGGGCCTTCTGCGCGGGAGCCACCGCGACGAGAACCTGGATGCGGTGATGTGCCGCTCGCTCATCTCGGTCGACTGGCAGGGCTACGTCTACGATTGCGACTTCAACCAAATGCTCGGCCTTCCCTTGGCGGTCGGAGGCAAGCCGATGGTAAGGCTCTCAGACCTCATGGGTCGCGATCTCGACGGCAACCCGATCACCGTCGCCGACCACTGCTTTGGCTGCACGGCGGGGCAAGGGTCGAGCTGCGGCGGGGCGCTGTCCGACCAAGGGGAGGCATTGCGCCAGGCGCCCCTCGGCATCGACGGCGCCGGCATCGATGCGATGCCTGGAGAGAACCCATGACCAAGGGAAGACTGTTTCTCCTGTCTTGCATAGCACTCGCTATCGCCGCGTTCTTCGCGTTCGACCTTGGGCGCTTCTTCAGCCTGGATTTTTTCAAGTCGCAGAAGGCGGTGATCGAGCTGTTCCGGGCTGAGAACCCGCTGCTGACCGCGGGGATCTATTTCGCGATCTACGTCATCGTCACCGGGCTGTCGTTGCCGGGTGCCGCGGTCATGACTCTCGCGGGGGGCGCTATCTTCGGCCTTGGGTGGGGCACGCTGATCGTCTCCTTCGCCTCCTCCATCGGCGCCACCCTCGCCTTCCTCGCAAGCAGGTTCATCTTCCGCGCTGCCGTGCAGCGGCGTTTCGGCGAGAGCCTGAGGACGGTCAATGCAGGGGTGGAGAAGGAGGGCCCTTTCTACCTCTTTGCCCTGCGGTTGGTCCCGATCTTTCCATTCTTCGTGATTAACCTCGTCATGGGCCTCACGCCGATGCGGGCGCGGACCTTCTACTGGGTGAGTCAGCTCGGCATGCTCGCCGGCACCATCCTGTACGTGAACGCCGGAACCCAAATCACCCAGATCGAGACGCTCTCGGGCATCCTCTCGCCGGGGCTGCTTGGCTCCTTCCTGTTGCTCGCGATCTTCCCCATCCTCGCGAAGCGGGTCGTCGGGTTCTTGAAGGCCCGTAGGGTCTACGCGCCCTGGCGGGCGATGAAGCCAGTGGCGTTCGACCGCAACCTGGTGGTGATCGGTGCCGGCTCAGCGGGGCTCGTTTCGGCTTATATCGCCGCGGCGGTGAAGGCCAAGGTAACGCTGATCGAGAAACACCTGATGGGCGGGGACTGCCTCAATACCGGCTGCGTGCCCTCCAAGGCGCTGCTGCGCTCGGCCAAGTTCGTAGCCCAGGCCAGGCGGGCAAAGGCGCTTGGCATCCGCTCGGCAAGCGTCGAGTTTGACTTCGGCGACATCATGGAGCGCGTGCAGCGCGTGGTGCGGGCCGTGGAGCCGCACGACTCGGTGGAGCGCTACGAAGGACTCGGAGTCGAGTGCATCCAGGGCGAGGCGCGCATCACCTCGCCTTGGACGGTCGAGGTGAAGACTGCCGAGGGCACCCGGAGCCTAGCAACGCGCTCCATCGTGATCGCGGCGGGCGCGCGGCCACTGGTGCCGCCGATCCCTGGGCTGGAGGAGGTCGGCTACCTGACTTCCGATACGCTCTGGAGCCTGCGCGATCTGCCTAGACGGCTGGTCGTGCTCGGCGGAGGGCCGATCGGCTCCGAGCTGGCCCAGGCATTTGCGCGTCTGGGGGCCCAGGTGACCCAGGTTGAGATGCTGCCGCGGATCATGATCCGCGAGGACCCGGAGATCTCGGAGATGGTGGCGGCGCGCTTTCGCGAGGAAGGGGTCGATGTGCGTGTCGACACCAAGGCGAAGCGGTTCCTGGTCGAGGGGGGCGAGAAGATTCTCGTTGCCGAGCATGGGGGCCGCGACCTCCTGATTCCCTTCGACGCGGTGCTGGTGGCGGTAGGCCGGGCCGCCAACACCCAGGGTTATGGTCTTGAAGCGCTCGGCATCCCTGTGACCAAAGCGCGCACCGTCGAGGTGGACGCCTACATGCAAACCCGCTACCCCAATATCTACGCCTGCGGCGACGTCGCCGGACCCTTTCAGTTCACCCACACCGCCGCGCACACAGCCTGGTATGCGACCGTCAATGCCCTCTTCGGCCGATTCAGGCGGTTTCGCGCGGATTTTTCCGTGATCCCCTGGGCGACGTTCACCGAGCCTGAGGTCGCGCGGGTGGGTCTGAACGAGACCGAGGCCAAAGAGAAGGGCGTCGCCTACGAGGTGACTACCTACGGGATCGACGACCTCGACCGCGCCATCGCCGACGAGGAGGCACAGGGTCTGGTCAAGGTCCTCACCGTGCCCGGCAGGGACCGCATCCTCGGCGCAACCATTGTCGGCGATCACGCCGGTGACCTCATCATCGAGTACATCGCGGCGATGAAGCACGGGATCGGCCTGAACAAGATCCTCGGCACCATCCACATCTACCCGACGCTGGCGGAGGCGAACAAGTACGCCGCGGGCAACTGGAAGCGGGCGCACGCGCCGCGGAAGCTCCTGGAGTGGGTCGGGCGGTATCACGCCTGGCAGCGGGGTGGCGCCCCAGCGACACGGCGAGATGGGTGAGCGCGTAGATGCCCCGTCAGTCGAGCCGCCGGACAGCCCTGTGGGTGTCCCTGGTGAACAGCAATCCTCCCCGGCATCGACGTCGTGGGGCTTGCGATCGGTGAGGACCGGCAACGCGGGAAGGGGTGCCGGTTGTGCGCTGGCGCGGCTATCCGGATTGGGTGGAATGCCTTGGCGGCGCCGTGAGCACCTGATCAGGCGCGTGCCCTACGGACCCGTTGAAGCCGCCTAAACTAGGCTGTGGATTCCGAGCAGGCCAAACGGGCCAAGAAGGGCGCGATGAAAATCTCACAAAACTGTCTGGATCTCGTCAAGAAATGGGAGGGGTTCAGGCGCGAGGCCTATCTGGACCCCGTGGGAATACCGACCATCGGGTACGGAACCATCCGATACCCTGAAGGGCGACCCGTCCACCTGGGCGATATCATTACCGAGCAGCAGGCTGAAGGTTTCTTGCTCGACGAGTGCGAGGACTTTGCCGAGCAGCTTTCCGCAATGATCGAGGTCCCGCTCAATCAGAATCAGATCGATGCCTTGGTCTCGTTTACCTATAACGTTGGCCCCGGCGCCTTCAAGAACAGCACGCTGCGCAGGAAGCTGAACGGCGGCGATATCAACCAAGCGGCGGCAGAGTTCGCTAAGTGGAACAAGGGCACGATCGATGGCGTGAAGCAGGTTCTTCCGGGGCTCGTGAGCCGACGAGCGGAGGAAGCTACCCTGTTCAAGAAGACGACCAGGCTGGGGAAGCCGATCGCCCCCCCCGAGTCCAGGCAGGAGGCCGTCGACGCGCTAAAGGCCTTCCGGAGCGAGGGCGCGAACCTGATCGTCGCCTACGAGGGTTCACGGGTGGTGGAGATCCACCGGCTGGAGACGTCGTTGAAGGAGGATTTCATCGATTTGCTTCAGCTTTATCCGCGCGCCCGAACCCTCGAAGTGGCCGGCCCCGGCGAAGCGCTCCCTGACCAAGCCGTAACGGTCTTCTCCGGACGAGCACAAACTCCGCCCAAGGTTGAACTGCCGCCGGTCTTGAACAGACCGCTCCTGATTCGCGGCATGAGCGACGAGGATGAACCGGGCGACGACATCAAGGAGCTTCAGGCACGGCTGAAAGACCTGGGCTACTACCACGAGAAGATCGATGGGGTCTTTGGTCGCAAGACAGACAAAGCGGCCATGGATTTTCAGTCGCTCGCGTTCGGCGCCTGGGAGGCGGACGGGAAGGTCGGCCCCCGGACCTGGGCGAAGCTCTGGGGTGAAAGATCGATCGAGCGCTCCGAGAAGGCCCCGGTCGCCGGCAAGTCCTATCTGCAGTTGACCAAGACAAACGGGAGGGACCGCTACGGCGTTTTCGTCTTACTGATGGAATACGTCAAGGCCGGCATCGTCGAGGACAGCATCGAGGTTTGTTCCGGGCAGCCTCGCCACCAGGAGTTCCGATCCGGCCGCAAGAGCAAAGCCCTGTCAAAGGAGCCGCTGCCGGAGGGCCGGTGGGGGCTCGGCGAGACAATCCTGTGGGCACACGGCGAAGACGTCTACCACCGCACCGTATTCGCCGATGGCGAGGGACCTGTGAAGATCCGATTGACCTACGAGGCGCCGCAGAGAACCGAGCGCACGGCGATCCTGATCCACCTGGACTGGAACCGCGGCAAGGGGGCGCCGGGGACCTTGGGATGCATCGGCGTTTACGACGTGGCGGATTTCAGGAGGCTCGTTGGCTGGGTGCGGGAAAGCAACCCGCGCAAACTCTATGTCGATTGGGGCCTGGGAACATGCCCCAGTCCGAGCTAAGGCGATTTCTGTCAAATCATGTACCAGCTAGCTTGTCTTTGCGCCCGCCTTCTTTGTCGCGCCAGCAGTCACATAGCCCAGCTATGCTCCTGCCGGTGCTCCTTGAAGGCGGACGTAAATCCGGCGCCATCTGGTACATGATTCTCCGGCAATCGCCTAAAGGGACGTGTCGAACGTAAGCGAAGGTCCCGCGGTTCGGGTTCCACTGCCAGCTCGCCGCGCCACTGGGAGTCAGAAGTGGCCGTACCCAGTGTTGCTTTTCGGTCCGGGATGCGGCGGGCGCGGACTGCGAAGTCTGCGACTCGGCCCCGTTCCGATCCCGCCAGAAGCCGTTCCTTGAGACGGGAGGAGACTGCGGGCGGCACCCTGCTGAACGCTTGCTCTGACTCCGGTATGGGCAGGGGGCCATCTGCGGCAGGCCCGCGGCATTTGTCGGTCATCTTCGCTGCGGGGAGGGCTCTCGCCGTTTGCGGCTAGGCGTTCTCGCGGACGGCGGTCAGGGAGACAAGCTCACCGGTCAGGGGGTCGCACTCCGCGCTCACCAGGATCGGGCAACAGCAAACCTGACAGTCTTCGACTTGGTCCTGGCTCCCCGCGGAGCAGTCCACCGTCAGCTCCGTCAGACTGCCGCACCAAGGGCAGCTCAGAACGTAGTCGTGCAGTAGATTGGACATCACCAATACGTTTACGAAATCCCGGTAACCCCGGCAGGGAATGCTGAAACCTAGGAGCCTGTCGGACTTAGGGGGATCGTAGCGAGGGAGTGGGAGAGTGAGACCATTTTGTTCCGGCTTTGAGGCGCATAGCGGGCTCTATGTAACGAAAAGCGGGGGCAAAATGGGCCGCTCTCCCGCTTCCGCAGTAGATTCATCCTGAGTCCGACAGGCTCCTAGACGCCTGTCCGTCAATGCTGGATGGCGTTTCCGCACGGATTCCCCGGCGAGATTGAGCGGGCGGGGCAGGTGGACAAGCCGGTCGAGGATGGCGTCGGCCAGGGGCGGATCGCTCAAGGTATCGTGCCGGTGCGCCATTGGCAACTGACTGGTCACCAGGGTAGCGCGACTTTTCTAAGGTCCTTCGAGGATCTCCAGCAAGTCGCGGCGACGTCACAGCGGCCGAGGTTTGGCGATGGGCGGTGCTCGGGGGTGACGTTTGCGGTTGGATCCACGACCACCTCAACATCTAGCCATACAGTCCGTGTGTGGTTTATTTATTAGCATATTCTGAGTATCTGATGAATATGATAAGCTAATGTTATGCCTACGAAGCTCCCTGCGCTCCCGCCGGTGGACCGAAAAGTAGGGTTCGGAGCGGGGCCCGGCTTGCTTGCCGGAGCGGATACCAGGCCCCTGAGCCTTTCTGCGCCGGGCCACTGAGGGTCACAGACGATGCATGTCACGCTGCGCCAGCTACGGGTCTTCGAGGCCGTTGCCCGGCACTTGAGCTACACCAAGGCAAGCCGGGAGCTGCACCTGAGTCAGCCTGCGGTTTCGATGCAGATCCGTCAGCTTGAGGAGGATATCGGGATTGCACTGTTCGATAAGCTCGGCAGAAAGGTCAACCTGACGGAGGCCGGACGCGAGCTTTACGAGTACAGCCGCAGCATTAGCCGCTCTCTGCAGGAGATGGAAGAAGTAATCGAATCGCTCAAGGGGGTCAGTCGCGGGCGCCTGAGTATCGCCGTGGCGAGCACGGTCAATTACTTCGCCCCGCGCCTGTTGGCCGTCTTCCATCAACGTTTCCCAGGGATCAACCTGAAGCTCGACGTGACCAATCGCGAGTCGCTGGTTCACGCCCTGGAGGCCAACAGCGTAGACATGGTCCTCATGGGCCTGCCGCCGGAAGAAGTCGACGTCGAGTCCGAGGCCTTCATGGAGAATCCCTTGGTGGTTATCGCGCCGCCGGGCCACCCCCTGGCTGGAGAGCGGTGCATTCCGCTCGCCCGTCTGGCCAGCGAGGTCTTTGTGATGCGAGAGCCGGGGTCGGGGACTCGCCTGGCCATGGAGCGTTACTTCTCCGAGCACGGGATCTCGCCGCGCCACGGGATGCAGATGACCCGCAACGAGGCCATCAAGCAGTCGGTGCGTGCCGGACTGGGGCTGAGCGTGGTCTCCCTGCACACAATCGAACTGGAACTGGAGACCAGGCGCCTGGTCATTCTCGATGTGGAGGGTTTCCCCATCCAGCGCGAGTGGCACCTGGTCTATCGCCGTGGCAAGCGCCTGTCGCCGCCGGCTCGGGTCTTTCGCGACTTTGTGGTGGCGGAGGCGCGCAGCCTGGCTGGGCCCGTACAGGTCTCGCCCCAGAGCCCTGCGGCGGCGGTTTGACCCCGAGTCATCGAGAGCATGCAAACGCCTAGCACACCCAAACCTCCGAACGATCGGCTAGACTACTGCGCTCGCTCGCATCTCCGTCAACCCCGAGTCCCCCATGCCTGATCGCCCCGACATGGACCCGCGCGCCCAGGCCCTGCGCTTCCCGCTCCTGTCTGCGATCCAGGTCCCTGCCGACCTGCGGGTCCTGCCAGCTGCCGATCTGCCTGCCCTCGCCCATGAGCTCCGCGCTTTCCTGGTGGACACGGTCTCGCACACCGGGGGTCACCTTGCCGCCGGGCTGGGGGTGGTAGAGTTGACGATTGCCCTGCATTACGTGTTCAACACCCCTTCGGACCGCCTAGTGTGGGACGTTGGGCATCAGGCCTATCCTCACAAGATCCTCACCGGGCGGCGGCAACGGATGCTGAGCCTGCGGCAGCAGGGCGGTCTCTCGGGCTTCCCGAAGCGTAGCGAGAGCCCCTACGACACCTTCGGTGTGGGTCACTCCAGCACTTCGATCAGCGCAGCGATGGGCATGGCCGCCGCCGCCCGCCTCAAGGGGGAGCACCGGCACGCGGTGGCGGTGATCGGCGACGGGGCGCTCAGCGCCGGTATGGCCTTCGAGGCGCTCAATCACTCCGGCGCAACCGATCTGGACCTGATGGTCATCCTGAATGACAACGAGATGTCCATCTCCCCTCCGGTGGGGGCCATCGCCAGCCACCTGGCACAGGTCCTCTCCGGCAAGCTCTACACCCGGGTGCGCGAGGGCAGCAAGTCGGCCCTGCGCGGCCTACCCCAGATCCGCGAGCTGGTGGGGCGCTGGGAGGAGCACATGAAGGGCATGGTCATGCCCGGGACCCTGTTCGAGGAGCTTGGGTACAACTACATCGGTCCCATCGACGGGCACGACATACCCGCTTTGACAGCGACCCTGGGCAACATGAAGACCATGCCTGGGCCCCGGCTGCTGCATGTGGTAACCCGAAAGGGGATGGGCTACGAGCCGGCGGAGGCACAGCCGGTGACCTACCATGGGGTTTCGCCCTTCGAACGTACCACAGGCGCCATGCGCAAAAAGCCAGGCCGCTTGACCTACACACAGGTCTTCGGCGACTGGCTCTGCGACGCGGCTGCGGAGGACGAGCGGCTGGTGGGTATTACCCCTGCCATGTGCGAGGGGTCCGGTCTGACGGCCTTTGCCAAACGCTTCCCCCAGCGCTACTTCGATGTGGGCATTGCCGAACAGCACGCACTAACCCTCGCCGCCGGTCTGGCCTGCGAGGGGATGAAGCCAGTGGTGGCCATCTACTCGACCTTTTTGCAGCGGGCCTACGACCAGCTCATTCACGACATCTGCCTGCAAGGTCTGGACGTGACCCTCGCGGTGGACCGCGCGGGCCTGGTTGGCCCGGATGGTGCGACCCACGCTGGGGCCTTCGACCTCAGCTACGCGCGCAGCCTGCCTAATCTAGCCATCATGGCCCCGGCGGACGAGGCGGAGTGCCGTCTGATGCTGCAGACGGCCTATTTGCACCCAGGCCCGGCGATGGTCCGTTACCCGCGTGGCTCCGGACCCGGGGTAGAGGTGCAACCAGGACTGGGTAACCTGGCCTTGGGCCGGGGGGAGCGCCGCCGCAACGGGCGGGGCGTGGCCCTGCTTGCCTTCGGCAGCATGGTTGCATGCTGCACGGCAGTCGCCGAGAGCCTGGATGCGACCCTCGTCAACATGCGTTTCGTCAAACCCCTCGATCTGGACCTGATCTTAGACCTGGCCCGCCACCACGACCTGCTGGTTACAGTCGAAGAGAACGCAGTGGCAGGCGGGGCTGGCTCCGCTGTGGCCGAGGCCCTGAGCGGCGCTGGCCTAGCCGCCCGTTTCGTCCATCTGGGCCTGCCGGACCGTTACATCGACCATGCGGCCCACGAGGAACAGCTAGCAGCCTGCGGGCTCGACGCCGCCGGGATCGAGGCGGCCGTCCGGGCGGCCCTTGTCGGGCCAAGCACCCACAGTCCAACCGAATCCACGGCGGTGCCGGGAGTCTCTCCGGAATGAACACCAAACACCTGTCCGCCGCCCTATCGGCCCTCGTCGTGCTGGTCGCCCTGGTTGCCGGTCCCTGGTTCCTGGGTGAGCGCGCCGAACACGCCTATCGAGACGAGCTGGCGGCGCTCCAGCGCCAACCCCATGGGCCACGGGTTGTGTCCGAGGTGTATCGGCGCGGCTGGTTCCGCTCGGAGGCCAGCATCGAGCTCATCCCAGCCGCGGGCGACCTGGCAGAGGACCTGCGCCTGCGCATCGACAGCCACATCAGCCACGGCCCGCGGGCACTCGCCGACTTGGCCTGGCCCCCGGCCCTGGCCCGGATCACGAGCACCTTGGCGCTGGAGCACCCTGAGATGCACCTTGTCGGGGTGCAGGCCGATACCCGGGTCGACTGGGACGGCGGCGCCGTGGCCCGGATCGCACTGCCCGCCATGGACCAGCCAGCGAGCGGCGACGGCCCAGGGCTTAGGACCGCGCCAGGACACGGCGAGTTGCGCTTCGGGGCGGCTAAGGGCTTGATCGCCGCCAGCCTGGATCTGCCGTCCGTTGAGGTAGTCGGCGATGGCGGCGAGGCCCTCCTGGCGTTGCACGACCTGCACGCAGTCAACAACACCTCACCCTGGATCCCAGGGCTCAATACCCTGTCCGGGGACTTCTCCATCGCACACGTGAAAGCGGCGCTCCCGAACGGGGAGGTGGAGGCCCGCGACCTAAACCTGTCCATCCAAAGCCGCGCGGAGGGCGGGCTCTTGGATCTCCACCTGAGCTACCGCGTCGGTGTGCTGCGCATCGACGGGGCAGACTATGCGCCCTCCCAGGTCGATTTCAGCCTGAGCCGCCTGGACGGGGCAACCCTGTCGACTCTCCAGCAGGACGTCGAGGAACTCTCCGGGCAGAACCTGCCGGAGGCGATGGCCGGGATCGCCGCAGCAGCGCTCATCATGAAGCACCTGCCCGCCCTGGCCGCCCCCAACCCCACCATCGCAATGGATCGATTGGACATCGCCACGCCCTCTGGTCCTGTGACTGGCCGTCTGGCCCTGGGCGTGCAGGGCCTGACGGCCTCGGACCTGAACGGGCAGGGGACTTGGTTGCGCCGCCTGGTGGGCGACGGCGAACTGAGTCTGCCGCGCACCGTCGCCTTGGCCCTGCTTACCGAATTGCAGCATCAGAGGGCCCTCCAGGCCGAGGGCCAGAACGAAATTGCCCCAGGCGCCTTCACGCCAGAGCAGGAGCAGGCCCTGGCCGACGCGGCGGCCGCGCAGATCGATGACTTGCTAACGGAAGGCTGGATCGGTGCGCTGGGCGAACGCCTGCGCACCGTGCTGAAGCTTGCCGACGGGCTCCTCACAGTCAACGGCAAGACGCTACCGATCGGCGGAGCAATGGCGCTCTGAACCATGACAAGGATCAGCCCCCTCCCCGCCTTCGACGACAATTACATCTGGCTGTTGCGTAGCACCGGCGCCGCCGGGGCCGCGGTGGTCGACCCGGGCGACGCGACCCCAGTCCTTGAAGTCCTGGCACTGGAGGGGCTGTCCCTGACCGCTATCCTGGTTACCCACCACCATGGAGACCACACGGGCGGGGTCGCGGATTTGGTCGCCGCTTATCCCGGGGTCGAGGTCGTGGGTCCCCGGGATAAGCGCATTCGGGACCTCACAAGCACCGTCGGCGAGGGCGACCTGGTACGGCTGCCTGGGCTCGCTGAGCCCTTCCGGGTACTGGAGGTCCCGGGCCACACCGCCAGCCACATTGCCTACCTCTGGGATGGACACCTTTTTTGCGGGGACACCCTGTTCTCCGCGGGCTGCGGGCGGGTTTTTGACGGGACCTTCACACAGCTTTCGGAGTCCCTCCGGCGCATCGCCGCCCTTCCCACCGAGACGCTGGTCTACTGCGCCCACGAGTACACGCTGGCGAACCTAGGGTTTGCCAGGTGGGTCGAGCCGGACAGCGCCGCCCTGGCCGAGCGCGAGGTGGAGGTGCGGCGCCTGCGTGCCGCTGGTCTGCCCACGGTCCCGTCCCGCCTGGCCCTGGAGCTGGCGATCAACCCCTTTCTGCGCACCGGCGAGCCGGGCGTTATCGCCGCCGCCGAGCGCTTCGCCGGGCGGCCACTACATGGGCACGCGGACGTCTTCACTGCCCTGCGGCAGTGGAAGGATCAGCGATACGACTGATCCTGGAAGCCCTATGGGCCGACCGGCCTGTTGCAGTGCGGGTTGAGGGCGACCCTCATTGTCCCCGATGCCCTGCGGGCTCCAAGCATGGTGTGGCGTATTTTCGCGAGCCATGCACCCGCCTCAGACCACCAACCCCTTACCCTGCAAGTCTTTGATGCGGTCGCGTATCGCCGCCGCCTTCTCGAACTCCAGGTCCTTTGCGAACCTGTACATTTCCTTCTCCAGGGCCTTGATGCGCCTGGCCATCTGCTGAGGGGTCAGCGGGGCGTACTCGGCAACGTCCTCGGCCACCTGGGCAAAGGCGCGGGGCTTCATGGGAGCCCCCGGAGTGGCCGCCTCCATGATATCGGCGATCGCCTTGCGGATACTTTGGGGGGTGATGCCGTTGGCCAGATTGTGCGCGATCTGCTTGTTCCGCCGCCGCTCTGTCTCGTCGATGGCACGACGCATGGAGCCGGTCACCCGATCCGCGTAGAGGATCGCCTTGCCCTCAGCGTTGCGAGCGGCGCGGCCGATGGTCTGGATGAGGGACCCCTCTGAGCGCAGAAACCCCTCCTTGTCGGCGTCGAGGATTGCGACCAGCGATACCTCGGGCATGTCCAACCCCTCGCGAAGGAGATTGATGCCTACGAGGACGTCGAACGCCCCTAATCGCAGGTCGCGGATGATCTCCACCCGCTCGACGGTGTCGATGTCGGAGTGCAGGTACCGCACACGCACGCCGTGTTCACTGAGATAGTCGGTGAGATCCTCGGCCATGCGCTTGGTCAGGGTGGTGACCAGAACCCGGGCGTTTCGGGCAACCCGGGCGCCGATCTCGGAGAGGAGGTCGTCCACTTGGGTGATGGCGGGACGGACCTCGATTTCCGGGTCCACCAGGCCGGTCGGGCGGACCACCTGCTCGACCACGGCCCCAGAGTGCTGGAACTCATAGTCCCTGGGGGTCGCAGAGACATAGATGGTCTGAGGCTGGCGGGACTGGAATTCCTCGAAACGCAGCGGGCGGTTGTCCAGGGCCGAGGGGAGGCGAAAGCCGTACTCCACCAGATTCTCCTTACGGGAGCGGTCCCCGCGGTACATACCCCCAAGTTGAGGAACTGTGACGTGGGACTCGTCGATAACGACGATGGCATCGGCGGCCAGGTAGTCGTAGAGGGTCGGCGGGGGCTCGCCCGGACCGCGGCCGGAAAGATAGCGGGAGTAGTTCTCGATTCCGGAGCAGTAGCCCACCTCCAGCATCATCTCCATGTCGAACAGGGTGCGCTGCTCTAGGCGCTGCGCCTCTACCAGCTTGTTGTTGTCTCGCAGCCAATCGAGGCGCCCCTTCAGCTCGACCTTAATCTGGTCCACGGCTCCGACGATGGTCTCCCGGGGAGTTGCGTAGTGCGTCTTGGGGTAAACGGTGTAGCGGGCGACCTTGCGCAGCTGCTCCCCGGTCAGTGGGTCGAACAGGGTGAGGGCCTCGATCTCCTCGTCGAACAGCTCTACCCGCAGGGCCTCGTCATCGGACTCGGCCGGGTAGATGTCGATCACGTCGCCGCGCACCCGATAGGTGCCACGGGCCAGCTCGATCTCGTTGCGCCTGTACTGCAGCTCGGCCAGGCGGCGCAGCAGGGCCCGCTGGTCGATCATTTCTCCGCGGGAAAGGTGCAGGACCATGCGGAGGTAGGCATCCGGGTCCCCGAGACCGTAGATGGAAGAGACGGTGGCCACAATGATGGTGTCGCGCCGCTCCAACAGAGCCTTGGTGGCCGACAGGCGCATCTGCTCGATGTGCTCGTTGATAGAAGCGTCTTTCTCAATGTAGGTGTCCGTGGACGGGACATAGGCCTCCGGCTGGTAGTAGTCGTAGTAGGAGACGAAATACTCCACTGCGTTGTCAGGGAAGAACTCCCTCATCTCCCCGTAAAGCTGGGCAGCGAGCGTCTTGTTGGGCGCGAGCACCAGGGCTGAACGCTGAAGTTCGGCAATGACGTTGGCGATTGTGAAGGTCTTGCCGGAGCCTGTGACGCCGAGCAGCGTCATGCCCGCTTCGCCATGGTCGAGTCCCTCGCACAGTCGGCGGATGGCCTCTGGTTGGTCACCCGCCGGCGCGAAGTCGGAGACGAGGCGAAAGGGCCTGAGGCTAGAGGTGGAATCCATGCAGGGTTGCTCGTGGGTGAGTCGATGGGCGATCAGCAAGCAGGAGGCGAAAAGAAAACTCGGTTTGCGAAGGCTTGCTGTTGTCTACTAACTATCTTTCTTTCTTAAGCTAGTAGTAGTTATTAAGCCTGTTGATAACCAGATTTTATGAAAAAACATTATTTATTTCAGATAGATGACGGCTTTCTAAACCCGGGATGAAGATGGGGCAGGGTGTGGGCCCCCTGTGGACAGTTTGGGGTCCAAAAACTATCCACAACTTGTCCCTGAGGTTGCAGGCCTGCTTCTCAACAGGATACCCCGGCGGCCGTTGGATCTTGCACCAGGTGCCCGAAGGGCGCAGTTTCGCTATGATGCGAGGCTTGATGGTGCGATTCCCCAGCACCCCGCTGGCCAACAAGAACAGACAGAGACGCCTCCCCATGAGCATCAAACTCGCCGCCCGCGTTCAGGCAGTCAAACCGTCCGCGACCCTCGCCATTACTGCGCGCGCTAAGGCGCTCAAGGCGGCGGGCAAGGATGTGGTGGGCCTGGGCGCCGGGGAGCCGGACTTCGATACCCCTGATCACATCAAGGAAGCGGCGATCAAGGCGATCCGCGATGGCTTTACCAAGTACACCGCGGTCGACGGAACCTCCGAGTTGAAGGCGGCCGTCATCGCGAAGTTCCAGCGGGACAATGGGCTAACCTTCGCGTCTGACCAGATTTTGGTCTCCTGTGGTGGCAAGCAGAGCTTCTTTAACATGGCCCAGGCGATTCTGGACCCGGGCGATGAGGTGGTGATACCGGCCCCCTACTGGGTCTCTTATCCCGACATGGCGCTGCTCGCGGGCGGCGCGCCCGTGCTTGTGCATGCCGGTGCGGATCAGCGCTTCAAGATCACCCCTGCCCAGCTTAAGGGTGCCATGACCGACAAGACCAAACTTGTGGTCATCAACAGCCCGTCGAACCCTACGGGCATGGCCTATACGGGTGATGAGTTGACCGCCCTGGGGGCGGTGCTGCGGGAGTATCCGCGGGCGGTGATTGCCACGGACGACATGTACGAGCACATCCGCTGGACGGACGGCCCCTTCGTCAACATCCTGAATGTCTGCCCGGACCTGGCCCCGCGTACCCTAGTCCTTAATGGGGTCTCCAAGGCCTACTCCATGACGGGCTGGCGCATTGGCTATGCGGGTGGGCCCGCGGACGTCATCAAGGCCATGAAGAAGGTCCAAGGACAGAGCACGTCCAATCCGACCTCGATCTCCCAGGTTGCTGCGCAGGCCGCCTTGGAGGGGCCGCAGGACTGCATCGCGACCATGCTTGCGGCCTTTAAGGAACGGCACGACTTCGTGGTCGAGGGGCTGAACCGGATCTCCGGTATCGAATGCCTGCCAACCGACGGTACCTTCTATGTCTTCCCCCGGGTGCAGGGGATGATCGACCGGCTCGCAGGCGTCAATAACGATTTGGAGCTTGCTGATTACCTCATCGATCGGGTTGGGGTGGCGTTGGTGCCTGGGTCCGCCTTCGGACTAGGCGGGTATGTGCGCATCTCGATCGCAACCAGCCGGGCAAACCTGGAGAAGGCTTTGGAGCGCATCTCTGGGGTGTGAGTTGGCGCCTGTCGGGCGGTAAAAGGGGGTTGACGGCGCAAGATCGGGCACCCCAGAGCGGCACGCCCGGGCCGAGCTGGCGTGGAGTTCTGGCGTTCTGGCTTGACCGCCTTTCTTGTCATCGCTAACATGCGCTGCTTGCACCGATCCCTGGTAGCTCAGTCGGTAGAGCGGGTGACTGTTAATCACTAGGTCGGCGGTTCGAGCCCGTCCCAGGGAGCCAAAAATACAAGGGCTTAGCTGAAAGGCTAGGCCCTCTTTCATTTCAGACCCCCTACCGTTGCCGCGGACGTTGCCACAGTGGCACGGGCGGCTTGCGGGGACCTCTGCGCCATCTGAGATCGCTCGGCGCTTCCTTCTTGGGCTCGCTGTGCGCGCTACATCTCCCCTGCGAAGTCGCCGTCGTACGGCCTACACCCGCTTCCGATCGACAGCCATAGACGCGGTCCCGCCGTTCCGTCGTGCGCGATAGGGGGCGTCCTTTGCCCGGCTAGCAGACCTGGGAGTCCCGTCTTGCGACCAGTCGCGCGCGCTGAACCGCGGACTCGTTGAGGCCCATCAGGGGAGGTCGTCGTCCAGGCGCCCATCAAGACATGGCGCCTTGGCGCGGGACGTCAGGGGGCTGTTCGCCTGCTAACCCGCGAGGAGTTCACCAGGGGAGCGACGCAAGCCGACACCCTGGTCCTGATTGGGATACCGGCACCAAGAGCGGCGACGTACGCGGCAACATTCGCAGCAACAGGAAGCACTGAACGCGATGGAAGTCTTTAAGTGTCGGTTTATAAAAGATAAAAGGCAGATGAGCTACTGATGACAGTCAGCAGTTCGAGACCCTCTGGTGGATCTAGTAATTCAATGCCTTAGTTGATTCCAGCCTAAGCCCCGTTCGCTTATTGGTAAGATAAAAAGTATCCGCAAGGCAGACTGCGCAGGCTATGGCAGCCGCGCATCTTGCCGACAGAGGGCCGGCACCATGTCCCGCGAACACTACGAGTTGGCCCTTCTAATCGCCGTCCTGGCGGTGCTTGCCTGGTCAGGCTGGCGACCCTTCGACACCTTTACCTGGGTCCTGGAGGTATTGCCGGCTGTCATCGGTCTGGGGATCCTGGGGGCGACGCGCCGTCGGTTCCCCTTGAGTCGTTTGCTGCTGGCCCTGATCGCTCTGCACATGGGCATCCTGATGGTGGGTGGCCACTACACCTACGCGGAGGTCCCGGCGTTCGATTGGCTGCGGGACGAGTTGGGCTTCGCACGCAATCACTACGACCGGGTCGGGCATTTCGCTCAGGGGTTTGTCCCGGCCCTGATCGCCCGGGAGGTCTTGGTGCGGGTCTCGCCCCTCAGGCCGGGGTGGTTGGTGGCGATTCTGGCGGTGTGCGTGGCCATGGCCATCAGCGCCTGGTACGAGGTGTTGGAGTGGTGGGTGGCGGCGGCAAGCGGGTCGGCTGCGGACGCGTTTCTGGGCACCCAGGGAGACCCGTGGGACACCCAGAAGGACATGTTTTTTGCCTTTATCGGGGCCCTGTGCGCCATGACCTTCATGGTGCGCCTTCATGACAGGTCATTAGCTCGGCTTCCGGACTAGCCGGTTGCCCAAACAAGGGATCGCCAGCACGACCGGCGGCGCGCTACCGGTCCCCGGGGCGGATGTGCTCGATGTAAGTTGGGACGCCCTCCATTTCTAGGCGAAGCGCCTCACCGCGGACCTTGATGTGCCCGTCGTTTCCGGCCAACCGGAGGTGGCAACCGACCCGGCCGCGGGTGTTGAGGGGGATGGGGATCATGTCGCGGTAGGTGTAGACATTCTCGTCGATGTCCCCGCCGGCACAGGTCGCCGGCGCTTGAGGGAGGGGGGCTAGGGGTTCTGCGCCGTCGATGATCAGGCCGCCGGCCTGCCACCAACGGGTGCGCTCGACCGAACCGGTCATGGTTTTGATGATGTGGACGCGAGGGAAATGCAGGCGCAGGCGACCGTCCGCGAGCTCGATGCCGTCGATCTCCGCACCGGGCAGTTCGATGCTGCTGGTCTCCATGGGGTCTACCTCTGGTCGGTCGTTATTGTGCCTTAAGTTGGGCTTGGGGCAGGGGATCTAAAGGCTCGTCGGGCCTTGTCGCGCCGGCTCAGGGGGCGTCGTCGTCCTCCTCACCTGACTCGCTGCCAACCTCGATTTGCAGCTCCTTGATTTTGCGCGTGAGCGTATTACGTCCCCAGCCAAGTAGGCGGGCGGCCTCCTGCCGGCGGCCACCGGTGTGCTCAAGGGCGGTCTGGATCAGGATCTGCTCGAAGGCGGGCAGGGCCGTCTCCAGGAGGCACAGCTGCCCCTGTTGGAGGCTCTGCCGGGCCCATCGGCGCAGGGCGCCCTCCCAGTGCTCCTCGCCACCGCCGTCATCTCGCACCGCGCTGAGCTCCGGCGGCAAATCGCCGGCGTCAATCTCCTTGCCGGAGGCCATGACTGTCAGCCAGCGAGCGGTGTTCTCCAATTGGCGTACGTTGCCAGGCCACCCCATTCGTTTGAGGTGGTCAGCGGCGCTGGACAGCAGCACCTTGGATTCGCAACCCAACTCCTTGGCGGCCTGAGCGAGGAAGTGGCGCATTAGGAGTGGGATGTCCTCGGGGCGCTCCCGCAGCGCTGGCAGGTGGATACGGATGACGTTGAGGCGGTGAAACAAGTCTTCGCGGAAACGCCCCTGGCGGACTAGTTCCTCAAGGTGCTGATGGGTGGCGGCGATGATGCGGACGTCGACCTTGGTTGGGGCCACGCCGCCGACCCGGTAGAAGGCCCCGTCTGCCAGGACACGCAGTAGCCGGGTTTGGAGCTCGGCCGGCATGTCGCCGATCTCGTCCAAGAAGAGAGTCCCACCGTCGGCCTGCTCGAAGCGTCCTTCCCGCCGCGCTTGGGCCCCGGTGAAGGCTCCCCGCTCGTGACCGAAGAGCTCGGACTCCAGCAAGTCGCGTGGAATAGCGGCCATGTTCAGCGCGATGAAAGGCTTTTCAGCCCGCGGGCTGTGCCGGTGCAGGGCCCGGGCGACGAGCTCCTTGCCTGTTCCGGACTCGCCGTTGATCAGGACGGTGATGTTGGATCGGGCCAGCCTGCCGATGGCTCGGTAAACCTCCTGCATGGCCGGAGCCTCGCCAATGATGTCCGGCGTAGAGGCGGGGAAGGGGGCTGCGGAGGGCTCCTCTTTGCGGGTACGGCATGCGCGGCGGACCTGGTCAACCGCGTCGTCCAAGTCAAAGGGCTTTGGCAGATATTCGAACGCGCCGCCGTGGAAGGCTGAGACGGCACTCTCCAAATCCGAGTGCGCGGTCATGATGATCACCGGCAGACTCGGATAGGTGGTTGTGACCTGGTGCAGCAGGTCGAGGCCGTCGATCCCAGGCATGCGGATGTCGGTGAGGATGACGTCCGGCAGGCCGCGTTGCAGGGCCTCCATGACGCCGACCCCGTTGGAGAAGGTGGTCACGTCAAGCTCGGCCTTGCGCAGGGCGCGCTCCAAGACCCAGCGGATGGAGCGGTCGTCGTCGATGACCCAGACCTTGGGCACTCTAGTCATGTTCAAGCTCCAGTGGCAGGTAGACCAGGAATTGGGTCTGCCCGGGGCGGCTGTTGCACTCGATGAGTCCTCCGTGCTGGTTGATGAGCTCCTGGGCGATGGGTAGCCCCAGGCCAGTGCCGCCGTGGTGTCCAGAGACCATCGGAAAGAAGATGCGATCGCGCAGTTCCTCGGGGACGCCAGGGCCGTTGTCCTCCACCTCAATTCGCATGACCAGCCGGTGTCGCTTGGTGCCGATGGTGAATTGGCGCAGGGCTCGGCTCCGCAGGATCAGGGTCCCATCTTTGCCGGCGGCGGCTACGCCGTTGCGAGCGATGTTGAGCAGGGCCTGGACCAGGCGGTCCTGGTCGGCCCGGATTTCCGGCAGGCTGGGGTCGTAGTCGCGCAGGATGCGGGGCCCCCTGGGGGACTCTGCCAGCAGGAGGCCGCGGACGTGCTCCAGGACGTAGTGGATGTTGATCGCACGCGGTTGAGGCATGCGGTTCGGGCCCAGCATGCGGTTCATCAGGGCCTGCAGGCGGTCCGCTTCGTCGATGATGATGCGGGTGTACTCGCGCAGGTCTGGGTCGGGCAGCTCCGCCTCTAGGAGCTGGGCGGCCCCGCGTAAACCCCCCAAAGGATTCTTGATCTCGTGGGCGAGACCTCGGATCAGGGCCTGGGTCGCTTGGTGTTGGGAGAGCAACTGCTCCTCGCGGGTGATGCGCAGTTGCTGATCGACCTGGTGGAGCTCAACGAGGAGTTCGGCGCGTGCCTCGAAGTGGTGCAGCGGCAGAACTGTGCAGTTCACCGTGATGGTGCGGCCGTCGGAAAGGGCGATGTTGAGTTCGCGCTCGGTGAAAGGGTCGCGGGTGCGCAGTGCAGAGCGCAGGCGCTCCTCGACCTGCTGCTCGCCCGGGCAGGGGACCAGGTCGCAGGCGCGCTGACCCAGGATATGGCGTGAGCTGACGTCGAACAGCATCTCCCCTGCCGCGTTGATATAGATCAGGCGCAGGTCGCCGTCGAAGAGCAATACGGCGGTGTTGATGTTATCGAGGATGGATTTCTCCACGCCCGTCTTTGCGGTGGTCTGCGTCTTCATTCGGGGTTCCCAACAACTGACTGGGCCGATAGGGTGGGTGCGAGCAATCGGTGCCAAGGCCTGTTTCTCTGGTTGGGCCAGGGTGACGGCGCGCGAGGGCTACATCGGCATCCGAGCAAGTTTCGAGCCAGGAAGCGCCGGAGCGATATGGCGAACAGGGCGCGCGATGCCGAGCGGGGAGACGGCAGGACAGGGGAGAAGAGGCCGCAAATCGGAATCTGCGCAGGAGGGGACCGCAGTATGCACCATGCTAGTGCACAGTCGCGCGGCGAGCGGCCTGAATCAGGTAGGATCAAGCGCAGATGGCGGTCTGTGCGCACGCAAAAGCGGATCGTCCGTGACAATCAGGCCTAGGATTTGACTGGGGAACGCAGGATTGTCGGGGCTGGCGCTCAGGGGGAATCGGGTTTGAGGAGGTGGAAACGGACAACGGAGGAGGACGCAATCGCGGTGCCCCCGGCATCGATGATCCGCGCTTGAATTTGGTGACTGCCAAGTGGTAATCCGCTGAGGCGGAGTTGGGTGCCGGGGATGTCGCCGCTGGCCGGTGCGCCATCTGTCAGGATCTGGAGGCGGTGCCCCTCCATTAATTGGGGCTCCAGGACAAGCCCGAGCGTGACGTTGCCTTCGGGGTCACGCACGGTCGAATTGTCCGCCGGGGCGACAATCTCAAACTGGATATAGGGGCCGGGTGAGCTCTGGGCAGGGGCGGCCTTTTCTTGCAGGGGCAGCGGTGTCTTGACGGGGATGCCCAGCGCCTCGGCGCCGGCGACGGGTCGGTCTGAGTAGTGGGTCTTGCCGTCGGCATCAATCCACCGATAGACCTGGGAAGCTACCACGGCTGGGACCAGAAGCGTTAGGGCAATCAGGATGCGGCGCATGAGGCGAAATATAGCCCAGGCGAACAGTGATCACAAAGCACGACGCCCTTTTTTTCGGTGCCTTGTGTAGAGGTTGTCGCGGCCGGGGGGATGGGACGGCACCAAAGGTGGCGCCGTTCCTCCCCGCGCGACTGCAATGGCGATGCTCAGAGACTGTAGTACATGTCGAACTCGACCGGGTGGGTTGTCATCCGCAGCCTGGTGACCTCGTCCATCTTGAGCTTGATGTAGCCGTCGATCAGGTCGTTCGTGAAGACACCGCCCGCGAGGAGGAACTCGCGGTCCTTGTCCAGGGCGTCCAGGGCCATGTCCAGGGCGTGGCAAACGGTGGGAATGGCCTTGGCCTCCTCTGGCTCGAGATCGTATAGATCCTTGTCCATGGCATCGCCTGGGTGGATCTTGTTCTGGATGCCGTCGAGACCTGCCAGCATCATGGCGGAGAACGCGAGGTAGGGGTTGGCGCTGGGATCCGGGAAGCGGACCTCGATGCGGCGACCCTTGGGGCTCGGGGTGTGCGGGATACGGATGGAGGCGGAGCGGTTGTTGGCCGAGTAGGCCAGCATGACCGGGGCCTCGAAGCCGGGTACCAGACGCTTGTAGGAATTGGTGGCGGGGTTGGTGATGGCGTTGAGGGCGCGGGCGTGCTTGATGATGCCGCCGATATAGTAAAGGGCGGTCTCGGACAGACCGGCATACTTGTCGCCGGCGAACAGATTCACGCCGTCCTTCGCCAGGGACTGGTGGACGTGCATGCCGCTGCCGTTATCGCCGACCAGGGGCTTGGGCATGAAGGTCGCGGTCTTCCCGTAGGCGTGGGCGACGTTCCAGACGCAGTACTTGAGGATCTGGGTCTGGTCGGCGCGCTTGACCAGGGTGTCGAACTTGGTGCCGATCTCGCACTGGCCTGCGGTGGCGACCTCGTGGTGATGCACTTCTACGGAGACACCCATCTCCTCCATGGCCAGGCACATGGCGGCACGCAGGTCGTTCAGGGAGTCGACCGGGGGAACCGGGAAGTAGCCGCCCTTGACGGTGGGGCGGTGACCGATGTTGCCGTCGGGGTAGACCCGCTCGGAGTTCCAGCCGGCCTCCTCGGAATCAACCTTATAGAAGGACCCGGTGATGTCACTGCCCCAGCGCACGTCGTCGAGGACGAAGAACTCGGGCTCTGGGCCAAAGTATGCGGTATCCGCGATGCCGGTGGACTTGAGGTAGGCCTCGGCGCGCTTGGCGACCGAGCGGGGGTCGCGCTCGTAACCCTGCATGGTGGCGGGCTCGAGGATGTCGCAGCGGATGATCAGGGTGTTCTCGTCGGCGAAGGGGTCCATGACGGCCGTGTCGGCCTCGGGCATAAGGACCATGTCCGATGCCTCAATGCCCTTCCAGCCCGCAATAGAAGAACCGTCGAACATCTTGCCGTCCCGGAAGAAGTCCTCATCGATCAAGCCAGCCGGCAAGGAGACGTGCTGCTCCTTCCCTCGGGTGTCTGTGAAGCGAAGATCCACAAACTTCACTTCCTTTTCTTGCAGCATTTTCATTACGTTAGCGGTCATTCACGAATCTCCGGCGATTGACGTTCGTCCTTGGCGCACCAAGGACAGGGGATGGGGAGAGGGCCCCCGCCGACGGGGGCCGAGGGTGCTCGACGATAGGCAGCAAATACCGTACCACACTGTCCCAGCGGGTCGCCATGCGCGGGCCTCGCTAGGCTCCTCGTCGGCGCTGAGTTCGCTCGTCTTTAGAGGTTGGGCGGCAACCCTGCAGCACTGGCAGGTCGGGGATGGTTTTGGCTGTTGGGCGGTGCCGGTGGCGCCGCATCAGGGGAGCTAGGGTAGGCCAGGACGAGGGGCGAAACAGCATTGCCGGATCCAATCTGGTGCTTCAATTGCCCGGAATGCACCAAAATGGGTCATTTAGCCGAAGTACAGGGTTACGTGATTGAATACCGGGTCGAGGGCGGCTGCCGCCTGCAGGCGGTCGCGCAGCCCGCGGGCGCTCGCGACATCGCCGTGGCAGGTACTCAGGGGGAAATAGGCCTCGACGTCGATCTTGCCGTTCAGGTAGTGCAGGACCGTACGGTGCCGCAAACCGGCCTCCGGGATCGTGTCCCACAGGCGGCTCAGGCGGATCATGGCTTCCGCGCGCAGGGGTAACGCGCTGCATGGCGCAGCGGCCTCGTCGTCCTCTGGGTCGATGTGGACGGTGACGTCCGTCAATTCGTCGATCTGGTGTTTCAGGCGACGTTCGACGAGAACGCTAATCATGTGGCCTTCCGAGACGCTGACGCGGGGATCGACGAGGATATGGACATCGGCGGACGCGAAGCCCCCGAGGCGCCGGGTACGCAGCATATGGAGGTCGCGAACCCCTCCGACCGACAGGATGGTCTGACGTACCACGGCCAGGCGCTCGGTATCGAGGCCGGTATCGACTAACTCTCGGACGGCCTCCGAGCCCAGTTTCCAGGCGATGTGCGCGATCATGACGGCCACCAGGACGGCGGCTACGGCGTCCAGGTAGGGGAGGCCGGCCATGGTTCCCGCGACCCCCACGAGCACCACGATGGAAGAGATGGCATCACTTCTGTGGTGCCAAGCATTGGCCCGCAGCATCTGGGATCGCACTCGACGGGCATAGGCCAGTGTGTACTGGTAAAGCCATTCCTTGATCAGGATGGATGCCAGGGCGGCGTAGAGGGTCATGGGCGCGGGCCGCAGGAGTTCCTCCGGGATGAACAAGCGATGTCCGGCGTCCCAGCCGATGCCGACGGCCACCAAGGCCAGCAGTCCGCCCAGGACTAAGGTCGCGACAGTCTCGTAGCGACCGTGGCCGTAGGGGTGCTCGCGATCTGGGCACTGGGCGGCGCGCCTCCCGGCGAGCCACACGAGAAGATCCGTCAAGAGGTCGGAGAAGGAGTGGATACCGTCAGCGATCAATGCCTGGGACTGTCCGAGGATGCCTCCAGCGATCTTGATGGCGGACAAGACCAGATTGACAACCGCGCCGACGATGGCGGTTCGCGTGATGGCCGCGGTGCGCGCCTGGAGAGCATCCTGAACCATGAGCGGCTGTTGCCTCCGGGGAGGGGTCGAGGGTCCAGCCTTGGGCCGCACGGTTAGCCGGAGGAGGCTGAGGTGGCGCGCGGCGGGCCGGGTTCGATGAGCGAGTCCGCCCCATTGTACCGCGCCCTGGTGGGGTATCCCGGCTAGCCGACGGGGCGAATTGAACGGGCAGCGGAGGGAACAAGCCGATATACTCGTTGGCTTTTGGGGCGCGGGCGGCGCATGGTGGAGGACTGACGTTGGCGAGCGCGGAAGGCGACGTTTCGACGTTTCAAGGGCTCATCTTTGCCCTGGAGCGCTATTGGGCCGGGCAGGGCTGCGCGGTACTTCAGCCCCTGGATATGGAGGTAGGGGCGGGGACCTTCCATCCTGCAACCTTCCTGCGGTCCATCGGCCCTGAGCCTTGGCGGGCCGCTTATGTGCAGCCGTCGCGACGACCTACGGATGGGCGCTATGGGGAAAATCCGAATCGCCTGCAGCACTACTATCAGTATCAGGTTGTCCTCAAGCCATCGCCAGCCGAAATACAGGACATCTACCTGGACTCTCTTCGGGCCTTGGGGGTAGATCCCTTAGTTCACGACATCCGCTTTGTGGAGGACAACTGGGAGTCGCCGACGCTGGGGGCGTGGGGGCTGGGATGGGAGATTTGGCTTAACGGAATGGAGGTGACCCAGTTCACCTATTTCCAACAGGTAGGGGGGCTGGACTGCCGGCCGGTGACCGGTGAGATCACTTATGGGCTTGAGCGGATCGCCATGTACCTGCAAGGCGTAGAGAGCGTTTATGACCTGATCTGGACTCGTGGTCCAGATGGGGACGTGACCTACGGCGATGTCTACCACCAGAACGAGGTGGAGCAGTCTACCTACAACTTTGAACAGGCCGACGTTCCCGCGCTATTCGTGCTGTTTGATACCTGTGAGCGAGCGAGCCACGCTCTCATCAAGACGGGGCTTCCACTTCCGGCCTATGAGCAAGTCTTGAAGGCATCTCATACGTTCAATCTCCTCGATGCCCGTAGCGCGATCTCTGTTACCGAGCGGCAGCGCTACATCCTGCGGGTCCGTACTCTCGCACGGGCGGTCGCCGAAGCCTATTACGATAGCCGGGCAGCACTCGATTTCCCAATGCTGAAGAAGGGTTAGGGCCTCGTGGAAAACCGTAACGATCTGCTGATTGAGATCGGCACCGAGGAGTTGCCGCCGACCGCCCTGCTGCGGCTGTCCGAAGCCTTTCGGGAGGGCATTGAGAAGCAGCTTCAAGACAACGCGCTGACCTTTGGGGCGATCGAGCCCTTCGCGACCCCGCGGCGGTTGGCTTTGTTAGTCCGTGGCCTTGCCGCGCGGCAGCCGGATCAGGAGGTGGTCCGCCGGGGCCCGGCCCTCCAGGCCGCGTTCGGTGGGGACGGTAAGCCCAGCCAAGCAGCGCTGGGCTTCGCGCGGTCCTGCGGCGTCGAAGTCGGGGACCTGGAACACCAGGGGACGGATCAAGGGACTTGGCTAGTTTTCCGGCGGGTGCAGGCCGGTTGCAGTGCTGCCGAGATGCTCCCGTCCATGGTGGAGCACTCCCTTGCTGGGCTGCCCATCCCTAAGCGTATGCGCTGGGGCGCCCGGGACGAGCAGTTCGTGCGGCCGGTCCACTGGGTCTGCCTGGTCTTCGGAGACCAGGTGGTGCCGGGATTTGTGCTTGGGATTGAGACGGGCCGCGTGACCCGTGGACATCGATTTCACGCCCCCGCCGCCCTAACGCTCCAGCACGCAACGGCGTATGCGAGCCTACTTCGAACCAAGGGCTGGGTTGAGCCCGACTTCGCAATACGGCGAGAGAAGATTCGGGGACAGGTCGAGGCATTGGCGGGCACCGTCGGCTGCCAGGCAAGAATCGATGAGTCCCTGCTGCGAGAGGTCGCCGGGCTCTGCGAATGGCCCGTCGCGTTCCTGGGGCGTTTCTCCGAGGAGTTTCTCGCGGTCCCGCCCGAGGCCCTTATCGAGACGATGCAGAGCAACCAGAAGTACTTCCCTCTCTTCGATGCGAAGGGTGGGCTCTTCCCTGGGTTCATTGCCGTGAGCAACATCGAGAGCTTGCAACCCGAACAGGTCCGCAGAGGCAACGAAAGGGTCATACGGCCACGCTTCTCCGACGCCGCCTTCTTCTGGAAGCAGGATCTGAGGCGGCCCCTTGACGCGCTGCTCCCGAGACTGGATGCCGTCGTCTTTCAAGAGCGCTTGGGGAGCCTGGGCGAGAAGTCGCGGCGGGTTGCCCAGGCGGCCGGTGGCATTGCCCGCCAGCTCGGCCTGGACGTCACCTTGGCCGAACGTTCGGCCCTGTTGGCGAAGTGCGACCTCATGACCCACATGATTTTCGAGTTCCCTAATTTGCAGGGGATCATGGGGCGTTACTATGCCGAACGGTCGGGAGAGGACCCCTGTGTTTCTGCGGCCATGGAAGAGCAATATCTGCCCAGGTTCTCTGGGGATCGCCTTCCCCAGAGCGACTGCGGTCGGGTCCTGGCCCTAGCCGAGAGGCTCGACACCCTTGTTGGCATCTTCGCCATCGGGCAGAAGCCGAGCGGGGTCAAGGACCCCTACGCGCTGCGACGCGCCGCGATCGGCATGCTCCGAATCCTCATCGAAACTCCGTTGCCTCTGGATCTTGATCCTCTATTGCAAACGGTTGCGGCCCAGCTCTCCGGTAAGGTCGATGCAACCAAGGCGGCTCGGGAGGTCTTGGAGTACAGCCTTGAGCGGCTCAAGGGTTACTACCAGGACAAGGGTATCCCGGGAGATAGCGTTGATGCTGTGCTTGCCACCGGAACAACCATGCCGAGCGACATTGACCGGCGCGTTCAGGCGGTGGAGGAGTTCCGCCGGCTTTCCGAGGCGACAGCCCTGGCAGCGGCCAACAAGCGGATTCGAAACATTCTCCGCAAGAGCGGCCTCGACTTGTCCGGGCAGATGACCAAACCGGAGTTGCTGGCTGATCCGACGGAGCGGCGTCTGCATATGCATATCGCCGAAGCGACCATGGCCGTCGCTCCGATGCTGGCGCAGCAGGACTATTCGGGGGTGCTAAAGATGTTGGCGGGTGTGCGTTCGGATGTGGATGCCTTTTTCGATGCGGTCATGGTCATGGCCGAGGAAGAGGATGTCCGGCGCAACCGTTTGGTGCTGTTGGCGTCATTGCAGTCCCTCTTTCTCAGCGTAGCCGATATCTCGGTCCTCCAATGACCACCCGAAGCTCGCCATCTAACCCGGACTCCTATCGGGCTATGTTGGATGCGGTGCAGTCGTTCCACGATAAGCACCGGTTCCGGGAAATGGGCGGTGAGGAGATGACCTATCGTGTGGCCCTAATGGCCGAGGAACTCGGGGAGATTTCCGCCTGCGTCACCAAAGGGAAGCCCAAGGAGGTCCTGGCTGAGGAGGTCGCAGACCTGCTCATCTTGGTGATTGGGACCGCCATTGCCCAAGGCTTCGATCTCAACACGGCCTTCTGGGGCAAGATGGAGAAGCTCCAAAAGCGGGAGGGGCGGCTGGTGAATGGCCGAATCCGCGTCTCAGAATTCCGCGGCGTCGCGGACTAACCGACCCGGCTCATCGCTCCCAATCGCAATGAAGGTGATTGTCCTCGACCGCGACGGGGTCATCAACAAAGACTCCGATGCCTTCGTGAAGACTGCGGGGGAATGGATACCCATCGAAGGAAGCCTCGAAGCGCTCGCTAGGCTTAACCAGGCAGGCTATCGGCTGGCGGTTGCCAGCAATCAGTCGGGCCTGGGGCGCGGTCTCCTGACGCTGGATGACCTCAATGCCATGCACCAGCGCCTGCACGACCGATTGGCTGCGTTGGGAGGGCGGATCGAGGCGGTCTTCTTCTGTCCCCATCGGCCTGAAGAGCAGTGCCTATGTCGCAAACCGCGGCCGGGGCTATTATCGGCGGTCCGGGAGCGGTTGGGTGTCGAACTGTCCGACGTGGTTGTGATCGGCGACTCGGTACGCGATCTCGAAGCGGCATGGGCCTTCGGTGCGGCGGCCATCCTAGTCTTGACCGGAAAGGGCGCGCGGACGCTGGCTGAGCATCGGCAGCGCCTTTGCGGGACCCCCGTGTATCGAGACCTGTCTGCGGCGGCCGAAGCGATCCTCGCGGGTTCCTAGGATAGTCCCAGCATGGTGACGATACGATCTTTGGCCTACCTCCTGGTTATGTCCCTCTCTGTATTGCTTTACTCGATCCCGCTTGGGCTTGTGGGTTGGGCAATGCCGACCGCTTGGATCAGTGCCGTTGGGAGGCAATGGGCCGGCCTGAATCTCTTTGCGCTGCGGACGCTTTGCGGTCTTCGGTTCAGGGTTAGCGGTCTCGAGCACCTCCCGAAGGCGAACGCCATCCTTTTGAGCAAGCACCAGTCGGCTTGGGAGACCATCGCCTTCCTTGCGATTTTGCCGACCCCGCAGACCTGGGTGGTCAAGCAGGAGCTTCTCCGGGTGCCGGTGTTTGGCTGGAGCTTAGCCCAGTTCAAACCCATCGCGATCGACCGCAGCGCGGGGCGAAAAGCGATCCGCCAACTGCTTGATCAGGGATTGAATGCGCTCGCGGATGGGCGATGGGTGATCATTTTTCCGGAAGGTACGCGGGTGCCAGCCGGCGAGCGTGGGCGTTATGGGCTTGGGGGCGCCATGCTTGCCGAGAGGGCTGGTCGGCCGGTCGTGCCCATTGCACATAACGCAGGTGCATTCTGGGCGCGACGCGATATCCGAAAATTTCCTGGAGTGATCGACGTGGTGATCGGGGCGCCGATTGAGGTCAGGGGGCGCCGGGCGCCGGAGATCGGCGATGATGCTGAGGCGTGGATTGAGGCGACGGTCGCTGACTTGTTGGCTGGGGCGGATTCGCGGCCGAATTGACGGCACGGCCAGATGGCGTGGTGTCGGGGCGGGCGAGACGGTCGTGCCCCCCTCCCTCGCTACAGCCGTGGGCATCAGGAACCCGGCTCAGACGTCGATGTTCTCCGCGGCCAGCGCGTTCTTGTCGATGAATTCCCGGCGAGGCTCGACTTGGTCGCCCATCAGGGTCGAGAAGATCTGGTCGGCCATGATGGCATCCTCGACGGTGACCTGGAGGAGACGGCGGGTCTCCGGATTCATCGTTGTCTCCCAGAGTTGGTCTGGATTCATTTCGCCCAACCCCTTGTAGCGTTGGCGGTGATATCCGCGGCCAGCATCGTCCAGCAGCCACTGAAGTCCCTCTCCGAAGGCGCTGATCGCTTTCCGGCGTTCGCCCCGGCGCACATAGGCACCGGCATCCAGTAGGTCCCGGATTCGGTCCGCGAATGTGGCGATGCGGCCGTAGTCGACGGATATGAAGAACTCGGGTGGAACCTCTTTTGTCTCGGGAATACCGTGCAGGAGCCGGGTCACCCGCAGAGGCTGGCCTCGGCTGTCGGTCCCATCCGTGAGGGCGACGGCGTAACTGGACGAAGGCCCGGAGGATTCATTGAGCACAGACTGCAGGCGGTGTCTCCATTGCGTGTAGCCGGCGGCGTCGTCGAACAAAGCAGGGTCGAAGCGGTCCACGCGGATCAGCGCTTCCAAGAAGGCGGGATCGAAGCGGGAGGACAGTCGCCTTACGACACCCTGGAACGTCTGGAAGTCCTGCGCGAGCGATTCCAGTGCCTGGTCGCTGAGGGGCGGCGCAGCGTCGGAGACGTGCATGGCGGCCCCCTCTAGGGCCGACTGTAGCAGGGCCCCGCGCCACTCTGCATCGTCTAAGAGATACATCTCCTGTTTGCCGCGCTTGACCTTGTAGAGCGGCGGCTGGGCAATGTAGATATGCCCGCGTTCCACCAATTCTGGCATCTGGCGGTAGAAGAAGGTGAGCATCAGGGTACGGATGTGGGCTCCGTCCACGTCCGCATCCGTCATGATGATGATGCGATGGTAGCGGAGCTTGTTTGGGTCGTAATCTTCGCGGCCGATCCCGCAACCTAGGGCCGTAATGAGCGTACCGACCTCAGCGGATGAAAGCATCTTGTCGAAGCGGGCCTTTTCGACGTTGAGGATCTTGCCTTTGAGAGGCAAGATTGCCTGGAAGCTACGATCACGGCCCTGTTTGGCGGAGCCGCCGGCGGAGTCGCCCTCTACCAGATAGAGTTCGGATTTTGCGGGGTCTTTCTCCTGGCAGTCCGCCAGCTTGCCGGGCAGGCCGGCGATGTCTAGGACGCCCTTGCGCCGCGTCAGTTCGCGGGCGCGCCGTGCCGCCTCTCTGGCGCGCGCGGCTTCGAGCATCTTATTGGCGATGATCTTGGCCTCGATGGGGTGCTCTTCGAGGAATTCGTTAAAGAACTCCACGAGGGCGCTCTCGACTACCGGCTTGACCTCGGAGGAGACCAGCTTTTCCTTGGTCTGGGAAGAAAACTTGGGGTCGGGCACCTTCACCGAGACTACGGCCACCAACCCCTCTCGGGCATCGTCCCCCACAGGTCGCGTTTTCTGGGATTTGTCTAAACCTTCGCGTTCGATGTACTGGTTCAAGGTTCTTGTTAGCCCAGCGCGGAAGCCCGCGAGGTGGGTGCCGCCGTCCCTTTGCGGGATGTTATTGGTGTAGCAGAAAATGGTCTCCTGGTATGACTCGTTCCATTGCAGGGCGAGCTCGACGATCATCCCACCGCGCTCCGCCAGAAAGTAACAGATGGTTGGGTGAAGCGGAGTCTTGTTTTTGTTGAGGAGCTCTACAAAGGCACGAATTCCGCCTCGGTACTCGAAGCAGTCATTCCGACCTGTCGCATCCTCGGACAGACGAATCCTAACCCCGGAGTTCAAGAACGACAGCTCGCGCAGGCGCTTGGCGAGTATGTCGTAGTGGAATTCAATGTGGGTGAAGACCGACGGAGAGGGCCGGAATCTGATGCGGGTTCCGCACTCGGATGTTTCGCCGACGCTCTTGAGAGGATAGAGGGGTTCCCCTTCGGAATACTCTTGGTGGTATTCGTAGCCGTCGCGGTTAATGCGAAGATCCAGATGGTTGGACAGGGCGTTCACGACGGAGACTCCCACGCCGTGCAGCCCGCCAGAGACTTTATAGGAGTTTGCATCGAACTTTCCGCCCGCATGAAGCACAGTCATGATGACCTCGGCGGCGGAGCGCTGCTCTTCTGCGTGAATGTCAACTGGGATGCCGCGGCCATTGTCCCTCACCGTAACGGATTGGTCCTCATGGACGGTGACATCGATGTCAGTGCAATAGCCGGCCAGGGCCTCATCGATGGAGTTGTCCACGACCTCGAACACCATGTGATGGAGTCCGGTTCCGTCGTCGGTGTCGCCGATATACATGCCGGGGCGCTTGCGAACCGCGTCCAGTCCGCGGAGGACCTTGATATTGGTGGAGTCGTAGGACATGGGTCGCTCCAAGGGGGCGGGCAGGGTAACGGCTCGGCCACGCGTTCGAGGGTCGATCGAAATGCTCATGCCTTATGGCACGGCGCGGACCGATTGCGGTGATCGAGTGGCGAACTCGAGTTTCGTGAGAACCGGCGCCGGGGCTGGTTTTTGTCGGCTGTTGGCGGGTGGCTGCACGCGCGACGCCATTATACACGATTGTTTTCTTTGGCCGTCGGACCGGACGAGCAGGGTCGTGGAAGCGCGGCGTTTCGGGTGGGCGTGGCGTAGAGAACCTGCGGCAAAGGCCCGAGTATCCTCTGTTCCACGTGGAACACTCGACGCCCTGTGCTGGCCGGCCGCCCGGCAAATCAATCAGAAGCGGCGTCACGCATCGAGAGGCGCGAACTGATTCAAGCCAGCATGGCTTTAATCAGCATCTCCCTGGGGGCTCGCAGGCGAAGCGACAAGCCACGTTTCAGTCGGGCGGTCTGACGGGTATGCAGGCCAAACGACCTTGATAGAGCGCGCAGGTTCCGCCGATGTCGCCCTTTGGCGTACGAACGACGCACCCGCTTCCCTCAGAAGCGAGACCACAAGCTTCGAACGCCTCAGGAGGTGGCTGCGGGCCTGCGCCACGGGGAGGGGGAGGCCGCCGGTCCTGTGTGGGTGGATGATCGCTCGGATCTGGCCTGCGGTTTCCGGCTGGTCCGCCGAAGGTGGCGATGCCTTCTTGGTTCCTGTCTCCGGCTCGGGCGCCCGACTCGGTAGGCCCGCCGGGTGGACCCGGGGGAGGCTTGTCCGGCACGCAAACAACCCCTTCCCTTTTGTTCTCGCAGGTCCCGCCGATGGTCCGTTGTCCTTCCTGGAAGTAACAAGGCGCGGCCAGCGGTTTCGATGCGCACGCCGCAATCGCCTCGGGTGGTGGTCCCCCTGCATGGATCTGGGCCTGCGGCGTTTCCGCCCGGCTCGCCGGCATCGTGTTCATCAATGCCAGAAACGCAAACGCCGCTCCCATCCAGTGATTGCGCGTGCTAGTTCGGTACGGACTATTCGAGAAAAAGACGCGAAACATTACAACAACCCCCAGCTACGTATCACCTGTGCCATCGCCGCCGGCCGGCCGAGTGTAATCCTCCAGCGATTGCGACTTCAACCTGAAGTGGAGCGGAAGATCGCCGGCGATTCGCCGCCTACAAGGGGGGGTCCTGAATCAAAGTTCCGCGGGCGGGTCGGCACGGCCGACGAGGTGGGGCGAGGTGGGCCGTGGCCGCTCGAAATTCGGGCCATCATCGTCGGCTACGGACCGGCACTGTCTTGGATGGCTCGAACAAGACTGGGTCAGGACCATCGGCGCACTCAGCCTCGGGACCCAGCCGCGCTGCGCGAGCGTTGCTCAGGCGCTTGGGCCTGGGCCTTGGTTCGCGTCGGCGTTCGAAGGTCGTTCCTGAATTCCGTCCCGGTGGGACGGCGGGAACCATGGATTCGCGGTTGGGGTGCTGCGCCGAGTGCCAGCCGGGCCCCTAAGGTCACCTATAATGTAGCTTCCCTTCAGATAAGGTTTCCCGTCCAGGTTCGTAGAGGTTGTCACCATGCCCCAGTATCGATCCCGTACCACCACTCACGGCCGGAACATGGCGGGCGCCCGCGCCCTTTGGAGGGCCACGGGCATGAAGGATGGTGATTTCGACAAACCCATCGTGGCGGTGGCCAACTCCTTCACGCAATTCGTCCCCGGGCACGTCCACCTGAAAGATCTGGGCCAGTTGGTGGCCCGCCAGATCGAGGCCGCCGGGGGCGTTGCAAAGGAGTTCAATACCATCGCAGTGGACGACGGGATTGCTATGGGTCACGGTGGCATGCTTTATTCCCTGCCGTCTCGGGACATCATCGCCGATTCGGTCGAGTATATGGTCAATGCCCACTGCGCCGACGCCTTGGTGTGCATCTCCAACTGCGACAAGATTACCCCGGGCATGCTGATGGCTGCCCTGCGGCTCAATGTCCCCACGGTTTTCGTGTCTGGGGGGCCCATGGAGGCAGGTAAGGTCCGGCTGGGTGATCGGGGCGAGCTGAAGCTCGATCTGGTAGACGCGATGGTCGCCGCCGCCAACCCACAGGAAAGCGATGCGGACGTCGCCGCGATCGAGCGCTCGGCTTGTCCAACCTGCGGCTCTTGCTCTGGCATGTTTACGGCCAATTCCATGAATTGTCTAACCGAGGCGCTGGGGCTCAGTCTCCCGGGAAACGGGTCGCTGCTGGCGACCCATGTTGCGCGCAAGGATTTGTTTCTGGAGGCCGGTCGGCTAGTCGTCGAACTGGCTAAGCGCTGGTATGAGCAAGACGATGCCTCAGCGCTGCCTCGTTCCATTGCATGCGCCCATGCCTTCGAGAACGCCATGAGTCTCGACATCGCAATGGGCGGCTCCACCAATACGGTTTTGCATCTCCTGGCGGCGGCCCACGAGGCAGAGGTTCCGTTTACGATGGCGGACATTGATCGCCTGAGCCGACGGGTCCCCAATCTATGCAAGGTCGCGCCAGCCACCCAGAGATACCATATGGAGGACGTTCATCGCGCCGGGGGGGTCGTCGGTATTCTCGGTGAGCTGGATCGGGCTAGCTTGCTCCACCGTGACGTACCCACGGTGCACAGCACGACCCTCGGCGAGGCCCTCGACCGCTGGGACCTGATGCGCCGGGATGCGCTGCCGCAAGCCCGTACCCGCTTCCTTGCGGCCCCCGGCGGCGTACCGACCCAGGTGGCCTTCAGCCAGGACCGCCTGTGGCCAGATCTTGACCTGGACCGGGCACAGGGCTGCATCCGGAACCTGGAACACGCATACAGCCGAGATGGAGGCCTCGCGGTTCTGTTTGGCAACCTCGCGGCGCACGGCTGCATCGTCAAGACCGCGGGCGTGGATGTGGCGAACCTCACATTCACGGGGCCTGCTCGGATCTTCGAAAGCCAGGATGCGGCAGTGGAAGCGATCCTGGGCGATGAGGTTAGGGCTGGGGATGTCGTTCTGATTCGCTACGAGGGGCCCAAGGGTGGACCCGGGATGCAGGAGATGCTCTACCCTACGAGCTACCTGAAGTCTAAAGGTCTCGGCAAGAGCTGCGCTCTGATCACTGACGGGCGCTTCTCTGGTGGTACTTCAGGCCTGTCTATCGGGCACGTTTCCCCCGAGGCGGCGGAGGGTGGGGTCATCGGTCTGGTCGAGGAAGGCGATCGCATCGCCATCGACATCCCGGCGCGGTCCATTGAGCTGATGGTGTCCACCGAAACGCTGGGCGAGCGTCGGCAGGCCATGGATGCTCGCGGCACCGCCGGGTGGTGCCCCCGGGATCGGCAGCGCCAGGTTTCCGCGGCCCTGCGGGCTTACGCGGCACTCACGACCAGTGCCTCACGGGGCGCCGTACGGGATCTATCTCAGTTGGCTTAATCAGAGGACCGGGCGGCTGGGCTCGGCTTTTCCGCTCAGAGCGAGCCCCAGGAGCTCTTCCGGCGGCGAATACGGAGGTTGGGAAGCAGGAGCCCGATGAGCACCCCCCCCCCAACCACTCCAGCCCCAATCAAGAACCAGCGTTGATTGGTTTGAAGGCTCAGGTCGCGGTTCTCTTGCTCCAGGTCAGCAGCTTGGCGGGTCAACTCCGCGACACGATTACGCAGGTCCGCCCGATCATTGGTGATCTCGACAATATTGGCGGCGGCGCTCCGAAGCGTCGCCAACTCCTGTTGCAGCCGGTCCCGTTCCCGGCTAATCCGCTCATGCTCTGTCTTCAGCTCCTTGTGCTCGGATTGCAGGGTGTTGAGTCTTGCGGCCAGGGCGTCCGGTGCCTGCTGGAGCTCTGCGAGCCGCGCCGTCATGGCCGACAGCTGATCCCTGGCCGGCGGGTCGGTCTGCAGCTCGGATGTTGCGATATAGCCGACGGTCCCTTCCTCGGTCCGGACTTGCGAAAAAGCGCTTCCGCCGCCACCGCCGATGACCTGGAGGGCGGTCCCGCTCGGCAGCATCCTGGAAATCTTGAACTTGATGCTCTCCCCCTTGCGAAGGGGCACACTGCACTGGTCCGTTACATAGCGGGTTTCTGCCTGTGCTTGAGCAAGGGTACAGAGGCAAACGAGCAGCAGGGGGAGACGTCTCACATCGAACCTCGGACAGGATTGGGTGGGTTGCTGTAGCCTGCGGCCCGCTAAGACTGTATACCATTGACCGGCCGCCCGGCCCGTTGCTCACCGATAGACTCGGGTAGGCGGGCGCCGGCCTATGGCACGAGGAGCATCTCCAGCAGGGCCTTCTGAGCGTGCAGGCGATTTTCCGCCTCGTCCCAGACCGCGGATTGCGGCCCGTCAATGACGGCGGCGCTGACCTCTTCTCCGCGATGGGCCGGTAGGCAGTGCATGAACAGGGCATCCGAGGAGGCTGCGGCCATCACTGCCTCGTTGACCTGATACCCTGCGAAGGCCGCCTGACGCAGGCGCTGCTCCTCCTCCTGGCCCATGCTGGCCCAGACGTCTGTGGCCACCAAATCGGCTCCGGCCGCTGCCTCCTGGGGGTCGCGCAGGACCTCGCAGCGTGCACCGGCTGCGGCCAAGACAGCGGGATCTGGCTCGAACCCGGCGGGGCAGGCGATACGCAGGTGGAAGTCAAAGACCTGTGCGGCGTTGATGTAGGAGTTGCAGACGTTGTTGCCGTCCCCGATCCAGGCGACGCGCCGCCCGCGGATGTCCCCGCGGTGCTCGAGATAGGTCTGCATGTCGGCCAGCAACTGGCAGGGGTGCGCGAGGTCGGATAGGCCGTTGATCACCGGGACCCGTGAGCAGGCCGCGAAGCGCTCCAGGGTCTCGTGTTTGAAGGTGCGTATCATCACGGCATCGACCATGCGAGATAGGACCCGGGCATTGTCCTCGATGGGCTCGCCGCGGCCGAGTTGGGTGTCGCGGGGAGAGAGGAACAGTGCGTGGCCGCCGAACTGCACCATGCCGGTCTCGAAGGAGACGCGGGTGCGCGTCGATGCCTTCTCGAAGATCATGGCCAGGGTCCGGTGGCGCAGGGGGCGATAGTCCGCGCCTGCGCGGAGCATGGCCTTTAACTCGATCGCGCGAGCCAACAGGGCATGGGCTTCCTCGGGGTTGAGGTCCAGCAGAGTCAGCAGGTGCCGGGGTGCTGTTTCGGGTTTGTCCATGCAATCAATCTCCTTGGGGCCCGATCTCGGCAAGGAAGTCGCCAACCAGGCGCGAGACACCATCCAGCAGCATTTCCGCCTGGGCCTCGTCGAGGATCAGCGGCGGCAGCAGCCGGATCACTCGCTCTGACGTGACATTAATCAGCAGGCCCGCGGCTAGGGCCCGCGGGACCAGGTCCGTGCAGGGATGATCCAGCTCGATGCCCAGCATGAGCCCGCGGCCGCGAACCTCGGCCACCCCGCGCTGCCCCTCTAGGCGGCGGCGGAACCCCTCCAACAGGTACTCGCCCATGCCCGCGGCGCGCCCGGCCAAGCCATCGCGTTCCAGGGTCTCGATGACTGTGCGGGCGACCCGGCAGGCGAGCGGGTTCCCGCCGAAGGTCGATCCGTGGTTGCCAGGCGCGAAGACATCGGCGGCCGCTCCGCGGGCCAGGCAAGCCCCAATGGGCACGCCGTTGGCAAGACCCTTGGCCAGAGTCATGACGTCGGGCTGGATGCCGCTGTGCTGGTGGGCGAAGGGCAGGCCGGTGCGGGCCATACCGGTCTGGATCTCATCGAGCATGAGCAGCCAGCCGTGGGTATCGCACAGGGCGCGCAGGCGCGCCAGGTAGTCCGTCGCTGGGAGGTTGATTCCCCCTTCGCCCTGGATCGGCTCGACTAGGACGGCGGCGATGTTATGACGGTTGGCTGCCGCCGTTTCCACAGCGGCCACGTCGTCGTAGGGGACTCGAACAAAGCCCTGCACTAAGGGCTCGAACCCGGCCTGAACCTTCCGGTTGCCCGTGGCGCTCAAAGTTGCCAAGGTGCGGCCGTGAAAGCTTCCGTCCATGACCAGGATGGAAGGTTCCTGCACGCCCTTGCGATGCGCGTACAGGCGCGCGAGCTTGATGGCAGCCTCGTTGGCCTCGGCTCCGGAATTGGAGAAAAAGACGCGGTCCATGCCGGAATACGCGGTCAGCACATCACCCAGGGACTGCTGCTCGGCGATCTGGTACAGGTTCGACGTGTGGATCAGTAGCCCGGCCTGTTCGCAGAGAGCCTCTCGGACCGCCGGGTGGGCATGACCGAGGCCGCACACCGCAATGCCGGAGAGGGCGTCCAGGTACCGACGGCCGTCTGTGTCCCAGAGCCAGGCTCCGTCACCCCGGACGAAGGTGACAGGAAGCCGTTTGTAGGTTGCCATCAAAGGGTCATGCATGGCCGCAATTCCTAACACCAAAAATGACGAGAGGCGGTCCCTCGCGGACGGGAAACCGCCTCTTTTCTTCAGACAATGAATACGTTGGAGTCTAAACGCTGAACTGGCCAGGTGGCAAGCCGCGGCTGGCGCAGGCGGCCTTGTCTTGGGTCTGGAGCGGGGTGTGTGCGACCCGCAGACCGGATCAGGCGGCGCCCTGATGGTCCCCCAGGACCTCAACCCGCAGCACGGTCCCCTCGACACCGCTGACCCGCACCCGCACACCTGCCGGTACGTCCGGTCCGACGACTTTCCACGTGCTGTCGTCCACGCGTATCTTGCCGGCGCCGTTGACGAGGGGGGTGTCCAGGGTGAAGACCCGGCCCAGGTACTGGTGCCCGCGGCGGTTGAGGGCCGGCTCGTCGCTCGTGATGGGGTGCCGGCGGAGGTATCCGCGCCCGACCAGGACGCTGACGACGCTCACCGCGGCAAAGATGCCGAGCTGCCCCGGCCAGGGGGTCTCCGGAAAGAGGGCTAAGCTCAGTCCGGCCGCCGCGGCCCCAATTCCCATGGGGAGGAACAGAAACGCCGGCGTGACCAGCTCCAGGGCGGCGAGGACAAGGCCCATGACCAGCCAGTGCCAAGGTCCGACGGACGGAATCCAGTCCGGCATTAGCCCTGCTCCCCCGAGGGGAGGTCAGCACGTCCAGGGGAGGACTTCCCGACGCCTTTGACCAGCTCCCCGATACCGGCCAGGGATCCGATGATCCCAGACGCCTCCATGGGCATCAGAATGACCTTCTGGTTGGGCGCGGACCCGATGATCCGCAGGGCCTCGGTATACTTTTGGGCGACAAAGTAGTTGATGGCGTTGACATCGCCCTTGGCGATGGCCTGGGAGACCATCATCGTCGCCCTGGCCTCCGCCTCGGCCAGCCGCTCCCGAGCCTCCGCCTCCCGGAAGGCCGCCTCCCTATCCCCTTCCGCCTCAAGAATGGCCGCTTGTTTCTCGCCTTCGGCCTTGAGGATAGCCGCCTGGCGCAGGCCTTCGGCCTCAAGGATCAGGGCACGCTTCTCTCGCTCCGCTTTCATCTGGCGGGCCATGGCGTCCACCAAGTCACGGGGCGGGGAGATGTCCTTGATCTCGATACGGGTGACCTTCACGCCCCACGGCGTCGTGGCATCATCCACGACGTTGAGGAGCTGGGCGTTGATTTTGTCGCGCTGGGAGAGAAGTTCATCCAAGTCCATGGAGCCCATCACGGTGCGCAGGTTGGTCATGGTCAGGTTTAGAATGGCATACTCCAGGCCGCTCACCTCGTAAGCGGCCTTGGCCGCGTCCAGAATCTGGTAGAAGACCACTCCGTCGGCCTTCACCATGGCATTGTCTCGGGTGATGACCTCCTGGGAGGGGACGTCCAGCACCTGCTCCATCATGTTGAGCTTGGCGCCGATGCGGTCAAGGAAGGGGGTGATGAGGTGAAACCCCGGGTCGAGGGTTCGGGTGTAGCGCCCGAAGCGCTCGACCGTGTACTCGCGGCCCTGGGGGACCGTCTGGATCATGAAACCGACAATGACGAAGGCGAGGACGGCCAGGCCGATGAAGAAGATTTCCATGTGGGGCTCCCGTGCGTTTGGCTGGGCGAAGTATATCCGGCGGCGGGCTCGCCACTAACGGTGATTGCGGCCACCTGCGCCAATCCGGCCGCCGCGGTGCTTGCGGAGATGGCAAGGCAGCCGAATCTCGAATCACCATGCGCATCCGCTGCTGAGGTCGATGCCATCCCTGCGCTATAGTTCTGTGCTATGACTGCGGCCGTACCCAAGCCCCCAAAATCCCTATTGCGCCAAGTTGGGCGTGCGATTGCGGACTTCCGGATGATCCGAGACGGGGACCGTATCCTGCTGGGCGTGTCCGGGGGCAAGGACTCTCTGTCCCTCCTGCACCTCTTGCGCCACCTGCGGACCTACGCCCCAGTCCGCTTCGAGCTGGCGGTGCTCACCGTCGATCCGCAGGTACCAGGCTTCGACCCGGGGCCTCTCAAGGACTATTTCACGGGCTTGGGTGTCCCCTGGTTCTATGAGTGCCAACCCATTATGGAGCAGGCGAAGGGACACATGGACGGCGACTCCTTCTGCGCCTACTGCTCGCGCATGAAACGAGGGATCATGTACCGCATCTGCAGGGCCGAGGGCTACGGCGTCTTGGCCCTGGCCCAGCACCTCGACGACTTGGCCGAGAGCCTGCTCCTTTCCCTGTTCCATGGCGGCCAGTTACGGACCATGAAGGCCCACTATGTCAACGACGAGGGCGATGTCCGCATCATCCGGCCCCTGGCCTATTGCCGAGAGCGCCAAACCGCCGCCTTTGCCGCTGCGGTCGGCCTTCCTGTGGTTCCTGACAGTTGTCCCGCCTGCTTCGCCGCCCCCACCCGGCGCGAACACGTCAAGACCCTGCTGGCGAGGGAGGAGTCCTTGCATCCCCACCTCTTTTCCAACGTCTTGCATGCCATTCGCCCCCTGCTGACCGAAGGTCCCGTGCCCTGATCTGACTCAGCGCGGATGTCGGTTTCCCCGACAGCGCTTGAGGTGCTCGGAGCTCTACGCGTTTGGCCGTCTGACAGGAATGGACTTGCGAACCGCCCTTCAGACGGCCGGAGCTGGCCGACCGCACCACGCCGGGGACCACACCCTTTTATCCACTCGGTTCTGCCCCACTCTCTCGTCTTGTAGATCCGCTCGATGCCGCGGCGAGGCGGTATGACGTCCCTTCAGTCAACGCGGCAAACACCACCAAACCCAGAGGACGCGATCATGAGTCAGATTCTCGACGAGGTACTAGCGGCGAATGCAAGCTATGCACAGGGCTTCGACAAGGGCGATCTGCCCATGCCGCCTGGCCGGCATTTTGCCATCCTGACCTGCATGGACGCCCGGCTGGACCCTGCGAAGTACGCGGGTCTGTCCGAGGGTGATGCCCACGTCATTCGCAACGCCGGCGGGCGTGCCAGCGACGACGCCATCCGCTCTCTAGTCATCTCCTACAAGCTCCTTGGTACCCGTGAGTGGTTCGTCATTCACCACACGGATTGCGGCATGGAGACCTTTACGGACGAGGTGATGCGGGACTACTGGCCAGCAGCCTGAAGACCGCCTCCGTCGACGCCTCCGGTTGGCACGACACGGGCGTTGGTCCGGGCTCCACGGAGGGCAACTACATCGACTGGCTGACCATCTCTGACAACGCCAGGAGCGTGGTCGAGGACGTGACGCGCATTCGTCGACACCCCCTGGTGCCCAGGGAAATTCCGGTCTTTGGGTACATCTACGACGTCAAGACGGGCAAGTTGCTGGAGGTACCCCAGGCGACCGCGGCGGGGCGGGCCGGCTGAGGCGTCCGCGTCCTAGCGGACTCTGCCACCCCACTCCATCGGCTATCGCTCTCGGGAGAGAAACCCGGCACTGCGGGGGCTGAGCTTCCGCCGATCACACTGCCGGCGGCTGGTCGAACGCGGAGATCGCCCCGCGCCGCTACCGCGACCGCAAGGGTGTCCGGCTCATTCCCAATTGGGAGCCATCTGTGCATTCCAACCCATGGCCTGGGCGGTCGCTCTGGACGTTCAGGACAGTAGACGTTCGACGATCCGAAATCCGGCGACATAGGTCCCCGTGGCCGCCCCCAGGGAACTGAGTACGAAGACCAGGAGGACCCGCGCCACCCGGTTGCGCCACCAGCCGCGCCAATGGACCAGGTCCCGGCGCAGGCTGACGAAGTCCCCCACCTTCGGCCGACGCAGAGCGAGCTCCACAGCTCCGGTGACCATACCGACCCCCAGGGCCGGGTGAAGCGTGGTGAGGGGGGCGGAAAACAATGCCGCTGCGACAGTGAACGGATGACCGCGTGCCAGCAGGGTCCCCAGGGCAGCCAGCCCGCCCGTGATCAGCGCCCAATCCGCCAGCATCTCCCAGCCCAGCTCCGGGCCCCGGCTGAAGCCCAGGGCGAAGCCTGCCAGGATCAGCACGACCAGAACCCAAGGCAGGACCCGTGCCCAGAGGCCGGGAGGCGGGACCCGCTCCAGTTCGGCGATCACAGTCTCCGGCGCGGTCGGCGCGGTTCCCGTAAGGCAGGCCGCCAGACCACGCAGGTGCCCGGCCCCGACCACGACCAAGGCCCTCCCGGGCGGGAGTTCGCCCAACTCCTGGCGCAACCGCGCGGCCATGTAGCGGTCGCGCTCCTCGACGAGGGGAACATAGAGGTGACGGCGGTCCGTCGCCAGCCCGGTGAAGGCCGTCTCCAAGACATCGCCATCCTTGAGGCGCTCGACGTCGTCCGGCGAGACCCGTTCGCCGGACAGCATGGCCCCCAAGATGCCGCTGAACAGATTGATGCGCCGCCATAGCCCGAGTCCGCCAGCCAGCCGACGCAGGGTCACGCCAATCTCCCGGTCGATCAGGAGCAGCGCAAGGTTGCGGTCCCGGGCAAGCTCGATTGCCACGCGCTGCTCCGCCCCGGGCTCGATCCCTAATTCGTCCGCCAGCCGCTGTTGATAGGCCGCCAGCGCCAAGTTTGCCACGACCATGTAGGCGCGGCCCTGTCGGATGACGGTCAATAGATCCAGCCGACCCAAGGCGTCCGGGTTCGTGAGGGCCTGGTGGCGACTGCGGCATAGCTCCACCGCAACAACGTCGTAGCCGCCGTTACTGATGAGCTCCGCGACCTTGTCCGCGCTGGCGTGGGAAACGTGAGCGGTCCCGAGCAAGGTCAGGTCCCAGCCATCCAAGGCCAATTCGATGCGTGGCTCGTCGAGGAGCATGGGGGGCTGGGCAGTATCGGGCATCGGATGAGGCGGACTCGTGTGAAGGCGAGCAAGCAATATACTCCGCGCTCCCCGCCGGTTGGCTTGGTGCGTGCCGCACCTCTGCCGTATCATCCCACGCAAGCCAACCGGACCGAAGCATCCATGACCCCTTGCCCTACCTCCCGTCGCCTTGTCCCGGCCGCCGCGGTCCTTGCCACCCTGCTCTGCACCTCGGGTTGTGCCACCTACCAGGAGGACCGGAGGCAGGACGCCCTGGAGGCAGCGACCAACGCCTATGCGGCGGCCCTGCGGTGGGGCTACTACGAGACCGCTGTCGGCTACCTGCATCCAGAAAAGCGAAAGGTCGTGGATGTCCCTAAGGCCCTGACAAACATCCGCTTAACCCGTTACGACGTGGTGCAGCCCCCCATTAAGACCAGTGAAACCGAGAGGGTGCAGGTCGTGCAGATCGACTACCTGCATGAGGATGTGCAATCCGTCCACAGCCTGAGTGATCGCCAGACCTGGCGCTACGAGCCGGAAGCCAAGAGCTGGTGGCTCTACTCCGGGTTGCCGGCCTTCAAGTAGCTCGCCGGCGTGCGCGACCCAGGGAGTGCAGCCTGGTGGCGTTGCCGGACGCGGATAAAGTGCTGCTTCCGGGGTCCGAACCCCGGCCTGGTGCTATGCTCCCCGTTCGACCACCGCGCGGAGAGACACAGTGACTCCCGAAGAGATCGCATGCGTGAAGGCCACCTGGGCCAAGTTGATCCCCATCGCCGAGCAGGCCGCGTCCCTGTTCTATACCCGGTTGTTCGAGACCTACCCTGAGGTCAGGCCCCTGTTCAAGGGGGACATGGAGGAGCAGGGGCGGCGGATCATGGGCATGATCCACAGTACCGTGATGTCCCTGGACGATCTCGGCCCACTGCAGCCGACCCTCCGTGCCTCAGGCTCCCGCCATGCGGACTATGGCGTCAAGGATGAGGACTACGACAAGATGGCCGACGCCCTGCTTTGGACCCTGGAGCGCCTCCTAGGCGACGATTTCACCCCGCGGGTTCGGTCCGCGTGGGTCGCCGTCTACGGTGACCTGGCCCGGATGATGCGGGGAGGGACCGGCTAGCCGGATGCTCCAGGGCGCTCCTCGAGGGCTCGGGTCAGGGCGGCCTCGACGCGGGCGGGGTCCACGGGAAAGGCGATGGTCTCGAACAGCGCGAAGCGCTCCTGCATCGCCGCGAGTTTCTCCCTGTGCTCTAGTTGGTAGAAGCAGATCACCTTGACCTCTGGGTGGCGCTGTAACCGCGCCATCAGCGTCTCCATGTTGCTGCTCCGGTCGCGGAAATCGGACTGGAAGTTGTATTCGGCGACGATGACGTCAGGGATCTGACTCTTGAGGACCATTTGCGCCTTGCGCTGGGAGCCGACCACCTCGGCGGCGAAGCCCAGGCGTCGGTAGAGGGCCATTAGGTTCGGATAGCCGCCCAATTCAACGATGGCCAGCAGGCGCGGCGGGGTGTCTGCCTTGGCGTCGGTCTTCATGTCACGCAAAGACGACCCAGGTGGTGGCGATGTACTTCACCCCTGCCTCGATCCGGGCGGCCCGGTGCTCGTGGGTCCAGAAGGGTGGGAACAGGACCAGCTTGCCGCGCTCCGGGGTCACGCTGACCCCCTGATAGAGGAACTGCGTCTCTCCCCCGGGACCCGCGACGTCGTTGAGGTACCACAGGGCGACCAACTGGCGCTGGCTGAACTCATGGCTGCCGCCGTCGATGTGCCAGTGGTAGAACTCTCCGGGTAGGTACCGCTGGATTTGGTATCCCATGTCCTTGAAGGGGCCCTTGAAGTAAGGGAAGGTCTCGCGGAACTCGCGCAGCGCGGCGGCCAGCGAGCGGAAGAACATCTCGTCCGCGTCTTTCCAGTCGGGTTTGTTACTCACCACCAGGTCCGTGGTCTGCTTGATGCCCCGGTCCTTGGCCTGGACCTGTCCGATGCGCCCCTCGTATTGCTGCTCCGGGTGGGCCTCGAAGCGCTCGATGATGCCATCGCAGAAAACGGGCGGCAGGGCCAGGGGTCGCTCGAAGATGAAGCTGCCGAGTGCGACCTCGCGGATGCTGGCCAAGGGGGCGATGCTGCGCGCGAAGGGGGTTGTGGGCATGGACTGCAGTCCTGCTAGGGTCGGGACGGCTATTGTCCCGACCCGGGGCGGCAGGGGTCAAATCAGTGCATGGCTTGGGGGTCCGGACGACGCGTCACCGCGGTGCCCTCTGCCGGTTTGGAGACTCAGATCGAACCAGCGTCCACCAAGTCCCGGATTGGCCCAGCGGCGGAGGGACCCAGCTCGGTGTGCAGGTTGAGCATGGTCCTGGCGAGCGCCTCCCAATGGTCGCGGCCGCGGGCGGCCACTTCTTGTAGGGGTTGCGTCCCGCCCCCGGCGAGCCATTCGTCGTAGGCCGCCTCCAGGGCGGGGAAGATGGCCCGCCGCATATGGCTCAGGTTACCCAGGTAGAAGTGCAGGGACGGGGCGTCGCCGGTGTCCGCCAGGGCCGGGAGGGTGATCAGGCAGTCCGCGAGGTGGTCGCGTACCGCCCGGGCCATGATCTCCGCCGGGGTTTGGATCAGGTCCAGGAGCATGCGGTTCCACGCCTCGCCGAACCGGCATCCTACTTCGTACTCGCCTTGCTCGTGCCACAGGACCGTCTGGATCTCCCGGTCGGTCATGGCATCCAGAGAGGCGTGGAGGGCCCCCTCGAAGTCGTAGCATCCGAAGGCACGGCCCAGGGCGTTGTCCGGGCGGTTCCATCGCCAGCTCTCGAGTTTCTCCCAGAGCAGTCGCCGCAGGGACTCCCTGCGCAAGAAGATGGTGTCCCCGCAGGTCATGGCCGGCGGCGCGGTCAGGTCCCGCGCGTATTCTCTGCCCACCACATAGACGGCACAATCGCCGTTCTTGTGCTGCTGCTCCAGGTCGCCGAGGACGAAATGGGGTTTGGCGTGATGGCCAAGTCCGCCGCTGTAGACCAGCCCACGGGGGGTCAGGCGGGCGTTGGCAGCGTCGGCGTCGAAGGGATCGAATGCCTGGTCGTCGATGACGATCGGTGACAACTCCGCCGCCTCTAGTTCCTCCCACAGGGCCTCTCGCCGCTCCAACCAGCCCCCCACCAGGTCCTTCTGCAGGGCCGCCCCATAGGCCAGTCCTTCCTCCCAACGGTAGTATTCGCGCATCTTCATCAAGTAGACGCACAGGGAGTAGTCGGCGCCGTGCCGAGCGTCCGAGATGTCGCAGTTGTGCTGGACCCTGCGGGCCAGCTGCGCGATCTGCTGGTCTGTCATCGGTGGACCTCGCTGATGGGGCGGGGTTGTGGTCTGCGGGGGACGGCGGCGCCGGGCCGCGCCCCGGGAAGCGGCATCGTCCCGATGCAGTTGGCGTCTCTTGGGGGCAAATATGCCGCCGGTTTGACTGACCACAAGCGAGGGGTCTGAGAAATCCGCTACGACGGTCCCATATTCGGGTCAGGCAAGGCCCCGCTCGATCCGCCGGGGCAGAGGTTCAACAACGGTTTTGTCCTGGGGAGGGACGGCGTGGCCATCAGAATCAAGAGTCATTGGAACAACGATGAGCAGGAGCGCACCCTGCCGGAGGTCGCTGGGGCCCTGGCCTACATCGCCTGGCGTGTTGCCATGGACAAGGCCATCAACCTGCATTGCGAGCGCTTCGTCTACAGCGACGATGCCCAGCGCCTGGCGGTGATCCAGGAGTACCTAGCCTTTCTCATCCAGATCGCGGACCGCAAGGCCAACGAGACCCTGGACGACGACGACCGCCGCACCCTGGTCACCGGCTTCGCGGCCAAGGTGATCGAACATGTTCAGGACAACGCCCAGGACCTGCTGGGTCCCGGAGATCATGGCCGCGCTTTTGTCGACCGGCTCAATGGGCGCTCTGGAGAGTACGCCGAGTTCCAGTTCGATGATCAAGGCCCGAGCTACGCCTTTCTCCGCCACCTGGGCTTCGAGATCCAGTCCCTCATGGGCGAGGGTCAAGACAACCGCTGGGTCATTGATCAGGTGATGGACAGGGACGGCTGGGATGCCTACAAACAATTCGAGCGGGCCTTCGACAACCTGTTCGAATAGCCGTCCAGGGCTAACCGGCAGGCCAGCCCGAGCAAGGGGAGACAAGGCTTAGGGTCACCCCGGGGGCGCGCAGGGGTGCGCGCCTGGGCGATGGAGATCCGCCGCCCAGGCGCGCCTTGTGGGGATCAGTACCGGGAGGGGCGGCGTGCCGGCGGACGGTCGCTGCGCGGCTTGGCCTGATTGACCTTCATGTTGCGCCCCTTCAGCGGGGTCTCATTGAGGCCCTTGATGGCGGCGTCGGCTTCGGAATTGTTGGGCATTTCGACGAAGCCGAATCCCTTGGACTCGCCGGAAAACTTGTCGGAGATCAGGTTGACGCTGGAGATCTCGCCATACGTGGAGAATGCGTCACGCAGTTCGTCCTCGGTAACGCCATACGCCAGGTTGCCTACATAGATATTCATTGGTCAGCAGTTTCCATTGGGTGCATTGTTGAGATGAAAACGCTCGCTTAATCAGTGCACAACTTAAACGAGCGTCGGTGGCCTCCGGGTGGGGGCCTGTGATCTTCGGGGCTGGGCTTCAGCGCCCACGGCCCCCGCTGCGGTGCCCCTCGGGGGGACCGGACCGGCCGCGCGCTGAGCCCTGACGGCGCTGCGGCGGCGGACCGCGCCGGCGCTCTGGCTCGGCCGGGGCGACATAACCTGGGCGCGGCTCGAAGCCGGCAATGGTCTGCTTGGGGATCTCCTTGCGCAGAAGACGCTCGATGTCGAGCAGTAGCCCGCGCTCCTCGGCGCTCACCAGGGACAGGGCGCGACCCTCGGTGCCGGCGCGACCAGTGCGGCCGATGCGGTGCACATAATCCTCGGCCACGTTCGGCAGCTCGAAGTTCACCACATGGGGCAGGCGGTCGATGTCGATCCCGCGGGCGGCGATATCGGTGGCTACCAAGGCGCGCACGCCGCCGGACTTGAAGTCGCTGAGCGCCCGGGTGCGAGCCCCCTGACTCTTGTTGCCGTGGATCGCGGCAGAGGTGATGCCGTCGCGCACCAGCTGCTCGGAGAGTCGGTTGGCCCCGTGCTTGGTGCGGGTGAAGACCAGCACCTGGTCCCAATTGCCATCCTGGATGAGGTGGGACAGCAGTTCGCGCTTGCGACCCTGCTCGACCGGGTGGGCGACCTGGCTGACCAGCTCGGCGGCGGCACTGCGTCGTGCTACCTCGATGAGCTTGGGCTCGTTCAACAGCCCATCGGCCAGGCGCTTGATCTCGTTGGAGTACGTGGCCGAGAAGAGCAGGTTCTGGCGGCGCTTGGGCAGCAGGGCCAGGACACGCTTGATGTCGTGGATGAAGCCCATGTCGAGCATGCGGTCCGCCTCGTCCAGGACCAGAAACTCGATGTGGCCGAGGTCCAGGGTGCGCTGACCGACGTGGTCCAGCAGCCTGCCAGGGGTGGCGACGACCAGATCCACGCCGCGGCGCAGGCGGTCCACCTGGGGCTGCATGCCGACGCCGCCGAAGATCACGACGCTGCGCAGGGGCAGGTGCTTGCCGTAGGTGCGCACGCTCTCCTCGACCTGGGCGGCCAGCTCGCGGGTCGGGGTCAGGACCAGGGCACGCGGATGGCGCCCCTGGTTCGGTCGGCCGTTAAGCATCTGTAGCATTGGAAGCGTGAACGCGGCGGTCTTGCCGGTGCCGGTCTGGGCGCCGGCGAGGATGTCGTGACCGGCGAGGATCTCCGGGATGGCCTTGGCCTGAATGGGGGTCGGAACGGTATAGCCCTGCGCGGCAACCGCCCGCAGCAGTTCGGCCATGAGGCCGAGAGAATCGAAAGACATGAAAGCTCCTGGGGGCCTACCCAGGGGGTCTGGGCCGGTCTAGGCGGGACGCAAAAGGGGGGCAGTTTCGAGGTGAGCCTGGGGAAGGGAATCGACCGCGAGACGTGGCGCCGACCGGGTGGCGCCTAAAATTGTGGTCGGAGTATAGGGCAAAACGGATTGCGGTAAAGTTTTTTTCTTACCGGATTTCAGCGCCGGGCCGATCCGTCGCCCTTCGTCGATCCCGGCTCCTACCTCCGGTCGCCGATATCAGGACCCCCGCGAGGATCAGTGCGAGGCCGTAAAGGTGGTTCGCCCGGGGCGACTCGCCAAGGAAAAGAACGCCCATTGCTACGGCCCACAACGGGATCAGGTAGTTGAGCTGGGCAGCGAAGGATGGGCCGGCGGAAGCGATCAGCCGGAAGTAGACGACGGCCGCGGCGGCGGTGGAGAAGACCCCAAGGCCCACCAAGGCCGCCACCTCAGACCAGTCGGGTGCGCGGGGCGGGGGCGACTCGATGGCGACGGCGATTGGCAGGGCCATGAGGGCGGCAACCAGCGTCACCAGTGCCGCGGTCGGCACCGCGCCCTGGGTGGGCCGGAGCCGCGCAAGGATGGCTGCCACCGCGTAGCACAGGGCACCGCCCAGGACGGCGAGCATGGCGACGAGCGGTTCGGGGACCGCCGTCTCTCTGCCTACGGATCGGCTGTGGAGGGCCTCGGGCCCCAGCAGCACCGCGACCCCAGCGAACCCCAGAGTGAACCCCGCCAGCCGCCGCCGGGTCAGTCCTTCGTCCGGGGACGAACAGGTGGGCCAGGGCGAGGACCGCCAGCGGCATGACCGCCATGAGGATCCCCGAGAGCCCGCTGTCGATCCCACGCTGCCCCCAGCTGATGAGCCAGAAGGGCAGGACATTGCCCATGAGGGCGATCAGGCCCAGGAAGAACCAGGCTCGCCGGTCGATCCGCCCCAGATCCCCGCGCCATGCCGCTAGCGGCAACAGCAGAGCGGCAGCCAGGACCAGGCGGCCCGACCACCAGCCAGCCCGGCGGGATAGCCGCCTACCGCGATCTTGGTCAGCAGGAAGGCCGAGCCCCACATCGCCGTCAGGGCCAGCAGCATGGCCCAGTCGCCGGGGCCGTGGCGGGGGTTCATGGCTTCGAATCGGCGAGCGCCGGGGGCTCGTTTCCTACCGTTCAGGCCATGTGCCGACGCAGCTTGTCGGCGTCCGGGGCGAGGATCACCCCGCGCTCCGTGACGATGGCATCGACGAGGCCAGCAGGGGTGACGTCGAAGACCGGGTTGCGCGCATCCACGCCCAAGGGGGCCATGGTGCGCCCGCCGCAGGCCAGCACCTCGGCGGCCGGGCGCTCCTCGATGGGGATCTCGGCCCCGCTGGACGCGGCCATGTCGATGGTCGAGGTCGGCGCGGCGACCATGAAGCGGACCCTGTGGTGGCGTGCCAGGACCGCGAGCATGTAGGTCCCGATCTTGTTGGCCACGTCGCCGTTGGCGGCGATGCGGTCCGAGCCGACGATGACCCAGCCCACTTCCCCGGTGGCCATGAGGCTCGCGGCGGCCCCGTCGGTCTGCAGGGTGACCGGGATGCCCGACTGGTGCAGCTCCCAGGCGGTGAGCCGCGATCCCTGCATCCAGGGTCTGGTCTCGTCGGCGTAGACGCGGCGGATGCGGCCCGCGGCATAGGCGCTGCGGATGACCCCCAGGGCCGTGCCGTAGCCGCCCGGTGGCCAGGGCCCCCGCGTTGCAATGGGTGATGACGCTGGTGGGTTCCTCGATCAAGTCCGCCCCGAGGGCCCCCATGCGGTGGTTGGCGGCGATGTCCTCGGCGTGGATGGCGCGGGCCTCCACGAGCAGGTCCGCTGCCGGGTCACCGCTCCCCAGATGATCCATGGCCAGGCGCATGCGCCGCAGGGCCCAGAACAGGTTCACCGCCGTGGGCCGGGAGGCGGCCAGGCGCTCCAGGTCCGCGTCAACGTATCGGCGCCAGTCGACCTTGTGGTGCTCGAAGGCCTCCTGCGCTGCCAGCACCGCTCCGTAGGCAGCGGCGATGCCGATGGCAGGTGCCCCGCGCACCACCATGGATGCCGATGGCCTGCGCCACCGCGGCGGCGCTGTCGCAGACAACGAACCCGGCGTCCTCCGGCAGGTAACGCTGGTCGAGGAGGTGCAGGCGCCCGTCATGCCAAACGATGGCGTTGTCTGGGTGCACGGCGAGGGGGTCGCGGGTTTCCATGGCAGTGTCTGGTCGAAGATCGTCCCGATGCGGTACCAATTGGACGCAATGGTCGGTCGATTGGCGACGAAGAAGCGAACCTTGGCGGAGTGCTTGTAGCAGATTCACGGCGATTGTGGCCCACTCCTGCGTCTACTCAAAACCGCAAAGGAGCTTGAGGCCATGCAGGCGGAGCTGCTCATCCACGCCCAGTGGGTCCTGCCCGTGGACCCGCGGGACCGCGTCCTTACCGACCACGCCCTGGCCGTCGGCAGATGGGCGCATCCTGGCCCTAGCCCCGAGTGCAGAGGCCGCGGCGGCCATCCAGGCTCGCCAGACCCTGGAGCTCCCAGGGCATGTCCTGATTCCCAGGTCTGATCAACGCCCACACCCACTCCCCCATGACCCTGATGCGCGGCCTGGCGGATGACCTGCCGCTCATGACCTGGCTCAATGGGCACATCTGGCCGGCGGAGCGGCGCTGGGTGGATCCGGATTTCGTCGCCGCCGGGACCCGGCTGGCCGCCCTGGAGATGCTGCGCAGCGGGACTACCTGCTTCAACGACATGTACTTCTACCCGGACGTCACCGCCACAGGTGGCGGCGGACGCCGGCATGCGCGCCCTGATCGGGATGATCGTCCTGGACTTCCCCACCAACTTCGCCGAGGACGCCGACGCGTACCTGAGCAAGGGGTTGCAATTGCATGAGCGCTTCCGCAACCACGGGTTGATCCGCACCGCCTTCGCCCCCCACTCCCCCTACGCCGTCTCCGATGCACCCCTGGCGCGGGTGCAAACCTTGGCCGACGAGCTGGAGGTCCCGGTCCACATCCACCTGCACGAGACCCACGACGAGCTCGTCCAATCCCTGCGCGACCACGGCGAGCGCCCGCTGGCGCGACTGGACCGCCTCGGCCTGGTGGGGCCCGGACTCGTCGCGGTTCACATGACCCAGCTCGACGAGGCCGAGATGACGCGCCTGGCGGAGGCCGGGGCCCACGTGGTGCATTGCCCCCAGTCCAACCTCAAGCTCGCAAGCGGCTTCTGCCCCGTGGCACGGCTCCTCGCAGCGGGGGTCAATGTCGCCCTGGGAACCGACGGGGCCGCCAGTAACAACGACCTGGACATGCTCGGGGAGATGCGCGCCGCCGCCCTCCTCGGCAAGGGAGTGGCCGGCAGCGCCAGCGCGGTCCCCGCCAAGGCGGCGCTTCGCATGGCCACCATCGATGCCGCCCGCGCCCTGGGGATGGACCGGGAGACTGGCTCGCTGGAGCCCGGAAAGGCGGCTGATCTGGTGGCCCTGGACCTGCGTGACCCCGACACCCAGCCCGTCTACCATCCCCTTTCCCAGCTCGTCTATGCGGCGTCTCGCGGCCAGGTCCGCCACGTCTGGGTAGCGGGGCGCCAACTGGTACGCGACGGGGTCGCCCTGACGCTCGACCGCGACGCCATCCTGGCCCAGGCGCGGGATTGGGGCGCGCGGATCGCCGCCGCGGATCGCCGGGGGGCCTGAACTGCCCTCGGACTTCAATCAGGTCGCCGGACCGCAACACGCAGGTGATGCCCGCATGCCGTTTATTGAATACGAGTCGAAGCGAGTGCTGTTCGTTCACGTTCCCAAGACGGGCGGTACTTCGATCGAAAGCTGGATGCGCAGCATCGCGCCTCTTTGCTTCCACTCCATCGGAACACCGAACTGCTCCAAGGTGACACCACAGCACTATACCCACAACGACTTGGCCCAGTATTTCCCGCGGGGGTGGTTCAATTACAAATTCACCGTAGTCCGCAATCCGTACTCGAGAATCGAGAGTGAGTACAAGATGCGGTGTATCCTCGGCGTCAACAGTCTCGTGCCTGAGGTTCCCGCCGTTCGGAAACTGGCTTGAGCGGATTCTGAATCAGGCGAAAACCAATCCCTGGGTGCTCGATAATCACATGCGTCCCCAGGTCCAGTTTCTCGGCGAAGGAATCGAGCTGTTCAGGCTGGAAGATGGACTGGAGAGCACTCTTCGGCGTGTGGCAGCCGCCAGCGGTCTTCCACCGCCGCAGCGCGTCGCAACGGACATGGCATCCGAACAGTTCAGGGGCGAGATCGCGTGGAGTGATTACGAGGTCGAGCTCGTCCAGGAGACCTACGCACGCGACTTCGCACGATTCGGCTACTCGACGAACCTGGACCAGCGTGACCCGGTTTGATCAGGCGCGCCGATGCACCATGTCCCGCGGCGTCTATGCGAAACGCCAGCGAGGAGAGGTTCAGGAGAGCTCTTCGGCTACGGTCTTCAGCTTGAGCAAAGGCGCGACCAGATCCAGCGGCAGCGGGAAGACGATCGTAGAGGTCTTGTCCCCCGCAATCTCGGTGAGGGTCTGCATGTAGCGCAGCTGGATCGCCTGGGGCTGCTGGGCCAGTATCCGAGCCGCCTCCGTGAGCTTCTCCGCCGCCTGCATCTCGCCCTCTGCGTGGATGATTTTGGCGCGCCGCACGCGCTCCGCCTCCGCCTGACGGGCGATGGCGCGGATCATGCTCTCGTCCAGGTCGACGTGCTTGATCTCCACGTTGGCGACCTTGATGCCCCAGGCGTCGGTCTGGGTGTCGAGGATCTCGCGGACGTCGTCGTTGAGCTTGTCGCGCTCGGCGAGCATCTCGTCGAGCTCGTGCTGGCCGAGCACCGAGCGCAGCGTCGTCTGGGCGAGCTGGCTGGTGGCCATCAGGAAGTCCTCTACCTGGATGATGGCCTTCTCGGGGTCGATGACACGGAAGTAGACCACCGCGTTGACCTTCACCGAGACGTTGTCCCGGGAGATAACGTCCTGGCTCGGTACGTCCATCACGATCACCCGCAGGTCGACCTTGACGATCTGCTGGATGATGGGGATGACGATGATGAGCCCGGGCCCTTTTACCTTCTGGAAGCGGCCGAGCAGGAAGATGACGCCGCGCTCATACTCCCGCAGGATCTTGAAGGCGGACGCCGCGAGGACGAGGATGACGACGATCAGCGGTGCATAGACTTGGAAGGGCATGATCAGGATTCCTTTTGGTTGGTTGCGGGCACGACCAGGAGGACCAATCCCTCCCGGCCAGTAACGCGGATGGGTTGACCGGGGTTGATGACGGCCTCGCTGCGCGCAGACCAGATCTCCCCGTGCAGGCGCACGCTGCCCGGCCCGGGGAAGCCGGAAACGGCAAGCCCTCTCGCACCCATCAACTCCTCCGCCCCGCTCACCACGGGGCGGCGGCGTGCCTGGACGGCCATGCCGATGACGAACACCAGCAGCACGGCGCTGGTGACGGCAAGGGTCAGGATCAGGGGGATGGAAATCCCGAAGCCGGGGACCTCGGTATCGATGAGGATGAGAGAGCCCAGCACGAAGGACACCACCCCGCCGACCCCCAGCGCCCCGAAGCTAGGCACGAAGGCCTCGGCCACCATGAGTGTGAGGCCCAGCAGCATGAGGGCGACGCCGGCATAGTTGACGGGCAAGAGTTGGAAGGCATAGAGGGCGAGGACCAGACACACGGCCCCGGCGACGCCCGGCAGCACCGCGCCCGGATTGGAGAACTCGTAGATCAGGCCGTAGATCCCGACCAGCATCAAAATGTAGGCCACGTTTGGGTTGCTGATGATCGAAAGCAGGCGGATCTGCCAGTTCGGCGCAAGCTCGACGAGGTTCAGGCCAGCCGTCGCCAGGGTCACCTGCCCCGCGGCAGTCCGCACCGTGCGGCCGTTGAGCTTTACGAGCAGATCGTTCAGGTCCGTCGCCATCAGATCGACGACGCCGAGTTCGACCGCCTCCTCCGCCGGTAGGCTCGCCGCCGACCGTACCGCCTTCTCCGCCCAGTCAACATTGCGTCCCCGCAGTTGGGCGAGGCTGCGGATATAGGCGGCCGCGTCGTTCACCAGCTTGTCCTTGTGTGCGTCGCCGGTGGCGGCGGGCGCGACGCCCTCATCGGACTCGCTCTCTGACTTCGCCTTTTCTGGAATCCTGTCGGGCAGCCCGCCGATCTGGATCGGTGTCGCTGCCCCCAGGTTGGTCCCCGGAGCCATGGCCGCGACGTGGCAGGCATAAAGGATGTAAGTGCCGGCGCTCGCCGCGCGGGCACCGCTCGGCGCGACGAAGCCAACGACCGGTACCGACGAGGCGTTGATGGCCTTGACGATGGAGCGCATGGACGTGTCGAGCCCGCCCGGGGTATCGATGCGCAGGACCAAGAGCTTGGCCTCGCGCGCCTCCGCTTCCTCCACGGCGTCAGCCACATAGGCGCTGGTCGCCGGGCCGATGGCGCCGTCCACGTCGATCACGACCGCTTCGCCGCCGGGCTTGGGGGCCGCCCCGGCGACCGCAACCAGCGCAACAAGGCCAAAAACCAGATGAACCGCTCCGCCGAATCGCATGGCCGAATCTCCCCGCTGCTGCTGTTAAGGTTAGACGGGGATGCCGGAAAATGTCTCCGCAAGCGCAACCGCCGGCGATAGGCAGGTGGACCGGGTGCATCGCAGCGGCGGTGCGGCTAGGTCCGAGCGCCGGCTTGACTCGCTCGCGCCTGTTCCCTAGCGTAGATGCCCCTGACCTCAGCCCGGACTGCTGGCTCTGCCGGTGCATCCCCGAGCCACCCGCGCCCAACCGGAACGCCTCGCCCTGCCATGACCACCGCCCTGGACCCGGAATTCCGAAGCGTCGCCGTCGCAATCGCCGATCTCGGGCGCGAGCTGTACGGACTCGGCTGGGTCCCGGCCACCAGCGGAAACCTGTCGTTGCGCCTGGACGGAGCCTCCTGCGCCATCACTGTCTCTGGCCGCGACAAGGGCAGGCTGACGGCGCAGGACATCATGCGGGTGGACTTCGCCGGTGAGCCGCTGAGCACCGGTCGACCCTCCGCCGAGACCCTGCTGCACACATCCCTGTACCGCTGGTCCGACGACATCGGGGCCGTGCTACACACCCATGGGCCGGCCAGCACGGTGCTGGGACTGCGCCGCCCGCGCCGGGACCGGCTGGTTCTGGAAGGCTACGAGTTGCTCAAGGCCTTCGCCGGCATCGAGACCCACGAGACCCGGGTCGCCTTCCCCATCTTCGACAACACCCAGGACATCGCCGCGCTGGCCGACGACGTCATTGCCCGCCTGGACAGCTCGCCGCCCCCGTGCTTCGGGTACCTGATCCGTGGGCATGGGACCTACGTCTGGGGCGGGGACCTCGACGAGGCCCGCCGCCACCTGGAGGCCCTGGAGTACCTGGCGGCCTGCGAGCTGGCCCTGGCTGGGCTCAGTGCGCCCCTGCGCTGACACATCGGAGGGAACATGACGACGACTGACGGTCTTTGCCGACGACGACCCGAGCACCGACCCTGCTGGCCAGCGAGGATGGCGACGCCATTGCCGCTACCCTGTCGGGGATCGGCGTGCGCTTCGAGCGCTGGCAGACAGGCGCGACGGTGCGCCCCGGCGACCCCCAGGAGGCGGTGATCGCCGCCTACGAGGGCGACATCGACCGCCTGATCGCTGCCGAGGGCTACCAGAGCGTGGACGTGGTCAGCCTGGACGCCGACCACCCCCAGAAGGCGGCCCTGCGCCAGAAATTCCTCGCCGAGCACACCCACGGCGAGGACGAGGTGCGCTTCTTCGTGGCTGGCCAGGGGCTCTTCAGCCTGCACGTCGGTGACCGGGTCTACCAGGTCCTGTGCAAGCGGGGCGACCTCATCGGCGTGCCGGCTGGGGCGACCCACTGGTTCGACATGGGCCCGAACCCCCACTTCGTCGCCATCCGGCTGTTCAACAACCCGGAGGGCTGGGTCGCCCACTTCACCGGCAGCCAGATCGCCGAGGGCTTCCCCCTGCTGGAGAATTAGGCGTGACCCGGACCGTTCTTACGGACATCGAGGGGACCCTGGGCCCCGTCGCCTTCGTGCGCGAGGTCCTCTTCCCCTATGCCGCCGAGGCCTTGCCGAGCTTCGTGCGGGAGCCATGCAGGCGAGCCACAGGTGGCTGGCCCTCCTCGCGGACGCCGCACGCCTGTGCGGTGTGCCCGCATCCGACCTAGGGCAGGTCACCCGCTGCCTGCTGGAATGGATCGCGGCCGACGCCAAGGTGACGCCGCTCAAGGCCCTGCAAGGGCTGGTGTGGGAAGCGGGCTACCGGGGTGGGCACTTCCGGGCCCCCGTCTACCCGGATGCGGTGGAGCGACTGCGGGCCTGGAGGGGCGCTGGCGTGCCCGTCTATGTCTATTCGTCAGGGTCGCTCCGTGCCCAGGACCTCTACTTCGCCCACAGCGACCACGGCGATCTGCGGCCGCTGTTCAGCGGCTTCTTCGACACGACCTCTGGACCCAAGACCGACCCCGAGCTCCTACCGCCGCATCGTCGCGGCCATCGGTATCTCAGCCACAGGACCTGCTTTTTCTGTCGGACTCGATCCCCGAGCTGGACGCCGCCGCGGCGGCGGGACTCATACCACCTGGCTGGTGCGCCCGGGCGACACGACTGCGGACGCACAAGCCCTGGCGCTGTCCCGCCACCCCATCGCCACGAGCTTTGCCGAGATCTCCTGGCCCGCTCGACGCGGGCTAACCGCCATCCAGCGATCTGGACATCGAGCCGGTCCTCGATCTCCTCCGCCTCAGCCTCGCCTTGGAAGGTGTTGCGGTGGGTGGGGACGTCCTCGGCGTCCCGCCCGACGGCGACACGAACGTAGGTCTGGTCGGCGAGCAGACCGCGGGCGGGGTCGAAGCCGCGCCAGCCCGCACCGGGGATCAGGACCTCGGCCCAGGCGTGGCTGATCTGCGGGAGCTGACGGGGGTCCTCGTCTTCGTCGTCGGGTTCGAAATAGCCGGGGTCCAGGTAGCCGCGTACGTAGCGGGCGGGGAAGCCCCAGGAGCGCGCCAGGGCGACGAAGAGGTGGGCCAGGTCACGGGAATTGCCCACCCCCTTCTCGAACAGGTCGGCGAGCTGCGGGCCTGCCATCACACCCTCGCGGTCGAACTCGAAGGTGTCCCGCACCCAGACCATCGCCTCTTTGAGCTGGGCCAGCACCGGCTTCCCAGACTGATAGTCTGGCGGGGTCATACCCTCCCGCGCCAGCGGGGCCAGGTCCGGGACCTGGGCGCTGCGGCAGAGCAGAAAGTCCAGCAACCGCGGTGCCTCACGCAGGCTGCCGGCGACCCACTCCAGCTCCCGCGCCGGTGCCACCGGCTGGTAGTCGAAGGGGTTCACCAGCAGCGTCTCAACCTCCGCGACCATGCGCACCTCAACCTCGGTGTGCGCGCTCATCAGGGCGGCGCGGTGGACCTGGTTGCCGAAGCAATCGCAATGGACGCCGGCAGTGGCCGGCGGGAGCACGGTCAGCTCCAGGGCGGTCAGCCGCTGGCCGGCGTCGTCCCAGGGGGCGATGCGCAGCTCGAAGTGGTGCTCGCGCACCGGGGCGGAGAAGAGCGCGCGTCCGAAGCGTTCGATGCGGTATCTCAAAGCGCGGTCTCCGCATCGGCGTCGAACAGGTGGGCCTCGAAGTAGTCTGCCTGCAGGGCCCCGGTCATATTGGCCAGGAGCGCCAGGAAGTGATCCAGGTATTCGTGCAGGCCGGTGTCGAGGATGCGCCTTGGGGTCGTTCCGGTCAGGTGGGCGCGCAGATCTGCCATGGCCTCGCGCACGACCCCTGTGGGAGGGGTGCCGATGCGCTCCAGGGCGCGGTCTATGCCCTCCACGCAATAAGTCAGGGAGCGCGGAAAGTCCGGGTCCAGGACCACGAACTCCACCACGTCGATGGGTCTGATGCCGCTGTGGTACTTGCGCCGGTAGGACTCGAAGCCGGACAGGGACTTCAGCAGTGCCCCCCACTGGTAGTAATCCAGCGGTGAGCCGACCAGCTTCACGTCGGGGAGCAGCAAGTGGTACCGCACGTCGAGGATGCGGGCGGTCATGTCCGCGCGCTCCTGAAGGCTGCCCAGCACCGTGAAGCCGTACGCCTCGCCGCGCATCATGGTGCTCTGGGCTAGGCCGAAGAACAGCGCTGCCTCGCGGTGGACATAGGCGTAGAACTCCGCCGCCCGCCAGGGCTGGAGTTGGGTCTTGAGGTGCTTGTCCACCTGGAGCCAGAAGTCGTTGATCGCCTCCCACATCTCGTGGGAGATGCGGTCGCGCACCACCCTGGCGTTCTCCCGCGCCAGCCGCAGGCTGTTGTAGAGGGAGCTTGAATTGCCCTTGTCCTGGGTCAGGAGGGCAATGACCCGCTGGACGCTCACCACGCCGTCGGCATGGCGCTCGGCGTACAGCGCGTCGGCCTCGACGATGTTGAGCAGGGGCTTCCACTGCATTTCCTCCGTGGCCCCCTCGTCCGACTCGAGCATATAGACGACGTTGATATCCAGGATGCGCGCGGTGTTGTCCGCGCGCTCCAGGTTGCGCGTCATCCAGTACAGGGACTCCCCGATGCGACTGAGCATCCGCCTGCGACCTCAGTCCGCCAGCACCCAGGTGTCCTTGCTCCCCCCGCCTTGGGAGGAGTTGACCACCAGGGATCCCTTGGTCAGGGCCACCCGGGTGAGCCCCCCCGGGACCACGTCGATGTCGCGTCCATAGATGATAAATGGGCGCAGGTCTAGGTGGCGGGATTCGAGCTCCCCGTCCAGGTAACAGACGTGGCGCGAGAGCTGGACCACCGGCTGCGCGATATAGTTTCGCGGGTTCTCCTGAATCTTCTTGGCAAACTCGGCGCGCTGTGCCGGGGTGGAGCTCGGGCCCATCAGCATCCCGTAGCCGCCGGACTCGGCCACCGCCTTGACGACCATGGATTGCAGGTTGTCGAGGACGTAGGCCTGATCCTGGTGGTCGGTCATCTGATAGGTGGTGACGTTGGAGAGGATCGGGGCCTCGCCGAGGTAATAGCGAATGATGTCAGGGACATAGGCATAGACCGCCTTGTCGTCCGCGATGCCGCTTCCGGGCGCATTGACCAGGGCGACGTTGCCGGCCCGCCAGGCGTTGATGACCCCGGCGACCCCTAGGGCGGAGTCGGGTCGGAATATCAGGGGATCGAGGAAGTCGTCGTCCACGCGGCGGTAGATCACGTCCACCTGACGCAGCCCGTGGGTGGTCTTGAGGTAAACCTTGTCGTTCTTGCACACCAGGTCGCGGCCCTCGGCGAGCTCGATGCCCATCTCCTTGGCCAGGAAGGTATGCTCGAAGTAGGCCGAGTTGTAGATTCCGGGTGTGAGTAGAACGATGGTGGCCTCATCCTCGCCGCGCGGGGAAAGGTGACGCAGCGCCTGTAACAAGAGGGCTGGATAATGCTCGACCCGCCGAACGCGGTAGCGGGCGAAAAATTCCGGTAGGATGCGCCGCTCCACGATGCGGTTCTCGATCATGTAGGAGACCCCAGAGGGGGTGCGCAGGTTGTCCTCCAGGACCAGGTACCGACCCTCCTCATCGCGGATCAGATCGATCCCGCTGATGTGGGTGTAAATGTCGTGCGGCGGGTCGATGTCCATGATCTCGCGGCGAAAGTCCTTGCCGCGGTAGATCAGCTCCGGGGGCACCACGCCGTCTTTGAGGATGCGCTGGCCGTGGTAGAGGTCCTTGAGGAAGAGGTTCAGTGCTCGGATGCGCTGCTTGAGCCCGGCCTCCAAGGCCCGCCACTCGTCTGCGGTGATGATGCGTGGCAGGATGTCGAAAGGCCAGACGCGCTCGATCCCCTCGTCCTGGTTGGAGTAGACGGTGAAGGTGACCCCTTCCGTGTGCAGTGCGAGGTGGGCTTCGCGGGCCTTGGCGCCGAGCAGGTGCTGGCCCGTGTGCTGGATGTGCTCCCACATCGGTCTATAGTGATCCCGCGGCAGGAAGTCGTCCCGATAGAACTCGTGGTACGCCATTGCTGGGCGAGCCTGTCCGGTCTCGGTCTGTCTGAGCATGTGGATGCGCCCCGTAGATGTGATGGCCGTAGAGGAATCGCTGCACGAGACGTGCCAGATGCCGGGGTCAGTCCTGGCCTCTGGCCGCGATGGGCTCGGGGCGCAGCCCCCCGGGGCCCCGCCCGCTGGGGGCTGGTCGGGCCGAGGGTTCCCGCGCCCTACCGGGGTGCAGGCGCATCGGCGCTTGGTCAAGCTTGGTGCGCCTGACGGCTGTCTCTGTCCGTAAGGGTCCGCCGCGGCGCCAAGATGGGTCAAGCCGGGAGTTGCTCTCGGCGCGCTCGGCATGGCACGCCGTGCCTGGGGCGCAAAGTGTGCCGCAGTCCAAACATTGGAATAAGTCTTGCGTTCGTTTCCGTCCTGAACCCAAATCGCCGCCGTACGGGAGACCGGCACGCCATGTCGATCCAGATCGCTATCAACCACAAGACCGAGTATCGCTTCGACCGTCCGGTGGGCCTGTCGCCCCATGTGGTGCGGCTGCGCCCGGCGCCCCACTCCCGCACGCCGATTCTGTCGTACTCCCTGCGCGTCGAGCCCAAGACCCACTTCATCAACTGGCAGCAGGACCCCTTCGGTAACTATCTGGCGCGATTGGTGTTCCCGGAGAAGGCGACCCACCTGTCCGTGGAGGTCGAGGTGATCGCGGAGCTGGTCACCATCAACCCCTTCGACTTCTTCCTTGAGGAATATGCGGACTTCTGTCCCTTCGAGTACGACGCCCAGTTGACCAAGGAGCTGAGCCCCTATTTGGAGATCAAGGAGGACGGCCCCCTGCTGAATGCCTGGTTGGCCCAGGTGGATCGGAGCAGGACCCGCACCGTGGACTTCCTGGTGGCGCTCAACCAGCGCCTGCAAGGGGATATCGGCTACACCATCCGCATGGAGACAGGGATCCAGACCTGCGAGGAGACCCTGGAGAAGGCCCTGGGCTCCTGCCGCGACTCGGCCTGGGTGCTGGTTCAGATCCTGCGGCACCTGGGCCTGGCGGCGCGCTTCGTCTCCGGCTATCTGGTGCAGTTGACCGCGGACCAGAAGTCCCTGGACGGCCCCAGCGGCCCTGAGGCGGACTTCACCGACCTGCACGCCTGGGCCGAGGTCTATGTCCCGGGTGCCGGCTGGATCGGGCTCGACCCCACGTCCGGGCTCTTCGCCGGCGAGGGCCACATTCCCTTGGCCTGCACCCCGGACCCGGTCAGCGCGGCCCCCATCACCGGAGCCATGGAGCCCTGCGAGGTGGAGTTCTACTTCCACAACCAGGTCACTCGTATCCACGAGGACCCGCGGGTCACCAAGCCCTACACAGAGGAGCAGTGGCGCGCCATCGAGGCCCTCGGGCACCAGGTCGACCGGGATCTGCTGGAGCACGATGTGCGGCTGACCATGGGCGGCGAGCCGACCTTCGTCTCCATCGACGACATGGACGGGGCGGAGTGGAACATCGCGGCCATGGGCCCGACCAAGAAGGGCCTGTCGGAGCAGCTGATCAAGCGGCTGAAGGGGCACTTCGCCCCCGGCGGCCTGCTGCATATCGGGCAGGGCAAGTGGTATCCGGGCGAGCAGCTCCCACGATGGGCCCTGTCCTGCTTCTGGCGGGCCGACGGTGAGCCTGTCTGGCGCGACCCGAGGCTCTTGGCCGAGGAGCGGGAGTCCTACGGGCACACCGCCGCCCAGGCCGAGGCATTCATCCGCACCCTGGCCCAGCACCTGGGGGTGCGGGCTGAGTTCGCCCTGCCGGCCCACGAGGACGTCTTCTACTACCTGTGGAAGGAGGCGCGCCTGCCGGGCAATGTCGATCCGCTGGACAGCAAGCTCAAGGACCCCCTGGAGCGCGCCCGCATCGCCCGGATCTTCGAGCAGGGGCTCAACAGCGTCGTGGGCTATGTCCTGCCGCTGTGCTGGCAGGGTCTGCACCCCAATGGGCGCTGGCTGAGCGGTCGCTGGAGCTTCCGCGACGGCAACCTGTTCCTCATCCCCGGCGACTCGCCCATGGGCTTCCGCCTGCCCCTGGACGCCCTGCCCTACATCCCCGAGGGGCTGCTCGATACCAACCCGGAGCGCAACCCCTTCGAGCCTCGCGGCCCCCTCGGTCAGACCCTCGACGAGGTCTCCATCCGCTATTCCGAGTACCGCCCGTCCGGGCCCGAGCCCCACGGCATCCGGGAGCAGCACGCCTATCCCGGCACCCCGTCCCTGCGCTATACGCGCTTCTCCGAGACCGCGGCCGAGGCGGCGGCGCACCAGGAGCAACGCGACCAGCAACTGCGCGAGCAGCTCCACCTGACCGAGGACGAGTGGGCCTCCAGGGTCCGCACCGCCCTGTGCGTCGAGCCGCGGGACGGCCGCCTCTACGTCTTCATGCCGCCGCTCACCCATCTGGAGCACTGGCTGGACCTGGTCGCCTGCATCGAGGCCACCGCCGCCTCGCTCAAGACCCCGGTCGTCCTGGAGGGCTACGAGCCGCCCAAGGACCACCGCCTGCGCAAGCTCGCCGTCACCCCGGACCCGGGCGTCATCGAGGTCAACATCCAGCCCGCCTACGCCTGGGACGAGCTGGTCCGCGACACCCACATCCTTTACGAGGAGGCCCGCCTGTGCCGGCTGGGCACCGAAAAGTTCATGCTCGACGGGCGCCATACCGGTACCGGCGGCGGCAACCACGTCACCCTCGGCGGGCCCACCCCGGCGGACAGCCCGCTGCTGCGCCGCCCCGATCTGGTGCAGAGCCTGATCACCTTCTGGCAGCACCACCCCTCCCTGTCCTACCTGCTTCTCGGGGTTGTTCATCGGCCCCACCAGCCAGGCCCCGCGGGTGGACGAGGCGCGCGACGACGCCCTCTACAACCTGGAGATCGCCTTCCAGCAGATGCCCCCTGGGGAACCTGGGCGCGAGGTGTCGCAGCCCTGGATCGTGGACCGGGTGCTGCGCAACCTGCTCTCTGATGTCACCGGCAACACCCACCGCACCGAGTTCTGCATCGACAAGCTCTATTCCCCGGACACCGCCTCCGGGCGTCAGGGCCTGGTGGAGTTCCGCGGCTTCGAGATGCCGCCCCACGCCCGCATGAGCCTGGCCCAGATGCTGCTGCTGCGCACCCTGGTGGCGCGCTTCTGGAAGGAGCCCTACACCCGCAAGCCGGTGCGCTGGGGCACCGAGCTGCACGACCGCTTCCTGCTGCCCCACTTCGTGCGCCAGGACTTCGAGGACGTCATCTGCGACATCCGCCGCGCCGGCTACCCGCTGGAGCTGGCCTGGTTCGAGCCCTTCCTGGAGTTCCGCTTCCCCCACTACGGGGACCTGGTCATCGAGAACGGCATCGACCTGGAGCTGCGCGGGGCCATCGAGCCCTGGAACGTCCTGGGCGAGGAGGTCACGGCCCAGGGCACCGCCCGCTTCGTGGACTCCGCCGTGGAGCGCATGCAGGTCAAGGTCACCGGCATGGTCGGCGACCGCCATGTGGTCTCCTGCAACGGCCGGCGCGTGCCCCTGCGCCCCACCGGGCGCAAGGGCGAGTTCGTCGCCGGGGTGCGCTTCAAGGCCTGGAGCCCGCCCTCCGGGCTGCACCCCACCATCCCCAGCCACAGCCCATTGGTGTTCGAGGTCGTGGACCTGTGGAACCGCCACAGCCTGGGCGGCTGCACCTACTACGTCGAGCACCCCGGCGGGCGCAACGAGGAAAACCTCCCGATCAACGCCTACGCCGCCGAGTCCAGGCGCATCGCGCGCTTCCGGCACATGGGCCACACGCCCGGTCTCATCGACCCGCCCCCGGAGGAGCCGGCGGGGGATCATCCGTACACGCTGGATCTGCGGTACAAGCCTGGGTGTTGACGAAGCGGAGGGCTTGGGCTCTCCGCCAGCCTTGGAGGGTCCGCTATGCGGACGCTCACCCGGCAGCAGGTGTCCAACGCCGGTTGCAGGACCCTGGACACAGGCAGGCGTGACCCGGGCGGGTTCTCGGCGCGACCCTCTGGAATCCACATTGACCTGTGCCTGCCTGACTTAATCGCCCATAATCGGGACATGCAATGCCCCGATATCGTGACCATTCTTCGTCAACTCTCCGAGGCCCTTCGGGATCGTTACGGCGAGCGCTTCGTCGGCCTCTGGCTCTATGGCTCCCAAGCGCGCGGCGAGGCCCGGCCAGAGTCCGATATTGATGTGCTGCTGATCTTGACCCAGTTGGATCGCCCGGCGATCGAGGTTGATCGCTACGCCGACATCCTGGCAGACCTGAACCTGCGCTACGGGGTGCTCCTGTCTGTCCTGCCGATTGTGCAATCCGACTTAAGAGGAGCCAGCGGTCCGTTTTGGCGCAACGTACGCGCGGAGGGCACCGCCGCGTGAGCGACCAGCCGAGCCTGCTCCGTAAGGCGGATCGCTACCTTGAGTCCGCGGAACTGCTGGGTGCTTCTGGCGACTACGACTCTGCGGTCTCGCGGGCCTATTACGCGGCCTTCTTTCTCGCGGAGGTTCTCCTCGACGCCCTCGGCCAATCGTTCTCAAGCCACCGCGCCGTGATCTCCGCATATGGCCAGGAGTTCGCCAAGGCAGGCCGCCTCGACGCGCGTTTCCACCGCATGCTGATTGCTGCCTTCGAAAAACGTCAACAGGCCGACTATCTGCCAGAGTCTGGTCTGATTGCCGCCGACGTGTCGGACCTGGTCAATGACATTAGGCAGTTTCGCGCAGCTGCGGTCGCTTGGCTGGATGAACACCCGCCGACACTCTGATCCCCAATAAGCGGCGACGACTAGGGTTTCTCGGGGTGTCGTCGGTGGCGAGAGCATAGCCGCTGACCCAGGTTCCGACAGGCAACAGGCAAGACCTGGCCCCCGCCATTGCTGTGCGCCGGGCGTTGCACGACGGGCAGACGCCGCGCCCCTTGCAGGAGAAGGCCACCAGGAAATCGTGGCCGCACGCCGAGCAACGCGCCCGACAAAAACCACAGGCCAGGATGCCGCATTCGAGATAGTGACCTGTTGGCCTACAACCTGATCCGCTTGCTGATGGCGCAGGCAGCTCTGTTCGCCGACCAGATCCCGCGTCAGCTCAGTTTCAAACACACGGTGCAGGTCTGGATCTCCTGGCAGCAGCGCGGCGGCGGAACCCACGATGCGGTATGCATCCGAGGGCTACTCATCGTGATTGCCGGCCCACGGGTCGGACGGCGCCCGGGGCGCATCGAACCCCGTGCTCTCAAGCGCCGGGCGAAGAAGTATCCGCTCATGACCAAGGCCAGAGCGGCAGCACGCGAGGAAGTGCGCCTGAACGGCCACCCCAAGAAGCGACGCTGATCAGTGTCGGGATCGTACTGTAACCCGCTGATTTATCGATGTGGATCGCTTAAGTTAGTGCCATTCGGATCTGACCCCTTTCTCCTCTAATCTTCCTCTTTCTCGAAGATGTCGCGCAACGATTTCATTAGATCGTCCATTACGAAGCCAGGCCGATTGACATACCTGAATCCATCGTAGTTCTCTGGTTCGATCCAGGGGCCCGTGTTGCCATCAAACATACCCTTACCAAGGGATCTTGTGAGAAGCCTGTCTACGATCCAACGTTTCCGCTCATCGGACCAATGGAGTTTGACGACAACGGGAAACGTCCAGTACTTATTCCCTATCAAGGGCTTACCATTATCTTTGCTACTGCCAATCGCCGTGAACTCAAGTTCCGCTTGGATCGGAGCCAAGAGCGAGTTCGTTTTCTTCACGTCGTACCGGACATCTGTAACGAGCCATGGTTTGTCACCGAGGCGCTGTTGATCGAGGTTTACCACCTTCGAGGTGAATGATTCGACCGCATCCAACTCCTGACCAGCGTGAGCGGAGGCTGTCACGCCCACGAGTAAGATGCAGATGCAATTGCAGATGCTCGACATTTTTTTGTATGTAATCATCTGAGGAATCGTAGAGCGTGATAGGGAAAGAGTGAGAAAGGGGTTTGACAAAGGGAGAAAGGGACACAATTTCGCTGGCCTGGGTCAATGGAACGACGAATTTTCTCGGGTCAGGCTCGGGGTCAGGTCAGGCTCGGGGTCTTGACTCTTGCCTTTTCGCTCGGTTGCTCTGCCGCTCGTGATAGGGACAGGGGGGATCTAATCCGGCCGCCCGCGCTCGCCATTCCATCATCTCAACCACGCTTCGCCTGGCCCGAGCTCGCGCCACAGCTGGCGCCGTTGGTGGTCGGGGGTGGGCAAGAGCGCGGGCTGCGCCCGGGGACCTGGCCGGTGGCTCTGGTCGTGGCCCTGGGCGAGGCGGCGGATCTGGCCGTGCGCGACCATGCCCGGCGACAGGCGACGCGCCGGCCGGGTTCGCACCGTCATGTGAAGCGTGGGGCTAGCTTGCTCGCCGTTGGCAGGAATTGGAGTGTTCCCTGGGCGTGTGCGGCATTCACTGCGGGTCGGAGATACTCGCGGCCGACTCGAATTCCACCTTGTCGTAGACCTCGCGCAGCAGCAAGGTGCAGCCGATCGACTCCAAGGGGATGGGCACATTGGGCTCGGTGTAGGCTTCGAGCAGCCAGCGGCCGTCCGACTGGCGGGTGAAAAGGTCGATGGCGAGGCGGTCTTGCGCGATCAGCAGGTACTGGCACAGCAAGGGCAGGCCGCGATAGATGGCGAACTTGCCGCCGCGGTCGTAGCCCTCGGTGGAGGGCGAGAGGACCTCTGCCACCAGGGTTGCGTCGGTTAGGACATCTTTGCGCGCGTCGTGGAAGGCCGGTTTGCCGCACAGCACCATGACGTCCGGATAGGTGCAGGCGTCGGCGGTCTGAATGCGCAGGCGCATGTCATTGGTCAGAACGGTGCAGGGCTTGCGATCCCAGTTGATTGCCTAAACTTCTGGCTAGGTTCGCCGTGATGACGTTGTGGTTGTAGGTGGCCCCGACCATGGCGAAGACCTGGCCCGCAACGTACTCGTGCTTGGCGTCGATGCACGCGCGCTCGGCAGCCAGGTAGTCTTCGAAGCTGTAGTAGGGCTTTGGCTGAATCGACATGCGCTGCCTCCTGATTCGATCTGCGCGAGTATAGCCCCATGACCCACTCACCCGGAAAGCGGGTCGCCACGCGACTCTACCTGCACCTCAGCGCGCTGGACGGGGCGGGCGACGCGCTTCGGGCACGGGTCGCCGGGGCTGAAGGCCTCGCCGGCCTGACCCGGGGCGAGGAGGCAGATTGCGGAAGAGCCGCATGACGCGGCCCTGTTCGCCCACTGGCAGGCGGCGCGCCACCTCACCGCTTTAGTGCGCTTTTCATGCACAGCAGTCAGCCGCGGCCGGACAGGGCCGGGGGGTCAGCCTCCAAGCGTTCGTATGCCCCTGCCAGCCGTTCCACCCAGGCTGCGACGTCCGCGGGGTGCGGAAGCCCGTCCTGCCGGATCTCGATCATCACGTACGGGATCCCGCGACCCTCGCCGTGGGTGGGCAGGGTGTAGTCGTGAACGTCATCGACCCCGTAGGGCTGATTGTCGCCGACCAGCAAGTCGCCGCGCAGCCGCAGCGCGTGCAGCATGCGGTCTGCGAGCCGGCGGTCGTGCCAGCAGGCGATGCTGACGGGCCAGGGCCGCCGCTCGTCGCCGAGTACGGGGGTGAAGCTGTGGATGCTGAACAGGAGGGTCGCTCGCTCGGCGCGGCTGGCGAGTAGCCGTGCGATGGCCTGGTGATAGGGGTCGTACAAGGCGGCGACGCGCTGGGCGCGGGCTTGCCGGGTGAGACCCAGGTTGCCTGGGATGGGTACCCCGTCGCTCTGCTCCGGGATGGATTCGGGATTTGCCAGGGGGCGGTTCAGGTCGATCACCAGGCGCGAGTAACCACCCAGCAGCAGCGGCGCGTCGAGTCGCGCCGCCAGCCCGCGGGCGACCTCGGCGGCACCGGGGTCCCAGGCGATGTGCTCGCCGAGTTGGTCGGCCTCCAGGCCGAGGTTGCCCAGTCCCCGAGGGATGCGATTGGAGGCGTGGTCGCAGACCAGCACGGCACTCGCCGCGCCCTCGGGGTTGACCAGCGTGAAGGGCGGCGGCTCGTCGGCGGCCAACAGGGGTCGGACATGAGAAGCCATCTCGGCCGGCTTGGCGTGTCCGTCCACGCGCGCGTCCACAGTCATGCTCCAGCGACCTTCACCTCATCGGTCCAGACCTTGAAGCTCTTCAGGGTGTTGGGACCAAAGGCGTTGCTGAGCGGCACGTCGGCGGCGTCGCGGCCCTGGGCGATCAGGATCCGCCCGATGCGGGGTATCCGGTTGCGCGGGTCGACGATGTGCCAGCGCCCGCCCAGGTAGGCCTCGAACCAGGCGGAGAAGTCCATGGGCTCCGCGGACGGCGGCACACCGATGTCGCCCAGGTAGCCGGTGCAGTAGCGCGCGGGGATGTTCATGCAGCGGCAGAAGGCGATGGCGAGGTGGGTGTAGTCGCGGCAGACCCCGGTCTTCTCGTGGAAGACCTCGAGTGCGGTCTTGGTGGCGCGGGCGTGCTGGTAGCCGAAGGTGATGTGGCTGTGGACGAAGTCGCTGATCGCCTGGACGCGCGGCCAGCCCAGTGGCGTTTGCCCGAACAGGGACCAGGCGATGTCGGAGAGCCGGTCGGTCTCGCAGTAGCGGCTGCCCATCAGGTAGACCAGGGTGTCGCTCGGGCAGGTCCTCTACAGCGTGTTGGGCCGCCAGCGGATCGATCGCGTCGGGCAGGCCGGTGTCGTTGATGACGGCGTTGCTGGAGATGCGGATCTCCCCAGGCGGGGCCACGATGCGGCTGCACCAGTTGCCGAAGCCGTCGCGATAGGCGGTGATCGGGACCGCGGGGTGGGTCACAATGTGGTCGGGGACGGCCAGGTCGGAGACCCTGCTGTAGTGAACATTAAGGGTCAGGATCATGGGCGTGCGCTGGGGGCACGTATAGGTCAGCTCGTAGCCGATCCGGATCTGCATAGGTCAACTCCAGGTGCGGGACTTTGGGTGGTCACCTCGACCGGCGGTCTGCGGGACCGGAAAGGGTTGGGAACCGGCAACCGAGGGCCAACGACCGGCGCAGTTGCCTGAGCTGTACTAGGGCGCCGGTCAAGGGCAGGTCCGCTGGCCGGCGACGGCGGCGCCATTTCTGCGATCTTCATCCCAACGAGAGGCGCCTGCGTCGCGTCCAGAGTACCGCCTGGGGCCGGTCCGGCATAGCGCCTTGCCCGCGCGCCGCTTGTGCATTGCCGAGCGTCCCGCGGCGGCCGATCCATCGCCCCGGACTTGGACCCCTGCTAAGATCTGGTGCCTAGCCACCACCGGAGCAATCGACCCATGTTCAGCGTCAAGCGCCTTGCCTGTACCCTCGTCTTGTCCCTGGCAGCGACACAGGGGGCCCTGGCGGCGGGCGGCTACGCCCTCTACGAGAGCAGCGCCGCCTTCGGTGACGTCATGGATGGCCTCAAGGCCGCCATCGGGGAACGCGGCATGTACATCAACAACATCATGCACATGGGCGAGATGCTGGAGCGCACCGGCAAGGACCTGGGGCTGGGGGAGCCGGTCTATGCCAAGGCCGAGTCCATTGAGTTCTGCAGCGCCATCCTCTCGCGCAAGATGACCGCGGAGGAGCCGGCGCGCATCGTCAATTGCCCCTTCATTGTCTCCGTCTACGTCCTGCCGAATGAGCCAGGCAAGACCTACGTGGTGCACCGCGAGATCCCGCCGGATCAGGTGGCGGCAAGCTCGGTCATGGCAGAGGTGGCGGAAAACCTCAAGGCCATCGCGGAGGCGGCGGTCGCCTGGTAATCAATCGGCAATTCGTTGGGCATCCGCTTCGTCTTGGCTCCGCTGTGATCCCGTTCCGCAGCCTCGTCGGACTGGTTGGGGCGTTCCTGCTGGCGCTTGTCCTACTGGGCCGCGCCGGGGCGGAGTGCCTCGACGGGCAGGGCCTCATCCTGCTGCACTTCAACGACTTCCACGGCCAGCTTGAGCCCTACCCAGACCCGCAGACGCAGACGCAGACGCAGGCCCAGGTCGCGGGCATTGCCCGCCTTGCTGAGGCCGTGGCGCAGGTGCGGGCAGAGGCCCAGGACCGCCCCGTGGTGCTGCTGTTCGGGGGTGATCTGCTCCAGGGAACGGTGACGTCCAGCCTGTTCCTCGGCATCCCGGACCTGACCCTGTTCGAGCGCATGGGGGTCGACGCCGCGGTCATGGGCAACCACGAGCTGGATTACGGCCAGGACGTGTTCCGCCGCCTGGTCGGGTTTGCCGATTTCCCCTTCCTGACCGCCAATGTGCAGACCCACCCGGAGCCGCTCCCGGTCCGACCCTCGGTGATCATCGCCAAGCCGGGCGGGCCCCGGGTGGCCGTTCTGGGTCTGACCACCCCGGAGCTGACCACGGCCACGCACCCCCGCAACGTCGATGGCGTCAGTGTGGAGGAGCCGATCGCCGTCGCCCGGAGGCTGATACCGGACCTGGCTGCGTCCGCGGACCTGGTCGTGGTCCTCTCCCACATGGGCTTCGCCGATGACCGCAGGCTTGCAAAAGAGGTGCCGCAGATCGACCTGATTGTCGGCGGCCACAACCACTTCGTCTTTGGCGAGCCAGAGCTGGAGGGCGGGGTGCCCATCCTCCAGGCCGGGGAGCGGGGCCGCTGGTTGGGCCGACTGGATCTGGATTGCCAGGGCGGGCGTCTGGCGCGCAGGGGCTACCGGCTCCTGTCCATGGATGCCGCCGCCCCCGAAGACCCTGAGATGGTCGCAGAAGTGGCGCGCATCGCTGCCGAGGCCGACAAGGGGCTCAACCAGGTCATTGGGCGCAGCGATGTGGAGCTGAGTGCGCGGCGCGATGAGATCCGCCGCGGCGAGGCTGCCTTCGGGGACTTCGTGGCCGACATCGCTCGGGAGATCACCCTGGCTGACCTCGCCCTGTTCAACGGCGGGGGCTTCCGGGCGAGCATCCCGGCGGGGGACGTGACCCTCAAACAGGTCTATCAGAGCTTCCCTTTTCGCAATGAGCTGGTCGTAGGGGATCTGACGGGGGCCCAGATCCTCGCCGCTCTGGCGCGCAGTGCGTCCCTTGACCCGGACGAAAACCCGGGCGGTTTTCTGCAAGTCTCCGGGCTGCACTATGTGATCGGCGACGGGGGGCTTGCCGATGCCACCCTGGGCGATCGCCCCCTGGATCCGGACCGTAAGTACCGGGCGGTGATGCCCGATTTCCTGGCCGAGGGCGGCGACGGCTATGCCATGCTCAAGGCGATGGAGCGGAGGGTGGATACCGGCCGCTTGATTTCAGACATGGTCATCGAGGCCTTCCGTGCCGGAGGACCCATCGCCCCGAAGTTGGACGGGCGTATCGTCCGGCGATGAAGCCCGGCGACGCTACCCCACTGGAGATCGCAACAATGAAAGGTGCCTTGGCAGTCATCCTCGCAGGCGTCCTCTTGGCCCCGGTAGCGTCCGGCCTGGCTCAGATGGACCCCGCCATCAAGCTCCTGGAGCTGGAGGCGCGCATCGACCAGCTGACCCGGCGTGTGGATGCGCTGGAGGCTGGGGCCCAAGCGGGCATGGAGGGGGCGCCCGGCGTGCGCATGGGCAAGGACCTCGCCTGGCACTTCGACGGCTACCTCGTGGAGACGCCCTTCAAGGTCTCCCAGCAGGAGCTGGACCGCAAGACCGGGCGAGTCGATTTGCTCCTGAACCTGGTCGCCGAGCCCACGGACGGCGACCAGTGGCGGGCGGCGCAAGTCGGTGACAGCCTCCCCGTCGAGGTTACCGCAACGCTGGCGGGCGGCAGCACAGTGGGGCCCTTCCTCTTCGTCTTGGAGCGCCGCACGGACTTCATCGTCGGGACCCACGTCCACATCCGGACCCAGCTCCAGGTGGAAGACCTCAAGGCCGTCCGACGCCTGGCGATCCGGCACAGGGGGGCTCGCTGAACCGGGTCCGCAAGGCCCCGCAGGCCGAACACCGCAGGCATGGCCCGCAAGACCGACGATCCCCAGCCACGCCTCCAGCGCCTCCAGGCCGCCGCCGAGGGTGACCCTGGCGCCTTTCCCGATATCGCCCGGGCCGCCCTGCGTGACCCCCACCCGCTGCCGGTAGCCCGCGCCGCCCAGTTGTGCGGGGATCGCCTCCTCTACGACCTGGAGGGTGACCTGACTGCGGCCTTCGCGCGCCTGCGCCCGCTGGCGTTTACCCGAGATCCCCAGTGCATGGCCAAGGGTGCCATTGCTCGGGCCTTGGTGGCCCTGGACTGCCAGGATGCTGCTCTCTACCGGGTCGGAATCCGGCTGCGCCAGGCGGAACCGGTCTGGGGTGGGAGCGTAGACACTGCCGTCCACCTGCGCGCCACCTGTGCCATGGGCCTGGTGCAGACCCGCTACCCGCGGGCGTTGGTTGACCTGGCGGGCCTGTTGGCCGACCCCGAGCCTCGCGCCCGCGCCGGCGCGGCGCGGGCGATCGCCTGTGCCGAGCCCCTGGCGGCGGAGGCGGTCCTGCGGGCCAAGGCCCTGATGGGGGATGCCGAGCCGGAGGTCGTGGGGGAATGCCTGGCGGGGCTGCTGCAGCTCGAACCCGAGGAGTCGCCCGACTTTGTGGCGGGCTTCTTGGATGGGCCGGACCCAGCAGTTCGGGAGCAGGCGGCCCTGGCCCTGGGCGGGTGTCGCCTCGATCTGGCTCTGAGGCTGTTGCGCGAGCGCTGGGATGCCGAACCCCTGAAGGCTGAGGCGCACCGTATCCTCCTGCGTGGGGCCGTCCTGCACCGCAGCGAGGCCGCCTTCGACTGGCTGCTCGGGGTCATCGCCCGCGGCGACCCCCGCACCGCCGCCTGGGTGGTGGAGGAGCTGGCCATCTACCGGGCCAATCCCCTTTTGTGCCAACGCGTTAAGCAGGCAGTCGATGCCCGCGCCAGGCCGATGGTGAGCGAGGTCTGGCGGCGCGCCTGGAGTGCCGCAGAGTAGAGAGGGCCTACAGCCAAGGTGCGTACCGGCACCTGGGGTGACGGTGGAATTTCTCTGACGGCATCGGGCTGGGCAGCGTTCTCGCGAAGCGGATCTCAGATCGCCGACCGCGCCTGACTACAATATCGGGTTCCGAAACGGCACGAGACTGCTCGCGACGGCGGGCCGGGTAAGGCAGCTATTGGACTCTTTCCAGGGTACGACAGTCAGCTGCTCTGCATCTGAACGGAGCGGCGTGATCGACCCCAAACGCAAGGCATCTCTGGTTCCCCAAGTGGGAGGCGGGCAGCCGGTGTCTCTGGATTCGCTCCAGCTGGTGATTGGCCGCGGTGGCGACGTCGACTATCGCATCCGCGACCGGAGGTCGTCGCGCCGCCATGCATGCGTGCTTGCGGTGCACAATCGCTACTATGTGCAGGACCTGGACAGCACCAACGGCACCGTCCTCAACGGCAACAGGATCACCAGCGAACGTCTGGCTGACGGCGATCTGGTGCAAATTGGCAGCACCGTACTTCGCTTTGTGATGGGTGCCGAGCTGGATACGGATTACCTGAAGAGGCTGAATCTGCGCAGCGTCACGTCCCTGGCGGAAGTGGTGGACAGAAAGGACGCGTACACCCACAGTCACTCCGAAGCGGTGGCCCGGATTGCGGAGCGGCTGGCATTGGAGCTGGGTTTTTCCGCCGCGGCGGCCCAACGGGTCGGGATCGCGGGTCGGCTTCACGACGTCGGGAAGATTGGCGTGCCCGACGTGGTGCTGCGCAAGCGAGGGCGGCTGGACGACGCCGAGTTCGCGCTAATCAGCAAGCACCCGGCCGACGGCGAAGCGATCCTCGCACCGCTGGAGTTCCTCGCTGACGCGGGGCCTGCGATTCGTCAGCACCACGAGCGGTTTGACGGCCGCGGCTATCCGGATGGCCTGGCGGGTCAGGCCATCGCCATAGAGGCGCGCATTGTCCACGTGGCCGACAGCTACCACGCCATGGCATCGCGACGGCCCTACCGCAACCCCCTCGCCCAGGAATTCATACGCCAGGACTTCGCGAAAAACTCCGGTACCCAGTTCGATCCGGAGGTCGCGCGTGCCCTTCTGCACCTGCTGCCGTCCCTGCGCGAGCCGTCGGCGGCCGTTGCTTGACGCCCCTGAGCGCTGCCTGAAATAAGCTGCCGTTCTCCCGGGTGGCCCCGCTCGCTTCCTGGTGTGGGTGCGGCACCGGCAGGGCGTCATGCCCAAGTTTCGCATGGCAGCGCACGTGACCAAACTGTGCTCCGGCGAGGCCGGCACGCGACGCCGGAAACAAAAAACCCGCCACCGGCGGGTTTTTTTAGGTGCCGTTCGCATGCGACTCCGAACATACGCGGCGGGATTGCGACAGCTTGGCCCGATCTATTTGATCTTGCCTTCCTTATACATGACGTGCTGACGGACGACGGGATCGAACTTCTTGATCTCCATCTTGCCGGGCTGGTTACGCTTGTTTTTCGTGGTGGTGTAGAAGTGACCGGTTCCGGCGCTGGAAATCAACCGGATCTTCTCGCGAGCTGCCTTTGCCATGGTGTTCTCCCGTTAGACCTTTTCGCCGCGGCTGCGAATGTCGGCCAGGACGGCATCGATTCCGCGCTTGTCAATGGTGCGCATGCCCTTGGTGGTCAGGCGCAGGGTAACCCAGCGCCGCTCGCTCTCGACCCAGAAGCGGTGCGAGTGGAGGTTGGGGAGAAAGCGCCGGCGCGTTCTGTTCTTGGCGTGGGAGACATTATTGCCGGTGGTGGGCCGCTTGCCGGTGACCTGACAGACTCTGGACATGACAGAATTCCTTGAAGCTATTTCGCCGCCGCAAGGCAGCCCGAATAAAGGGCCGCAATGCTAGCACCGGTGCCACGCACTGACAAGGCTTAGATAAGTCCGCGCCAGGGTCCCGTCAAAGTCCGGCGGCTGCAGCGGGGGCGGCGGGGACCTTGGCGGGGCGAGCGTCGCGCTGGGGTTGGGAAAGGGGAGCGCAGTGCGCAGGGGTGCGTAATTGGCGGGGTTGGGAAGTGCAATTTCCGGGTTCGGATCGCGTGGGATCCTCCGCCGGAAGCGGACGGGTGGCGCGAGCGGTGGCGGACGGCTAGACGCCGACGGCGGCCAGGGCGCGGCGGGGCTGGTGGGCGAAGGCGCGCAGCGCGCTGGCGATGTTGGTGAAGCCGTGCAGGCGAGCCAGGGCGATGGCGAAATTGCGCGAGGCGGCCATGACCGCCGGCCCGTGGCCGACGCGGATGCGCGAGCGATCCTCGTCGAAGGTCACATCGCGCACGTAGTGGGAGCGGTTCTCGATGCTCCAGTGCCCGCGGTTGAGTTCAAGGAGGCGTTGCGGGCTGGCCTGTTCGGGCGGCAGGCTGGTGAGGGCGAACCTCTGGCGGCAAGACCAAGCCGTTGGCACTGATCGTGCGCTACAACGTCAACGAAGACCCTGAACGGCCAGAGAAGATCACGTCCTACCTGGTTGTAAGCAAGATCACCGCCATGGAAATTTGCGTGACGGACGTTGTGAAACCCGTCCGTAACGCCAACGAGAAGGCCCGAGTTCTGGCCGACAAGGCTGCTGACACGGCATGTAGGCCGGCTCCTTAGGGTACCGCCAAAGCCGATCCAGCGGCGGCCTGGAGGGCATGCGAGTTGTGCTGCCTGTCTCGTTACGCCGCGCCGCAATGTGCCAACCCTTTGGGCGCAGGATTGTCCCCCTGCATGTATGACCAACACTAGCGAGGCGTCGCCTCAGACCGAGGAGGCATGGGTGGCCCCGGTTGATCGACGGAAGGCTATGCTCCCGTTGGTAGCCGCTTGAAGCGGGGTGATGGCTTGCAGCCATGATGTCAACCGGGGCCTGCTGTCATGGTAGAGCAAACGGTGCGCGAGTTGCTGGAAGGTCGTGTCATTCTAGATGTCGAAGGAATCGACCGGCTGTACCTGAACCTGTATCAACCCATGCTGCAAACCGGCGGTGGAGTGGCGACCTT
>CAVPXP010000023.1:0-18279 GCA_963709645.1 uncultured Gammaproteobacteria bacterium
CAGCCAGCACGGAAATGAACAGGTGGCCGTCGACCCGGCCGCTCTTTTGATGGTAGACGGGGCGCAGGCCCAACTCCGACTTTAAGGAGCGGAACACCGCCTCGAGATCGGTGAGCATGGTGTAGGTGCCCCAGAGCGTGGCGTCGTCCCAGTCGGTCTGATTGGTGCGCAGGCAGTAGACGCCGGGAAGGGTGTCCTCGGTGGGGACGACGCGGGTCCAGTGCAGGGCCTTGGCATTGGCGCTGGCATCGTCCTTTTCGAGGCGGATGTCGTAGTAGCGGGCGACCCTTGAGTAACGCTGGCGCAGCCGCCCGATGCGGGTGAGGACCTTCTCGTAGTGCTTGACCCGGCGGGGTAAGTGCAGGCCTTCGGCGAGGTACTTCAGCTCCGCCTCCAGGCGCGTAGAGAAGCGTTCGACGATGCCCCGCTCCTTGCCCTCACGAGCGCTGGAGTGGCAATACAGGCGCACCTCCCCGTCGGTGTCGTCGAGGACGCGCTGCACGCGGATGCGGGCGGCGCCCTCCTCGCGGATCGTCGTGGCCTGCTCGGGGTCGAACTGCTTGTTGCGTTCGCGGCTGACGACCAGGTAGCGGTAACCTCGCTCTCGCAGCCACACGAGGTTCTCCTCGGTGGCGATGCCGGCGTCCATGACCACCGTCGGGGCGAGCGTCCCGGGGGCCGGCGCGAGGCGCTGGAGCATTTTCTCCAGCGTCTCGGGCTCGGCTACGTTGCCGGCAAAGACCTCGCTGCGTTTGGGAAAGCCGCTGGCGTCGAGGACCAAGGCCAGGGTCACCAGCAGGCAGTCCGAGCGCTTCTCCTTGGAGTGACCGTGCTTGGCCTTCGGATTGCGCCTAGCCGTGCCCTCGAAGAAGGTGTTGGTCAGGTCGTAGAGGGTGATGGTCTCCGAGAGGGAAAAGAGATCGCACTCCTGGCGGTAGAGAAAAGCCTCCAGGGTCGCGTGGTGCGCCAACAGCCGGTCGGCTATCCGGTAGAAGCGGTTGAGGTCCAGGTCCTCGAAATCGTAGTCGAGTAGCTCCCCGAGACCGCTGCGCTGTTGCAGCCACTGGTGCGTCGCCAACTCGCTGCCGGGGCGCACCATACGCCCGACGATGACCCCGATGGCGGCGCTCAACTGGTGGCGGTTGAACCCCAGCTCCCCGAGCTTGACGTCCAGACCCAGCCGCCGCAGCGCCTCCAGGGCCACGTACTCGGCCCCGACGCTACGTGGGCGAACGACCTCCACGCGATCGAGGTCCACGCGCTGGTAGTCGCCCGCCTGGGTATCGGCTGGCGCTGGGGCGCTGCGCCGCCCCACGAGGCGTGCCGCGTATTGCTCGGCCAGCGCCTCCCAGGCGGGGTCCAACCCATCGGCGATGAGGTCGAGCTGCCCGTGCACCAGGGCCTCGACGCGCTGGGCCAACGGCCCCCATTGGGCCCGCGGCACCTCGAACTGGCGCCCGAGGTTGAGCACCGTGTGCTGGCGCACCGAAGCGCCCGTGCGCACCGACTCGACCAGGCGGTAGGTGTAATAGGGCTCGCCGGTCTCCCGGCTTTTGATGGTGGTGCGACGGATGAACATGCACCTACCGTAGCCCCTCCGCCGGGGCTACGCAATGGGCGTGCGATATTTTATGGCACTACACAGAGCCCGCCGCGGCCAAGCCATTGACCCGCCGAGCCCCGACACGCCTCAGGCGCCGAAAATCCGGCAATTTCCGCGGAAACCGACCGGTCAAATGACAAAGATGGGTTACGGTTACGCGGGAGATGCGTGCTGCAACGGAAATACTTATCGAGATCCAACGATGCTCTAGAAAATCGGGCTGAGAAATAGTAACCCTCTTGGTCTTCGCGATTTTCCCCCAGCGATCAATCGCATCGATCTCTAACGAGATGCCGTCACTATTTGTAGGCGTGCCGTCTGGCAGCAGCAGAACTGCTGGCGGCTTGGAAACCCAGATCTTCACCCGTGATGGCGTGTCAAGAAAGGGCGCTTCTAGTTTATCCGCTGTCCGGACTGACGCATATGGCGGGTGCAGCGTCCACATATGATGTGCGCGACCCCATAACCCCTTGGTGTCCGGAGACTGAGACAACAACGTTGACCCATCAGAATAACCAATTGTTGCTTCGCTTGGTTCTGGGAATATGCTTCCGCTTTGCCAAAAGAACACCGTTGTAGAGAGTACGGCGCCGATGGTAAGCCACTTTGCCGTGCGTCCAACCTGTTTCCAATAGTCGTAAAGCAACACGATGCCAGCAACCAGAATGACAACACAGCAGACTACCGCAAACAATCTGGCACTCTGAGGGAGGGGGCTTAGTCTCTTGTAAAAGAGAACCGTTAGCGGCACTCCAATCAATACCATCAACAACAAACGCAGCATGCCCCGAGAGTTCAGCAATACAATTGGCGACTTCGGCCTCGGATGGCGACGTTGAAGCGGTGCGAGCGCACTATTACCCGCCGCGGCGAACCACCCCATTATGGTCGTTAGCGGTTTCTGAATTTTTGTACTTTTCCGGCCGCGTTGATTCATAAGACGGTGCAAATAGGCGATCTGCATTGGGGCTCAATTAATCGCCAATTGATTTTAGCGATCGACAAAAGCATTAATATACTAGTGAGCACGAATAAGCCAAAATATTAGCGATTGCTTAACCATTTTGCGAACGATTGCCAAGCCCTGTTTCCTGCCACGGACACGGGTCAAGAGCGCTTTCGTTGGTTCCGCCTGACGCTGCGGGCGACCATTGTCCCGATCACCGCCTCGCGCACGTCAAATCTGCTGCGCGCCATCTCGACCCTGTTCGGCGTGAGCATCGCCGAGTGGCGCTACTACACCTTCAGGGCTTCGGTGAAGCTGCCCTGAGCGCAGATCCGGGAGGTGCTGCGGTGGTTCGAAAAACACCACCGAATTCGCCTTCGCAGATGTGCGAAGATCCCTCGCCAGGCATCTCGCAAACGAGGGTTTCGGTATCGACTGCCAGGATCCCGGCCAACCAGACCGAAATCCTTTGATCTCAACGGTCATGCGGCTCGTAGTATGATGAAAGAGGAAAACTTCAGCTCTAGGATGACGGAGCGTCGGCACCCTGGGATGTTCCGTTGACGTGTGCGACCTGGCGTGCGTTGGCGAAGCGTGAGGCACGGCGATTGGGTGTCGGATCGGCGCGTTGGGTGATCCCGCAGATTATCAGTTCCATCCGCCAGCCAGCCCGCAAGCCGGTTCGGCGATGGACTGGACACGCATCAGCCGCACAGCCGCGCGCTGCCGGTGGCTGAGCAGCGGCATCACCCCTCGCTCCAACAGGGCTTGGCCAGCACGCTCGCCGAGCCATGCCTCGGCGCAGGGCTGAAGCTGTGGCTCGCCTTCACGGCTGAAGGTGTAGGCCGGCAGGTCGGTCAGGTCCTGTGCCTGTCCCAGCACCAGGTCCCAGCCGCTGTCGGTAAACGCCTGGCCGATCAACAACGCGGCCGCCAAGGAGCCAGGGCCCCAGATCAGCGTCTCGTGAACCGGCAAAGCCGCTTGCTCCTCGAATGGAAAGCGTTCGATCGAATCGGTAGCCTTTCCGTAGGGAAGACGCAGCAGTAGCCGCGGCGCGACCAGTCCGATCCAGGAAGCGGCCGCGCACCGGCGCAGGTCCGACCAGCGCTGCGGCAGATCATCTGGGAGGGGCTGCCACTGTTGCGGGTCAGCGAGGTCGGCGACGGATGGGCAACCGAACAGCGCCGGTGCCGCCCCGGCGACGAAGGGCCCGCCGGCCTGCGCAGCGATGGCGCCCAGCCCCGCCAGCAGGTCCATGTCCTCGGGCGTGGGCCCGACGTCGAATAGCCCCACAAGCAATGACCAGTGCGGGCCGTTCGGGGCATCGTTGCCTGTGGCGCCCAGCAGCCGAAACAGGCCCGAGCGCGACAGGTCGCCCTGGGCAGCAGCCAGGTCGGCCTGTAGCTCGTCCCGGCTGACGTCCAGCAAGTGCAGTTGCAGATCGTCGTTTAGCTCAAGGCGGGATACCAGCCATTGCACGCCGCGCCAGGCCCCCTCCAAGGCGCTAAAAATCGGTGCATGCAGGAGCTGCCGCATCCGCTCGCCCAGGGCCGCGTCCACGGCCGCTGTGTACGGCTCCTGCAGAGCCGACCGGTCGGGCACGATGTGCGGCGCGACGATGTCACGGACTAGGGCGTCGACGCTGCCGGCGCTTGGCTGCACTGGCGTTGGTAGTGTGGCCGAGGTACGCCCCAGCAACCGCTGCAACGTGGACGCATCCTTCTCGGCGTCGCCGCTGGCGGCCGTGTCGGGCGGCCCCTCGCCCAGGGACGTTCGTGCCAGGCCATCGCTGCGGAGTTCGTCAGCGGCCCGCTCGAAGCCTGCCGGGTCCTGCAGGCGGGTGCGCAGGTCGAGCAGCTGGCGAAAAACGCCCACCCGTTGGACCAGGTGATCGGGGTGGAAGTCATCGAGTGACTCGATGTCCAGCATCGTCGTATGCGCACCTGCCTGGGCCGGCAGCGGCACCTGCGGCGCGATGCGGCGTACCACCTGATCGAGGTTGTCGATGTCGACGCGGTGCAGTACCCACAGGGGCAAGGTCGCCGCACCGCCCGCAGCGCGGGCATGGCGCCCGCTGAAATCACCCAGCAGAAGCAACCGCATCGGGCAGCCTTCGGGCCGGCGCACCGGTGCTGGAGGGCGGCCGAATCGAAGGTCAATTTCCATGTGGGCAGGCATGGTGCAAGCTCCAGTTTGGGGGTGTCTTTTCCGCGGTGCCGATGTGCGGACTTTGCGGCAGCAGGCAGGCGAAGGCAAAGCTGGCCGTCGCCCTGCGGTATGGATGCCGATCCATTGTAGGCGCTATGCCTATCACGGAGTGCCGCTCGGGGGATGGAAGGCGCCAGTCGGTGCGCCCCAATCGGCGCCGTCATGGCCACGTTTCGTCCTCGCAACCTGTAACATCACGCAAACAGACAAGAGGGTTCATAAAAGTTGAGCGAATCGGTCCCCCTGGCAGCAGGCGCCCTGGCATTGCACATTCTGGTCCAGCTCGCGCTCCTGGTGCGGGTCTTACTGCGGCCGCATCGGGACCCGTCGTCCCGCATTGCCTGGGTAGTGGTCATCGTTGCCATGCCGATTGCGGGCATCGCGGCCTACATCCTCCTCGGCGAAGTGAACGTCGGCCGACGGCGTGTCCGGCGGATGCAGGCAGTGATGGATGAGATGCCGCGGATGAGCGATGCGCCGGGTGCCGATGCGAAGGACCTCGATCCCGAGGTGCCGCAGCGCCATGTCCACCTTTTCCGGGTCGGCCGGTCAATCAGCCGCTTCGATGCAGTCGGGGGCAACAGCGGGCGCTTGATGCCGGACTCCGATGGGACCATCGATGCCATGGTGGAGGACATCGATGGTGCGCAGGAGCATGTCCATCTGCTGTTCTACATCTGGCTGCCGGACAACAACGGCCGTCGGGTGGCCGAGGCGTTGAAGCGGGCCGCAGCGCGCGGCGTGGTCTGTCGTGCGATGGCCGACGATCTGGGCTCGCGGCTGATGATCAGCTCGCCGCACTGGCAAGCGATGGCGGATGCCGGCGTCAAGCTGGCGCGCGCTCTGCCCATCGGTAATCCTTTGCTGCGCGTCATCAGCGGGCGTATCGATCTGCGGAACCACCGCAAGATCGTCGTCATCGATGATCGGGTCACCTATTGCGGCAGCCAGAACTGTGCTGACCCGGCGTTTCTCGTCAAGGTCAAGTACGCCCCCTGGGTGGATGCTGTGATTCGGTTCGAGGGACCGATTGCGCGCCAGAATCAGCACCTGTTCGCCGCGGATTGGATGGCCCACACGGGCGAGGATCTCAAGGCGCTGTTACGCCGGCCGATCATGGTGTCGCAGCGGGGGTTTCCCGCCCAGGTGATCGGTACGGGTCCCACGGTGCGCTACTCTGCGATGCCCGAGATGTTTGAGTCCCTGGTTTACAGCGCCCGCCGCGAGCTGGTCGTCACGACACCCTACTATGTCCCCGATGATCCGCTTCAGGCGGCCCTGTGCGCGGCTGCGCAGCGCGGCGTATCGACAACCCTTGTCTTTCCGGCCCGAAACGACTCCTGGGTCGTGGCGGCGGCCAGCCGTAGCTACTACGCTGACCTGCTCGCCGCCGGCGTGCGGATCTTTGAGTATCCGGGCGGGCTGCTGCACACCAAGTCACTGACCTTGGATGGAGAGGTGACCCTGATCGGGTCCGCCAACATGGATCGACGCAGCTTCGACCTCAACTACGAGAACAATATTCTGTTCTGCGATTCGGGGCTGACCGCGGACATGCGTCGCCGCCAGGACGGTTATATCGCCGAATCTCTTCCCGTTGGCGCTGAAATGGTGGAAGGTTGGACCTGGAGGCGGCGGCTCTGGAACAACGCGGTGGCGATGCTCGGGCCCGTGCTCTGAGCTAAGGCACGCAGTGCGACTGGGGATGCGCGGAAGGAAAAGAGGGGCATCCTTGATCCTCACCTCCTGGGCGAGGTGTCGATTTGGAGCGCCCTGGCTACAACTTGCGGTGAGGGTCGGCAGTGTCGGGCTGAGCATCCGCGGTTTGCCAACCTGTAGGGGAGCGGTTACACTCCCGAAGCTCGAAGCCTGGGAGCAACGCCGGCATTGGGGTGGTTGCCGGGGTCGACCTCAGTCTGGTAAAGAGCCTCTCTGGACTGGCACGACCAACTCGTCCCCCGGATCGGCGCTGCCCATGGGCGCGCGGGGTCGGCAGGGATGTGGAGGTTCGATGGAGAGCCCCGATTTCGGGGTTTTTTTGTTCTTCGTGGCTGCCTCTGTGCGCTCCGCGCAGGGGCTGCGACGGACGATGAAGAGATTGGGCCTTCGGCCCATTTTTTGTTTTTGGGCCCCGATGGTGCCCCCTGTGGAGGGCGATGCAGCGCGCAGACGACAGATTGACGACCCTGGCCCGTGGCGTGGTGGAGCCCATGGGTTACGAGCTGGTGGGGGTCGAGTACTTCCAGCGCAGCGCGCGCAGTTCTCTCCTGCGGGTCTATATCGACCACGAGCGCGGCATCACCCTCGACGACTGCACCGCGGTCAGCCACCAGTTGAGCGGCGTCCTGGACGTGGAGGATCCTCTGCCGGGCAACTATAGCCTGGAGGTCTCCTCGCCGGGGCTCGACCGGCTCCTGTTTACCGTGCAGCAAGTCCAGAACTTTCGAGGACATCGCGCACGGGTCAAGCTGGTCACCAAGCTGGACCGGCGGCGCAACTTCGAGGGGGTGCTTGGGGACGTGGCGGGGGAGATGTTGGCCTTGGACCTGGGCGGCGAGGTCCGCGAGCTACCCCTCGACCTGATCGATACGATTCGGTTGATACCGGAATTCTGATTCGGAATAGAGTGGAATGAGCAAAGAGATTCTGGCGGTTGTCGAGGCGGTATCCAACGAGAAGGATGTGCCCGAAGACGTGATCTTCGAGGCCATCGAGGCCGCTCTTGCCTTGGCTACCCGTAAGAAGCACGGGGGTGACATGGATGTCCGCGTGTCCATCGATCGTAAGACGGGGGAGTCCAAGACCTTCCGCCGCTGGGAGGTGGTGGAGGATCCGGCAGAGGGCGAGGAGATTGAGGAGCCCGAGAGTCACCTGACCCTGGCCCAGGCCCACGAGCGCGATTCTGAGGCAGTATTGGGCGGCTTCGTCGAGGAGCCACTGCCCTCTGAGCTGTTCGGGCGTATCGGTGCCCAGACCGCCAAGCAGGTCATCGTCCAGAAGGTGCGGGACGCCGAACGGGCCAAGGTCGTGGAGACCTATCAGGACCGCAAGGGCGAGCTGCTCACTGGGCTGGTCAAGAAGGCCGACCGCGGGAGCATTCTGGTGGACCTGGGGGGCAACGTGGAGGCGTTGGTTCCGCGCGATCAGGTCATCCAGCGGGAATCGGTTCGGGTGGGGGATCGTCTGCGCGGCTATCTCTACGATGTCCGCGCCGAGGCCAAGGGCCCCCAGCTCTTCCTGAGCCGAACGGCCCCGCAGCTCCTCATCGAGCTGTTTAGGCTTGAGGTCCCGGAGGTCGGTGAGGAGATCATCGAGATCCTGTCGGCGGCCCGCGATCCCGGGGTGCGGGCCAAGATCGCGGTGCGCAGCAAAGACCCACGCATCGACCCGGTGGGCGCCTGCGTGGGGATGCGGGGGTCTCGCGTCCAGGCCGTGTCCAACGAGCTGAACGGTGAGCGGGTGGACATCATCCTGTGGGATGAGAACCCGGCCCAATTCGTTATCAACGCCATGTCGCCGGCCGATGTCGTCTCTATCGTCATCGATGAGGAGGCGCGCAGCATGGACGTGGCGGTGAAGGAGGAGAACCTCTCCCAGGCCATCGGCCGCGGCGGTCAGAACGTGCGCCTCGCCAGCCAGCTCACCGGCTGGAACCTCAATGTCATGAACGAGGAAGAGGCGGCCGCCAAGAGCGAGCAGGAAGCACAGCGCCTGATCGAGTTGTTCATGGAGCAGCTTGGGATCGACGAGGATGTGGCCGGTATCCTGGTGGATGAGGGTTTTTCCAGCGTGGACGAGATCGCTTATGTTCCTCTGGCGGAGATGCAGGCCATCGCGGAGCTGGACGACGAGACCGTCGCGATGCTGAGGGAGCGGGCCAAGGACGTGTTGCTTGACCGCGCCATCGCGAGCGAGGAGGGCGCCGGGGGTGAGCCCGCGGAGGACCTGCTCGGCATGGAGGGTATGGACACGGAGCTCGCCTATGCCCTTGCGAGGGGCGGCGTGACGACCATGGAGGATCTCGCCGAACAATCAGTGGACGAGTTGATGGAGATCGAAGGCATGGATGAGGAGCGCGCGGCACGGCTCATCATGAAGGCGCGCGAACCTTGGTTCGCGGATGCGGACCGAGACTAGGGGCAGAGGTGGACCATGAGTGAAGTAACCGTCAAACAGCTCGCCACCGCCGTGGGAATCCCCGTCGAACGCCTGCTATCCCAATTGCAGGAGGCGGGAATTTCCGCCAGCGGGGCGGATACGACCCTGACGGAGCAGGAAAAGCTTCAGCTCCTGAGCTACCTGCGCCGCAGTCACGGTAAGAAGGAAGGCGACGCGGGAGGCTCCGCACCCGACCGCGTGACGCTAACGCGCAAGTCTGTCAGCGAGTTGCGTCAGCCCGCGGTCAGTCCGCGCCCCAGCCCAACGGCGCGCCCGAATCCCTTGTCCAGACCTGCCTCCCCGGCGCGCAGCAAGACCGTGAGCGTGGAGGTACGCCGCAAGCGGACCTACGTCAAGGTGGGTGGCGAGAGCGAGGTCGAGGGGCAGGTGGAGTTGGAGCCGGCGCCTCAGGTCCCTGCCGCGGCCCCGGCCCCGGCCTCAGTCGCGGCGCCGCCAGCGTCCGTCGCGAGACCGCCAACACCCGCCGCCCGGCCCCCGGTATCCACACCTGGTGTCCGTCAGGCCCCACCGCGGGAGCGTGATCGCGCGCGCCGCCCCGGTGAGGCCGCGGGGCGCGGTGCCCCCTCGTCCACCGAGTCCCGCCGGCGCCACGAGCTTGAATCCAGACGCGCCGAGGTGGAGTCGCGGCGGCTCGCCGAGCAGGAAGATCAGGAGCAGCGCGAGCGCGAGGACGAGGCACGTCGGCGCGTGGAAGCGGAAGCGCGGCGCCGGGCCGCCGAGATCGAACGCCTGCGGCTCGAATCGGAGGCTGCTCGTGCTGAGGTCTTGGAAGAGTCCCCCGAGGTATCGGGGGTCGCCGCTGAGGCCGAGGTCGCTTCGGGCTCCGAGGTGGTCATAGCGGAGGAGGGCACTGCCGAGGCGACCAAGGGGCGGAAGGCCGCCAAGCGGCCTACCGAGCCGGCGGCAAGGGAAAAAGCATCGAAGAAGGGCGCAGAGCTGCCTGTCGCAGAGAAGGACCGTCCGATAAAGAAAGCGGCGCGGAAGGATGCGGTGCGGGCGCGGGATCTGGAGGTCCTCCCCATCGTCGAGTACGAAGAGACTGATGTCGAGCCGGCGACCAGCGGGTCGCGACCGGCGCGACGCAAGAAAAAGGCGGCTAAGCCCCAGTTGCAGGACAAGCACGGTTTCCAGCGCCCCACGGCGCCGGTGGTGCGAGAGGTCGAGATCCCGGAGGCGATCTCTGTGGCGGAGCTGGCCAGTCGCATGTCGGTGAAGGCGCCGGCGGTGGTCAAGGCCCTATTTAGGCAGGGGATGATGGTCACGATAAACCAAATCCTGGATCGCGATACCGCGACGCTGGTCGTCGAGGAGATGGGCCACACGGCGGTCATGGCCGACGACACCTCGGTTGAAGACGAGCTCATCAAGGCCGTCTCCCAATCCCTGGACGAGGCCGAGCATCTGCCGCGGCCTCCCGTCGTCACCATCATGGGCCACGTCGATCACGGCAAGACCTCGCTGCTGGACCACATCCGGCGTACACGGGTCGCGGCGGGTGAGGCGGGGGGCATCACCCAGCACATCGGTGCCTACCATGTAAAGACCGACCGCGGGATGATCTCGTTCCTCGACACCCCAGGCCACGCCGCCTTCTCGGCCATGCGGGCCCGCGGCGCCAAGGTCACGGACATCGTCATCCTGGTGGTGGCGGCGGATGACGGCGTCATGCCGCAGACCATCGAGGCGATCCAACATGCTCGGGCATCCAATGTCCCGGTGGTGGTCGCCGTCAATAAGATGGACAAGCCCGCCGCCAACCCGGACAAAGTCATGCAGGAGCTGTCCCAGCACGGCCTCCAAGCCGAGGAGTGGGGCGGGGATACCATGCTGGTCAAGGTCTCTGCCAAGTCAGGGGAGGGCATCGATGACCTGCTGGAGGCCATCCTGCTCCAGGCCGAGGTCCTCGAGCTCAAGGCGCCGGTGGACGGGCCGGCCCGCGGGACCATCGTCGAGTCGAGCCTGGACAAGGGACGCGGCCCGGTGGCGACGGTCCTGGTCCAGGCCGGGACCCTGCGCCGCGGCGACATGATCGTCAGCGGCGGCGAATACGGGCGTGTGCGGGCCATGTTCGACGAGGCCGGGCGCGGCGTCAAAGAGGCCGGACCCTCCATCCCGGTCCAGGTCCTGGGCCTGTCCGGGGCCCCCAATGCCGGTGACGACGTGGTCACGGTGGAGGATGAGCGCCGCGCCCGCGAGGTGGCGGCGCTGCGCAAGGGGCGCGAGCGCCAGAGCAAGCTCGGCGACCAGCCCGGGGTCAGCCTCGACCAGCTTTTCTCGCAGCTCAAGGAGGGTGAGGCCAAGAACGTCAATCTCATCGTTAAGGCCGATGTGCAGGGCAGTGTTGAGGCCCTGCGCGAATCGCTTGCCAAGCTCTCCACGGATGAAGTCAAGGTGGTCATGGTGGCCTCCGGGGTCGGCGGCATCACCGAGTCCGACGCCAACCTGGCGGTGACCTCCGGGGCCATCCTGCTCGGTTTCAATGTCCGTGCCGACGTTGCGGCGCGCCGGGTTATCGACGAGAAGGGATTGGACCTGCGCTACTACAGCGTCATCTACGAGCTGATCGACGATGTCAAGAAGGCGCTCTCCGGGCTCCTTAGCCCCGAGGTTACCGAGGAGATCATCGGCCTGGCCGAGGTGCGCGACGTCTTCCGTTCCTCCAAGTTCGGCGCCATCGCAGGCTGCATGGTGGTGGAGGGAGTGGTCAAGCGTAACAACCCCATCCGCGTCCTGCGCAACCACGTGGTGGTCTACGAAGGGGCGCTGGAATCGCTTCGTCGATTCAAGGAGGATGCCGCCGAGGTCAAGCACGGTACGGAGTGCGGCATCGGGGTCAAGAACTACAACGACGTGCAGGTCGGCGACCAGATCGAGGTCTTCGAACGCACCGTTCGCGCACGCCAGCTCTAACCAAGGCCGCCCTGGACCATGCGCGAGTTTTCACGCACCGACCGGATCGGCCCGGAGCTTCGCCGCGAGTTGGTGGAGGTGCTGCGCGACGAGGTCCGCGACCCGCGCCTCAAGGGAATCACCGTGCAGGAGGTGCGGGTTGCCCGCGACCTCTCCCATGCCAAGGTGTTCTTCACCTGTTTCCCGGTGGACGAGGGCGGGAAGGAGCAGGAGCGCCTCCTCAATGGCCGCCTGGCGGGGTACTTGCGCAGCGCTCTGTCGCGCCGGGCTCTGCTGCGCAGCGTCCCGCAACTGCACTTCGTCCACGACGAGTCCATCCTGCGCGGGGAGCACCTGACCCATCTTATCGACGAGGCGGTGGCGGGTCAGTCCGACGAGCCCCCGGAATGACGGCGTGCAGCGCTCTTGGACGGTCGGACGCATCGGCGGGCATAGACGAGATGGACAGGATTAACAGGATTATTCATGGGGCGTAAACGCGCGCATGGGCGCAACATCAGCGGCATCCTGCTGTTGGACAAGCCGATGGGCCTGTCCTCCAATGGGGCACTGCAAAGGGTCAAGCGCCTCTACCGCGCGGCCAAGGCGGGCCATACTGGGAGCCTCGACCCGCTGGCGACCGGGCTGCTACCGGTCTGCCTGGGCTCGGCTACCAAGATCTCTGCGTTTCTTTTAGATGCGGACAAACGCTATCGGGTGCGCATCCGGCTGGGACAGGCGACCACGACGGCGGATGCGGAGGGTGAAGTCATCCGGACCGCACCCACCGACGGGGTCACAGAGGCTGCCTTGCGCACCGCTCTGCAGGGATTTCTCGGGGTCATCTCCCAGCTTCCACCCATGTACTCGGCCGTGAAACATCAGGGTGAGCGCCTCTACAAACTGGCCCGTCAGGGTCTGGAGGTGGAGCGCCAGCCGCGCGAGGTAACCATTTTCGCGATCGACCTGCTGGAATTCGCCTTACCGGAGGTCGAGATCGACGTGCACTGCTCCAAGGGGACCTATGTCCGAACCATGGCGGAAGACTTGGGGGAAGTCCTCGGCTGCGGGGGTCACGTCATCGGGCTGCGCCGGACCGGGGTCGGGCCCTATGTCGAGAGTGCCGGTCCCTTCGTCACCATGGATCAGCTCGAAGCCTTGGGGGAAGAGGATTTTGGAGCCATGGATGCCCTCCTGCTGCCCCAGGACAGTGCGCTAGGGCATTGGCCGGAGGTGCGCCTGTCGGAGGATGCCTGTTTCTATCTGCGCCAGGGCCAGGCGGTCCTGGTGCCGCGAGCCCCACCCGATGGGCTGGTGCGGCTCTATGACCCTTCGCGGCGTTTCATCGGCGTCGGCGAGATCCTGGACGACGGCATGGTGCAGCCCAAACGGCTGCTGTAACTGCGTGATCTTTCGGGATGGGTCGGTTCCATTTCGGGTGGGCGGCGGGTAGAATCGCGCGCTCGCAAAGGTTGGGTCCGATCCCCTGAACTCATTGTCGGGGTGGTCAACGCGGCGCCAGCGGCATCGCGTCCAGGGCCTTTTTTCATGTCCCTGAATTGAGAGTAAAGGAGACACCAATGACAATGAGCGCAGCAGACAAACTGAAGGTCATCGACGAGTACCGGCGCGCGCCCAGCGATACCGGCTCCCCGGAGGTGCAGGTGGCTCTTCTGACCGCCCGCATCCAGGACCTCACCGGCCATTTTGCCCAGCACAAGAAGGACCATCACTCGCGCCGCGGTTTGGTGCGCATGGTCAACTCCCGGCGCAAGTTGCTCGACTACCTGAAGTCGAGGGACCTGGACCGCTACCGCGACCTCATCGCTCGACTCGGCCTGCGTCGCTAACCCAGTCCCCCGCCCTGGACCCGGACCGGGCCTAGGCCCGCTCGGGTCCAGGGGCTCGCCCGGAGCCCGTGCGGCGTCGGGCCGAGGCGCCGGGCCGAGAGACCCCAATTGCGCATGGGCCGAGCAGGCTCGCCCAAGTCCCGCCGCAGCACCCCCCATAGCACACCGAGGAACAGCGCGTGATCCCCATTAGAAAGACCTTCAAGCTCGGTGACCAGACGGTCATCATGGAAACCGGCGAGATCGCCCGTCAGGCAGACGGCGCCGTCATGATCAACGTGGACGACACCGTGGTGCTATGTACCGTGGTGCTCGGCAAGAAGCCCGACACGGAGCGCGACTTCTTTCCTCTGACGGTGGACTATCAGGAAAAGACCTACGCCGCGGGGCGCATCCCAGGGGGCTTCTTCCGCCGCGAGGGTCGCCCGAGCGAGATCGAGATCCTGACCTCGCGCCTCATCGACCGCCCAGTGCGGCCCCTGTTCCCGGAGGGCTTCACCAACGAAGTCCAGATCATCGCTACGGTCAAGTCCCTGAACCCGGCGGTGAACCCCGAGATCCCGGCGTTGATCGGCACTTCCGCGGCGCTCGCCGTGTCCGGCGCCCCATTCAACGGCCCCGTTGGTGCCGTGCGCGTCGGCTACAAGAACGGCGAATACCTGCTCAACCCGGCGGTGGTCGGCGTAGGGCCGGATAGCGATCTGGACCTGATCGTCGCCGGCACGGAGAAGGCCGTCCTGATGGTCGAGTCGGAGGCCCGCGGCTTGTCCGAAGAGGTCATGCTCGGTGCCGTCCTGTTTGGTCACCAACAGATGCAGGTCATCGTCCAGGCCATCCGCGAGCTGGCTACCGAGGTGGGTAAGGCGACCATCGCCTGGACCCCTCATGTGGAGGATCAGGAGCTGGCCGCCGATGTGGCCGCGGCCTGCGAGGCGCACATCGGCGACGCCTACCGCATCAAGCCCAAGATGGAGCGCTACACTGCCCTGGACGCGATGCGTGCGCACGTCGTTGCGGCCTTGTGCCAGGGTGAGGGCACGCGCTGGAAGGAGCGCCAGGTCCTGGGCGCCATCGAGCGCCTGGAGTCGCGCATCGTGCGCGGTCGCATCATCGGCGGAGAGCCGCGCATCGACGGGCGCGACACCCGCACGGTGCGGCCCATCACCATCCGCACCGGCGTTCTGCCACGCACCCACGGCTCGGCGCTCTTCACTCGTGGCGAGACCCAGGCGCTGGTGGTCACCACCCTCGGCACCGAGCGCGACTCCCAGATCATCGACGCCTTGGGCGGCGAGCATCGCGAGCACTTCATGCTCCATTACAACTTCCCACCCTTCTGCGTGGGCGAGATCGGCCGCGTCGGCAGCCCCAAGCGCCGCGAGATCGGCCACGGGCGCCTGGCCAAGCGCGGCGTGCTGGCCTCCATGCCCGGCATCACCGAGTTCCCCTACTCGGTGCGCGTGGTCTCCGAAATCACCGAATCCAACGGCTCCAGCTCCATGGCCAGCGTCTGCGGCACCAGCCTGTCGCTGATGGACGCCGGCGTCCCGGTCAAGGCCCCGGTGGCCGGTGTGGCTATGGGCCTGATCAAGGAGGGCGACCGCTTCGCCGTCCTCACCGACATCATGGGCGACGAGGACCACCTCGGCGACATGGACTTCAAGGTGGCCGGCACCAAGGAGGGCATCAATGCCCTGCAGATGGACATCAAGATCGAGGGCATCACCGCCGAGATCATGGAAGCCGCCCTGCACCAGGCCAAGGAAGGACGGCTGCACATCCTGGGCGAGATGGCCAAGGTCATTAGCGCCCCGCGCGGCGAGATGTCCGAGTATGCCCCGCGCATCATCGAGATCAAGATCCACCCGGAGAAGATCCGCGACGTCATCGGCAAGGGCGGTGCCACCATCCGTGCCATCACCGAGGAGACCGGGGCGACCATCGACATCAACGACGACGGCGTGGTCAAGATCTTCTCGGTGGACCGCAGCGCCGGCGAGGCCGCCAAGCGCCGCGTCGAGCTCATCACCGCCGATGTCGAGGTTGGGACCATTTACGAGGGCAAGGTCGCCCGCCTGATGGACTTCGGCGCCTTCGTGACCATCCTCCCCGGCCGCGACGGCCTGGTGCACATCTCCCAGATCAGCGAGGAGCGCGTCCAGAATGTGAGCGACAAGCTCAGCGAGGGCGATGTGGTCCGGGTCAAGGTCCTGGAGGTGGACAAGCAGGGCCGCATCCGGCTGAGCATGAAGGGGCTCGACGCCGAGTAGGCCCGGAGCGGTCGGCACTGGCTGGTTGAACGAACGAGGGGGCTACGGCCCCCTTGATCGTTTCTGCGGGAGGCAGCAAGCCCCGGGGCCGGTTAGCCACGAAGGCATAACGAACGACTGTCCCCAGACGTCTCAATCCGCCGGGCTTCAGTGGCCTGGCTGTTCGAGGGTCTCGATCAGGAACGGAATCTCGGCGGCCACTGTGGGGTCGAGTTCCGGGGCGTCGGCCAGGGATCGGGCGCGGCTGCTGGCGGCGATGTATTGAAGGGTGCGGATGTAGGACCCCACGTGACTCAGCAGATCGGGATCGACGGCCAGTTGTCGGAGGAGTATGCCTTGGCGCTAGTGCTTGATGACCAGGCTCTGCTCCGAAACCCGGCTACGCAGCCCTTATGCTCCGACAGCATAGTTTCCAAGTCACGCTTTGCGGTATATGTGTCAAGTTCGGAGCTATTTTTCGCTCGGCTTGACCGCTGCCAGCGGTCGTGGCAGACCTCGCTCTCGATTTCGGCTATAAACATCGGGTTTACTACCGGCTTAAGGGACTCTCCATGAGCGAAGAAAACCGTAACAGCCCCGAAACCAAAGTTGGTGCCTACCTGAACGTGATGGTGAAGAACCAGGGCTCGGACCTGTTCCTGCACACCGGCGCCAAGCCGACCGTCAAGGGCCCGTTCGGCTTCAAATCCCTGGACACAGTGCTGAGGTACGGCGACACCGACCGCATCCTGCGCGCCATGCTGACCGACACTAAGATGGCGGAATTCGAGACGAACGGCGAGGTCGACTACTCTTTTTCGATCTCTGGGATCGGGCGGTTCCGCGGCAACGCCTTCCGCCAGCGTGGCGACGTGTCCATCGTCATGCGCCACGTCAGGGGCGACATCCCTACAATCGACGGTCTTCGGTTGCCCCAGGTGCTGAAGAAGCTGGTCGAGTACAAACACGGCCTGATCGTGCTAGCAGGCGCGACCGGTTCGGGCAAATCGACCTCGCTGGCGGCCATGATCGACCACCGCAACAGCACGCTGGTTGGGCACATCATTACCCTTGAAGACCCAATCGAGTTCATCCACACCCACAAAAAGTCCCTAGTGGCGCAGCGCGAGGTCGGCACCGACACTAACAGCTTCGAAAGTGGCATGCGCGCCGCGATGCGCGAAGCGCCGAACGTTATCCTGATGGGCGAAATCCGCGACACTGTTAGCATGGAATATGCGATCAAGTTCGCCAACACCGGCCACCTGTGCCTGTCCACTATCCACGCCAATAGCGCCGTGTCGGCGATCGAACGGATGTTGAGCTTCTTTGGCAAGGACGCTCTAGCCCAAGAGGCCAAGCGGTTGGCCCAGAACCTGCGGGCCACAGTCTGCCAGCGCTTGGTACCCTCCAGGGACGGTGGCAAGGTGGCGGCCATCGAGATACTGCTAAATACCCCGCGCATGGCTGATCTGATCGCCAAACTCGACTATGACAGCATCAAAGGCACCGTCGAGCAGGGGGCCAATTATGGCATGCAAACCTTCGACCAGGCACTGTGTGGGCTGTTCGAAGACGGCCGCATCGACGAGAACCAGGCGGTGGAGTTCGCCGACTCCAAGGCCCAGGTCCTGCAGCACATCCGTTTTCAGTCCAAGAGTGCGAAGGTCAGTGATCTTTCGGCAAGTATGGCCCTGGAGGAAATCGATGAATCAGAGTCTGTTAGTGGCGTTACCTCATCGTTTCTATTATAAATATCATCTAACAAGATGATAAATATATATCATCACGGTCATGCTGGGCCACAACCTGCCAGCCGAAAAGCTTGCTGAATTGCGTGCGGCGCACCGCAGCATCCGCGACGGGCGCGAGGTCTACCGCATCAAGGCGGTGGCGCTGGTGGCAAGCGGTTGGTGGGCAGAAAATCTTGCCGATGTCCTGCTGGTCGACCCCAATACAGCGCGCAACCATTTCAAGACCTACCAGGCAGAGGGTCTGTCGGGTGCTGCATCTGGCGTACCGCGGCAGCGACTGTTCACACAGCGCTCGCGTCCGCAACCATGGTCGTCACCGTGGAGACGCTCGACCAACTGGAGGACCACCCGCCGAACCGCAACATCTGTGTTCTTAGCCGGCTGAAATGGGTCAGCCGGGCGGATAGTCTGCCGGATGAGGATGAAGACGCGCTCTAGGCCGGATTCAAGTGAGTCAGGCTGACGAAGGAAGGCCATGGCGTCCGGCTGCGGCCTCGCTTGGCTCGGCACACCCTGAGCGTGTAACGCTAACCCCGGACCTCCGAAGTCGATTCCGCCATTCGGGTTAGAGCAACCGCACCACCTGCTCTCGCTGCAGTCC
>CAVPXP010000024.1:0-44517 GCA_963709645.1 uncultured Gammaproteobacteria bacterium
GATTGCAGTCGTTGCGAGGAGTCCCCTTGCAAGGGACGACGAAGTAATCTTATCAGAACATCCAAAAATGGAGATTGCCACGCTCCCTTCGGTCGCTTGCGCCCTGAGGGATGACCTAGTCATCCTGAGGAAGTGCCATTGGGGGTGCCATAACTACATACAAAAACACTAATTATTATGTGAACTTCTGGGAGAGGACACTAGTAGTCTAGTATATTGTGCTATTGAAAAAAATAGTTGACATATGACTAAAAAGGTTAAAATCTACAGAATACATCCTATTTTTTTCTTTTATAAGAATTTAATGACTATTATTAGTCATTGCAGTGGGTCGAAGAAGTTTTCCTTCAGGCTTACAAAGATAAGCCAATAAATAGGCTTATCTTTTTATAGCAGGTGCTTATCCTTGTACTCCCCCTTCCTCCTCTTTTTTATAAAATTAGAAAGAGTCACCAAACATAGAAATCAACAGGCAGATAGCTGAAGAGCTTTGTGCCTGTTGATTTTTGTTCAACGGCGACGACTTCGAAAAAAGTCCAACTTCTGTGTTGCGCTGCACCCTTCGACTGCCTGGCTGAGCTCGGCCAAGCCTACCAGTAGATGCTCTATCTCAGGTATTGCGCGCCTTGAATTGAAGCTTTTTACTTTTGTTGTCCGTGTCCCGACTTTTTCCGGCTACCAACTGTCGAATGGGGTTAGTTCCCAATATGGCCAATTTTGACCTCAAAAATGAAGATTTGGGGTGAAAAACAGCTATTTTTCAAACGTCTGATCTTTCAAAGTGATAGCGTGGTCTGACCCCGGAAACCCCGGGAACCTATTTGGGTAGTTTGCTCATTTGGATTTTAAGTGCTTCGGCCACTCCTTTGCCGTAAGCTGGGTCGGCCTTCATGCAGTTGCCGATGTGGCGCAGCTGTATCTCCATGGGTGCCTGGCCGACAGAGCGTGCGGTGTTTTCAAAGAGCTCCTTCTTCTGTTTGGTGCTCATCAGCCGGAAAAGCAGGCCCGGTTGCGTGTAGTAATCATCATCGTCTTCGCGCAATCCCAGTGGTCAGCATCCCCCTTTATTTTGAGGGGCGGTTCGGCATAGTTTTTCTGTTCCTGCCACTCTCCGTAACTGTTCGGTTCGTAAGCGAGGGTACTGCCGTGATTGCCGTCCACACGCATGGAGCCATCCCGATGGTAGCTGTGAAAGGACAGCGGAGGCATTGACCGGGATGAGGTGGTGGTTCACTCCAAGCCGGTATAGTTCCTGGGCGTCGTGATAGGAAAACAGCTTCTGACATCTTGTCCGGTGAAAAACCAAGGCCCGCAACGATGGCTGCCGGATTGAATGCTGCCTGTTCCACCTCGGCGAAATAGTTTTCAGGGTTACGGTTCAGCTCCAGTTCGCCGACCTCAATCAAGGGGTAATCCCTGTGGTACCATACCTTGGTGAGGTCAAAGGGGTTGTAGGCACAGGTTGCCGCCTCGTTTTCCGGCATTACCTGAATATACATAGTCCACTTTGGAAAGTCGCCCTTTTCTATGCTCTCGTAAAGGTCACGCTGGTGGCTTTCCCGGCACATGGCGATGACCTTGGCGGCTGCTTCATCGGTCAGGTTCTTGATTCCCTGTTGTGTCTTGAAGTGAAACTTGACCCAGAAGCGTTGTTTTTTCTCGTTAATCAGACTGAAGGTATGGCTGCTGAAGCCGTGCATATGGCGGTATGTTGCAGGGAGGCCCCATCACTCATCACAATGGTGACCTGGTGCAGCGCCTCCGGCAGTGAAGTCCAGAAGTCCCAGTTGTTACGGGCACTGCGCATGTTGGTCCGCGGGTCCCGCTTGACGGCATGGTTGAGGTCAGGGAACTTGAGTGGGATCACGCAGGAAAAATACGGGCGTGTTGTTACCCACCAGGTCCCAGTTCCCTTCTTCGGTATAGAACTTCTACCGCAAATCCCCGTATGTCTCGCTCGGCATCGGCCGCACCACGCTCACCAGCCACCGTGGGGAAACGGGTGAAGTATGGTCTTCTTTCCAACCCTGGAGAAAATTTTCGCCTTGGTATACCTGGTGATGTCATGGGTGACGGTAAAGGTACCATAGGCTCCAGAGCCCTTGGCGTGCATGCGTCGCTCGGGGATGACCTCCCGATCAAAGTGAGCCATTTTTTCCAGGTACCAGACATCCTGCAGGCACCGGCCCTCGCGGACCGGCAGTCATGGTGTTTTGATTGTCGACCACGGAGCACCAGCGTTGGTGGTTAAGAGCTTACCTTTATTTGCCATCCCTGCAGTACTCTTCTTTTTTGTTTTAGCCGTTTTTTTCATTGTAATCTCCTAATCCTCCTTTTTAAAAGTGGCTTTTTTACAACACGTATGACAAAACTCACCCAGTCTCCTTTTCCTGCTCAGTAAGTTGTAGGCCCTGAATGATGTTGAAAAACTCTACTGTATCTTCCAGTGAGCAGTCTTCCGATCGTGCAGGTAGGGCGGTGAATCCTTAATGCCTCTTAAGGGAAAGGTCTTGATGGGACCATCGGCACTTGCCATTCTGCCATTAATCATCTGTGGTTTATAGAAACGTTCTGCCTTCAGGTTGTGCATCGAGTTATCAGTATAGTAGGGTGATGTATGACATACGGCACACTTAGCTTTACCGAGGAATAGGGCTTCACCTCTTAGCTCAGATTCAGTGGCGATTTTTTTGTCAAGGTGTCCATAAAGATCCAACTTGGGTGCAGGAGGAAAGTCAAGAATAGACTGAAATTCAGCCATAAAGTGGACCTGACTGGCCCGTTCCAGAACATTAACACCCTTCTTGGTTGCAATTATCGGATCGCCATCAAAATAGGCAGCACGCTGTTCAAACTCGGTAAAATCTTCTATGCTTTTGAGTGCTCTCTGTGATCCAAATAATCGTTGGATGTTGACACCACGTAGAGAGGGGATATCCAAACGGTGGCGAAACTCCTGAGGTCGGATATCTCCCACAAGATGGGTCGCTCCATTGCTGTGACCATTGGTATGACAATCAAAACAGGTTACACCACGGCTTGGCCGGGCTGAACGGCGATCTTCAGTCTGGTTAAACTGCTGTTCGGCGGGGAAAGGAAAGAATTAGCAATCTTAATCCCTCCAGCTGCTTTGGGTTAAGTATACCGTTAAAGAGTTCAAAGTAGTTATCAATAGTCATGACCTTACCCTGCGAGACATCACCAAGGTCAGGCCGCGTGGGGAGAAGATAGATGGGTGCGGGGAAACTCAGGCAGGAAGTGGTCGGGTAATTAAATCGAGATCAAAACGGGTGAGATCCCTTCCTTCCTGTTTTTCAATTTCCTCTATGTGAAATTTCGGAAATACCATACCCCCTTCAGGGTGATTGGGGTGGGGAGTGGGCATAAATCCCTTGGGATAAAGACCTTTATCCTTTATCTCTCCAGGGGTCATTTCTCCAGCTTTTCCCAGGTTACTCCTTGCGACAGTTTTGCCCGTACACCCTCTTGTACGGATTTTCCCGTTGGCATGGTGACACCCTTGGCAGGCCGGTCGCTGAGATCATACCGTTCATTGAGCAAATCCATCTGACTTTTCATTACTGCCGGCTTTGCTGAACTCATGCGTGACATGACAGCGTCAAAACTCTCCTTGATAACAACAGGTGAGTAGCTCGTCATCTTCTCTGCAACGGCCTTGGAGGAAACCACTACCAAAGTGATGAGCACTACACTTAACACGATCCAGTTTAACTTTTTATTCTTGGTCATTTCTATCACTCCTTTCCTTTATAATGAGTTGACGTTATGTGATTGAGCTATGAAAACTAGTTACTCAATCATGGTGCATCACCTCCTTCAATGAAAATGACTAATATTTATTAGATAGAAATATTATGATCATAATGGATACAATAACCCGTCTATATATGAATAAACGGGTGAAGTATTACTTGCTCTTTTGATCTCTTTTAGGCAGCCGCACAGATTCCTCGCAATTCGACCTGCTTTGCTAGAATTTTACCCCACTTTTTTGTCTCAGATGGCACTTTTATTGTATCGAATGTGGGCCAGTAAAAATCTAAAATACCTTTACATCTGGTACATACCAGATGGTGGTGAAGCAACGAGATTCTAATTGAATCTCCCCTTATTATCTGAAACGGACACTTTTGAAATGATGCCAATGGTTTCAAAGGTCAAAGTGTACGGTAAAGCGTATCCAGTGAAATCATCGGAAGCTTCGGTTTAAGGTTGTTATACATTTGGTCAACAGAGGGGTCATCACTAGAGGAAGCAATTTCGCGGAATATCTCCATCCGTTGATGGTTGGTCTCCATCCTATTTTCCCTGCATAGTTGCTCAAACTTCTTTAACTTTTCCTGTAAGTGCGGGGTATTATTTTTCATGAGTTGTTAAATAATAATATTTCTTAATTAGTATGAATTACGATATTTATCAGCTAGTGTCAAGACCTTTTTTTCACTAGTGAAACATGGTAATACTGATTTTCTGCTAAGGCCTCTGCCATGACTGCTCCAATACACGGCCTCACCAGGAAAGCCTTTTCTTTGAATTTGAGAAGATTAAAAAGTTCAACACAGCAGGTGCTGATGTACCTGGTCTCATCGGTGGAATAAGGTGCGTTTGCGTATGTTTCATCAGCACGATATTTAGGATGTATGAATGGATGTACTGCACTCCACCTGATCAGGATATCTTCAAATGTTAGAAGACGGGTTACCTGACATACGGGCAAACCCTTTGACCATTTCTTCCTACTATTCCTGGGGGAAAGTCACTCCAGGCAGCAGGTTCTTTAGACAAATAGTACTTGACCTCCACACAGCGCTTCTTTTTCCTGCTCGGTGGGCATATGAGTAGGCTTGAAATCTACAGGGGTGATGGTTGTTTCAAGAAAGTTCTGGGTAGTGTTCATCAAGGGGGAATGAAGAGACGATAAAGATTTTTCTGTTGAATTTTGATTCAACATAGTAGGGTGTGGCGTCGGGTTTGCAGAGTATAGGCCACGCCTGCGGTTCTGCATACCCTATTTCACCCTTCAGAGACTTCACAGGGGGCATAGTTGGCACCGGTCATTTCCACCCCCTTATCTTGCATCTCACTTTTTAGACGCGCAAGACAGTCATCATCCAGCCAGTAACAGTATTTCCAGACTTTTTTATGATTAGTATGCATCGGTACTCTCCTCTTAAAGGGAAAGGGATAATGGACCATACCACGAACCCATGTTTTAGAACGCACTTCTGCTTAGGTAAAGATAGAAAAAACAAAGTTTGCTGTCAAGATAAACAGGTCCTCCTGGTCAAGCACTCAGGTAGCTAAGGCTTTACTTTTTTGAACCCGGCAGAGCTGCGACTTGAGGGCAGGGAAGCCTGAAACGGGGTCCCGTGATTCATCGTCAGTCAAGAGGTTGCAGTTGGCCTCATTCCACCCGTGGGGAATATGCACAACACCGGGGGAAGTATTCCCTCCTGATAGATTGTTTTGATAGTGATGGAGCCACGCTTGGTTTTTACCGTTGCTGCTTCTCCATCTTCTATACCAAGTGACTGGGCAGTTGCAGGATTGATCTCCATTAAGGGTTCTGGAAAGAATCTTCTCAGGCTCTGGATAGTTCTGTGCTGGGAATGAACAAATGAGGGGTATCTTCCACCGGTGGTAAGTATAATGGGATACTCTTTTGCAGTGACCGGGTCGCTTACAGGACTTTCGGTCGGTTCACTGTAGGTAGGGAAGGGGTCGTAACCATTGGATTCCATCGATTTTGAATAAATATCAATCTTGCCGGAGTAGGTATAGAAACCATCGCGTACAAAGGTGCCCGGTTCGTTCGCCTCAAGAATTCCTCCAGGGGAAGCCCTTAACTCTTGCAAGCGCTACCCCGACGGTTCAATCAGATGTTCAATAGTCTCAGCAATGTCCTTCCAGGGAAAATGCTCTCCGTATCCCATAACCTTTGCAAGTTCCATCCAGATTTTAGCATCGGACCATGGGCCCTGGGGTTCAAAAACCTTGTTCTGGAGAATGAGAGGATTGGTTGTAACTTCTTCCCTTTCAAGAAACATGGCAGCCGGCAGCACAAGATCTGCCCTCTTTGCCGTGTCTGTCATGAACTGATCTATTACCACGGAGCATCCATTTTTTTCATTAATTTTCACAAACTTGCCACTGTTTGCAAGCACGGTAAAAGGTGAACCTCCCACAACAACCATCCCTCTGACCGGGTAGGGTGTGTCAGAGACTATTTTGTCAATGGCGGCAACGGCGTGGGCCTGGTTCATCATCCCCACAAACATGGGATGTACTCAGGTTTCAGGGGGCCACATGATCCAAATCAATATCGGTGACCACGCCAGTTCACAGGCCGGCTACATCGCGTTTCCAAATAGCAAGCTCGACACGATCCGCTGGGCGCGGCGTAAGGCCATCTGGATCGCCGCCAACATCGCCACGGCCAACCCTTACTACCGTGGGCTGCCGGGTGGCCGCTCGCTGACCGACCTGCTCGCCGACCGCTCGATCTGGATCAACTACCACCCAACCATGGTCGATTTCGGTGAGACGAATTTTGCGGGTGGCAAGGAGATCGCAATCTCTGTTACCTCCTTCCGTGTCGGCCGTTGGACAGTGCTGGCGACGCTGGTCCATGAACTGGCGCATGTCGACGGCGTTCGCGGCGCCGTCCTGCCGCGTGCGGCCGAATTGGCCGTGTTGGCTTGCGGTCTAGGGAAGCAGTCAGAGCGCACCAGCGGCGTGGACGACCCGAACACCCCGTACAACCCCAACATCAGCGGCTAGACGATGAACAAGAACATCGGTCCTGTGCTTGCGGCGTTGGCGTTGGCTGTCGTCGGGCAGTCGGCGCTTGCGTGCCGCTGCCTCGAGCCGGCGTCAACCGCAGACGCCTACCGCAGCGCCACCGTCGTGGTGCGCGCTAAAGTGCTTTCGGTCGAAGGCGTCGGTGACAGCCCGGGCGGCGCGCGTGCCTCATTGCGTGTTGAAGAAGCATGGAAGGCCGACGTCCCGGGAGAGGTCGTTGTGAGTACGTCCACGACCTGCGCCTTCGATTTCCATGCGGGCAACGACTACTTGCTGTATCTCTACCCCGGCTCGGTGTCCGGCGAGTTGATCACCCGCATCTGCGTTGGCAATTGCCTGGCGGCAGACGCCGAAGCGGCCTTGCGCTGGTTACGCGCACACGGCCAGAAAGCGCAGGTGCAGACGCCGCGCTAGCTACTTGCTGCGCCGTGCCCCCATCGGAGGCGGGTCGATCGCAGGAGTCCCTGGGCCGCCTTGGCCTATGGGCCCTGGTACGAGGGAACCACGGCAAGCGACGCAATAGTAGGTCTGCCCGGCCTGGGCGCGATAGTGCCGGGTACTGGTGAGCTGATGGGTGCGACAGGCGCAGTGGTAGTCGAAGCGGCGCAGGTGTCGGGTGGGCAGGTCGTCCACCGGGAAGCTGTGACAGCGCCTGGGCTCGGCACCGAAGTGGCGCATGACCCCCTGCCACTCCTGCCCGTGAGGGCCTGATGCCCCGGCCGAAGAGGGCGAACGCGACCAGGTGGGCGCACTCGTGCGGGACCGTCTGGGCGAGGAAGGCCTCCGGCTCCCGGGCGAGCAGCACGACGTTGTAGCGGACCTGCCAGACTCGCCCCTGGACTTGACGCACCTGGCCCGCCGCCTTGCCTCGCAGGTCGAAGCGCACCTCCGGGGCTGGGATGCGGACCGCGAAGTGGCGCCCCGCCTGCGCCAGCAGGGCCTCGGTGCGGCGCCGCGCCTCGGGCATCAGGGCGCGCAGGGCGAAAACGTGCTGGGGTCTCTGGGCATGGTGGCGGGGCAAGGCTTTGCGAGAGAAGTTGAAGTCAGCTCATGCGGCGATGCCGACCCTGCCGGGGATCGGTGCGGCGCTGCCGGGATCTCTTCACGCAGGACTGCCGCGAAATAAGCCGTCGCCGGGAATTAAACCTGGCGGGCGGCTTCCTTGTCCAGGATCGCCGCCATCAGGTTCCCCACCCGGATCTCCGCCCGCAGATGGCTGAACAGCAGGTAGAGTCCGCCCAGCTTGCGATGCAGGAAGAGCATCGCCGGGGGAGGCAGCCGGCCGAACCGCTCTTTCAGCCTCAGGCCGATGGCCTTCTCGCTGATGCGCCGGGCAAGGTCAGAGCGGCCGAAATGGTAGCCGCCGGCCGCACGAGCGGGCTCGACCGCATCTCGGACCATTTCGACCATGCCGGCGCGGTAGGCCGCAGGGTCGTCCGCCCCGAGATAGCCCACGGCGATGGCGGCTTGCTCGATCCCCATCGCGTCTTCTGATATCGCCGCCAGGAGCAGGTCCCGAAAGGCGTTCCGCGAAGCCTGCGGGTAGGCCCTGGTGGCGCCGAAGTCCAGTAGCTGTATCCGACCTTGCCCACCTCCATCCCCGTCCCCGTAACGGTAGTTGGCGAAGTTCGGATCCGTCTGGACCAGACCCCACTCGAACACCTCCCGCAGCGCCAGCTCGAGCAGGGCCGTAGCGACGCGGTTGCGCTCGACGGCCGGGGCCTCCTTGAGGGTCTCGATCGGGCCGCCCGCCCAGGAAGGTCATGGCCAATACCTCCGGCGTCGTCAGCTCGGCACGGACCTGCGGCACCTCGAACCCGGGATGGTCGCCCAAGTGTCCGGCGAAGCGTGACAGCAGGGCGGCCTCCTGCTCGTAGTCCGCCTCCTGGTGGAGCTGACGTTTGGCCTCGGCCAGTAAAGGGGAGAAGTCGATCTCCTGGGGAATCACGCGGAACAGGTTGAGCAGGGCGGCGACGTTGTCCACGTCGCTGTCGATGCTGCGGCGTACACCGGGATACTGCACCTTGATGGCCAGGTGTTCGCCGTCCCGGGTCACGGCTTCATGGACCTGTCCGATGGAGGCCGCTGCAAGGGGGGTGAAGGAGAATCGCTTGAAGCCGCGCTCCCAACCGCTCCCCCAGGCCCGGTTGAGGACCTCCGCCACCTGGCCCAGGGGCATGGTGTGGGCGTCGCTCCGCAGTCGTTCCAGAACCCGGCTCAACTCAGGCGGCAGGAACTCGCCAGCCTCCATGGACATGAGTTGGCCCACCTTCATTGCCGCCCCGCGCATCTCCGAGAGCCGCTCGGCCAGGCGGCGGGCATTGGCCGGCGTGAGCAGCAGGTCGCCGATTGACGGGCGTCGCCCCTGGGCAAGCTGGCGCGCACCCTCGCCCAAGGCCCCGCCCGCGATGCCGCCGGCGAGTCGGCCAAGGTGCATCAGCCGCTCCAGACGCGACTCGGGGATTCGGCGTTCAATGGGCATGGTTGGTGCTCCGGCGTTGAGGGGCGTGCCGACCCCAATTGGGGGCAACCTGGGGGCGGGGCGGCGGGATAACACCCCGACGAAGTTCGCGCCATCGGCCGAGACCGTCGCCATGGCCGGCTTCCCGTGGTATTCGATCCCGCCAGGGATGAGCCCGGCGGCGCGCAAGGATCTCCTCAATGCGCTGTTGGCAGGCCGAGGAGCCCCTCGAAGAGGTTGGAGCGGCAGATGCGGAGGATGAGCAGCGACAGATGGCCTGAGCCGGCGGTGCGGGGGGTGCCCCACATTGTTCCACTGGGGTGCCCCTCAAAGGGTGAGCCGGGGGCAGCCTCGCCGCCAATGATCGGAACGCGCGACCGATCGCTCGCTAGTGCTGCCCGTGATCGTGCCGGGCGCTCGGCAACTGGCGGTACTCGGAGCAGCGTCTGGGCGTCGGGACCCCCTTGCCGGGGTTCAGCAGCGCGTTGGGGTCGAAGGCGCGTTTGACGGCGTGGAACTGGTCGAGCTCGTCCTTGTTGAACTGGACGCACATCTGGCGGAGTTTCTCGACGCCCACGCCGTGCTCGCCGGTGATGGTCCCGCCGACTTCCACGCACAGCTCCAAGATCTTGCCGCCCAGCTCCTCGGTACGCTCCAGCTCCCCCGGGTTGTTGGCGTTGTAAAGGATGAGGGGGTGCAGGTTGCCGTCCCCGGCGTGGAAGACGTTGGCCACGGGAAGGCCATATTCTTTCGATAGCTCCGCCGTCCGGCGCAGGACCTCCGGGAGGAAGCGCCTGGGGATAGTCCCGTCCATGCAGTAGTAATCGGGAGACAGGCGCCCGACAGCCGGGAACGCCGCCTTGCGCCCCTGCCAAAAGAGCAGCCGCTCGGCCTCGTCGCGGGCGGTACGGACCTCCGTGGCGCCGCCGGCCAGCAGCAAATCGCGCACCTTGGCGATGTGCTCCGAGACCTCCTGATTGGTTCCGTCGACCTCGCAGAGGAGAATGGCCGCAGCATCCCTGGGGTAACCGGCGTGGACGAATTCCTCTGCCGCCTGGATGGCGGGGCCGTCCATCATCTCGAGTCCCGCCGGGATGATGCCGGCGGCGATGATGTCGCCCACCGCCGTCCCCGCCTTTTCCACATCGTCGAAGGCGGCCAGGACCACCTGGGCACGCTCCGGGATAGGCAGCAGGCGCACCGTCACCTCCACCACCACGCCCAGCATCCCCTCGGAGCCGATGAGGAGCGCCAGCAGGTCATAGCCCGGGTTGTCCAGGGCCTGGCCGCCGATCTCGACCAGATCCCCTTCCACGGTCACCAGGGTTAGGGCGAGGACATTGTGGACCGTGAGTCCGTACTTGAGACAGTGTACCCCGCCGGAGTTTTCCGCCACGTTGCCGCCGATGGTACAGGCGATCTGGGAGGAGGGGTCCGGGGCATAGTAGAGTCCGTGGGCGGCGGCGGCCTCAGAGATCGCCAGATTGCGCACTCCGGGCTGAACTCGGGCGGTACGGTTGGCCGTGTCGATCCTGAGGATGGCTTTGAAGCGGGCCAGGCTCAGCACGATACCATCCTGAAGCGGCAGGGCCCCGCCGGAGAGTCCGGTCCCGGCCCCCCGGGCCACGACCGGGATTTCCCGGGAGTGGCACAGGCGCATGACGCGCTGGACCTGGTCCAGGGTATGGGGCAGGACCACCAGCATGGGGAGTTGGCGGTAGGCGGAGAGCCCGTCGCACTCGTAGGGCCGCAGTTCCTCCTCCTGCTCCAAGATCGCGTCGGCGGGAAGGAAGGAGCGGAGGGCCTTGAGCAGCGCGGCTCGGGCGGCGGGGTCGGGGGCTGGGCGGTGGGGAGCGGTCATAGTTACCTCTGGCTGGACGGGTGCCCCCCGGCGTGTGCGCCAGAGGACCTACTGACCATCCTGGCGACGTGGGGCTGACACTATGCCACTCCCCGCCCCGAAACAAGGACCCCGCCGAGGCGGGGTCCGGTCCTCCGAGGGAATTTCGCCTACTGGCAGCTTCTTACCACTGGCCCGCAACCGGCAGGTCGGTGCTCAGGCCGAAGGGCGCGGTCACGACATCGCCGGCATTCCAGCTGTAGCTCCCGTCGGCGTCGAGGTAGAACCTGCCGGTGCTCGGGCGGAACACGCCGATCTGTTGGTTGCCGTTACCATCCCAGTCGCCGACGACGGGCCGATCCGTGCTCAGGCCGAAGGGGGATGTGACAATATCGCCGGTATTCCAGCTGTAGCTCCCGTCGGCGTCGAGGTAGAACCTGCCGGTGCTCGGGCGAAACACGCCGATGTCGCCGGTGCCGCTGCCGTCCCAGTCGCCGACAACCGGCTGATCGGTGCTCAGGCCGAAGGTTGCGCTGACGACATCGCCGGCGGACCAGCTGTAGCTCCCGTCGGCATCGAGGTAGAACCGGCCGGTGCTCGGGCGGAACACGCCGATGTCGTCGGTGCCGTCGCCATTCCAGTCCCCGATGACCGGCCGATCCGTGCTCAGGCCAAAGGGTGCAGTGGCCACATCGCCGGCGGTCCAGGTGTAGCTCCCGTCGACATCGAGGAAGAACCTGCCGTTGCTCGGACGGAATACGCCGATCTGATCGCTGCCGTCACCGTTCCAATCACCGATGATCGGGAGGTCGGCGCCCAGACCGAAGGGTGGGGTGGCCACATCGCCGCCGGTCCAGCTATTGCTCCCGTCGGCATCCAAGTAGAACGCGTGGCTGCTTGGCCGCCATACACCGATGTGGTCGTTCCACCCAGCGCCTTCATAGTGGATCGTGCCTGCGAAGACCCGCGGCGTGAAGCTTCCGCCGAAGGGATAGGCTTTGCCGGTACCTTCCAGCACCTCGATGTTGGGATCTGAGGCATAAACGTTGCCTATGCCGGTGCCGTTTCTATAACCCAACCATCCTGATGTATCTGTTGTTACGTAGAAGGCGTAGGTCTGCCCCGCTGGAATCGTCACACTTGCTTGGATCGGCACGCGGTTTTGAACCGCAACGGGCGATCCAAAGACATTGGAGCTGACGACGTTATGGACAGGGCCCAACTGAGTCCAGCCCGTGGCAGAATTCTCAAACCCCACGTGCGTCCCGGGCCGGTAATAGACCTCCATCCCATCGACCCAACCCGAAGTGCCTGCGAGGTTTTCGACGTAAGACGAAAACCCGTGAATGGTTACCGTGGATTTCGCCCTGATGTCGAACATGACGCCGTTTTGTTGATTGTTTGGCTCATTCGTGGTCAACAGATCGCGCTCGCTCGCGTAGGAGTGATAGACAGTGCCAGAGAATACGCGCGGAAAGCTACTGCCGCCGAATGGATAGGACTTGCCGCGACCTTCGAGCAGTTCCAGCGCGTCGTCCGCAGCGAACAGCGCCCCTTCAGTCGTTCCGTTCCGATATCGCGGATAGGTTGTGAGGTCCGGAGTGGTGATGTAGAAAGCGAAGGTCTGCCCCGCCGGTATGGTGATATCCAGATCGATTGGGATGTGGGTCTGTGCGGGGCTGGCCTGTACCGCAACATTGTTGGCAGAACCCGCCAATTTCCAGGCTGAAGCATCCGTGTCGTGCCCGATATAAGAACCCTCACGATAATAGATCTCAATCCGGGGCGCGGTCGCAGCGGGACTGAAAACCGAGGAGAAACCGTGAATCGTGGTCGTCTTCTTGGCTTTCAAGTCGAACATGACGCCGGCGTTACCGTTATTCGGTGCAGCAGTGGAATCAAAGGGCCGACTGGCCCCGACGACATCGTCCCGTACCCGGAAGTTGGCAACCGTGGAAGCGGTGTTGTTGAGGGTCTTGCGGTTGTCGGCATCGCAACCCGGATTGTCCACACCCGCCGCACAAGTCGTTGATGTCCCTTCGCGTATCCCCCAGGGAGAAAAGGGACCAGCGTCTGGGTTGGACCACCAGTTGAGGCGCGTGCAATAGACGCCCGAGTCCGCGCAATCGTTGTTGTAGGCCATCACAGACCGTCGCAGCACGGTCTCATTGACATAGGCGTGATTGTAGCTGTAGGGACTCAAGTTCGTCGGGTCGACATACCAGTCGTGTCGCGCGCTCATGATGTGTCCGAGTTCGTGCGCGAAGCTGTAGTAACCCGTTGCGCACTCGTCCGCCACCACATTGAATGCGTGGTCTTGGAAGGTTAGTGCGACGGTCTCCATGATATAGGCGATGCCGCAATAGCCCCCTCCGTTGTCGACGATCAGCGTCACGAGGTCGGCGTGGTACGTATCCCGCAGGGACGCCACGTTGTCCATGAAGCCATCGGACGGATTTTGCAGCCGGTCGCGATCAGTCTGTATATCGCCCGACTCCGTATAGGTGACCTCGGCCGTATGGACAAGATTCAACCGCTGATTGATGCCGCTGTTGGCGTAGCCTGTGTTACTCTCGGCGATGGCGGTATCGATGAGGTTTTCGATGGCCGTCTGCCCGCCTTGAACATTCTTTGCCGCGGTGGTGTAGACCACGAGCACGTCCATTGACTTGATCGTCGCCCTGCCGTCCAATACGGTTGCATCGCCCTCGGAAGAGGTGCTATCCAAGGTCTCGGGGATCATGCTAGAAGGCGCGTCTCGGACATTGTCAACGCGCCCGGGCTCGGCCTCAGGCGGGTAGATTGATTGATCGATTTCGCGCACCATATGCACACCATTGCCGGCAAACCCCACCTGGTAGATACGGTCGTCGACAGCAATGTTGCCTGTCATGATGCCGTTTTTGATGACTAACGTGACGGAACTGTATGGGATGCCTTCGATGTGGCCGATCCATGTTCGGCTGCCGCTTGCATTGCCCTCCGTTCGGTCAAACAGGACTGGCAGTTGAACATCGGCAAAAAGGTTCAACACCACCTGGGTGCTGCCAGTTGACTGATTAATGACATCGATGTCGGCATCGCCAGCCGCCGCCGGTGTCGATACGATTGCGGCATTCAGTGTTTCGAAATGGATGGTAACTGGCCGTTCACGAAGGACTTCAGGTCGGCTCGACAGGGCGCTCTCGGCACTCGCCGGGGCCGTCGCTGCGGAAAATAGATCGGAACTATAAGTTTGCGCCATGGCCGTGGGATTCACGAATGCCGCGAATAGAACCGCAACCAAGAATTGAGCATATCGCTCGATAGGGAATTTCGTCTTCAAAGGAGATGTCCTCTTTATTCTAGGAATAGGAAAGCCCGCCGTACATACCCTAATAAGCCTGGCAGCCAGACGACCCTCTGTCAAGGCGTGTCATTACACCGGACTTTAGGTGCCGATCATAACAGGCTGCCGTGCGGTATTTTCCTCTGACGGCATGGGCTACGCGGACCAGGAGTCTCGGGGTGTCGATCTCGGTCTGCGGATTGAGTACCCGCTTTGCGCGGGTGCTGTTCCGTACAGGGGGATTCGGCCAGCTGCAAATTGGCAGAGTCGACCTTCGTTTTTGGGTTACCCGGTGACGGCTGGGAGAGAACCGGGCGGACCTTCTCGGGGGTTCGGTCGATCTGCCGCGAGCGTAAGAGCCGGGTGACAGCGAATCTGGATCGTGTCGTAGTCTGGGTTTGCAGTCTGCTGCTGGTATCCTGCATCGTGGCCGCTGGCACCTGTCCGGCCGATGTGCCGACAGCAGCCCAGGAGTGCCGTTTGCGCAATGCGGCGGTCTGTGAATTGAACGGTGTGCAGCACGTGGTCGACGGGGCATGCCCGACGGCTGCGCGAACGATCCGACCGCCAGGCACGAAGCGCTGTGAGGACGCTGCGCTGGTCGATCCAGCCGGGACGAAAGCCCCTTCGCGACCGACAGCCGGGGCGGACAGGTTGGCGCCGGCATCGACACCCAGGGCGGCGGAAACGGCCGTGCCCGCCGCCGCTCCCAGCGCAGCACCAGCGATCTTCGCGCCAATCCGCGATCTGGCGTGGGTCGGGAGGATGGAGCGCTGGCTACTGCCGGCGATGATCGTCGTGTTCGGTATGCTGCTCGCCGGTCTGGGGCTGCTTTTGCTTCGCTGGCTGCGGGCCAGGCGCAATGCCGACGATCTGCCTGGCCGCACGATCCTGCGGCTTTTTGCCGCGGCCGCTCTTGCATTGCCGCTTGGCCATCAGGCATCGCTCGTCGCGTTTCACTACCTGTTCTCGATGGCCGACAACCATGATACGGCGCTGCCCTGGCTGCTCGCCGCCCTGGTAGGTTTGGCAGTGTTCTTGGTCGTTGCCAGCTTTGCGTTTGCGGTCATTGCACTGCTTCTCGGCTGGTTGCTGCCTCGACCCTGGTAGAGGCGCGTGGCCGTCCGACCGAGCAAAGAATCCCAAGATGCTCGGGGGGCCATAGGGGGCAGAGGTTCGGTCCTTCCTTTTGCCCGAGACAGATCGCTGAGGCGCAAGCAAAGATCTGATGTCGATCGAGCAGACCCCTCGTGCGGGCCTCCAGATCAGGTAGAGGAAACCCGACCCGAAGACCCCGAGAGGAGGAGTCGACCAAGAATCGCTACGGCGGAATCGATCGGGACTCCAGCAATAGTGCTAGGCCGCCCTGCGCTGACGAAGCTGCGGGCGTCGGATTGCGCCTGTCTCGCTATCCGACTGCGACCTTGCATCTCCGTCCCTGCCGGGCGGGCATTGGCCGCTATGCCAACCGCCCCGCCCTCGGGGAGACACCATCCATGCATCCAGAGATCGACCTAACCCTGATGCAGCGCTTTTGCGTATCTGCGGAGCGGGCGCTGCCCGGACGTGCGGCGGGTGGTCCTGTTCGGGTCGCGAGCGCGGGCAGAGGCCCGGCCAGGGTCCGACTGGGACGTGGCGGGGCGGGGCGGGCGTCCAGCCGGGACACCCTGACCCTGGCCGATGCCGCCTACGACCTGATCGTCGAGAGCGGGGAGACCATCCACCCGGTCGCCTCGTCCGAGGACGGGCTGGGGGTCAGACCGTTGTTGCTGGATCGGATCGCCGCCGAGGGGATTGGGCTATGAGCCCAGGGGAGATCGAATACCTCGCCAAGGCCCGGCGGCTGCTGACCCAGGCCCTGGCCCTGAGCCCGCAGGACGTACCCGAGACTGTGATTCACCTCTGCTACTACGCCATGTTCCACGCGGCTACCACCGTGCTCCTGCGACACCGTTCGGCGGCACCCCTGACCCACACGGGGTTGATCGGGGCCTTCGGCCGCCTCGCCAAAGACCTCGGCGAGACTGAGCGCGAGCACGGCCGCGCCCTGAATCGCGCCGAGGACCTGCGCCTGCGTGCCGACTATGGCGTGGCCTACGACGACTTGCCCGCGTTCGCCGCAGACCTCCTCATCGACGCCCAATCCTTCCTCAGCTTCTGCGAACCCCTGCTGCAACCCTAGGGCGCCGCCGGGTCCGCGGAGGCCGTTGCCTTTGACGCCATTGGGTCCGCACAGCGGACCCTACGGCTCTCGTCGAATCCAGGTGGGAGTGATGTCAAGCGCTGACCATCCTCGAGTTCTGGCCCTCCTCGGGTCCCGATTCCCTATTTCGCGCTGCCGGAAGTTTCACCCGACGATGCCGCCATAACGAGCAGCGGCGCGCAAGTCGGTATTTGAGATCAACCGCGCTGTGCGAAAACGCGAACTATGTCTCGGCCCATGAGTTCCGGGGGGACCAAGCTCCCGTTACGGACGGCGCATTGAGGAATGTCATTGACCTCATCGAGCGGACGGCGGCCGAGGAAGCGTTTGCCCCTCGGCGACCAACTGCCGCTGGCGCCGGGTCAGATGATCTGTCCTCCCGCAAACGTGCATGAGGAGTCAAACCCGATGTCCCGAGACGAAACCTTCGTCGACTTTCTTGCCCACCGAGGTGTATCGCGGCGCTCCTTCCTCGCCTTCTGTGCCACAACCGCTTCGGCGCTGGCGCTGCCGGCGACAGCGGCAAGGGAGATGGCGACTCTGCTGGCGGCGGCCCCGCGCCCCAGTGTGCTGTGGCTTTCGTTCCAGGAATGCACAGGGTGCACCGAATCCTTGACCCGCTCGGGCAGCCCGACGGTTGAGGCACTGATCTTAGATCACCTCTCGCTCGACTATCACCACACGCTACAGGCAGCCGCCGGAGAAGCGGCGGAGCGGGCCCGGCTGGCCGCGATGGACGCGAATTACGGTCGCTACGTCCTGGTCGTGGACGGGTCCGTGCCCACTGCGGACGGCGGGGCCTGGTCCACCATCGCCGGGGTCACCAACCTGGCGATGCTTACCGAGACCATGGAGGGTGCCGCCCTGACCATCGCCGTAGGAACCTGTGCCTCCTCCGGCGGGGTCCCAGCGGCCGCGGCGATCGCCGCCCCAAGCCTAAACCAGAGCGGCGCGCGCGGTGTGGGCGAGCTGATGGACGCGGGGGTCATCGCGGAGCGGCCCCTGGTCAACCTGCCCGGTTGTCCACCGGTACCGGATGCGATTACCGGCACCATCGCACATTTCCTCGCCTACGGGACCCTACCCACCCTCGATGCGCAGCGCCGTCCGACCGCCTATTACGGCAAGACTGTGCACTCGCGCTGTCCGCGTCTGCGGCACTTCAGGAACGGCCGCTTCGCCCTGGCCTTCGACGATGCGGGGGCGCTCAACGGGTACTGTCTCTACAAGCTCGGCTGCAAGGGTCCGGAGACTTTCAACGTCTGTCCCACCCAGCGCTGGAACCAGGGTGCGAGCTTTCCCATGCACTCGGGTCACGGATGTCTCGGCTGTTCGGAGGCCGCCTTCTGGGACCGCACGCTCGCCCCGGATGGCAGCGGTTTCGTTGGCAGCTGTTTTTACCCGGAACTCCCGCCCCTGGCCTGACCTCGGTCGCTGAGATGCACCCCCGTTGGCGCATGCCATCCATCCCCACGAGCGCAGGCCGGACCTGTTGGGCCTGCGCGGCGTTACCGTATGGAGAGACCCCATGAGTACAGTCGTCGTCGACCCGGTCACCCGCATCGAGGGGCATCTGCGGATCGAAGCGGAGACCGAAAACGGCGTCGTCACCCGCGCCATGAGCTCCGGCACCATGCTGCGCGGGATCGAAAACGTCCTGACCGGCCGGGACCCGCGGGATGCCTGGGCCATCGCCCAACGAATCTGCGGTGTCTGCACGCTGGTCCACGGTATCGCGTCCGTGCGAGCGGTGGAGAACGCCCTGGGCTATCCCATTCCGCCCAATGCCGAGCTCATCCGAAACCTGATGATCGGGGCGCAATTTGTCCACGATCACGTCATGCACTTCTACCACTTGCACGCCCTGGATTGGGTCGACGTGGTCTCGGCACTGTCTGCAGACCCGGGGGCCGCGGCGGATCTCCAGCAGTGTCTGAGCCCTTGGCCTAACTCGTCTGCCGCCTATTTTGCCGACGTTAAGACCCGATTGAGCACCTTCGTCGGGAGTGGGCAGTTGGGAATCTTCGCCAACGGCTATTGGGGGCACCCGGAGTACAAGCTTCCGCCTGAGCTCAACCTGATCGCCTTTGCACACTATCTGGAGGCGCTCGCCTGGCAGCGCGACGCCGCGCGCCTGCTCGCGATCTTCGGCGGCAAGAATCCGCACCCGAATTTCATCGTCGGTGGCGCTCCATGCGCCCTCGGTGGCAAGGCCGGCCAGACTGCCCTCGACGCCAAGGGGCGCGCGCTTGTCCGGCAAATCATTACGGACATGCGCAGGTTCGTCGACCAGGTCTATCTGCCGGATACCATGGCCATAGCCCGCTACTACAAGGACTGGTCGAGGCGCGGCGAGGGGGTTGGCAGCTTTCTCACCTACGGTGAGTTCCCGAACCCCTCAGCGGGTGCCGACAACACCGCCCGGCTCTTCATCCCGCGGGGTGCGATCCTCGATCGGGACCTATCGAGCATCCAGCCCGTTGACCTCGACGACCCAAACGAGGTTCAGGAGTATGTGAGTCACTCCTGGTACCAGTACGGCGCGGGCCAGGCCCAGCCACTTCATCCTTACGCGGGCGAGACCCGTCCGAACTACACGGGGCCCCAACCCCCTTACGCCAACCTCTCGATGGAGGCGGCCTATTCCTGGCTGAAGTCGCCGCGCTGGAAGGGCCGACCCATGGAGGTTGGCCCCCTGGCGCGGGTGCTGATGCTCTATGCCTCTGGGCACTCGAAGACCCAGACCCTCGTCGACGGTGCACTCGCCGAGCTTAAGCTGCCCATGACCGCCCTCTTTTCCACCCTGGGCCGGGTTGCGGCACGCGCGTTGGAGACCAAGCTGATTGCGGACCGGATGCTGGTCTGGAACCGTGACCTCGTGAGCAACCTACGCGCCGGTGACCACCGCACCCACAACGCCGACTTGTTCTATCCGGACACCTGGCCGGCCAAGGCCCAAGGCGTCGGCTACACCGAGGCGCCACGGGGCGCCCTGGCGCACTGGGTTGTGATAGAGGACGGGCGTATCGCCAATTACCAGGCGGTAGTCCCAAGCACCTGGAATGCGGGGCCGAGAGACGCCAAGGGAAATGAAGGCCCCTACGAGGCCGCCCTGCGCGGCCACCCACTCCTCGACCCGGCGAGGCCAATCGAGATCCTGCGGACCATCCACAGCTTTGATCCCTGCCTCGCCTGCGCGGTACACGTGGTGAATCCAGATGGAGCACCGTTGGTGCAGGTCAAGATCCAGTAGCGCTGAGCCTCCCCGTGGCGTTGGCGCAGACCCCGAAATGTCCGGCAGCGGATGCAGGGCGACCGGGTACTGAGGCGCCGAGGTCAATGGCACGCAAACTGGTGTCGCTCGCCAACCAAAATCTACCATTCGAGCATTGAGATGACCCATCCAGTCATGAGACCTTCGGCAGCGGCACTGATTGTGTCGCTCGCCATGTGCCTAGGGTCCGGTCCCGCGGCGGGCCGGTTCGGTTACGGGGAAACGGTCGACAACTACTGTTCGACCTACGACGGATCCACCCCTTTCCAGGCACTGGGGGGCAGCACCGGCAACGGCGGATGCCTGCTCTGCCACACCAGCACGAGCGGCTCCGGTGTCCGGGGAAGCACTTGGACCTGGTGGCAGAATGGACAATACGACCTGTTCTGCACTGGCACCCCTCCCAATCGCGCCCCCAACGGCACCATCACGTCCCCGACCGCGAACCAACAGATCACTGTAGGCTCCGCGGTGACCTTCCTCGGTTCGGGCACCGACCCCGACGGCGATGCGCTGTCCTTCAACTGGGATTTCGGCATCTCCAACGCGACGGGACCTGGGCCGCATACCGTGACCTATTCCGCCATCGGGACCTACACCGCCACGCTAACGGTCTCCGACGGCACCCTGGACGATCCTACGCCTGCGATCCGGCTCGTCACTGTGCGGACGATGCAGAACTGCACGGACGCGGACGGCGACGGGTTCTTCGTTGGCGACACGAGCTGTGGTCCCGTGGACTGCAATGACGCTGACCCCACGGTGAATCCCAACGCCGCCGAGATCTGCGGCGACGGAATCGATAACAACTGCGATGCGCGGATCGACACCGCCGACCCGCTGGCGGTGGGATGCACCGCATGCCTAGACAGCGACGACGATAGCTACAGCCCCGAAGGAGGGATTTGCGGTCCCGTGGACTGTGACGACACCAACCCAAGCATCAACCCTGGCGCCAGGGAGATCTGTGACGACGGCGTCGACAACGACTGCGACTTTTACCTCGATGCGACTGACACCGAGTGTAGTGGCGAGGACTGCCTCGGCCGGCTGCTCCCAGTGATCGACTTGAGTCCCCGTGTGGGTTGGGACCCCTACCGTGAGCCGGCCGAGCTGCTAGACGGACTGACCGTCTTCGGCACGCTGTTCGTCTTTGTGCCGGCGGAGCCGGGGATCCTGCAGGTCCGGTTCTACCTCGATGGCGACCTTTACCGCACCGCTACCGAGGTTCCTTGGGATCTTGTGGGCGGTGCCGCCAGCGGGGCCGGGCCGTTCAACTCGAGGACCCTCAGCAACGGGTGGCATGGGATCCGCGTCGAGGCCGACCTTGCGGGAGCGCGGACCGACAGTGCGAACGCGAGCTTCCTGGTCCAGAACCTGCAGCCGAACCAGGCACCGACCTGCATGATCGCCGCCCCAGTGGCCAACCGGGCCATCGCCCCCGGCGAGAACGTCACCTTCGCCGGCACTGGCATGGACTCCGACGGCGACCTGCCCCTGGCCTATGCCTGGGACTTCGGTGGCGGTGCTCCGGCCGCGAACCTGCGGGACCCGGGAGCGGTCACCTTCGCCGAGGCTGGCACCTTCCTGATTCGCTTCCAGGTCAGCGACAGCGCGGGTCTGGCCTGCCTAGACCCGGCCACGGTAACGGTCACGGTCACGGAGCCACCGGGCGAGGAGTCGTTCACGGCCCACCCCATCTCGACGTACTACGTCCAAGAAAGCCATAAGGCGGATTGGGAAAGGCGACCGGCTTTCTGCCGGAGCTGCCACGGCGCCAATCTCAGCGGGACGGCGGCCTCCGCAACCTTCGGGGCTCGGGTTTGGCCCTCCGACCGCCGCCAGCCGGACGGATCGAGGCTCAAGCGTTATGACAAGGGGGACCAGGTCGGCTGTCTGGAGTGTCACGAGATGCCGGAGGACCACGGCGACTGATCGGGCGCACGAGCGCTGCGCCCTGCACGCGTGCACCACGGATAAAGCGGAGGCTCGCCTTACGGCGGCCCTGCCATCAGGCCGACGAAGGGGCCGCATTCGGTTGCGTCGTTCCTTCCGCCCCGAAGGCGAGGCGAGCGGGATGTAGACGTCTGTTGGCCCGGCTGCAGAGGGCACTGTTGAGCGCGGCGCCGCTGACCGCATTGAGTCCAGGGTGCGTGAAAACCTCAGGCGAGCACTAGAAATAGTAGAAATAGGGCCAGGCTACCACTGACCAGCGGCCTGCTTTGTGCGTCGGTCACCTACCGCAGGCGTTCAAACGGGATCAGGGAAGTACGGAGAAGCGTTCGACGGACCGCTCGCCGTTGCTAAGTGCCCGGTCCGATGGAACGAACATGTTGCTTTTTTGGCTGCCGGTGGCCGGATCGGTTCCCGGTGGGGCTGACGTGGTGCGGTGCCCGCCCAGCCCAGCCCAGCCCAGCCCAGCCCAGCCCATTCGATGCCCTGTTGGCCGTCGGCCCCGAGTCGAGGACCACAGCCTAAGAAACTCCTGCTAATACGTTGTTGCACAAGTTGTTTGCGTCCACCGGCCCGCCTGTCGAGGATATGCGATGGCGCGTATATATGGAATGCCGTATATTGCGTCGCCATGGACCTCAACCCCGTCAACCTGTTCGCCGCCCTGGCCAACGAGACGCGCCTGCGCTGCCTGGTCCTGCTCGCGAGCCACTCGGAGCTGTGCGTCTGCGAGCTGTCCCAGGCAACCAGCCTGTCCCAGCCCCATGTCTCCCGCCACCTGGCGCAGCTGCGGGAGGTCGGTTTGGTCTCGGACCGGCGCGAGGGGGTCTGGGTTTACTACCAGATACGCCCAGACCTACCGCCCTGGGCGCGCCAGGTGCTCGGGCACACGGCGCGGGAGATCTCCGGCGCGGCGCCTTTCGGCCAGGATGGGGCCAGGCTTGCCGAGATGCCCGACCGGCCCGGGGCCGCGCGCTGCGGCTGGGTGCCGGGTGGCCGAAACGCTATTGACCCAACCGACGAGGACTCCGCTATGACCGACGAGGTCTACAACGTCCTGTTTCTATGCACGGGCAATTCGGCCCGCAGCATCATCGGCGAATGTCTGATCAACCGCCTGGGGCGGGGCAAGTTCCGCGGCTACAGCGCCGGGAGTCACCCGAAGGGGGAGGTCAACCCCCTGGCCATCGAGGTCCTGCGGCGCAACAACTATCTGACCGAGGGCCTGCGCAGCAAGGACTGGGCGGAGTTCGCCACGCCGGGCGCACCGCCGATCGACTTCGTGTTCACGGTTTGCGACAACGCGGCAGCGGAGGTCTGCCCGGTCTGGCCCGGCCAGCCCATGACCGCCCACTGGGGCATCGCGGACCCGGCCGCGGTCGATGGGGACGAGGTCGCCCGGATGATGGCCTTCCGGCAGGCGCTGCGCGAGCTGGAGCACCGCATCGACATCTTCGTGAACCTGCCCCTGGCCTCGCTGGATCGGTTGAAGCTCCAATCCAGGCTCGACGCCATCGGGCGGACCAGCCCCGGCGCGACGGCCGGCGCCGAGGCGGCGCCGGCCTGAGGGCGCACCCTACCTCCTGATTCGTCTTTCGCACTTTACTTTAAGGAGATTCGGTATGGCACGCATGCATCTGCACATCTCGGTCGCGGACATCGTCCAGAACACCCGCTTCTACACGGCCCTGTTCGGCACCGAGCCGACGGTCGTCAAGCCGGACTACGTGAAGTGGGAGCTGACCGACCCGGCGGTCAACTTCGCCATCTCCAACCGGGGCCGGGCGCCCGGGGCTCGACCACGTCGGCATCCAGGCCGGGTCCCCGGAAGAGTTGGCGAGCCTCCGGGCCCGGCTGGAGGCAGCGGACATCCAGGGCGCGGCCCAGGAGGCCACCGCCTGCTGCTATGCCCGCTCGGACAAGTATTGGGTACAGGACCCGCAGGGTCTGGCCTGGGAGACCTTCCATACCCTGGAGTCCGTGCCGACGTTCAACGAGGGTGAGGCGCAGGCCGCGGCCGAGGCGGGCGCCTGCTGCGTCCCGGCCATCCCGGCGCCTGTCCGTCGCTCGTCCAGCTCACCAAGCCGGCCAAGCCCTGCGGTTGATGCGGAGCGACCGTGTGAGCGGATCCGTGCTCGATCGGTCTCATCCTTGGCGACCGCGCCGGTGGTCGAGGGGCCCAGGCCGTGCCGCGGCCGCCTTCGGCCTCTGACGCCGTGTTCGAGGACCTCGGCAACCTGGTCGCATTCAGCCTGCTGGGGCTGTCCCCGGCGGGGCGGCTGGGGCCGGCGGTGCAGTTCTTCGTCATGGATCTGGCCAAGATCTTCGCCCTCCTGGTCCTGATCGTCTACGCGATGGGCCTGCTGCGGGCCCTGATGTCCCCGGAGCGGGTGCGGGCGTTCGTCCGGGGCCGGCCGGACTGGCAGGCCAGGGGGATGGCCGTGGGGCTTGGGGCGGTGACGCCCTTCTGCTCCTGCTCCTCGGTCCCGCTGTTCATCGGCTTCGTCGAGGCCGGCATCCCCCTGGGGGTGACCTTCTCGTTTCTCATCGCCAGCCCGATGATCAACGAGGTCGCGGCGGTCCTGCTGGTCGGCATTCTGGGCTGGAAGCTCGCGGCCCTGTACGTGGCCTCGGGGCTCACCGTGGCCTGGCTGGGGGGCATCGCGATGCAGCGCTTCCGCCCGGAGCGCTGGGTGGAGGACTATGTCTGGAAGATCCGCATGGGTGAGGCGGCCCTGGCGGCGCCGGATCGGTCCCTGGCGGCGCGGCATCGCTATGCCCTGGGCGAGGTGCGGGAGATCGTCGGACGGATCTGGCTGTGGGTGGTCCTGGGCATCGGTGTCGGCGCCCTGTTCCACGGCTTCGTGCCCGATGTCTGGGTGGCGGAGCACCTGGGCGGGGACGCCTGGTACACGGTCCCGGCCGCGGTGCTGGTGGGTATCCCCCTGTATTCCAACGCCACGGGTGTCATCCCGGTGGCCGAGGCCATGCTCGGCAAGGGCGTCGCCGTTGGGACGACCCTGGCCCTGATGATGAGCGTCGCGGCCCTGTCTCTGCCGGAGCTGCTGATTCTGCGCAAGGTCATCCGCTGGCCGGCCCTGGCCCTGTTCGTCGCCGTCCTGGCCGTCGCCTTCACCCTGGTGGGTTGGGGCTTCAACTGGGTCGCCTGACCCCCCGGGTTTGGTTACCGTTTTTCATCACAGGTTCGTTTCTCGGACCATCGAACAGGTCAGACCATGAAACACATCAAGGTGCTCGGCACCGGCTGCAAGAACTGCGAGACGACCGCCAGGCTGATCGAGATCGCGGCAAAGCAGGCCGGGGTGGAGGTCGAGACTCACCAAGGTCACCGACATCGCGGAGATCATGGGCTACGGTGTCATGTCCACACCGGGCGTGGTCGTGGACGGCAAGCTGGTCCATGCCGGCGGCCTGCCGGGGCCGGATGAGGTGCGGCTCTGGCTCGCGGGGTCCTGACCTGACCGCGATGCGCTCGCCGACATGCAGACGCGCCGGGGGTGCGACATCGCCCTTCGACCCCCTCCCCAACCCTCCCCCTGCCCGGGGGAGGGAGTGCGTGTCGACCAGGGCTCCCGGATCGGACCCGAGCACGGACGGTTGGCGAAGCCAATTCCTTGGGAGGCTCCGTCTCAGGCCGACGAATCATGCCTCGGCGCGTTGGTCGCCGGATGAAGCTCCTTACGAACGGCCGGGCGCATTCCTCCCGCCTGGCGGGGGGGAGGTTTAGGAGGGGGGTGGAAGCTCACCGACATGTAGACGCGCCGGGGGTGCGACATCGCCCGTCGACCCCCTCCCCAACCCTCCCCCTGCCCGGGGGAGGGAGTGGGTGGGTTCATGCCGGTCCGCCCCAGATCTCGCACCGCGCAGCACGAATCGTCGCCGGTGCCTAGACCCTTTGAAATTCATGGTCATGGCGAGATTCTTATCTAATCCTATCCATCCACTACCGACTTTGTTTAAGGTTTAGATTGAAGTATTCATGCACGCCAAGGGCGTTCATGCTGCGTACCTTGCGGTTCCATTCGTACGCCACCGGAAGCTGCTGACGTGCCCCCCAGGCTCAGCTTTTGAGCTACCCCCCTCCCTAGACTCCCCTCCCGGGTCATACACACGGGGGGTAAGGCGATGGGTACGGCGATTGGCGCGGAGGCGGCAGGACAGGACGGGCTCAAGGCCCTGGTTGGTCGGCTCAAGTCGCGCTACGGCGAGCGCATCGCCGGTGAGCTGGTGCAGCCGGCGGTCCCGGCGCGTTTCGCACCGCTCCCGGCGGACCTCCACACGGCGCTGGCCGCGGCGCTCCGTACCCGGGGCGTGGAACGGCTCTATAGCCACCAGGCCGCGGTCTGGGAGCTGATCCGCGATGGGCGGCACGCGGTCGTCGCGACCCCCACCGCATCCGGCAAGACCCTGTGCTACAACCTGCCGGTGCTGGATGCCGTGCTCGGGCAGGGGACCAAGGCGCTGTATCTGTTCCCGACCAAGGCCCTGGCCCAGGACCAGGTGGCGGAGCTGACCGAGCTGAACCGGGCGGGTGGTCTGGGCGTCAAGGCCTTCACCTTCGATGGCGATACCCCAGGGGACGCCCGCAAGGCGGTGCGCACCCGCGGCGACATCGTGGTGTCCAACCCGGACATGCTCCATCAGGCCATCCTGCCGCACCACACCAAGTGGGCCCAGTTCTTCGAGGGGCTGCAGTTCGTGGTGGTGGACGAGCTGCACGGCTACCGCGGGGTCTTCGGCTCCCATGTGGCCAATGTCCTGCGCCGGCTCCGGCGGGTCTGCCGCTTCTACGGGACGGACCCGCGCTTCATCTTCGCCTCCGCCACCATCGCCAATCCCGCGGACCTGGCGGCGCGGCTCATCGGTGAGCCGGTGGCGGCGGTGACCGAGAGCGGCGCGCCATTGGGGGAGCGGCATCTGCTGCTATGGAACCCGCCGGTGATCAACCCGGACCTCGGGATTCGGGCCTCGGCCCGCTCTCAGACCACGCGCATCGCCCGGGCGGCGCTGCAGGCCGGACTCAAGGCCATCGTGTTCTCCGGCTCCAGGCTCCAGGTGGAGGTCATCACCAAGTACTTGAAGGACGCCATCGACCCACAGGGATGTGGAAGTCCCACGAGAGGCATGGAGCCGGAGCGGGACGATCACGACCCGCTGCGCCCCTCCCGGGTCCTGGCCTACCGCGGGGGCTACCTGCCGAGCGAGCGTCGGGCGGCGGAGCGGGCCATGCGCGAGGGTAGGGTGGACGTTGTGGTCAGCACCTCCGCCCTGGAGCTGGGGGTAGACATCGGCTCCCTGGACGTGGCCATCCTCAACGGCTACCCGGGCACGGTGGCGGCCACCTGGCAGCGCCTGGGCCGGGCCGGGCGGCGCCTGCGCCCGTCGCTCGGCGTCCTGGTGGCGAGCAGCGATCCGCTGGATCAGTACCTGGTGCGCCACCCTGAGCACTTCCTGGGGGCCGGTCCGGAGCACGCCCGCATCCACCCCGACCAGCTCCTGATCCTGCTGGACCATGTGCGCTGCGCCGCCTTCGAACTGCCCTTCACCGAGGGCGAGGGCTTCGGGACCGAGGGGGGCGGCGAAGACCTGACGGAGATGCTGGGGTACCTGGAGGGCCAGGGCATACTCCAGCGCCAGGGCGGGCGCTGGTACTGGGTGGCGGACTCCTACCCGGCCAATGCGGTCTCCCTGCGCTCGGTGGCGGAGGGCAACTTCGTGGTCATCGACCTCGCCGACAGCCGGGTCCTGGCCGAGGTCGACTGGACCGGCGCCCCGAGTACCCTCTACGAGGGGGCCATCTACCTGATCCAGGCCCGTCCCTATCAGGTGGAGCGCCTGGACTGGGTGGGGCGCAAGGCCTTCGTGTCGGCCACCGACGCCGACTACTACACCGACGCCGTCGACTACACCCGGCTCAAGATCCTCGACCGCTTCGAGGCCAGGCAGCGGCGGGAGGGGATGGCCGCCCACGGCGAGGTCCACCTGGTCCGGCGCTTCCCCGGCTACAAGAAGATCCGCTATTACACCCACGACAACGTGGGCTACGGGAACATCAACCTGCCAGACCAGGAGTTGCACACCACCGCCGTCTGGTGGCAGGCGGACCCGCGAGCCCTGGAGTCGGCGCTGCCCCAGCGGCAGCTCGCCATCGAGGGGTTTCTCGGCGCGGCCTATGCCCTGCACCACGTCGCCGCGCTGCGCGCCATGGCGGAGCTGCGCGACCTGGGGCGATCCGTGGGGGACGGGGAGGGCGGCTGGTTCGCCACCGTGGGATCCGACGGGCGCGGTCAGCTTCGCAATGCAGAGGGCGGCGCGGCGGAGGTGCCCGGCGGCTTCGAGCCGACCCTGTTCCTCTACGACAACTATCCGGGCGGGATCGGCCTGTCCGCACCCCTGTTCGACGACGCCGAGCGCCTGGTAGCAGATGCCCTGGGGCTAGTGGCCGGTTGCCCCTGCACGGCCGGCTGTCCGGCCTGCGTCGGGCCTGTGCTTCCGGGCGACGAGGGGCGGGCAATCACCCCCAAGGCCGCCGCGGCGCGGGTCTTGCGTCTGCTCGGGGCCGACGCCTGCGGGCTGGAGGCCTTCCATGCGGCTGGCTGAGCGGCTGCGCCTGCTGCGGGGGGATGCTCCGGCCCAATGTCCCACACCGGCAAATCCCGAGCCGTCGCTGGCGGAGCGTCTGGCACGGCTTCGGCTCGGCACCGGGCCGCAGCGCTCCCCGGGAAGCGAGGCCGTCGCGGCGGGGGCGCCGCTCCCACTGGCGCTGGATGGGAGCTGGGTCGCTCCCGGGGTCCTGCTGGTCGAGCGGCGCATCCCTTTGAGCCAGCGACATGGCACGGTGCGCCTGGAGGCCGGGCTCGCGGCCCTGGGGGATTTGGCGGTCCGGGTGCTGGGCCGGGCAGGAGACCCGTCCAGATGGTGCCTCCTCGACACCGAGACAAGCGGCCTGGCGGGCGGCACCGGGACTTGGGTCTTTGCCTGCGGCCTGGGCCGCCCGCAGGGCGATGAGCTGGTGCTGCGCCAATACCTGCTCGCCCGCCTGGATTCGGAGCCGGCATTCCTCGCGGCCCTCACCGCGGCCCTGGAGGGTTGTCACCTGCTGGTGAGCTACAACGGCAAGTCCTTCGACCTGCCCTTGCTGGCCACCCGCTTCAGACTCGGCGGGCTGTCCCCCAGCCTCGGCGAGGGGCCCCACCTCGACCTCCTCCACCCCCTGCGCCGGGCCTTCGCCAAGGTCTGGCCTGACTGCCGGCTGGCCACCGCCGAGAATAGGCTGCTGGAGTTGCGGCGCCAGGGCGATCTGCCCGGCGCTGAGGCCCCGCAGGCCTGGCTCGACTGGCTGCGTCGCGGGGAGACCGCTGGACTCGCCGGGGTCCTGGAGCACAACCGCCTCGACCTCCTGTCACTGGCCGCCCTGCCTGCCCCCCTCGTCCTGACGCTGGCCGATCCCGCCCGCACCGGCGCCGATCCGCTGGCGGTGGCCGGCTGGCACCGGGACCGCGGCGATCCAGACCAGGCGCGGGCGATCCTGGAGGCCAACCGCGCGGCCTTGCCGGCGCCGGCCGGCCTGCTGGAACTGGCCCGCTATCGGCTACGGTCCGGAGACTGGAGCGGCGCCCGAGACCTCCTGGAGCCCCTGGCCGAGGTCGGCAACCCCGAGGCCCTGACCGCCCTGGCCAAACTCTGCGAACATGGCCTGGGTGATCTCTCCCAAGCGCTGGCCCTGGCCAGGCGCCTGCCCCCCGGCCAGGAGCGAGAGCGGCGCTGTCGGCGGTTGGAGGCACGACTGGCGCGTTTCGGGGCCCGTCTCAGCAAGGTGAGCGAGTGGGAATGGCGGAGAAGTGTGGGGTGCGACCTGCTCAGTAGGAGCGAAAAAACGCCTCCGCCGTGAATTTCACGAATTCCATTGAACGGTCCGTACTGCGGCTCACCACCTGCCACGGCTCCAAGCGCGCGATCTCGGTCTGGAGGTCCTTTGCCGTCCGGCTGCTGCAGCCAAGAATTCTCTGGACCGACGCCGCCGCAACGCCTTCGCATTGGAACATGTACGCGAACTCCAGCAACTCCTGGAAGTTGGAGAACTCCTGCTGACAGTCGTCTGGAGACTGGCTGGCGAAGAACACCACGACCCCTTCGAGCGCCCCTCGTGGATGATGCGCTTTAGAAAGATGTTGCGCTGGCTCAGATAGTTGTTGGCCTCGTCGATGACCAGGATGGTGCGGATGGTGCGTCGGCCTTCGTTGACCGGACTATCCGGCATGCCGGTTATCTCCTTGTACAGACGCTCGATGACCAGGTAGGCCGCCGGTTCCTTGAGGACCGGCATGGCATGTACGTCGATCAACAGGGTGCGGTTGGCGATCCGATCGATCGGTGGCATCTGGCTCCCATAGCGCCAAAACAGGTCGAAGTCCGCCAGGTCGCGCAAGACCTCGATCAGACATGGCGTCGCACTCCTCGATGAAGTCCGCCTTTTCCCTGGAGACGTTGTGGCGCTCGTAGAGCTTCTCGATCTCCAGTTCGATGTCCGCGCTGCGCCGTTCCAGGGTCAGGATCTCCTCCTCCAGCAGATGCAACTGCTCGGTCTTGCGCCAGATCTGGGCGGCGCCGTCCTCCATCTCGGCCTGGAACTGCTCGAACAGGTCCTGTTCGGTGTCGCTCATGGCGGCCACGCCGCCTATGCCGTCGAGCTGCCGAACCTGGGATTCCAACTCGCGTTTCTCTTCCAGCAGGGGTTGGATCAGAAAGACATCGCTGGACTCCACCGCCTCCATGCGGTTGAGCACGCGTGCCGAGCATCTTTACGGGCGATGCTCCCTTTCAAGACCTGGCCCTGAACCGCTCTGAACCGTGACCCTGAACCGTGTGACCCTGAACCCTGGGTAGCTCGCGACACCGCTACGCGGTGTCACGACGCATGTGTTGGGTGCTCCGCGCCCCGCGTTCTCTTGTCAAATGGGGTACGGGTCCCACTGAACCTCGCGGCGCACGTCGACGCCACCCCAGGGCCGCCTCTAGCTCGTCAAGGCTCGCCGATTCATAGAGAATGACGGCGTCAACCACCGCATCCTGCTCGCGGGCAGCGAGCGCATTGCAGACCCCTTCGCCACGGAACACCATGCCCAGGCAAGCCAAGACCGCCAAGAAAGACTCCACCGCCCACCTCGGCTTCGAGGCCAAGCTCTGGCTCGCCGCCGACAAGCTGCGCAACAACATGGACGCGGCGGAATACAAGCACGTCGTCCTCGGCCTGATCTTCCTCAAATACATCTCTGACACCTTCGATGAGCACCACGCCAAGCTCGTCGCCGGTGATGGCGACTACGAGGGGGCGAACCCCGAGGACAAGGACGAGTACCTCGCCGCCAACGTCTTCTGGGTGCCCAAGGACGCACGCTGGTCCCACCTCCAGTCCCGAGCCAAGCTCCCCAGCATCGGCAAGGACGTGGACGACGCCATGGTCGCGCTGGAACGTGACAACCCCCGCCTCAAGGGCGCGCTCAACAAGAACTACGGCCGCGCCGACCTCGACAAGCACCGCCTCGGCGAGCTCATCGACCTCATCGGCTCCATCCAGCTCGCCGCGTCTTCTCCCTCGCCCCCATCGGGGGAGAGGGGTGGGGTGAGGGGGCAAGCCCACCGCAGCTTCGACATCCTCGGGAGAGTCTTTGAGTATTTCCTGACCATGTTCGCCAGCGCCGAAGGCAAGAACGGCGGCCAGTTCTACACCCCCTCCTGCGTCGTGCGCCTGCTCGTCGCGATGCTCGCCCCCTACAAGGGCCGCGTCTACGACCCCTGCTGTGGCTCCGGCGGCATGTTCGTCCAGTCGGAAAAATTCGTCGAGGCCCACGGCGGTCGGATCGGCGACATCAGCATCTACGGCCAGGAGAGCAATCCTACCACCCGCCGCCTCGCCGTGATGAACCTCGCGCTCCGCGGCATCGAGGCCGACTTCGGCCCCGAGCACGCCGACTAAAGTGGACCCCGAAAACCGGACAGTAGTTTAAGCTTGCCGCCTAACCGAAGGGGTCAGATAGAGATGGGTGAAGCGAAGCGCAAGACGTACACGGCGGCGTTCAAGGCCAAGGTTGGGCTGGAGGCGGTCGCGCGGGGTCAAGACGGTCAACGAGATCGGTCAGGCGTACGGGGTCCATCCGGCCCAGGTGGGGCAGTGGAAGCGCGAGATCCAGGAACAGGCCGCGACGTTGTTCGAGAACAAGCGGGGGCCGAAGAAGGAGGACGGTCCTGGCGAGCCCGAGCGGCTGTACGGGGAGATCGGGCGATTGAAGATGGAACTGGACTGGCTGAAAAAAAAGTCCGGTCTGAGCCAGTGAGCGCCCGGCGTAGCTGGATCGAGCGGGATGGGGAGCTGGCGGTGAGCCGGCAATGCGCTCTGGCTGGCGTGGCACGCTCCTGGGTCTATGGGGCGGTGGCGGGCGCGGCGTTGGACGAACTGGACCTGCTGCTCTTGGGTCTGATCGACGCACAGTACACGCGCCGCCCGTTCTACGGCAGCCGGCGCATGGTGGTGTACCTGAGCGAACAAGGCCATGCGGTCAATCGCAAGCGTGTGCAGCGCCTGATGCGGGTCCTGGGGCTGGCTGGCATGGCCCCGGGGCCGGCCACCAGCCGGCCCCACCCGCAGCACAAGATCTACCCTTACCTGCTGCGTGGGGTGGCGGTGGTGCGGCCCAACCAAGTCTGGAGCACCGACCTCACCTACATCCGCCTGGAGCAGGGTTTTGCCTACCTGGTGGCCATCATCGACTGGTACGCCCGGCGGGTGCTTGCCTGGCGGATCTCCAACACCCTGGAGGCGGGGTTCTGCGTGGACTGCCTGGAGGAGGCCCTGCGCACCCACGGCCGGCCCGAGGTCTTCAACACCGACCAGGGTTCGCAGTTCACCAGTGCGGCCTTCACCGAGGTGCTCCTGCGCGAGGGGATCGCCATCAGCATGGACGGGCGCGGTCGGGCCCTGGACAACATCTTCGTCGAGCGGTTGTGGCGCAGCGTCAAATACGAAGACGTTTACCTCCAGGGCTATGCCAGCATGGCCGAGCTGCTGTTAGGGCTAACCGAGTACTTCGCCTTCTACAACGGCGAGCGGCCCCACCAGGGCTTGGGTAACCGCACCCCGGATGGCGTGTACTCCTCGGGGGAGGGTGGCGGAGCCCGCATCGTGGATCGCTTTGGCGGCTCGCCAGAGCCACCGCGTGCCGCCGGGGAGGGGCTCGCCCCGGTCCTGGCGGCCTGAGCGCCGTGCTGGCGGACTGCGTGTGGACAAAGCGTGAATGTCGCAAGCGAGCGCGTGGACAAGCCGGGGGCAACCCGCTTGAAGCGCGTTGCCCCCACCTTGACCACACTCATTCACCCTTTGCCCATATATGGTCCGCCCCGCGTTGCAAGAGGGAAATCGCTGTTTTGGCAGAAGGAAAAGTTGCAGCCATATATCCGGCATCGGGTGAGGGCCGTCGCCGACCCTCGTGCCCTGATGGAATTCGCGGGCATCCCCGTCCTCATCACACTGTCAGTCTCGGCGAGGCCGGCTAGTGGGCAACACAGGTTTTCGGGAAGGCAGGACTTGCCTTTCATGCCATCACAGTGATGTTCACTCTACGCAACTCGTGGTGATCGGTACTCGGTTAGGGCGACCCGTGGGCCGCGGGTTGATCGGGGATGGTGTGGTGGCACTGGGCCGCCACGTTGTACCTGGCTCAGCCCTTGGCCAGCGCGCCGATGGCCGGATCGTAGGGCTTGCCGCTCGTCATCACCGCATAGGCGACCCGCGCGATCTTGTTGGCCAGGGCCACGACGGCGACATTGGTGTGACGGCGCGCCTTCAGCGCCGTCGCCCAGCGGCTGGTGGGATCGTCCTTGCGCTCGACCCAGCGCAACACGGCGCGCGCCCCGTGGATCAGCAGCTGGCGCAGGTAGACGTCGCCGCGCTTGCTGATGCCGAGCAGGCGCTCGCGCCCGCCGGTGGCGTGCTGTCGCGGCACCAGTCCGAGCCAGGCGGCCAAGCCGCGGCCGTTGCGGAACAGCGCTGGGTCTTCGCCGACCGCCGCCACCAGGGCGGTCGCGCCCTTGGCGCCCAGGCCGGGGATCGTCATCAGGCGCTGCACCTGCGCATCGCTGGCGGCGATCGCCTCGATCTGCTCGTCATAGTGGGTGACCCGTGCGTCGAGATGACGCAATTCCTCGGCCAGCTCGTTGAGTTCCGCCCGAAAGCGCCCGCTCAGCCCGTTGTCGGCCATCCTCCAGAATCTCTGGCAGCCGGCGCCCAAGGGCCGCCCGGCCTTGGGCGATCTCGATGCCGTACTCCAACAGGAGACCACGAATTTGGTTGATCTGCGCCGTGCGCCGCTCCACCACCAGACTGCGCATGCGATGGACCGCCTGAATGTCCTGCTGCTCAACCGTCTTGACGGCCACGAACCGCATGTTCGGGCGCTGCGCCGCCTCGCAAATCGCTTCAGCATCAGCCGCATCGTTCTTGTTCGACTTCACGTACGGCTTGACGAATTGCGGGGCCATCAACCGCACCTCATGGCCGAACGTGCGAAACGTCCGCGCCCAGTGATGCGCACTGCCGCAGGCCTCCATCGCCACCGTGCAGGCGGGCAGGTTGGCCATGAACGGGCTCAGCCGGGCGCGGGTGAGCTTCTTGCTAAACACCGGCTGTCCTTGCGCGTCGACGCCGTACACATGAAAGCTACGCTTGGCCAGGTCGATCCCCACCACCGTGGCCACCTGCTCTTTGCTATGCTCTGCCATTGGTCTGCTCCGCTACCTCGGTTGACGATGCTTGTTCACATCGCTCATTGTGCCCGCTCTGGGCTCGTTGGAGGAGCGGGGCGGACCATCCCATTACACTGCGCCGCACCAGCGCCGGAGTGGGCCGAGGACGCCTGCGGCGCAACAACAACAGGATTTTTTTCTTAATTGCCGGTCAGGCCCCCTCCTGTCGGAGGGGTTCACCGCAACCTGGGGCAGCGCCAACCCGCTGCAATTGACGAAGGCAGGCCAGCTTAAACTAGGGCGGAAACCGTCCTGGACATGGGGTCCACTTTACTGGTCTGACGATGAGCCGCGCTACCGGCTGGCACCATTTTTACGCCTGCGAAGCGACGCAGCGCCAAACAATGCCCCCATTGAGTCTCTGGCGACGTTATGCTCGGACTTGCCGACTATTCAGCTACGGAAGCCTGTTAGTTTCCCTACAAGCTATCACGACTTTCTGTCACCACCTGGGTGAGCGCGACGACAAATCAATGACGTGCATATCTGGCACTAAAATTGCTGCCACGTAGTGCGCGGCCTCCTGGTTCGACCCCTAAACGAGGGCCTAAGGAAAGCGTCTCCACAGCGACAGGTGCATCATGGCGTCAGATAGTCTTCGCGAGTTGGCCCAACGGCTGGAGCTGGGGGACCTCGTCCCGTACCTCGGCCCCGGCGCCCTGACGGGAGTGATTGACCTCAAGACCAGCGAGCCCATCCCAGCGGACAGCGACAGTTTGATCCTGGCGATGAACCAGGGCCGCCCCATGAACCAGCGGCTGATGTGGGAGTTCCCCCGCGCCGCGATGGACGTGGAGCTCAAGCGCGGAAGAAGCGCCGTGAATCGCTTCCTGGATACAACCTATGGGTCAAGATCATGGACCAGGGCCCCGCTCCACGAATGGCTAGCGACCCTGCGACCCCAGTACGTGGTGGACATCAACCGCGATACCCAGCTCCAGGATTCCTACGCCCAAACCCCGCACACCCTGGTCCGCGGCATCTCCCGGACCGGCGGTACAGACTACCGCTTTCGCATCCACGCCTATGACGGTGCGGCTTATTCCGAGGTGGACCAGGATCAGGTCGACGCGACGCTGCCGATTCTGTTCAAGCCCATGGGCAGCCCCCGGCCCGACGCGACTTACATCGCCTCAGACGCGGACTACGTCGATTACCTCACCGAACTGATGGGGGGTTTTGCCATCCCGGGCTTTCTCAAGGACTATCGGAAGGGCCGCCAGTACCTGCTGCTCGGACTGCGGCTGACCCGGGACACCGAACGCATGGTCCTGTCGGACATCGTTTACGCGGCGGGTTCACCCACCGGTTTTGCCCTGATCCCGGAGCCGACCGACAAGGAGCGGCGCTTTTGCGACACCAAGGGCATCGAGGTCATCGAGGCGGACATCCCAGACCTCCTCAGGGCGGCAGGCTAGGACGCCTCCTGCGTCCGTTGCCCGCCCTGCCGTTCTCGGCAGGGCGCGTGACGGTTGTTGATCCCGCTACGCGTCGAAAACGAGGCGGAAGCTGGCGGGCAGCGGGGGTGGTCGGATTCGGCCCCCGCAAGTGCTACGTTACCAACGGTTGGCCTAGGTCTTGCTGGATACGCCTGTACGAATCCTCATACCCATCGTTATGTAGTAGAGGTTACAACGATGCCCACAAAAGCCCCGGACAAGCCTGTCGCGTACCTGACAAGGGCCCGCAAAGTGGACCGGGTCGCGCTCCTCGAACAGCTAGCCCAGCTGGGGTCCATCACGGCGGCGGCCAAGGCGGTCGGCATCTCCTACAAGGGCGCCTGGGAGGCCATTGAGGCGCTGAACAACCTATCGGATCGTCCCGTGGTCGCACGTACCGTCGGCGGCAGCGGTGGCGGAGGGACCCGGTTGACCGCGCACGGCGAGCAGGTCCTCGCCCTGATGCGAGACATGGAGGGTGAGTTTCAGGGCTTTCTGGCGGCCATAGGCGGCGGGCGGTTCGACCGCTTCTATCAGTATCATCAGCACATGCGGAGATGGAACATGAAGACCAGTGCGCGTAACCAATTCAGGGGTACGGTCACCAAGGTGATCCGGGGAGCGGTCAACAGCGAGGTCATCCTCGACATCGGTGGCGGCGACGGTCTTGCCGCCATCATCACCAATGAGAGTGTGGACAATCTGGCGCTGGCGCCAGGGGCAAAGGCCTATGCCCTGGTGAAGGCGCCCTGGGTCATCGTCACCACCGATGAGGGCATGAGGACCAGTGCCCGCAATCGGCTGTGCGGAACGGTTTCGCGCTGCGTCGAGGGGGCAGTCAATGGCGAGGTCGTCATCGACCTGCCCGGGGGTAAGTCGGTAGCTGCCATCGTCACCAGCGAAAGCATTCAGAGCCTGGGTCTCAAGGAGGGCTTGCGCGCCTGTGCCTTGATCAATGCCTCTCACATCATCCTCGCCGTCAATGCCTGAGAGGGCCCTGAGCATGAACCTGCAAGCGCTCGTCGCCGCCATTGCCTGGTCTGCCCTAACATGGGTCGCTCCCGCACGGGCCGACCAGGTACAGGTCGCCGTCGCCGCCAACTTCACCGCCCCTGCGAAGCTCATCGCCGAGGCCTTCGAGCAGGAGACCGGCCACCGGGCTCTGCTCGCCTTCGGTTCTACCGGCAAGTTCTACTCCCAGATAAAGAACGGCGCCCCCTTCGAGGCGCTACTCGCCGCAGACGACAAGACGCCAGCCAAACTCGCGGAGGAAGGTCTCGCCTTTCCCGACAGCCGCTTCACCTACGCCCTGGGCAAGCTGGTGCTGTGGTCCCAGTCGCCGGGTGTCGTGGACGACCAGGGTGCCGTGTTGCGCCAAGGCGGGTTCGAGCATCTGTCCGTCGCCAATCCCAAGCTGGCGCCCTATGGTGCGGCAGCGGTTGCGGTGCTCGCGGCCCTCAAGCTGACCGACGTCCTGGAGCCCAAGTTGGTGTGGGCAGAGAGCATCGCCCAGGCCTACCAGTTCGTTGCCACCGGCAATGCGGAGTTGGGCTTTGTGGCGCTCTCCCAGGTGATGCAGGACGGTAAGATCGCCGAGGGCTCGGCCTGGATCGTTCCCGAGGGGCTGTACCCGCCGATCCGCCAGGACGCGGTGCTGCTGGGCAAGGGCAAGGACAACCCGGCGGCCATCGCCTGGCTGGACTACCTCAAGGGCGAACAGGCGCGGGCGGTGATCCGATCCTTCGGCTACGGCCTGTGACGAGGGTGCGGCCATGTTCAGCACCGCCGACCTCATGGCCATCTGGCTCACCATCAAGCTGGCCACGGTCACCACCCTACTGCTCCTGCTGATCGGCACGCCCATCGCCTGGTGGCTGGCTCGCACCAAGTCTTGGTGGAAGGGGCCGGTGGGCGCCCTGGTCGCCCTGCCCATTGTCCTGCCGCCGACGGTGATCGGCTTCTACCTGCTGGTGCTCATGGGACCGAATGGTCCGGTGGGCCAGTTCACCCAGTGGGCCGGTCTGGGGCTCCTGCCCTTCACCTTCTGGGGACTGGTGGTGGCCTCGGTGTTCTACTCCATGCCCTTCGTGGTGCAGCCCATCCAGAACGCCTTCGAGGCCATGGGCGACCGCCCCATGGAGGTGGCCGCGACGCTGCGCGCCGCGCCGCTCGACGCCTTCTTCAGCGTGGCGCTGCCCCTGGCGCGGCCGGGCTTTCTCGCCGCCGCCATCCTGGGCTTTGCCCACACGGTGGGCGAGTTTGGCGTGGTGCTGATGATCGGCGGCAATATCCCAGGCCAGACGCGGGTGGTCTCGGTGCAGATCTACGACCTCGTTGAGGCGATGGAGTACGCACCCGCCCACTGGCTGGCCGGGGCCATGGTTGCCTTCTCCTTCCTGGTGCTGCTCGCGCTCTACACCCTCAACCCGACCGGAGCGGCGAGGCGGCGATGATCGAGGCGCGTTTCAAGCTGAACTACCCGGGATTCTCGCTGGACGCGGACCTGGCCCTACCGAGCCAGGGCATCACTGCGCTCTTCGGCCACTCGGGCTCCGGAAAGACGACCCTGCTGCGAGCCATTGCCGGGCTGGAACGGGTCCCGGGCGGTCGCCTGACCGTGGACGGCGAGGTCTGGCAGGACGGAGACACTTTTCTGCCCACCCATCGACGCCCCATCGGCTACGTCTTTCAGGAGGCGAGCCTGTTCGAGCACCTGCGGGTGCGGGCCAACCTGGAGTACGGCCGACGCCGCAGCGCCGCGCCCGACCCCGCCTCCTTCGACCACATCTGCGAACTGCTGGGCATCCAGAGACTGCTCGACCGCTGCCCCGGACGCCTGTCCGGCGGCGAGCGCCAGCGGGTCGCCATCGCCCGCGCCCTGCTCACCCGGCCGCGCATTCTGCTGATGGACGAGCCGCTGGCGGCGCTCGACCAGGCCCGCAAGGAGGAGATCCTGCCCTATCTGGAGCACCTGCACGCCGAGCTGAAGATCCCGCTGCTCTACGTGAGCCATTCGCCGGACGAGGTGGCGCGCCTCGCCGACCACCTGGTGGTGCTGGAGGCCGGCCGGGTGCTGGGCGCCGGTCCACTGACCGAGACCCTGGCCCGGCTCGACCTGCCCATCCGCTTGGGCGAGGACGCCGGCGTGGTCCTCGACGCCGTGGTCGCCGAACACGACACCCAATGGCACCTGGCGCGGGTCGACTTTCCCGGCGGCGGGCTCTGGGCGCGCGACAAGGGCCTGCCTCTGGGCGAGCGCGTGCGGGTGCGCATCCTTGCCCGGGATGTGAGCATTGCCCTGGAGCGCATCGGCGGGACCAGCATCCAGAACACCCTGCCGGCGGAGGTCGTCGCCCTGGGCGACGATGCCCACCCGGCCCTGCGCCTGGTACGCCTATCGGTCGGCGGCGTGCCGATGCTGGCGCGCGTCACCCGCCGTTCCGCCGCCGCCCTGGCCCTGGCCCCAGGCGCTGAGGTATGGGTACAGATCAAGGCGGTGGCCCTGATCGGTTGAGAAACAGTCCTACCGGCCGTCAGCATCCGGAAGCGATGTCCCAGGCCTGTCTCCATCCCCACAACCCCCGTTCGGCGCACTGTCGCGATGTCGACAAGGCGGTCCCGCATCCTCCTCGATCAGTTACTAAAACAGTAGGTTAGAAATAACGCCTGAGGTCGGCACGGGCCTTGCTTCATCACCTCCAGAGGCAGTTCGAATCTATGGGGCCGCCAGGCCCGCGACCTTCTGGAGGCAATGTGATGGAGTTGAAAGTCTTAGGTCCGGACGGGGCCGCGAGCGGGGGTGGTTGCGCGTCCAGCGGGTGCGGTGGTACTTCCGATGCCCTGGCGCATCTGCCCGAGGCGATCCGCGCCAAGGTGCACAACCACCCCTGCTACTCCGAAGAGGCCCATCACCACTATGCGCGCATGCATGTGGCCGTCGCCCCGGCCTGCAACATCCAGTGCCACTACTGCAACCGCAAGTACGACTGCGCCAACGAGTCGCGCCCGGGAGTCGTCTCGGAGCTGCTGACCTCGGACCAGGCGGTGAAGAAGGTCATGGCGGTCGCCGCGAACATCCCGCAGATGACCGTGTTCGGCATCGCCGGCCCCGGCGATCCCCTGGCCAACCCGGAGCGCACCCTGGACACCTTCCGCCAGCTCTCGGCGAAGGCGCCGGACATCAAGCTGTGCGTTTCGACCAACGGCCTGGCCCTGCCGGCCCAGGTCGATGAGCTGTGCAAGCACAACATCGACCACGTGACCATCACCATCAACTGCGTGGACCCGGATGTGGGCGCCAAGATCTACCCCTGGATCTTCTGGAACAACCGCCGGATCAAGGGCCGCAAGGGCGCGGAGATCCTCATCGAGCAACAGCAGAAGGGGCTGGAGATGCTGGTCGCCAGGGGCGTCCTGGTGAAGGTCAACTCGGTGATGATCCCCGGGGTGAACGACGAGCACTTGAAGGATGTCAGCCGGGTCGTCAAGGCCAAGGGGGCCTTCCTTCACAACGTCATGCCGCTCATCGCCGAGGCGGAGCACGGCACCTTCTATGGGGTCATGGGCCAGCGCGGCCCGACCCACGACGAGCTTCAGACCCTGCAGGACGCCTGCGCGGGCGACATGGCCATGATGCGCCACTGCCGCCAGTGCCGGGCCGATGCGGTCGGAATGCTCGGCGAGGACCGCGGCAACGAGTTCACCCTCGACAAGATCGAGGACATGGACATCGACTACGCGGCGGCCATGGAGCTCCGGCGCGAGGTGCACGCCACCATCGAGGCCAACCGCGAGGCGGCTCGTTCAGCCAGGGGCAAGAAGACCGGCGAGACCTTCATCGCTATCTCCGGTCTCAGGGGCGCCAGCCCCAAGGCGCCCAAGCGCGAGACCCGGCCGGTCTTGATGGCGGTGGCCACCACCGGCGGCGGGGTCATCAACCAGCACTTCGGCCACGCGAAGGAGTTCCTGATCTACGAGGCGAGCAGCCAGGACGTGCGCTTCATCGGTCACCGCAAGGTGGATCTCTACTGTTCCGGTGGCGACACCTGCGGAGACGCCGACACGGCCCTGGCCAGGACCATCCGGACCCTGGCGGGCTGCGAGGCGGTGCTGTGCTCCAAGATTGGCTACGAGCCTTGGGGTCTGCTGGAAGAGGCGGGCATCGCGCCCAACGGTGAGCACGCCATGGAGCCCATCGAGGAGGCCATCGCTGCGGTCTATCGCGAGATAGCCAAGGACGGGCGGCTGGCCAAGGCGGCCCCGACCGCATTGCGCATGAGTGCCTGACGCCGAGCGCTGGGGGAGACCCCGTCGCGGCGGGGGCGCCGCTCCCACGGCGTCCTGCCAACCAAGACCCTGACCAGGAGGTTCTGCCCCATGGCATTCCAGATCATCGAAGGCTGCGTCAACTGCTGGGCCTGTCGACCCGCTGTGTCCCAGTCAGGCCATCTACGAGGCCAAGCCCCATTTCCTCGTCGATGCGAAGAAGTGCACCGAGTGCGAGGGCGACCACGCCGACCCCCAGTGCGCCAGCATCTGCCCGATCGAAGGGGTCATTCTCGACGGCCTTGGGGTACCGGCCAATCCGCCCGGCTCCCTGACCGGTATCCCGCCTGCGCATGATGGCCGCAGCCATGGCCGAAATTCAGGCACGTTAGGGATAGCCGTCATGACCACCTTGGTCTTCTACGAGAAGCCGGGCTGTGTCACCAACGCCCGCCAGCGGGCCTTGCTGGCCGCTCACGGCCATCGGCTGACGGTCTGTGACCTGCTCCGGGAACGCTGGACCGCGGAGCGCCTGCGTCCCTTTTTCGGCGATCGCCCGGTGGCGGACTGGTTCAACCCGACCGCCCCGCGGATCAAGTCCGGCGAGCTGGATCCCGCGACCCTGGACGAGCCGACCGCCCTGGCCCTGATGGTGGCCGATCCGATCCTGATCCGCCGCCCGCTCATGGCCACGCCCGCCGGGCTCTGCGCGGCTTCGAGCGCGGTCCGGTCCTGACGCGCCTTGGGGCTGGCGATGGCCCTCGAGGACGACCTGCAGTCCTGCTCGCGCCCGGACCTCGTCCGCCTGTCCGACCGCCGGTGGCGAGTCGCCGCGTGAATCGGCCACGCCCGGGACGTCTCCGCCCACCGCGCCGCGGTGGAGGTCGCGCCCGGGGTGCACTGGATCGGGGCCCTGGACCCGACGCTGCGCACCTTCGACATCATCCTGCGCACCGCCAACGGCACCACCTACAACGCCTACCTGGTGCGCGGCGACGAGGGCGTGGCCATCGTCGACACGGTCAAGGCCGAGTTCGCCGACGACTTCTTCGCCCGTCTGGAGTCGGTGGCGCGCTACGACGAGATCCGCGTCATCGTCCTCAACCATCTGGAGCCGGATCACAGCGGGGCGCTGCCCGAGCTGATGCGTCGCGCCCCCCAGGCGACCAGCTCTACATCTCCAACCGCGCCACCTCCATGCTCAAGGCGTTGCTCAAGCCCGCCGACGAGCGGCCCTGGAGTACAAGACCGTAGGCACCGGCGACGAGGTGTCGCTGGGCGGTCGGACGCTGCGCTTCCTGCACACGCCCTTCCTGCACTGGCCGGACACCCAGTGCACCTAGCTGGTGGAGGAGGGGGTGCTGTTCTCGGGCGACGTCTTCGGTTGTCACTACTGCGACACCCGGCTGTTCAACGATCGGGTCGGCGACTTTCGGTTTTCCGTTCGACTACTACTACGCCCACATCATGCGGCCCTTCAAGAGCTATGTCGATGGATGCGCTCAAGCTGATCGAGCCGCTGCCGCTCAAGCTGATCGCCCCGACCCACGGGCCCATCCTGCGCGATCGACCGCGTCGCTATGTCACCCACTATCGGGAGCTGTCCACGTCCGAGTCTGGCCGAGCGTATCGACCACGACGAGACGCTCGCTGATCATCTTCTACATGAGCGCCTACGGCAGCACCGCGCGCATGGCCGAGGCGATCCGCGCCGGGGCGGAGGAGGTGGGCGGGGTGCGCGTCTCGCTCTACGACCTGGAGGGCGGCGAGATCCAGCCCTTCGTGGACCTGATCGAGTCCGCCGATGCGCCTGGCCCTCGGCTCGCCGACGATCAACGGGGATGCCGTCAAGCCGATCTGGGATCTGCTCTCCTCGCTCGCCGTGGTCGATCTCAAGGGCAAGCTCGGCGCCGCCTTCGGGTCCTACGGCTGGAGCGGCGAGGCGGTGAAGATGATCGAGGACCGCCTGCGCGGGCTGAAGCTGCGCGTCCCGGTCGCGGGTCTGCGCGTCAAGCTCATCCCGACCGACGAGGAGCTCGAGGAGTGCCGCGACTTCGGCCGCGCGCTGGCCGGCGCACTGGTGCGCGGCGAGCAGGGGCCGGGTCATCGACTTCGCGTCGACTAGCGCATCGAGAACAACGAACTGGACGATGAAGGACGTCAACCAAGGGGACAGAGGATCCCATTCACCCAACCCAGGAGTCAGACACCATGGCGAAAGCCAAAATCACCTTCGACGACATCGAGCAGACCGTCAATGTCCCCGCCGGAACGCGGGTCATCGAGGTCTCCGAGAAGATCGGCGCCGGCATCATCTACGGCTGCCGCGAGGGCGACTGCGGCACCTGCATGATGCATGTGGAGGAGGGCTGGAACAATCTGACCGAGCCCTCGGTGCTGGAGGAAAAGGTCCTGCGCGAGAACATGGCCAGCCGTCACGACCGGCTCGCCTGCCAGGCCCAGATCCTCGGCGACTGCAAGGTCAAGCCGGCCTAACCCACCAGTCAAACCAAACCATTCGGAGACACTCGATGGCACTCGTGACCTTTTCAAGCCCGGATTACAAAGACAAGACCGTCTACGCCGTGGCCGGAAGCCACACCGAGACCGTGCTCAAGCTCGCCAAGGAGCACAAGGTGCCCGTCCACCACGACTGCCAGGACGGCGAGTGCGGCAACTGTGTGGTGCGCGTCACCAGCGTGGACGACAAGCACAGCGCATGAGCGGCCCGCTCACCGAGAAGGAGAAGACCGTCCTGCGCGAGCTGGGCAAGCTCACCAAGGACGACATCGATCGGATGGCCGTCGACGACATGCCGAGCGAGTGGCGTCTGGCCTGCCAGATGATCGTGCGCGACGAAGACATCCTGGTGGAGTACTGACCATGACGGCAGCGGCCCGCGCCCTCCCGGACCCGACCCAGGTCCTCTATGCCGGCTCATCGCCTGCGCCAATGGGGCGGGCAGTGCCGCTGCCTTCGCCGGGATGATCGCTACCCGCTGCGGGGGGGGCGGTGCCCTGCCGGCCTGGCTCGGGCTTCAACCCGCGGCCTTCGGCTGCCTGATGGCACATATCTTCCCCGGGGCAACCAGCGAGCCGCTGCCGGAGATCGGC
>CAVPXP010000025.1:0-15401 GCA_963709645.1 uncultured Gammaproteobacteria bacterium
TGCCCGGCATCAGCCCACGTTGACCCGACCTGGGATCTACCAGGCAATCGGCTCGCCACCCCTTAAAAACCCGCCGCTCGGGCCATCGTCCGGGAGGGTGGCGGCCGAGACGATACCCCGCGCGCCCTCTTCCACCGCTAGGTCGGCGTTGGCTCCCCCCATGTCGGTGCGCACCCAACCTGGGCAGACCGAGTTAACCTTGACGGCGGTGCCATTCAACTCATCGGCGAGTATCCGGGTCAGGACGTTGAGTGAGGCCTTGGACATTCGATAGCCAGGGCAGCAACCGTTCATCTCGTTGAGCTGGCCCATGCCCGAAGAGACGTTGACCACCCGGCCGCGCCCCGCCATGAGGTGGATCAACGCTTGGCAGAGCCGCAGGGGTCCCAGGGTATTAGTCTCGATCGACTCCCGAACCCGCGCTAGGTCTGCCCGGAAGACGCTTGCCTCTGGGGTTCCAGGAGGCGGATCGCGGAGAATCCCCCGCATCACCGGGTGGTCGAGCCCGGCCGATCCCACGCACTGTTTCCGCCAGGGCGCGGACGGACGCCTCGTCGTTGACGTCCAGGGGATGGAAGCGGACCGACAGCCCTTGGGTAGCCAGGCGTTGCGCTGCGGCGCGGCCTTCGGGCTCGCGCCGGGCCGTGAGGAGAACCAGATAGCCCAAGGCGGCGAGCTGACGGCTGGTCTCCAAACCCAGGCCACGGTTGGCCCCGGTGACAACTGCGACGGGCTGCTCGGACATGGCAATCTCCGGTGGATGGATCGGGCTTGATGGGACGAATAGGGCGCGCGATCTCGGTATTCAAGGGCGTGATCCATCCCCGGTGCTGACGATGGGCCAACTGCAGCCGTTCAGTGCGGGCGCCAATTTTAGCGGATTCCGGTCGTTTGATAACCCCGTTGGGGAAGCTTTCCAGCACAGGCCCGGAAGCTTCGATCGTACGGAAGCCTCAACAGGCGCCATCGGACGTCCATTCCGGTATTGGCCGGGGCCGGCTCGCAGGGGGTCCCCGAGCGTCAGGATCGGCTTCCGTTGGTCAGCATAGGTACGCGAATCCGGTACGAGGACGCGATTATGCCGCACTCAGGGCTTGCTGGAGATCGCCCCACAAGTCGTCAGCGCATTCCAGGCCGATGGACAAACGCACCAATCCCTCTGTGATGAGATGCCGTGCCCGTTCCTCAGGCGCGTAGGTACTGTGCGTCATGCTGGCGGGGTGTTGAGCAAGTTAGGCATCCCCAAGTCGCGCAGGTAAAGAGTTTCAAAGCGTCGATAAAGCGGGCTCCCTCTGGACACCGCCTTAACTAAAACACAATGGTTTCGCCGGGGTGATTTCATTTGTCGCTCGCACAATGCGTATTGTGGGGTGGGATGAAAGCCCCTGGGTAGTGCACCTGCGCCACGGCCGGGTGCGCGGCCAGGCGCTCTGCGATCCGCAGGGCACTTTGACAATGGCGCTCCATGCGCAGCGGCAACGTCTTCATGCCGCGCAAAACCAGGTAGGCGTCCATCGGCGACATGCACGCGCCGGTGAGCTCCTAAGGCCCTGCATACGCACCTGCTGCATCAACTCGGCGCTGCCAGTAATGCGCCGCAATTACGTCTCCATGGCCGTTGATGTACTTCGTCAGCGAGTGGATGACGACGTCAGCGCCAAGGGATAACGGCTGTTGGAGGTAAGGGGAGCAGTAGGTGCTATCCACCGCCACCCGTGCACGGCTGCGCGTATGCACGAGCGTCGAGACCCGCTTCGATGTCCACGGAACGGGCATACAACGCCTGGGTGCTCTCAAACAGCACGAGGCGAGCTGTCATTGAGGTGGCTGAGCAGATCCTGCGGTCGTGTAAAGTCCGCCACGCGCGTGACGATGCCGAACTGAGGCAGCAGATGGTTCACTAGCGAGTGCGTGCAGCCGTCGAGCGTGAGGTCCACCAGGAGCTCGTCGCCCGGGCGTGAGCGGTTCCAGATCAATGACGTGATCGCGCCCATCCCGGAGCCGAATGCCGAGCCCGGCCTCGGCGCCCTCAGCTCTGCGAGGCGAGCTTCCAGCGTCTGGACCGTCGGGTTGGTGACCCGGGTGTAGATCATCCCGGGCTCTGTGCCGAAGCGCCGCTGTCGCCTTGGGCCGCGGATTCGAACGCGAAGGTCGATGACCAGAACACGGGGGGATTCAAGGCGCCCTGATACGCTTGGCGGTCGTAGGCGGCATGGATCGCACGGGTGGAGAAGTCCTGGGCTGTAGCTGGGGGTCATGGTGACGGTGCCGGCGCTCTTGATGAAGTACGGGTAGAATGCCTCAGCGAGATTGGAAGTTTCTGACTGTTTTTCCCCGTGCGAGTGCTTTATGCGAAAGAATCTTTCCGGCGGCACCCCTGACAACACCTTGGCCCTGGATCAGCGTGACCGCCGGTTGCTGAAACTGCTGCAGGACGACGGGCGCGCCACCAATGCCTCGCTAGCACAACAGATCCATTGAGCACTTCGGGCAGAGGATGATCGAACGAACGATGCCGGCGATGTCTGCGAGTCGCCATTCCTCGGCAGAGTCGGCTGGTCTCCCCCGTAGCTTAGCAAGTGACCAACAATGGAGCCCTTCGCCATCAAGCGTCGCACGATCAAGAAGACCACCGGCGAGACCTCGACCGAAACCGTCTACGGCGCCACCAGCCATACCGCGGGCAGCGGCGACGCCGCAGCCGCGCTGACCTTTACGTCACGGTCACTGGGCCGTCGAGAACGGCTGCCACTACATCCTCGACTGGAACTGGAACTGGAACAGGGGCGAGGATCGCCGCACCCTGTGCACCGGTCACGGCCCCGAGAACATCACCGCACTACGTCGCTTCCCCGGCGGCGTCATCAGGTCGAAGTCCCGCGATACCGTCGCGCGCGGCCATCCGGCGGATGGCGCGCAACCTCCGCTTGGTCTTCGGCTACCTGCGAATGACCGACAACTCCCGTTACCGCCCGCCATCCTGCCCGCCAAGCGCAGGCGCGCTAGGACAGATTCGCTATGCGTCTGCTCACCATCCCATTGCAGACATCTCGGTCCGGTGACGGAGTGACGGATCCGGGGTCGACTCCTGCGGGGATACTGCGGCACCCCCGCAAGAACGCCGGCGCACGAACGCACGCGGTGTCCAAGGCCCTTTCGGTGGCCTAGGTGCGAGGGTGTGGGTTGTCTCGGGTTCGGGCGACCTCAAGCCTCCCCGGAGCCTCACTGAGACCTGCGGCGCCCAACAACGCTCCTGAATCGCTGTAATCCACCTCGACCCGGACACTCGCCGTCACCATCCCTGCGGCTCCATCCTGACTCAGAGCAGGGGGATTTCCTGGTATCCCTCTCTAAACTTGAACAACCGGTGGTGCGCGGGGAATCGGAGACTCAGGCCTTCCATCGATGCGCTATTCCCACCGGTTGTGGGTCCTCCGAACCCCTTCCACTGACGTTCAGAGGACGAGTCCCATGGCCGAGCAATGGCAAGTGCGAGGTACCGTGGACTCTTCAGGCGTGCAACTTCACCAGCGCGCCAACCGAGTGCGAGTGCAAAGTGGTCGAGGCGTGGCATGTTGACGAGGGGCGTACGGAACGGTGGGGACCTTGCCGGGATGAACGCACGTACGGGACTGTGCCGAGGCGTCGGGTACCCTGCATCGCTACGCGTGAGCCGTCATAGTTCCAACATGAACCGAATCCACTGAACATGCACAAGGTCTTCGCTATTGTCATAGACTTTACTGATTGGAGATTTGGTTATGCGAGGCATCACGTTTGCTCAGCACGTAAACGCTAGGAACCGCCACGACGCCACTGGTGCATTCATTCCGGGTGCCCAACAATTCACCCGAAAGCACAGCCTAGACCCACCGATCTGGCTAAACGACCGCAACGACCGGAGCGTTATGATCGACGGCATCGCGAGTTCCAGGGATCTTGACGTGATCGCATATTTCGGGCATGGCCTTCGGTCCCGGACTCCCCTCCGCCGATATCTGGTGGAAGGACCTCGGTCCACTCGCCAACTCTATTCGCATTGCCGCCGCGCCGGGCTGCCGCGTCATTCTTTATGCCTGCACTGCAGGACAGGAGGGTTGCTTCGCGAACCAGTTATCCAAACTCCTCAATTTTCGGTTTACCATCTGGGGCCATACCTGCGCAGGTCACAGCTTCACCAATCCGTATGTGACGCGGTACCCCCATGGTCCAGATCCGACCCCTTATCTAGTTGATCCGCATGGCCCCCTGTGGGCGAAGTGGTATCGGCTTATCAAGGGCAAGTCCGATATTTGGACACGCTACCCCTTCCTATCGAAGCAAGCAGTGGAAACTGAGATTGAAACTGGAGAGATTCAGGTAATCGACAGTCCGCGAAGGATGCTGATCGATCTTTGAACATCTCGCGACCGTTGGTCTTGGTAGATTAATTCAGCCTCGGATTTTGATCTGCATGACTGCTAACCGGCGGCACAAACGGAGCTTCAGGCAGCATGGCTCACCTTCAGGGCGCCATGCTGTTTTCCGGCCTGTGTGCTGCAGCGTTAGCCATCAAAAGTCCGAGACGCGCAAATACAGCAGGCACCAAATGGAAGATGACGGCAAAGAGGAAACACTCTATCACGGCACAACGTACGACGTTGCTCAGAAGATATTTGCACAAAAGAAGTTCGATCTTCAAGAAACGTACTTCGCATCAACGCGAGAGCTTGCAGAGTTCTTCGCCGTGCGATCCTGCGGAAAGCGCGCAGGCGCACATGTTGCAGCGGTCATCCGTGTCGTGCTGTACGAATCGGATCTAAAAATATGGAAGCAGAATAGGCTTGTTCGCTCATCTGGTTTCAGTGAGGGAGATCGTCCCGAACTACGCGGGAAGACCCAGCTGATCTTCAGTGCCGAAGCTATACGCTTTCTAAACAGAGATATGTTCTCTGGCGAACTTCGGATTGAGCAAGTGAAACGCCATGGCTAACATGTCCATCCATAGGACTGTCTTTGGCCGCTCGTCACAAGGCAGGCCTTATCGCCCCCACAGTCCGCAGACCGATCGGTAGCGGCCGCTCGCGAACACAGCGACAGCGGCAGATCAGGGTCGTGTGCCGCCAGTGGGCCGCGCACCCGGGCGTCACTGGCCTCCGACACGGCTAACGGACAGCAGTCGGCCAGGAACGGTCACCCACTTCTGGTTCCGAGCGGACCGGTCTCGTGCCCAAAGCGGCCGCTCGCAGACGTCAGCGTAACGAACGCTCGCGGGATAGGCGCCCTGGGCGCTAGAGTCTAGTCAGCCTGACCACCCTGGAGTCGAACCATGAGCCCTCGCCGAGATCAACAAGCATCTGGCCCTGATGAGACAGGCTGCTGGCAGCTTCAGCAAGCGACAGCACGGTTTAGTGAAGTGGTGCGCCGGGCAGCCGAGTGTGGACCCCAGCACGTGACCGTCAATGGGGAAGAACGAGCCGTAGTCCTCTCGGCGGAGGATTACGTTCGCCTACGGGGACAACCCACGGGGCGGGCCCTGGTGCACCTCATGGCGGACTCGCCGCTCGCAGATGTCATCCTTGAGCACCCGAAGGTTAAGGGGCCGATTCGGGCAGTGACGCTATGAATGGCTCGGCTGCTGGATACCATATGTCCTCTCGGAGCTACGGCGAGAGAAACCATCACCAGACATCCTGCTGCAATGCCGTCCGTCTCATGCATCGAGACCGGTCGAAAGTCCGGGCATACTTTCAGCCACCCAGACGTCCTCATCGCAGCGACGGCGGCCCACCATGGCCTGGCAGTGGCGACGCGAGATCCTAGCGATTTTATTGCTGCGGGCGTGACTGCCTTCAATCCCTGGCTTGCCAAGCTACCGTAGCAGTCAATCCCAAGATCGGGGTCCTGTGCCGCCAGTAGGGCGCGCGTCCGGCCGTACCAAGTCTCCGACAGGGCTGGCCGACAGCAAGCGGGCATTATGTGCAGTTCCCGATTATGTGCCGCCCCGGGCAGAAATCCTCCGCAACGACCCGCAAACACTGGGATTGTGGCCCCGCGAGCTGAACACAATTCTCGGCACTCTGGGCACCTCCAACGCAGAATTTTACGCAGATTCAGAGTACGGTCTCCTGTCCTAACGTTACCCTTCATTCTGTCTGGGTACTGCTTCGCGAGGCTAGATACGGAGCACCACCTCGTGGTTAAAGCCACCGGTTATGGAGAGCTTTCCATAACGGCCAACTCCGGACGCTCACCCTTCCGCGCCGAGCGGCAGGTTTATCCGTATCGCGGTCAGGGGCAGCCGTGAGCTGGAACCGGTCGAACCGACCCGCTTCTGGTGTCGTTTGGAAGCCTCTCAGAGCGGCTGCCTAGTCCCAGAAGGCGGTCCGATTGACATTTGGGCACCTGCGGTGGCCCCCTCAGCCGGGAGCCTGTACGGGCTTCGCCCGCCGTTGTACGCTGCGCGGCGGCTTAGCGGCCGGGCATAGCATCCGGCTGACGGAAACGCCAGAAACCACCGGACCCCAGACCCACCGCATGTTGCGGATGCTACGCAAGCGTTGGCCACGGTTCGTCGCCGTCGCGATCGCCCTCGTGGCCTTCACCTGGAGCTACCACCCCGGGGCCGTGATCGGATACTTGCGGAACCAGGCATCGTCCCTGGAGCGATTCACACTGGTCCTGTTCCTTGTTGTACCGGACTGCCGACACGGCGCATGTACCCCGGGCCAGTCGCCACATTTCGCTGCCCGCGCATCATCGAGCACGAGCCAAGAACGGCCAGGGCTGCTTTAATACCCCCCTATTCCACGGTGCCGGGACCGCACCAACGGCTCAGCGCGACGCCGGACCCGGGACGAGCATTCCGACGAGCGACCCATGCAGTCCATCGACATCTACCCCTGGGACGACACCTTCGATACCGGTTTGCCGGAAGTGGACGGGCAGCACCGCCAACTGGGTCGGCTGCTGAACCTGCTGGCGAGCCATGTGGCCTTTCTCACCGATCTGCCCGAGTTCGAACAGTTCCTCGACGAGCTCGGCGCCTACGCCGTCTCTCACTTCCGCGCCGAAGAGGCCATCTGGCATGAGTACTTGGCCGAGGACGAGCACGCGGTGCGCCACAGGGAAGGGCATCAGCTCTTCGTGCGCACCATCGAGCGCCTGAAGAGTGATCGCGCCAGCGGGCACGCGGAACGGGTGGTACAAGATGCGCTGGCCTTCCTGACCCGGTGGCTGGTTTCCCACATCCTGGAAACGGATCGTTTCTTGGCCCGTGTCGTGCTCAGCATGCGTGCTGGGATGACCCTGGAGGCGGCGAAAAGAGCACGCTGCCCAGGACATGAGCGGGGTCGGGCGGACACTGAGCGATCTTATCCTCTCCGTCTACGGGACACTCTCCGCCAACACCCTGCAGCTGATGCGCGAGCTCTCCGAGCGCCGACGGCTTGACCGGGAGGTGCGCCACCGCGAGTTGCTGCTTCGCAGCGTGGTCGAAACCACCGCCGACGGTTTCCTGCTCAGCGATGCGGCGGGGCGGATCCTGGAGGTCAACGACCACTATTGCCAGCTCACGGGCTACGACCGCGATGAGCTGCTAGCGATGGGGATGCGTGACCTGGAGGTCGCGGACAGCCCCCGAGAGCTGGAATACCGCCTGGAGCGCATCCGCCGGGACGGCAGCGTTCTGTTTGAGACCGTGCACCGGACCAGGGCTGGAGAGCCGCTGTCGATGGAGGCGAGCATCTCTTTCTGCCAGGACGGGGAAGGGCACTTCATCTGCTTCCTCCGCGACATGCGCGAGCGGCAGCGAACGCTTCAGATCCCTGGCCGAGGAAAGTGCCAAGAACCTGCTGTTGCTGCGCAATGCGAGCGACGGTGTGCATATCCTCGACGGCGACGGGACCTTGCTTGAGGCCAGCGACTCCTTCTGCGCCATGCTCGGGCGCAGCCGGGAGGAGATCCTCGGCATGAAGATAACCGAATGGGATGGGCACCTGACGCCAGACCAGATCCGTGCGAACCTCCGGCGCCTGCTTCAGCAGCCCGGACGCCACCAGTTCGAGACGGTCCACCGGCGAAAGGATGGCAGTCAGTTTGCGGTGGAGGTATCCGGCACCGCTCTGAATATTGACGGCCAACCGGTGCTGTTCACTGCCTCGCGGGACATCTCCGCGCGCAAGGCGGCAGAGATGGCACTGCGCGACAGTGAGGCCCGCTACCGCATGCTCTTCGAGCGCGCGGGCGACGCCATCTTTCTCATGCGGGAGGGGCGGTTCGTGGACTGCAATCCCGCCACATTGGACATGTTCCGTGTGAGCCGCGAGGCAATTGTCGGGGCCACTCCTGACCAGTTCTCTCCCGAGCGCCAACCCGACGGCAGCCTCTCTCGGGAGAGCGCGCGGGAGCGGATCGAGGCGGCGATGCAGTGTGGCGCCCAGCTCTTCGAATGGCGCCACTTGCGCCCGGATGGGTCCGCCTTTGACGCCGAGGTCAGATTGAGCGCGGTAGATATCGGTGGCCACACCCACATCCTGGCCAACGTGCGGGACGTCAGTGCCCGCAAGGCCACCGAATCTGAGCTGGACCAGTCACGCTGTGAACTGCTCGAGAGTAACGAGGGTCTGCGCTTGTTGAACCGTCTGGCGCAGCGCCTGCACCGCAGTCTCGCCTTGGAAGAGACTCTCAATGAGACAGTTCAGGCCCTGCTCAGCCTGAGCCACAGCCCCCAGGTCGCCGTCTACCTATTGGACGAGGGGGCGGACCGGTTGCGGCTAGGGGCAAGCCACGGCTTCTCGGATGCGCTGGTCTGTCAGGGGAGCAGTTTGCCGCTGCGGGGTAGCCTTTCGGGCGAGGCACTGGCTTCGGGCGTGCCCCTGCTCGCCGACGATCTGGCCCGGGACAACCGGGTGGCCGCCCAGTTGAAAGGCGCGCTGGTGGCTGAGGGCGCCAAGTCCCTGATGGTGTTGCCCTTGATCTGGCAGGGTCAACCACTGGGTAGCATCAATCTCATTTACAGGGCGTCACACCGGTTTGGCCAGTTCGAGTGGGAGACCCTGGTATCGCTCAGCAACACGGTGGCTCTGGCGATCGTCAACTCCCGTCACGCCGACCGCCTGTCCTTTCAGTCACGCCACGACGCGCTCACGGGGCTCGCTAACCGCACCCTGCTGCACGAAACCTTCGAGCGCTGGAGGGGCGACGGGCACCCCTGTGCGGGAGGCGCCGCCTTGCTACTGCTGGATTTGGACGGGTTCAAGGAGATCAACGACACCCTGGGTCATCAGGTGGGCGACGAGGTCCTGAAGCTTATCGGCCCGCGGCTTGAGCAGTCCTGTACGGGTCGCTGTGCCCTAATCGCGCGACTCGGCGGCGACGAGTTTGCCGTTTTTCGGGGCGGCTCAGAGGCCGGCACCGTGGCCCGGGAGACCGCCGACTCGGTGGTTCGGGCCATGCGCCGGCCTTTTTCGGTCGAAGGGATCGAGGTCCATGTGGGTGCCAGCGTCGGGGTTGCCCGCTGGCCGGAGCACGGCGCGGACAGCCATGCATTGCTGCGGGCGGCGGACGTGGCCATGTACCGGGCCAAGCGCCGCTGCTTGGGGGTGGCGGTCTATGACCGGTCCTACGATGGCCACAGCACCGAGCGACTGGCCCTGGCCGGGGATCTGATTCAGGCGATCCGTGCCGGGGAGCTGGTGCTCCACTACCAGCCCAAGGTTCGGGTGGTGGACGGCGCCGTCGCAGGCGTGGAGGCATTGGTGCGTTGGCAGCACCCGCGGCTCGGCCTGCTGCACCCCCCGTCGTTCCTCGATCTGGTGGAGATGAGCGAACTCATCCATCCCTTTACCCGGGCCGTGTTTCGGCTGGCCTTGGCAGACCAGCGGCGGCTGCGCGATCTGGGGCTACGCCAGACCGTGGCGATCAACCTTTCGGCTCGCAACCTGCTCGACAGCGGTTGTTTCGACTACCTGCGGGAGACCCTGGACGAGTTCGCTTTGCCCGCCGCGGCGATCGAACTGGAGTTGACCGAGACCGCCCTGATGCAAGACCCGCAGCGCGCCGCCGAGCTGCTCGGACGCTTCGTGGATTTGGGGGTGGCCACGGCCATCGACGATTTCGGCACCGGTTATTCTTCCCTGTCCTATCTGCGGCGCCTGCCAATCCGCACACTCAAGATCGACCGGACCCTGGTGGGAGAAATGGCTGCCAGCGATCAGGATCGCCGCCTCGTCCATTTCGCCGTCGCCCTGGCCCACGACTTGGATCTGACGGCAGTCGCTGAGGGAGTAGAAGACGCGGAGACGTTTGATCTACTGAGGGCCATGGGCTGCGATCAGGCCCAGGGGAACGGCCTATGCCAGCCCCTGCCCTTGGAGGGGCTGATCGATTGGCTCGCAGCCCGGTGAGGCCTGTCGCCGGGGCCTGCGCCGCGGGGATATGGCGAAAGCATTCTGTGATCCCCGCGGCTCGCGGAGGTGCCACTATCCCTCGTAGAGAGCAATGGAGCGACGACCGGGACATCCTGAAACCCGCGCGGCTAGCGTGCGGTGGCAAGCATGAGACAAGAAGGGTAGGCCCCACTTGGTGAGCGCCTGGTGAATGTGACCCCGTCTGGGCTTCGATGCTGCGGCTTCCTGATTCCAGCCGCTGTGCGGTTGGATTTCCTGTCCCCTCCCACCTTGCCTTTGTTTTCGCTCCACCTACAGTTGGTACGAAGGTACCGGCGGCATCTACGTGTATGCGCCTCGACAAAACCAAACATCTGGGGCAAGACCATGTCTAACACCACACCCGCACTCGATCCGCTGCACGCCATCCACCTGGAAAACGGCCACTTCTCGGACAAGACGGAGACTCGGGCCGGGGACATCGACAAGCTGCTCGACGCCTATTTCGCTTCGCCGCCGCCAGCGGGCCTGGCGATCCACTTCCACGGCGGTCTGGTCTCACTGACGTCGGGTAAGCGCATCGCCGCCGATCTGGGCCCCAAATATCGGGATGCCGGGGCCTATCCGGTGTTCTTCGTCTGGGAATCCGGTGCGCTGGAAACCATCGTCAACAATTGGAGGGACATTGCGCAAGAACCGATCTTCCATGAACTACTGCGCAAGGTGCTCGAATTTGCCCTCGGCAAGTTGGGCGATGCCATCGGAGCCAAGGGAGCGGCGCCGGCCCCGGTCGATCCGGCCCAGGTCGCCCAGAGCCTGGACGCCTGGTTCGCCGGCACGGCGGATACACTGCCCTACGCCGACTTTACGCTGCGCCCGGGCGTTGTCGGCACCAAGGCAGCGGCCCAGCCGGACTTCATGTACAAGATGGAGCTCCAGGCCAACCTGGAGGCCGACCCGCGCTTCAAGGAGGCGGTCGAGGCCGTGTCCAACGGCCTCCTGCCGCCCGACATGCAACAGGCCACCAAGGGCGGCGGCACGCGCGCCGCGACCACGACATTGATGGACCCGGACGCCCTGGCCGAGGTAGTGGACACCCCGGTAGCGGGGCAGAAGGGCATGGTCTCGATGGCCAAAGTGGCCTGGCGTCTGGCCGAGGCGGTCTACCGGGTTGCCAAGCGCTACCTGGACGGCCGCGATCACGGCCTGTACGGCACCGTGGAAGAAGAGGTGCTGCGCGGCTTCTACGCCGACAAGCTCGGCCAGGCCCTGTTTTGGAATCAGATGAAGAAGGATACTGAGGACGCCTTCGCCAAGGAGCCCGCCCAACCCGGCCATGAGGCCGCCGGCGTGGTCTTCCTCGAACGCCTTGCCAAGCGCCTTTCCCCGGGCGTACCGGTGCCGCGTATCACCCTGAGCGGCCACAGCACCGGCGCCGTCTATATCTGCCACTTCATCGAGCGGGCGCACGAACTGCTGCCGCCCGAGGTCCGCTTCGACATCGTCCTGCTCGCCCCGGCGGTCGACTTCAAGCTGTTCGCCAAGACCATGCAGGCCTATCCTGGGCGGGTCGGCAACGTCCGCCTGTACGGCATGCAGGACGACGTCGAAAAGGCCGACGCCATGGCCCAGGGCGCCATGCCCCTGGCCCTGGCGCGCGTGCTGTATCCCCATTCCTTACTCTACTTCGTGTCCGGCCTGCTCGAAGGCGCGGAAGTGGACATGCCCATCCTGGGCATGCAGCGCTTCTTCGAGAAGAAGACCGTTTTCAGCGCGCCGAACTATCCCGAGGTCGACTGGGCGCGCGCCTACTTCGCCCAGGTGCCGACCCGGGAGGCGGTGTGGTCGATCTCCGAGCTCGGTCCCGGCCGTAATTCCGCCGCCCGACTGCACGGAGACTTCGACAACGACCTGCCCACGGTGCAGAGCATCCAGCACCTGCTCAGGCACGGTTATGCGCCATGAACGACCAGGACTATGCCGTCGTCGTCGGCATCAACTACTACCCTGGCCTGGGTTCCCTGAAGGGAGCCGAGTTTGACGCCGACCAGTTCGCCGCCTGGCTGGAAGACCGGGCCGGCGGGGCCCTGCCGCCCGGCAACGTGCGCCGGGTGCGCAGCCGTGATTTCCATCCGCCGTTGCCGTCCAGCCCCTACGAGGCCAAGCCCGACGACGTCAGCTTCGAGTCGCAACTCCTCGACCTGGTGCTCGACCATGCCACCCATGCGCCGCGCCAGCCGGCCGGGCGCCGGCTCTACCTGTATTTCTCCGGCCATGGCTTCAGCGGCACCAGCACCGCCGAGGCGGCCCTCTATGCTGCCAATGCGGCGTTTCCCCAGTATCGCCACATCGCCGCCACTCGTTATGCCGAATGGCTCCAGGCCGGCGCCCTGTACGAGGAAATCGTCCTGATCATGGATTGCTGCCGCGACATGTCGCTGATCAGCCCCATCCTCAGCCTGGCCCTTGCCCCGGTACAGAACCCGGCCCGGTCGGCGCTGGTGCGCCAGCTCGGCTGGTACGCCGTGCCGGCCGGGATGAAGGCGCGCGAACGCGAGATCGAGCCCGACGGTCCGGTGCGCGGGGTATTCACCTATCTGCTGCTCGAAGCCCTGCGTGAAGCGCCGGCCGACGCCAATGGCAATGTCTGGGCCGACCGGGTCGCCGACCATATCCAGACCCGCTGGCCTACCCTGGCGCCTAACCAAGCGCCGCCGGTGTTGCCGGTGGACATGCAACGCAACATCGTCTTGGCCCGGCGTCTGGCGGAGCCACTCTGCCAGGTCACCACGCGCACCCGGCCCGCCGCCGCCGACGGCACCCCCCTGGTGGTCTACACCTATGCCGCCGGCCAGCCCAAGGAAGTGCTGCGCGCGGCCATTCAGGGCGGCAGCGCCGCCTGCACATTGGCGCCCGGCCTATACAAGTTCAACCTCGAAGGCGGCGCGCGCAGCGCCCTGGTCGAGGTCATTGGAAGCCAAGTCGATGCCGAACTCTGACGCCATCCCCCGTCTGCCCCTGCGTATCCTCGCCGCCGACGAGGGCACGGAAATCTTCCTGGTCGATGCGGCCTTCCAGCGTCTTGCCTCGGCGCTCGGAGAACTGCGCGCCGAGGTCGAACCGGGCATCTACAAGGCGCGCTTTCGCTCCGGCGACACCATGGCAGACCAGTTGGTCGAGGTGCCGCCGCGACTGCCACCCGGCCAATCGGAAATCCTGGTCCGGGGCGAGCCGCTGCACTTCGCCTCCGCCCTGCCTCTGCCCGACACCCGCACCAGTCACGAATACCACCAGGCGGCCTGGAGCCATGCCTGGGATCCGCCCGACCTCTCCCTGGGCAGCGGCAGCCTGCTCTTCGTGCTGGCCCGCGACGCGGAAAAGAGACCGGGCGAGTGGTCCAACCACGTGCCCTGGCAGGGGCTCACCCTGTGCGACCTGGATGGCCGGGTGCTCCTCGATTTCGCCGAGGCGCCGCGCCGCGACGCCGATCTCGCCTACGCCAGCGCCGGTATCCAGGTCGATCCCGGCACCTACGTCCTGCGCGTCGACACCGAACTCAACGGCATCCTGGAAATGCCCTTGGTCGCCAGCCCCGACTGGCAGACCCAGGTGGCGCTGCGTTCGCGCACCCTCAGTCGGCGCCGGTCCGGCTTCAGCCCAGGTGGGCGCGGCAGCCGCAGCGTCCGGCGCGCCGACCTGGCCGACGCCACCGTGCTCATGGGCCGGCCGGGTTACCGGGCCGACCCGAGCGGCCAACAGGATCGACTCACCGAACTGGCCCGCCTGGGCCTGATCCAGGGCCGTGCCACCCTGCGCCCGGACGACCTCCGTTCCATGCTCTGGGCCAAGTTCGAAAACCCCATGCTTGGCATCTACGGCGCCCACCTGCTCATGCAGGACGGCGAACGCGACATGGACCTGCTGCACGAGGTGGTCGGCAATCTGGAATCCCTGCTCGGCGGCCACCCGGACGTGGCCGCCCTGCGCCTGGCCCTGACCCGTCACGACGGCCAGGCCGTGCCGTCCGGCCTGCGCTTCGACACCCCGCCCATGCTGGTGCGCGGCTGGCAACTGGTGGTCGAGGCCAGCCTGGACCGGCCCGACCTGGTGCCGGGCGACTCATTTGCCGGACGCGTCGCCGGCAATTTGGTGAGCGGCAGCCACTGGTTGATCTGGCGACGCACCGCCGCCCTCACTCAGTCGCTGCGGCAGCGCCACCTGGCCGGTGCCGAGGGCAACGTGGTCGACTCCGCTGAAATGGTTGAGGCCAAACTGCTCAAGTCGGTGCGGCCCGTCGTCGAGGGGGCCCCAATGCTCGGCCATCTCGCCACCCTTGCGGGCCCGTTCCGGATCGACGACGACCTGCTGGCCATCCTCAAACCCCTGGCCAGCGGCCGGGGCGAACGGATACCGAGCCTGGTCGAGCGGGTCGAGGCACGGTTCCCGACCGCCCCGGACCGGCAGGACCGGAACCTGACGCCGATGCAGCAGGCGGTCCTGCACGAAGTCGCGGTCACGGCCGACCTTCCTGCCGCCGAGCGGGTGGAACAGGTGGCGCGCAACCTGCGCCTGCCGCCCGCCACCCTGACAGCGACCCTGAACGGCCTGCTCAAAGTCGACAAATAGGCAGGTCTCCCCAGCGCAGAAAGGCGTCAGGCTTTCGTAGGTGAGTCAGACCCCAATGAATCGCCTGCCGGCCTGGACGAATGGCGGTAGATAAGGGGGCGCCCAGAATGGGATGCCGTGTTGACTGCATGTGCGCGTGTTTCGGTCAACGCTTCGTGCGTTACCTCCCTCCGATCCGGACCAGCTCGTCAGCGTCGCTGCACGCCCCGAATCAAGATACCTCAGGTCGCCCAATCGCTGTATCGTTCCGCGCCGTACCCTGACCACCTCGCGGGAGGTGTCGTCGGCCCGTGTCCCGGCACGTCCCCTGGACCTTACCCCCGGTGCCGAAGAGACCATCCGCGGCGTTGGAACGACAAGAACACTCAAGCAGGAGCATGACGGAGCCCTATGCGCAAACTTACCCTC
>CAVPXP010000026.1:0-29965 GCA_963709645.1 uncultured Gammaproteobacteria bacterium
AGACCTGCCAATGCTGGGCGAACAGGCCGCCGGTGGCATCCAGGTCCAGATCCAGCCGTCCGGGCCAGCCGCACAGGCGTTCCCCGCCCGTGGCCGGGAGGGGGCAGGCACGCTGGTCCGTACCCTCGAAGACCCAGGGGATCCAGGGCTTGAGGGCCCCTGGGACCTGGGCCTCCAGATCGGCCGCCCGAACGGGGGACAGGAGGGCGAGCAGGCAGAGGGCGGTCACGAGGCGAGTCATGGGCAGAGCCTGTCAACGGCGGAGGTGTGCCGCGATTGTACTCGGGACCCGGTGGGCAGGAACGCGCGTCCAACCGCGAGCGCTCTGCCCGCCGGCAGGCAGCAGCTCCTTGGCGTGCTCGGCATCGACAGGGGCCTGGATGGCGACCGCCTCCCCACCGACATGCGCCCTGGACCGAGCGGTTGTCACGCAAAGGCGCCGAGAACGCCTTCCCCCGCCACTGGGGGAAGAGCGCGGCCTCAGATGAAGAGACAGACGTCAGCCTTTCTTGCCTCAGCCAAGTAACTGGCGGCGCCGATCCATTCCGCGATTTCCGGAATGAATTCGTCCTGCCTGTAGTTGAACAGGTCGACGGTCATCTGGCAGGCAAGCAGGCGGACCTCGGATTCGACGCAGATGTCGCGCAGCTCCCTGATGCTGGGGACGCCCTTGGCCTTGGCGGTCTGCTCCAGCAGGGCGGTGGCGATGCTCTCGAATCCGGGCAAGTTGCCGGCCACGAGGTTGGGGATGGGCAGATCGATGCGCCGGAGCCACGCAGGCCCGATGGGCATCTTCATAGGCATGGCCGGGTTGCCCAGGGGTGAAACCTTGATGTCCAGGTCTCGCTTCAACAGCTCCAGGCCGTAAAAGGTGAAGAAGACCGAGGCGTTCCAGCCGAGGGCAGCGGCGGTGGAGGCGAGGATGAGGGGCGGATAGGCCATATCCATGGTCCCCTTGGTGGCGATGATGGCAAGCGACGGGATCTTCGCCGCTTCGCGTTCGGCCAGCTTCTCGTCCAGGCGTTGGTCGAGCCAGGCGTCCAGGCTCGCCAGGTCGGCGGGAATGGTCCCGGAATGGTGCTCGACGGCGTTCAGTTTGGCGACGTTCATGGTGTGCTCCGTAATGCGGTGGCTTCGATCGTCCGAGGGGGGCCGGGATGCGGTGGGCGACGCGCACCGCATCCCCTCGGCATCTGGTGTCGGCGTTCCGGCATCGGTGGATGCCAGGGCCGGAATGACCCCGATCTGCTCAGGTCTTCTGGATCAGGAATTCGTAATCGCCGCCCGCCTGTGTCGAGGACAGCAGGGCGTTTCCGGTCTGGGCGCAGAAGGAGATCATGTCCTTCATGGACCCGGGATCGGTGGCGACAACCTTCACGGTGTCGCCGGATTGCAGGGCGTTGAGTGCCTTCTTGGTGCGCAGGATGGGCAGCGGGCAATTCAGGCCGCGCGCATCGAGAACTTGGTTGGTTTGCATGGTCTTGCTCCTTTCAGGTTGGTGCGGCATGGCCGCGTTAGCTGACCGGTCGGTCAAGTCGTTGGTCAAAAAAAAGCCCGCGTGGGCTTCCAGTCACGAGCTGGGCGCTCAGTGGCTCAGTTCGATCCTCAGGGTCTTAATGGCCGGACCCAAGACCAGGATGACGTCCGGGTCATTGCGGGTCTTCGCCAGCAGGATCACGCCTTCCAGGTAGGCGAGCATGGCACTGGCGGTGGCCTGCGTATCCATGGCCGCCAGGGCGCCCGTCAGCACTGCCTCGTCCAGGGTGGCACGGAATTTATCCCTGGCCCGATCAAACACGGCGTTCAGCTTGGCCCGCATGACGTCGTCGCGGGTGCTCATCTCCAGCGCCAGATTCCCGAACAGACAGCCCGGCATGCGGCCCTCGATGTCGGTGGCCGCCTTCTGCCAGTAATAGGCGGCATCAACCAGATAATCCAGACGCTCGACCGGCGGCAGGTTGCGATCGAAGGCCTCCGCCACGAACCCGTGTGCCCAGTCGTCCGCCATGTCGTCGATGACCGCCATAGCCAGGCTGTGCTTGGACGGGAAGAAATGATAGAAGCTGCCCTTCTGCACTTTGGCGCCCTCGCAGATCTCCTGGATACCCACGTCCGCGTAGCTGCGGCTGTGAAACATCTCGCGGGCGGTGACGAGGATGCGGGTGCGGGTGTCGGTTTCCAGATGCATGATGCGCATGATAATAGACTGGTCGGTCAAGTCAAGCCGATTGGACGAGAATCACAAACAAGGCACCTCCCAATCGCTTGCCGAAGGGCAACTTGTGGGCCCGGAGGAGATCCACGCCGAAAAGCGCATCGACGCCTCGCAGGGGTAGCGTGGAGGGATAATACCCTGGCAGGGAGAGTTCCCACTCCAATCTCGCGGCAACGGCATGAGCCGGTACAGCTCATTGAGGTCGTCCGGGTCCACCCGGTCGATACCGGCCTTCGAAGCCGAACAACAGCCAACAACAAAGGGATTGCGGGAAGGTCGAATTCGTCCGCCATGATCTCGATAGTGCGCATCGCCAGCAAGCCCATCGGCCTCACGGGCACGGCCCATGCCTGCGGCGCCCTGGCGACGGGCAAAGACCCCTCCAGGTTCGTGGTAGAACCCTGTGGGCGCGTCCACGGCCTGGAGAACCTGCACGTGGTCGACGGCAGCATCCTGCCGCGATCGAGCCGGGTGAATTCGGCACTCACCATTTGCGCCTGGGCGCTGCGGGTGGCCGCCGGACTCGCCGCGCCTAGTCTCATCAAGGCCGAAGCAGAGGTTCCGGTATGACCGCCCAGTCTCGTCCCGCCAGGCGCCCGATGCGCAACCCTGTTAGGACGCTTGCCGCGCGAGACAACCACGCCGGCATGCCCCAACTGGTGCAATTCGGCCGCGAGGTCTGCGGCGATCTGGAGCAGGCCGAGCGCCGCGAGTGGTGGCTCACCAACGGCCGCGGCGCCTATGCCGGCGGGACCCTGGCCGGCACCCTGACGCGCCGTTACCACGGCCTCTTGATCGCACCCCTGTCCCGCCCCTGGGTCGCTACCTGGTCGTTCGCCAAGGCCGATGCGACCCTTCTCGACGGGAACCGGGAGTGGCCTCTGTTCGCCAACCGCTGGGCCGGCGGCGCCGTCTCGCCCGCGGGCCAGGCTCACATCGAGTCCTTCCGCCTCGACGGGCGCGGATGCCGGTGTGGCGCTACGCGGTCGGTGACCTGCGCATCGAGCAGCGCATCTGGCTGGAGCAGGGGCAGCGATCGGGTGTGCGTTGGCCTGGCGGCTCGTCTCCGGACAGCCTGCGCGGGACTTGCGCCTGCGTGTCGCGCTGCTGGTCAACGCACGCGATCACCACGGGGTCACCCGTGTCGGGCGGATCCAACCGAGCTGAGCGCCGAGGGCGGTCTCTTGCGTGTCGTGCACCCGGACTGGTTCGAGCTCCGGGTCGAGACCTTCGGCGGTACCCTGCAGGTCGATCCCGCCTGGATCGAGGGCTTCGACCTGCCGTTGGAGCGCGAGCGCGGTCTCGATGACCGGGACAACCACCTGCGGGTCGGTCACGCCGTCCTGGAGCTCAAGCCCGGCGAGTGGGTCGGGGTTACCGCGTCCATCGCCACGGCGCAAGGCAGCGATTCCCGACCCTCGGCGCGGCGCTGGAGCGGCACCGGGCACGGGACGATCAGCTGCTGCGGCGCGCCCAGGCAGCGCACCTGGTCTTCGCGCAGGCATCGGACTGGGTGCGGCAGCTGGTGCTCGCAGCCGACAGCTTCCTGTTTGCACGTCCCTTGGAGACGTGCCGAAGGCGAGTCGGTCATCGCCGGCTACCCCTGGTTCGGCGACTGGGGCCGGGACACCATGATCGCCCTCCCCGGCTTGACGCTCGCCACCGGCCGCCCCGAGAGCGCGCGGCGCATCCTCGAGACCTTCGCCCGCTTCGTCGACGGCGGCATGCTGCCCGAACGTCTTCCCCGGGAGCGGCCATACACCCGAGTACAACACGGTGGATGCGGCCCTCTGGTACCTGGAGGCCTGGCGCGCCTACGCCGAGGCGACCGACGACCTGGAGACCCTGGGCCGGGTATTCCCGGTGCTCGACGACATCGTGCGCGCCTACCGCGACGGGACCCGCTACGGCATCGCCATGGACCCGGCGGATGGCCTGATCCGCGCCGGCGAACCCGGGGTGCAGCTCACCTGGATGGACGCCAAGGTCGGGGACTGGGTGGTGACCCCGCGCGTCGGCAAGCCGGTGGAGATCAATGCCCTCTGGTACAACGCCCTGGTGGCCATGCAGGGCTTGGCCGAGCGGCTCGGCACGGATCCCAACCCTTACGCGCAGCTCGCCAGGCGGGCCGCCGCTGGCTTCCAGCGCTACCTGCGGTCCGACGGGGACGGGCTCGTCGACGTGCTCGACGGCCCCGGCGGCGATGATCTCAGCGTCCGCCCAAACCAGATCCTCGCGGTCAGCCTGCCCGCCTCACCGCTTGCTGCCGAGCACCAGCAGGGCATCGTCGCCGTCTGCCGTCGCGAGCTCCTCACCGCCTGCGGCCTGCGCTCCCTTGCCCCGGCGTACCCGGACTACCGCGGCCGCTACCTCGGTGGGGTCCGGGAGCGCGACGGGGCCTACCACCAGGGCCCGGTCTGGGGCTGGCTGCTGGGTCACTACGCCCTGGCCGAATACCGCGCCACCGGGGACGCGGCCCTCGCGCTTTCGCGCCTGGAGCCGATCGCCGACCACCTGCGGGACGCCGGGCTCGGCAGCGTCAGCGAGATCTTCGACGGCGACCCGCCCCATACCCCAAGGGGCGCCCCGCTCCAGGCCTGGTCGGTCGCCTGCACCCTCGATGCCTGGTGGCGCCTGCACAAGGCAGCGGGCAGCTCCTGAACCCCGGCGCCGAATGCGGCACCAGGCAATGAGTTCGAGGATGATCACGACCGACAAGATTTCGTCCTGAATGACGGACAAGCAGAGAGGGCCGCGGCGGCGCATGCGGAGGCATTGCCATGATCCGCGACGGGCCGCCCATGACTCGTTTCCCGCGTCTGGCAGCTGGATTTCAACCCGCTGCGCACCGGCCCTGCGGTTCAGATAACGATCTCCGCACCTCGATGCGCCGGGATGGCAGCGTCGCCTGCCAGCGCCAGGTCGAGGCCATGCTCGCCCGCCTGGGCCAGGGTCGGCAAGGGCACCTGGCGATCGACGCTTCGCTTACCGCCGCCCGCCGGCCAGCCGGACGGCCTCGGGCCGGCCGCGTAGGGTCGCCATCGCCCACACACCCAGGATTGGCCCACACCCAAGCCATCAGGGGTGCTTCGTGTTGTCTTCCAGGACGTTAAGACTGTCGACATCCGCAATTAGCTTATTTCGAAGCTGTACCAGCACTTCAGGGAGCGCGACCTCCCCTACGGCCTACAGGATTCTCTGTGTACGCTTGGCCCATACTCTTGTTCGCGGGTTACCCCGCTCCGCAATGGGACCAACACTCAATACGGGCGGGTGGCTAACCCTTACCCGACCGGGACTTTCACCCGGCAAGAGACGCCGAGCTTCGTCCGGCGCGATGACGCTTAAGCTGACCATCGGCACCGCGAACGAAAGGGAATTTCGCCGGGTGCCAGGACTCGCCGTGGAGAACTGGCTCGCGGGTTAGGCAGACCTGCAGCCCCGCCGAGAGCGGCGGGGGCGCGCTCCCCAACCAGCCGGCAAGTCAGCTATCAGTGCGGCGGTAGATCTCGTCGATAGTGACGACCAGGCCCACCGACTGTAGAAAGACCTCCCCTCTGGTATGGGGCGTAGCTTGCCACTGGTCGGCCCGGCGGAAGACCTCGACCTGGCGATATTCCTGGGACACGAGGAGATACTCCTCGAGGGAATCCAGGTTCCGGTAGAACATGAATTTCTCGAAGCGGTCCAGCCGCGCGGTTTGCGGCGAGAGGACCTCGATCACGAGGCAGGGGTGCTGGCGGTAGTAGGGCTTGCGGTCGCGGGGATCGCAGGAGCCTACGACGTCCGGATAGTAGAAGATCTCGCGCTCAGCGGTTTGGATGCGGACTTTCATGTCCGAAGAGAATACTTGGCAGCGATCCGGTAGGCGTTGCGAGAGTTGGCCGGCGAAATTTAGCGCGATCAGTCCATGCCTGTCGCTGGCCCCGACCATCGCATAGACCTCTCCGTCCACGTATTCGTGACGGACCTGGCTCTCCAACTCCCCGGCCAGGTAGGCGTCGGCGGAGAGCAACGTGGTGGTGGTCTGGGGCTGCATCGATCATTGCCTCTGCCGCGCGGGTTCGCTGTGCCCGCTGGTCAAGCATAGTGAATGCCCGTTGGGGCGACAACGCGGCGGGTTACCGGATGGGCGCGCGCCGCAGTCGGGCGGCACCCCACCCCAGAGGTCAGACGTTGAAGCGAAAATGGACGACGTCGCCATCCTTGACGATGTAGTCCTTGCCCTCCGATCGGAGCTTGCCGGCCTCTTTGGCGCCCTGCTCGCCCTTGCAGGCAACGAAGTCGTCGTATGCGATGACCTCGGCGCGAATGAAGCCGCGCTCGAAGTCGCTGTGGATGACACCCGCGGCCTGGGGGGCCCTGGCGGCCTTGGGGATGGTCCAGGCGCGGACCTCTTTGGGTCCGGCGGTGAAGTAGGTATCGAGGCCCAGGAGGCGGTAGCCGGCGCGAACAACGCGGTTGAGGCCCGGCTCGTCCAGCCCGAGGTCGGTGAGGAAGACCTCACGCTCGTCCTCGTCCAGCTCGACGATCTCGGCCTCGATGGCGGCGCATACCGGGACCACCGCGGCGCCCTCCCGCTCGGCCAGGTCGCGGACGGCATCCAGGTAGGGGTTGTCCCGGAAGCCATCCTCGGCGACATTGGCAATGTACATGGTGGGTTTGTTGGTGAGCAGGAAGAGGTCGCGAATCTCCGCCTGCTCGTCGGCGTCAAGACCCATAGCCCGTGCCGGGCGGCCGGTGTCCAGCTGGTCGCGGACCCGCTCCAGGAGTTCCCGGCGCACCTGGGCCTTCTTGTCCCCGACCTTGGCGGCGCGGGTGGCGCGGTCCAGGGCCTTCTCGACGGACTCCATGTCGGCCAGGGCCAGCTCGGTTTCGATGACCTCGATGTCCCCCAGGGGATCGATCTTGCCGGCGACGTGGATGACGTCGTCGTTTTCGAAGCAGCGCACCACATGGGCGATGGCGTCGGTCTCGCGGATGTTGGCGAGAAACTTGTTGCCCAGCCCCTCGCCCTTGGAGGCGCCGGCCACCAGACCGGCGATGTCCACGAACTGCATGCTGGTGGGGATGATGGCCTGGGGCTTGACGATGGCCGCAATCACATCGAGCCGCGGGTCGGGCAGCGGCACCACCCCGACGTTGGGATCAATGGTACAGAAGGGGTAGTTCTCCGCCGCGATGGCCGCCTTGGTCAGGGCGTTGAAGAGGGTGGACTTGCCCACGTTGGGCAGGCCCACGATACCGCATTTGAATCCCATGTCGGTGTCCTGGCGGGAAAAGGCCAGGATGTTACAGGACTCGGGCGCCGGGTCGCCACCTGCCCGGCGGGCGACTCCGGGGCCCGTGCGGTCGGTCGGAAGGGTCAGTCGTCGCCAGAAGTGCGCCGATAGACATCGTCGAAGCGGACGATGTCGTCCTCTCCCAGGTAGCCGCCGGACTGGACCTCGATGATCTCCAGGACGATGCTGCCGGGATTCTCCAGGCGGTGTGTGGCACCCACCGGGATGTAGGTGGACTGGTTCTCGGTGAGCAAGAAGGTCTTGTCCTCGCAGGTGACCCGGGCCGTGCCGGTGACCACGACCCAGTGCTCCGCGCGGTGGTGGTGCATCTGCAGCGACAGGGACTCCCCGGGCTTGACCGTAAGTCGCTTGACTTGGTACCGGGGACCATGGCCAATCCCCTCGAAGGTGCCCCAGGGGCGGTGCACCCGCTGGTGGTGCCGATGCTCCATGCGCTGCTCGCGCTGCAGATACTGAGTGACCGCCTTGACGTCCTGGGCACGGTCCTTGCGTGTGACCAACACCGCGTCCGGGGTCTCGACCACGATGAGGTCATCCACCCCCACGACGGCCAGCATGCGGCTCTTGGCCATGAGGAGGTTGTTGTGGGCGTCGTGGACGAAGGCGTCGCCGTCCAGCACATTGCCTGCACCGTCCTGGGCGCAGACCTCCCACAGGGCGGACCAGGCACCCACATCGGACCAGCCCACGTTCAGCGGCAGGACCAGTGCCTGGGTGTCCCCCTCGGCCTGCGTCCCGGCGATGTGCTCCATCACAGCGTAATCGATGGAATCGCTGGGGCAGGCGGCGAAGGCATCGGCATCGAGCTTAACGAAGTCTTCGTCGTACGCCCCCTGGGCAAAGGCACGGGCGCTGCCCTCGGCGATGTCCGGACGCAACCGCTCGATGAGGGACAACCACAGCGAGGCGGTCATCATGAAGATGCCGCTATTCCACAGATAGTCGCCGCGCTCCAGGTAGCCGCTGGCGGTACCGAGGTCCGGCTTCTCCTCGAAGCCGTCGAGGACGTAGGCGGACCCTGCGATCTGCGGGTCCGCGAAGGCCGGCCCCTGACGGATGTACCCGTACCCCGTCTCCGGGCTGCTGGGCACAATGCCGAAGGTGATCACGGCGCCCTGACGCGCCAGTTGGAAACCGTCCGCCACGGCCGCCCGGAACCCGGGCTCGTTGGTAATGGTGTGATCCGCCGGCATCACCAGCAGCACCGGGTCCTTGCCCTCGCGGGTTGCGGCAAGCGCCGCCAGGGTCAGGGCCGGGGCCGTATTGCGGCCCTTGGGCTCAAGAATAATGGCTGCGACCTGCCGCCCAATCAGCCGAAACTGCTCGGCCACCAGGAAGCGATGTACCTCGTTGCAGACCACGATGGGATCCAGCAGACCCATGCCGTCATGCGGGTGTTCATCCTCAAGCCCGTCGAGCCGCCGAACCGTCTCCTGCAACATCGTGTAGACGCTGGTCAGGGGCAGAAACTGCTTGGGATAGGCCTCCCGCGACAGGGGCCAGAGGCGCGTGCCTGATCCACCGGACAGGATGACGGGTTGCAGTGACATGGCCGATACCTGAGGTCTGTCGAGCAGCGGGAAGGGTGGCGGATTACAGCAACTCGCCCTCGGGGCGTCAAACCGCGGCGACGGGTCCGATGCCTCCGCCGCGCAAGGCGACGTCAGGGGCGCTCTCGGCTGTTAAACTAGCAGCTAAGGAGAATCCGCGCGATTCCGACCGCAGTGAGGCACCCGTCCATGCCAGCGATCCGTTATCCATCCGTGGCTGGGCTCTTTTACCCGGCAGACCCCAAGGAACTCGGCGATCAGGTCCGCCGCTTCCTGGCCGCGGCAGGCAAACCGGACACCGCGCAGCCGGCTCCAAAGGCGATCATCGCCCCGCATGCAGGCTATGTCTATTCCGGCCCGGTGGCCGGCAGTGCCTATGCTCAGCTGGCTGGTCTGGGGGGACGCATCGCTCGGGTGGTACTGCTCGGACCGGCCCATCGCGTCGCGTTGAGCGGCCTGGCCTACAGCCAGGCTGAGACCTTCCTGACCCCGCTTGGAGCGGTCCAGGTGGACCGGGCGGCCCTGGCCGCAGTCGCCGACCTGCCCCAGGTGCGGGAGCTCGACGCACCCTTCGAAGGGGAGCACTGCCTGGAGGTCCAACTCCCCTTCCTGCAACTGACCCTGGGGACCTTTGGCCTGGTCCCCCTGTTGGTCGGCGATGCCGACGGGTCCGCGGTGGCCGAAGTCCTGGCCCGCCTTTGGGGCGGGGACGAAACGCTGATCGTAATCAGCTCCGATCTCAGCCACTACATGGACTACTCCAGTGCCAGGGCCATCGACGCCGAGACATCGCGGGCCATCGAAGACCTGCGCCCAGAGGCGATCGGCTACCATCAGGCCTGCGGACGTATCCCCATGGCGGGGCTGCTGCAGGAGGCCCGCCGCCGCGGCTTGCACGCCCGCGCCCTGGATCTACGTAATTCGGGGGACACAGCAGGACCCAAGGATCGAGTCGTCGGCTATGGCGCCTATGCCGTCGGATAGACCCATGCCGTTCTCCCCTGGGGATTGCGCGACCCTGCTCGACCTGGCCCGGCGATCCATCGCCCAAGGGCTGGACTCCAAGGCCCCACTGCCAGTCGACCCCGCGGGCTACACAAAACCCCTGCAGGCTCAACGGGCCGCCTTCGTCACGCTGCACCTCCAAGGAAAGCTGCGGGGCTGCATCGGCCATCTCGACGCCGTCCAACCCTTGGTGCGCGACGTGACGGAGAACGCCTTTGCCGCCGCCTTCCGAGACCCGCGTTTCCCCCCCGTTTCGCGGCAGGAGGTTTCGGGGCTCAGGATCCACATCTCTGTACTGACACCCCCTGAGCCCATGACCTTCGATTCCGAGTCGGACCTGCTGGCCCAGATCCGCCCAGGCATCGACGGGCTCATTCTCACCGAGGGGCTGGCCCGCGGGACCTTTCTGCCCTCCGTCTGGGAGTCGCTCCCCGAGCCGCGGGATTTCCTCAATCACCTCAAACGCAAGGCCGGACTCCCCGCGGGCCACTGGTCCGATCGGGTGCAGGTCGCGCGCTACACCTCCGAGTCCTGCGGCGACTGATGGCCTCCGGTGAACCCCCCCAATCCCTTTGACGACCGCTGACTTATGAACGACGTACACCTCCTGTGGCTGTTCGCAGCCCTGGTCGTCCTGATGTTGCTGTCGGCCTTCTTCTCAGGCTCCGAAACGGCCCTGATGACGGTCAACCGATACCGCCTGCGCCACCGGGCCGAGCACGGCCACCGCGGGGCCCAGCTCGCCCAGGCCCTGCTGGAGCGCCCAGAACGCCTCATCGGACTCATCCTGCTGGGGAACAACTTCGTCAACATTCTCGCCTCGTCGCTGGCGACGGTGATCGCCCTGGAGCTGGGCGGAGAGGGGGCCATCGCGCTGGCCGCCGGCATTCTGACACTGGTGGTCCTGGTCTTTGCAGAGGTCGCGCCAAAGACCATGGGCGCCATGCACCCGGAGCGCCTCGCCTACCCGGCGGCCTACGTCTATACGCCCTTGCTCAAGGTCCTGTACCCGGTGGTCTGGGCGGTTAACCTGATCGCAACCGGGCTGCTCAAGCTGTTGCGCATCGAGCCCCCGGGCAGCGACGGCCAGGCCCTAAGCCGCGAAGAACTGCGCACCGTCGTCAGCGAGGCGGGGGCCATGATCCCGGAGCGCAGCCGCAAGATGCTGCTCGGCATTCTCGATCTGGAGCGGGCCACGGTGGAGGACATTATGGTCCCCCGCCACGAGGTGGAGGGAATCGACATCCAGGCCCCGGAGGACGAGATCGTCGCAGCGATCTACAATGCCCAGTACACTCGGCTCCCCCTGTTCGACGGCGGCATCGACAACGTCATCGGGATCTTCCACGCCCGCAACGCCCTCCATGCCGTGCTGGCCCACGGCCGCCTGGACCGAGCGACCCTGCGCGAAATCAGCCGGACGCCCTACTTCGTCCAGGAGGGTACGCCGCTCTACCAGCAGCTCATCAACTTCCAGCGCGAGCGGCGCCGCGTCGCCCTTGTGGTGGACGAGTATGGCGACTTCATGGGGCTCATCACACTAGTGGACCTGTTGGAGGAGATCGTCGGAGAGTTCACCACTGACCCGTCCGACCAGATCTCGGAGATCCACCGGGCGGAAGACGGCAGCCTGCTCATTGACTGCGGGATCGGGGTACGCGACCTCAACCGGGTCCTCCATTGGCAGCTCCCCACCCGAGGCCCGAAGACGCTGAACGGTCTGATCCTGGATTATATGGAGACCATCCCCGAACCCGGCACCAGCCTCAAGCTCCACGGCTATCCCCTTGAGATCACTCAAACCATGGACAACGCGGTCAAGACCATCCGCTACGTCCCCAGGACGGCGCGCCGCCCGACGCGCCTCCGGCCCCTGTCCCCAGAGCCCGAGCCTTGAGGGGGCCGGGCGGGTGCAGGCGCGCACCAAGTCCGTACCCGACCCGGCCCGAGTGAGTAGTATTGGCGCCTCGCCTGACGAGTCCGCGTTGCCCTGATAGGCAGACACAGCAAGAGGCCGCAGCGGACCCAGCAAACCAAACACAATCAGCGGGGATCGCGACCATGGCCAAAGTGACCCTCTCCTTCAAGCAACACCTGATCTCGATCCACCACCTTGCCGATCAGCCGGTCACCATCGGGCGCGGGTCGGACTGCGACATCCCAATCGACAGTCTGGCGGTAGGTCCCCGTCACGCCGTGATCACCGCCCACCCCGACGGACACAGCATCGCGGCCATGGACGCCGAGCACGCGGTCATTCTCAACAACGAGAAGGTTGAGCAGGCCGCCTTGCATCACGGCGACCTGATCCGGATCGGCAAACACAGCCTCTACTTCTCCGAAGCCGCTCAGGAAGTGGCACCCCCGCCCATTCCGCCCCCGACGACGGCGTCTTGCGACGCCGGGCCGGAGCTTGCCTATGTGCAGATTCAGGGCGGTCCCGATATCGGCCGAGTGGTCGCGCTGCGCGGCGACAGCACGCGGCTGACCTGGGTGGGGGCCAACGACGTCGTTATCACGCGCGGCAAGGACGGCTATTTCGTGGTTTGCAAAGACCCAAACATTGCGTTCGGCGTCAATGGGAAGCCCGTGCCGCCAAGGACCGACGTCCATCTGCCCGACGCCGCCGTGATTCATGTGGACAAGCTGCGCTGCCAGTTCTTTTTCAGAAGTCTGGGCGCGGGCCGAGGATACGCCGATTGAAGCGGTTCCCAGGCACGGCGAGATGCCCTGCCATTGTCGAGGGTGGTAAGACGTCAGAATCGGAGCCCCGCGAGTCGCGCCTCCCGTGGGGTGAGCTGATTCAAGCGCGGAACGGCTCAGTTCAGTGTCTACCTAGGCCGCATCGCTCCCGGCATAGGGGCGGCGTCCGCAGAAGACCCGCAGGGCATTGAGCGCCAACGGAGTGCCGCCCCCAGATAGGCATCGGAAAACTCTTCGCTTCTTATCAAAAAAAGCCCCTTTCCATTTGTTTTGAAACAATTCGCCGAGAGGAACGTCTTGACCACGGACAATGCACGCCTCCTGCGATTCGCGACCTATGCCTCGGTCGTTACCGCATCCCTGTTGATTCTGGCCAAGCTGGTCGCATGGCTCATGACCGGGTCCGTCACGGTGCTCGCCTCCCTGGTGGACTCGCTGATGGACGCCGGGGCCTCAGTCGTGAACCTGTTCGCGGTGCGCTACGCCCTCTTGCCCCCGGACGAGGACCACCGCTTTGGTCACGGAAAGGCTGAGTCCCTCGCCGGCTTGGCGCAGGCGGCCTTCATCCTGGGCTCGTCCGTCTTCCTTGTGCTCAACGCCGTCGACAGGTTGCGTCATCCCCAGCCGCTCACGGAGATTGGGGTGGGTGTGGCCGTCATGTCCTTCGCCATCCTCGCCACCCTGGTCCTGCTGGCGGTCCAATACCGAGTCATCGCCCGCACCCAATCCACTGCCATCCGCGCCGATGCGCTGCACTACGCCACCGACCTCGCGACCAATGCCGCCACCCTGGTCGCCCTGGTGCTGGCCCTATACGGCTGGTCTGGGCTGGACCCCTGGTTCGCGCTGGCCATCGCGGCCTACATCTTCTACAGCGCGCTTAGGATCGCCAGAGACGCCATCGACCTGCTCATGGACCGCGAGCTCCCGGCAGAGGAGCGAGAACGGATCATCGAGCTGGCCATGTCCGTGCCCCGGGTGGGGAACGTCCACGCCCTGCGGACCCGCCGTTCCGGCCCAACCACGATGATCCAACTCCACGTCGGGCTGCCCGACGAATTGGCCCTGGCGGAGGCCCACGCCATCTCCGACCAGGTTGAGGCCCGGCTCCAAACGGCCTTCCCGGACGCGGACATCATCATCCACCAGGATCCCCTGAGCCTGGCGGACGAAGGCACGGGACGCCCGCTCCGGGATCCCACACAGGCAACGACCGGGTGACCGGTGGAGACTCCAGCCCAGTCGACAGCCGCGCAGCGCAACGACGCGCGTCACTGGAACCCAGACGTCACTCGCGAATGGCGAATTGCGGTTTCGGTCTCAATGCGGCACGAGGGCCAACAACACACCAGCGGCGACGGCGGAGCCGATGACGCCGGCGACGTTCGGCCCCATGGCATGCATGAGCAGGAAGTTGTGGTGGTCGGCCTCCTGGCCGACCTTGTTGACCACCCGGGCGGCCATGGGAACGGCAGAAACCCCGGCGGCACCAATGAGCGGGTTGACCTTGCCCCCGGTGACCCGGTGCATGATCTTCCCCATCAGAACCCCCGCCGCGGTGCCGACACAGAAGGCAACGGCCCCGAGAGCCAGAATCCCCAGCGTCTCAACGCTGAGGAACTTGTCAGCGGAGAGCTTGGACCCCACGGCGAGGCCGAGGAGCAGGGTGACCACGTTGATGACCTCGTTTTGGGCGGCTCGGCTGTAGCGATCCACCACCCCGCACTCGCGTAGAAAATTGCCCAGGGTCAGCATGCCGATGAGCGGCGCGGCGGACGGCAGGAGCAGGATGCACAGCGCGAGCACCGTGAATGGGAACAGCATTCGCTCGAGCTTTGACACGGGGCGGAGCTGCTCCATCACCACCGCGCGTTCCGCCGGGGTAGTGAGGGCGCGCATGATTGGCGGCTGGATGATAGGGACCAGGGCCATGTAGGAATACGCGGCGACGGCGATGGCCCCGAGCAGGTCGGGCGACAGGCGGGAGGCGAGGAAGATGGCGGTAGGCCCGTCCGCACCGCCGATTATGGCAATGGACGCCGCGTCGGCCATGGTGAAGTCGAACCCAGGGACCCAGTTGAGGGCCAGAGCCCCCATCAGGGTCGCGAAAATCCCAAACTGGGCTGCCGCCCCCAGGAGCAGGGTTGACGGCCGAGCGATCAGGGCCCCAAAGTCCGTCAGGGCCCCGACCCCCATGAAGATGAGCAGGGGGAAGACCCCAGTCTCCACACCGACGTGGTAGATCTGCCCAATGAGCCCGTCCGCACCACCAATCCCGGCCAGGGGCGCGTTGCTCAGAATGGCCCCGAAGCCGATGGGGACCAGCAGTAGCGGCTCGAACTTCCGGGCTACCGCGAGATAGACCAGCAAGCCCCCGATGCACATCATCAGGGCCTGGCCCCATTCCATGTTGGCGATCCCGACGGACTCCCAGAGCTTCAGGACTTGATCCATGTCGGTCCCCTGTCTCAGGTCAGGGTCAGCAGGGTCTGGCCGACCGTCACGCCCTCCCCCCGCTTGACCTTGATCTCCACCACCGCCCCAGCTCGGGGGGTACGGATCTCCGTCTCCATCTTCATGGCCTCCAGGATCAGGACGACCTCGCCGGCGGAGACGCTCTGCCCCTGGGCGACCTTGACCTCCACCACGGTCCCGGCCAGAGGCGAGGGGACCGGCTTGGCCTCGGCCGCGCCCGCGGCCGCCGAAGCTGGGCTGGGAGTCGCGCTCGACGCACCCGGATCGACCTGCTCAACAGCCCCAGCGGGTGAGACCTTGACCCGGTAGGGCCGGCCATTGACCTCGACGCGGTACTCCTCGCTCAGCGGGGCTGCGACCCGGACGGGCCCGGACTTGGAAGCGGCCGGTTGGCCCTCCTCCCAGGGCGGCGGCTCAAAGGCCTCTGGATTGCCTCGGTTGGCGAGGAACCTGAGCCCGACTTGGGGGAACAGCGCATAGATCAGGGTATCGTCCACCACGGCGTCGGCCAGACGGATCCCCTTGTCCTGGGCGATCCCGGCCAACTCCGTCTGCAGGCGGACCATCTCCGGCTCCAGCAAGTCCGCCGGGCGGCAGGTGACGGGTGTCTCGCCGGGTTTCAGGACACGGGCCTGAAGGGCCTGATCCACCGGGGCCGGTGTGACCCCATAGGTCCCCTTGAGGATACCTGTGGTCTCGGCGGTGATGGACTTGTAGCGCTCTCCAGTCAGGACGTTGAGCACGGCCTGGGTGCCGACGATCTGGGAGGTCGGGGTGACCAGGGGGATGTAGCCAAGCTCCTGGCGAACCCTGGGGATCTCTTCCAGCACGGCGTCCAGGCGGTCGCTAGCCCCCTGCTCCCGCAACTGGCTCTCCATGTTGGTCAGCATGCCCCCCGGTACCTGTGCGACCAGGATGCGCGCGTCCACACCGCGCAGGGCCCCCTCGAACTTGCCGTACCTTTTGCGGACCCCGCGGAAGTAGGCGGCGATTTCCTCCAGGAGTTCAAGGTCGAGCCCGGTGGCACGCGGGGTGTCGGCGAGGATCGCAACCACGGACTCGGTGGCCGAGTGCCCATAGGTCTGACTCATGGAGGAGATGGCGGTGTCCACCATGTCGATCCCGGCCTCCGCTGCTTTGAGGATGCTCGCGGTGCTCATTCCCGTCGTGGCGTGGCACTGCATGGCGATGGGAACGCTGCAAGTCTCTTTGAGGCGGGAGACGAGTTCCTCAGCCACGTAGGGCTTGAGCAGGCCCGCCATGTCCTTGATGCAGATAGAGTGGCTGCCCATGTCCTCCAGGCGGCGCCCGAGGTCCACCCAATAGTCCATGTGATGGACCGGGCTCACGGTGTAGGACAGCGTCCCTTGGGCGTGTTTGCCGGTGGCCAGCGTCGCCTTGATCGCGGCCTGAAAGTTGCGCGGGTCGTTGAGGGCATCGAAGATACGAAACACGTCGACGCCGTTGACCGCGGCCCGCTCCACAAAGGTCTCTACCACATCGTCCGCGTAGTGCCGGTAGCCGAGCAGATTCTGGCCCCGCAGGAGCATCTGGTGCCGGGTCCTCGGCATCGCCGCCTTGAGTCGGCGCAGGCGCTCCCAGGGGTCCTCCCCCAGGTAGCGGATGCAGGCGTCGAAGGTCGCTCCGCCCCAGGTCTCCAATGACCAGAAGCCGACCCGATCGAGCTTCTCCGCGATGGGGAGCATGTCCTCGATGCGCAGGCGCGTGGCCAGCAGGGACTGGTGGGCATCCCGCAGGACCAGCTCGGTGATGCCCAAGGGGGCGGCATTATTCATGAGTACACCCGATTACTTGGATCGCGAGGCGCTCGATCACTCTGACCCAGAGTGGGCAGAACGCTCTTGGGACGGCGCGGAGGTGTCGATACCCGAATGCGCCCGTGCGGAAGGCCAGGTGCTAAGCGTCACGCCTGGCCCGATAGAGCGCAATGGCGGCACCGATGGCGGCAACCATCTCCGCCTCCCCTGTCTCCTCGGGGGCCCCGCCGACCATGGCGGCCATCGGCGGTTCACCCTCGATCCGCCGGATAAGGCGGGCCGTGAGGTTCAGGGTCCCGACCAAGAGCAGAAGGAACGCGAAGACGATACCCATCCCAAGGACGAGCAGTTGTGCGCCCTCCGCCAGTATCTGAGGCACCGGCACCGAGGCTTCTCTCTGATCCGATCCCCGACGCGGCTTCAGCCCGCGAAGGGGTCGCGCAGGACCATGGTCTCGGAGCGGTCCGGACCCGTGGACACGATATCGATGGGAACTCCTGTCAGCTCCTCGATCCTGGCCAGATAGTGGCGGGCGTTTGCCGGCAGGTCCGCGTAGTGGGTCACCCCGTAGGTGCTCTCGGACCAGCCGGACATCTCGATATAGCTTGGGCGGCAGCGGGCGAATGCCTCGGCCCCCACCGGAGGGGCCGTCACGACCTGGCCATCCAGGTCATAGCCGACGCAAAGCCGGATGGTCTCCAGCCCATCGAGCACGTCGAGCTTGGTGATGCAGACACCGGTGACACTGTTGATGTCGAAGGAACGCTTGAGGGCGACCAGGTCCAACCAGCCGCAACGGCGCTTGCGCCCGGTAGTGGCGCCGAACTCCTGGCCCTTTTCCCCCATGTGGTCACCCACGGCATCGAACAACTCAGTCGGGAAGGGCCCGGCCCCTACCCGCGTGGTGTAGGCTTTGACGATGCCCAGGACATAGTCCAGAGCCCGAGGCCCCATGCCGCTGCCGGTGCAGGCTCCACCCGCCGTGGTGTTTGACGAGGTGACGAAGGGATAGGTCCCGTGGTCGATGTCCAGCAGGGCTCCTTGTGCCCCTTCGAACAGGAGGTTGGCCCCGGAACGGCGCAGATCGTGCAGCACCCCTGGGATGTCCACCACCATTGGGGAGATGGCCTCGCCCTGGGCCAGGGCCTCGTCAAGGACTCGATCATAGTCCACCGCCTCAGCCTTGAAGTAGTTCACAAGGGCGAAGTTGTGGTAGTCGAGGACCTCGCGCAACCGCTCTTGGAAATGCGCGGGATCGAGGAGTTCGCCCAGACGGATGCCGCGGCGGGAAATCTTGTCCTCGTAGGCCGGGCCAATGCCGCGGCCGGTGGTGCCGATGGCCTTGGCCCCACGGGCCCGCTCCCGGGCCTGATCGAGAGCGATGTGATAGGGCAGGATGAGGGGGCAGGCCGCGCTGATGGAGAGACGCGCACGGGCTGGGACCCCGCGCCCCTCGAGCATGTCGATCTCCTCCAGCAAGGCCGCGGGGGACAGCACCACGCCATTGCCGATGAGGCAGCGCACTCCGTCGCGCAAGATCCCGGAGGGGATCAGGTGCAGGACGGTCTTCTCCCCGTCGATCACCAAGGTATGCCCCGCATTGTGGCCACCTTGGAACCGCACCACGGCCGCCGCGCGGTCCGTCAGCAGGTCGACGACCTTGCCCTTACCCTCGTCGCCCCACTGGGCGCCAATCACGACTACGCTCTTACCCATCGTTTCCTTCCCAACCCGTTACGCGGGAATGTGGTTAGTGGTTAGCGGCCGAGCCCGCCGGGTCCAAACCCCGACCTACGGCAGGGCCGCGGTGCAGGGCGCCAGCACCCAGTGCCCGTCGCGCTCGATCAGGGACTCGGTGCACCCGAGCGGGGCGCAGGGCTGCCCCGCCGCACCTGGCAGCTCCATGACGACCCGCCGCCCGCTTGCCCTCAGGCGCACGACCTCCGCCTGGAGGCTGGGGTCCGGGGACGACGGGGCCAGCACCGCCCCCCTCTCTGCATAACGGGCATCGAGTCCGGAGCCAAGGCGCAGCAGGCCCTTGAGGTCGGCGCTGAAGCCCACCGCCGGGCGGGCACGGCCGAAGACCCGGCCGATGTCGTCATAGCGCCCACCGCGGGCGATCTCCATCCCCCAGCCTGGCACGAAGGCCGCAAAAACCATGCCTGTTTTGTAGTGGTAGCCCCGCAGCTCCGCCAAGTCGAAGTGAACCGGGACCTCCGGCAGCCAGTGCTGCAGCTCCTCCGCAAGCTCGGCGAGATTGTCCAGAGCCGCCAGGACCTGGGGCCCAGCGTCAGCCAGCGCCCGGCGGGCCCGCACCAGGGCATCGTCCCCGTTCAACTCCGCGAGCGCCAACAGCATTCGCGCCGGGGGCCCGTCCACCCCAAACCGGCCGACGAGGTCGGAAACCTCCGGGACGGCCTTTCGCTGCAAGACCTCGAACAGCGCCAGTTCTTGGGCCTGGTCCAGCCCCGCCAAGCGGGCGAGGCCCCGAAAGATGCCAACATGTCCGAGGTCCAGATAGACCCCATCGATCCCAGCGAACCGCAGTGTCAGCACCGCCAAGCGGAGGATCTCGGCGTCGCTCGAAATTCCTGTATGGCCATAGATCTCGGCCCCGATCTGCTTGGGGCTCCGGGTGCCGGCGAAGCCGTCGGAGCGGGTATGCAGCACGGTGCCGAGGTAGCAAAGACGGGTCGGCCCCTCGCGCCGCAGTTGATGGGCGTCGATGCGGGCCACCTGGGGCGTCATATCGGCGCGCACCCCCAACAGGCGGCCGGTGAGCTGGTCCGTGAGCTTGAAGGTCTGGAGATCCAGGTCATGCCCGGTCCCGGTCAACAGGGAATCGAGGTAGTCAATAAAGGGGGGTATGACCAGCTCGTAGCCCCAACTGCGGTAGAGATCCAAGAGGTCGCGCCTCAGCCCCTCCATCACCTGTGCCTGGGGCGGCAGGACCTCCTCGATCCCGGCGGGCAGCAGCCAGCGCTCCTCATGCATCGTCGGCCCCCAGGCGATCCACTCAATTGGTCCAGTAAAGCAGGACGACCCCCGAGACCATGCTCACCAATCCCGCGATCCGCAACGCCCGGTCATCGAGTTCGGCGATAGCGAGCATGGCCCGGCGCAGGCCGTCGGGACTGAGGAAGGGCCAAATGCCTTCGATAACGAAGACCAGGGCCAAGGCCACTAGGAGGTCGTGCCACATTGCCTGCTCCCAACCCCGTCGGCCCGCCCAAGCCCCGGCCGGGCAAATGGCCCCGCCCACCCACAAAACGCGGGATCATTCCAGAAGCGGGGGTCTTTGTCCACGCCAGGCGCAGGCAGGGTGAGTTGGCTGGGCGGGGCCCCTGCCCCGCCGGCACGCTCAGTTGGGCGACTGAGCCTTGAAGAAACGGAGGAACTCGGAGTCCGGCTGCAGGACCATCATGTCGCCGCCCCCGCCGAAGGCCTTACGGTAGGCGTTGAGGCTGCGATAGAAGGCAAAGAACTCCGAATCCTTTGAGTAGGCGCCAGCGTAATTCTCCGTCGCCTTGGCATCACCCGCGCCGCGGAATTCCTCGGCCTGCTTGTAGGCATCAGCAAGGATCACGGTGCGCTGGCGGTCCGCGTCGGCCTGGATACGCTCCGCCGCCTCGCCGCCCTTGGCCCGCAAGTCACGGGCGGTCCGCTCACGCTCGGCACGCATCCGCGAGTAAACCGATTCGCTGACCTCCGGCGGTAGGTCGATCTTCTTGATCCGCACGTCGATCACTTCGACGCCGAGGTCGTCGGCCTTGGTATCGATGGCCTTGGTCAGGGTCGTCATGATCTCCTGGCGGTCCTCCGAGACGACCTCCTGGATGGTGCGCCTGCCGAACTCGTCGCGCAGACTGGTGTTGATGCGGTCAGCGAGCAGTTGCGACGTGCGCGCGGCGTTTCCGCCGGTGGAACGGAAGTACTGAGCCGCGTTGGAGATACGCCACTTGGCATAGGAGTCGACGATGACGTCCTTCTTTTCGAGCGTCAGAAAGCGCTGCGGACGTGCGTCCAGGGTCTGGATACGCCGGTCGAAGACGATGACCGTGTTGAGCCCGGGAATCTTGAAGTGCAGGCCGGGCTCGTAGTCAGTCTGCACGATCTCGCCGAGACGGAGCTTGATGGCCATCTCCCACTGCGAGACGGTGAAGGTGAAGACGTAGACGAGGACGGCCAGGGCGACGAGCCCGAAGGGAGCCAAGACCTTGAATTGCGAGTTCATCAGCGCGTCCTCCGCTCGCGGTTGACCGACCGTTCCGGCGTGGGCTCAGGCTCCTGGAAGGTGCGTTGCTGGGTCGCCGCAGGCGCCCCAGCCTGCGGCGCGGAACCGCGCCCCTTGAGCATCTGATCCAGGGGCAGGTACATCAGGGTATTTCCCTCGTTCGCGTCTACCAGGACCTTGGCGTTCTCGCCCAGTACCTGCTCCATGGTCTCCAGGTAGAGGCGTTCGCGGGTCACGCCAGGGGCCTGCTGATACGCCGTGAGGACCGCGAGGAAACGGGTGGCCTCACCCTCAGACTCGGCGATCACTCGATCGCGGTAGGCCATGGCATCGGCATCGATGCGGGCCGCCTCGCCGCGGGCCTTGGGCAGGATCTCGTTGGCGTAGGCCTCGGCCTTGTTCTCCAGGCGCTCCTTGTCCTCGCGCGCCTTGATGGCGTCGTCGAAGGCATCCTTGACCTGCTCCGGCGGCTTGGCCGGCTGCATATTGACGGAGGTGATGAGGAGCCCCGTCTTGTACTGATTCATCAGCTCCTGGGTGCGGTCCTGGATGTCCTGGGAAATGGCGCTGCGGCCCTCGGTCACGATGAAGTCGAGCTTGCTGCGGCCGATCACGCTGCGCACCACCGCCTCGGTGGCGTCCCGCAGGGTCTTGTCGGGAGCTCTGGTCTTGGAACAGGTAGTCCGCCGCGTCCTGGATTCGCGCCTGCACAGTCAGCTCCACGTCGACGATATTCTCGTCCTTGGTGAGCATGACCGCCGTGTGGCTGAAGGTGGAGACCTGATCCACGTTGATCTTGACAGCAGTCTCGATGGGGAACGGAATGCGCCAGTGCGGCCCCGGATCGGTGGTGTCCACATAGGCACCGAAGCGCATCACGATGCCGCGCTCGGCGGGCTCGATGATGTAGATCCCCGAGGCAAGCCACAAGACCAGGAGCACCCCGGCGCCGATGCCAATGGTCTTCTTGTCGAATCCGCTCGGCAAAGTCGGGAAGCCGCCGCCAGTCCCGCGACCACCGCCGTCGTCCCCGTTGGGCCCCCGGCGCTTACCGCCAAACAGGCCGCCGAGGCGCTCCTGGAGCTTCCGCACCACCTCGTCAAGGTCCGGCGGACCCTGGTCGTTGCCCTTACCACTCCAGGGGTCCTTATTGCCCCCACCCGGCTCGTTCCAGGCCATAGCTACTCCAAGAACAAACAGTGACCCGCAGGTCGTTGACATGAAGCGCGGCAAGATCGCGCGCTACGTGGGATTCGCGGTCCGGACCAGTCCGGACCCTTAACCCGATCTCGGCCGCAGGACCGCCTGGCAGAAGACGACCCTGGAGGCCACCCTCACCACCCGCCCCCGGCGTATCGAAGCACTGGCGCTCGGCATCCGTCCGCCCACCGCACGACCTGACCCGCACGACCTGACCCCGGATGCCTCAGCTCTAGTAAGGTGCGAGCGGCCCGCGCTGAATCAAGCCGATCTAGGACTGTATCTGGGCTCCGCGGACCCTGCATTCTAGGGGAGACACCGGGTATGGGCAAACTTCGAGCCCACTCAGGTCCCGCCGTCCACCGCCAGCGAGTCCATCGCTTCTGCCCCAGGTGTCGAGCCGGGCGGCAGAGAAAAGCGTGAAGCGAGCGTCGACTTGCGATGCAGCAGCCGATCTAGCGACTGACGGGGCACCATCACTTCCATGTCCCAGCCGCCTGTCTCCCTCACCTCGTCGGCCAAAACCCGGGCATGGGCGAAGACCCAGGCACGCAGCCACCCGTCCTCGGGCCTAAGGACCAGGCGCCGGTGCATCTCGTCTCCCCGAGTCAGTTCCGCGATGGCCGCAAGCAGCAGATCGAGCCCGGACCCTGTCTCTGCTGAGACCCAGACCCGGCGCGGGCGCCCAAGGGCGTCGCGATCGAGGGCGGGCGCGCGCCCGGCAAGCAGATCGATCTTGTTGAAGACATCGAGTCGCGGAACATCCTCCGCATCGATCTCCCCGAGCACGCCCTCCACGTCAGCGATGCGCCGGTCGCGCACCTCCGAAGCAGCGTCGATGACGTGGAGCAGGAGGTCGGCGGTACGAGTCTCCTCCAGAGTAGAACGGAAGGCGGCGACCAGCTCGTGTGGCAGATGGTTGATGAAGCCGACTGTGTCCGCCAGGATCACCGCCGCCCGCTCGGGCAGGTCGAGGCGACGCAGTGTCGGGTCCAGCGTCGCAAAGAGCTGATCCGCTTGATAGACCCCCGCCCGGGTCAGCGCGTTGAACAGGGTGGACTTGCCGGCGTTCGTGTAACCGACCAGGGACACCGTGGGCAACTCGGCCTTCTGGCGCGCCCTCCGGCCCTGGGATCGCTGGACGTCAATGCGTTCGATGCGGTCCCGCAGGACGGCGATTCGCTTCGCGAGCAGGCGCCGGTCAGTTTCCAACTGGGTCTCACCTGGACCACGCAGACCGATACCGCCCTTCTGGCGTTCCAAGTGGGTCCAGCCGCGCACCAGTCGGGTCGAGAGGTGGCGCAGTTGCGCCAGTTCCACCTGGAGTTTGCCCTCGAAGGAGCGTGCCCGCTGAGCGAATATGTCCAGAATCAGGCCGTTGCGGTCCACTACTCGGCATTCCAACAATCGCTCCAGGTTGCGCTCCTGACTGGGCGAGAGGGCGTGGTTGAAAATCACCAGCTCCGCACCCTCGGCGGCGGCCATCGCCTTGACCTCCTCGGCCTTGCCGCTGCCGACGAACAGCTTCCGATCCGGGACGGCCCGCGAGCCTGTGACCAGACCAACCACCGTCGCCCCGGCAGAACCCGCCAACAGGCGCAACTCCTCCAGGGCATCGGTATCAGCCCCAACCGGGGTACCGAAGTCGATGTGCACCAGGAGGGCCCGCTCCCCCGAGCTCGGCCGCTCAAACATAGCGGCCAGGGATGGCTGACATATCGGGGACGCTCGCCCGGAAACGCTCCTGCATTCCGGGCATGTCCCCCGTCCCTGTGAGCCAGGAGCAGACCCCGGTTAGGCGGCCAGGGATGGCTGTCATGCCGGGGGCGCAGGAGCAACGCGCCTCTCGGGCACGCAGCAACCTGTACCTGCCCCGCCTCAGGAGGCGGGGCAGGGCAGTTTGTCCGGCACCAAGACCGGGCCAGGGGCAAGGATGATACAACTCAGGCGTTGCCAGGCTCGGACGCCTCATCCGCACTCGGCACCAGCTTGACGTTGCGAGCCGGGACCACGGTGGAAATGGCGTGCTTGTAGATCATCTGGCTGACGTTGTTCTTCAGCAACACGACAAATTGATCGAAGGACTCGATTTGACCCTGGAGTTTGATTCCGTTCACCAGGAAAATCGACACGGGAATGCGCTCCTTACGCAAGGCGTTCAGGAACGGGTCTTGCAGGCTTTGGCCCTTGGACATGGGGGATCTCCTTGTTGTTTTGGTCGCTGCGCCTCGGCCTGTTGCGGCCCCCCAGGTCAGGACTCCGGGGTGGTACGGCCACAGACCAACAGCGCAAAAATCGCCTAGCACAGCGCTAGGTCGGCGTTTCGGGGCACGATCGCCCCCATCAAAATTTCCCGGCGGCCCTCACCAGGGCTAGGGCCTGCTCCAGCGGGCCGCCGGCATCCGCCAGCCAAAGGCAATCGCCCTCGGCACGCAGCCAGGTCCATTGCCGCTTCGCAAGCTGCCGCGTGGCAATTATGCCGCGCTGCACCATTGTCGGGTATTTATATTCGCCGGCCAAATATTTCAATACCTGTCGATAGCCCACACAGCGCATCGACGGCAAGTCTGGGGTCAGATCCCCTCGCGCGCACAACGCCCGCACCTCGTCTTCCAAGCCGGCGGACAACATGGCGTGGAAGCGCTGCTCGATGCGCTCATGCAGCGTTACGCGCTCCGCAGGGGCGCGCACGAGTTTGATGAGGCGATAGGGCAAACAATGCCGACCAACACCCGCCCGCTGGAGCTCCGACAGGGGGCGCCCGGTCAGCTCAAAGACCTCCAGGGCCCGCTGGATGCGCTGCGGGTCGTTGGGGTGGATCTGGGCCGCGGCCGGGGGATCGACCTGTGCCAGCCGCCGGTGCATGGCTTTCCAGCCAAGGCGCTGGGCATCCTCCTCCAAATGTCGGCGGGTCTCGGGGTCGGCGCCCGGCAAAGGTGAGAGCCCTTGCTGGAGGGCGCGGAAGTAGAGCATGGTGCCCCCCACCAGGAGCGGGATGCGTCCGCTCGCCGCGATCGCCGCCATCTCCCGCAGGGCATCCCCGCAGAAGCGCGCTGCCGAGTACGCCTCCGCGGGGTCGCAGCAGTCAATCAGGCGATGCGGTGCCCGAGCCAGGGTGGCCGCATCGGGCTTGGCGGTGCCGATGTCCATGCCGCGGTAGACCATGGCGGAGTCGACGCTGACGATGTCGCAGGGCAGGCGTTCACTCAGCTCCACCGCCAACTCCGTCTTGCCGGATGCGGTGGGACCCATGAGCAGTATGGCCAGAGGGAGTTGGTCGTAGGCTGGCATCGACGTAGTCCCTCAAAGTGGCTGGGTCCCCGAACGCCTGCCCGGCAACCACCGGACCAGGCCCCCCAGGCAGATCGAACCAATGGGCGGAAGGCAGGCCGGCGCCTTGACCGCCCGTACCTCCGCCCCTGCGCGAAATCGCCCTTCTCGGCCCGGCTGCCAGACCTCAGGTGGATGATCGGCATCTGGTCACCAAAGGGCATGGGGCGCAGCCCAGCCTCGACCGGGCGCTCGCATCCCTCCGAGTTACCCGGCGGGGTGTTGCAGGCATCCTACCGGCCCAGGGGCTGCCGATCACCTACCGCCGGTCGATATTTTTGTTGCATAATAATGCCTGCCCATTATATTGCTCGGCAGATTAAGAAATTTGGCCCGCCCTATGTCTCAGCAGCCCACGGAGTTTGGCACCCAGCCGCCGCACACCGGCCCGGCAACCCAAGGTGGGGAGCAAATCCGCTCGGTTATGAATAGCCTGCGCATCGTCATGCGTGCCATGCAGGACTATTCGCGCTGGGTAGAGGGCCAGTGCGGCCTGACGTCACCCCAGCTGTGGACGCTGTGGGAGCTCTTCGCGGCCCCGGGCATGAAGGTGTCGGAGCTGGCGGCAGCGCTCTACATCCACCAGTCCACTGCCAGCAACATGCTCGATAAGCTCGAGCTGAAGGGGCTCGTGGAACGCCGCCGGGGCGGACCCGACCAGCGCATTGTCAGACTGCATCTCAGCGAGGCGGGCGCTGCCCTGCTCGAAACGGCACCCAGGACCGCCCAGGGGGCCCTGACTACCGCCTTGCAGCAGCTCCCGGAGGCGAGCCTCCAGTGCCTGTCGACGGGCCTCGGCGGCCTGGTAGCCGCGCTTAGCTCGAAAAATCCCAGGGCCGCCCCCGCGCCAATCCCCAAAGACGAGGCCTGACGCCGGGGCCTTGCTTGAGTGGCCGATGGAGTCAGCGCTCTGAGCCGAATGCCTCGCGTGGACCCCGACGCTTGCCCGACGGTTGATCGGAGCCTTTGGAACCCTGCACACTCCTGCCTCGACCCGTCCCGGCCGACGGCAGACTGCGACGACCCGGACTCACGCACCAGGAACAGGAAGATGAGGAGTAACCCATGACGGCAACAGACAAACCGCTACACATCGTCCTGATCAGCATCCACGGCTTGATCCGTGGCTGCGGCCTCGAGTTGGGCCGCGACGCGGACACCGGTGGCCAGACCAAGTATGTCGTCGAATTGGCCCGTGCCCTTGCGGATTCGCCAGGCGTCGAGCGCGTGGACCTGCTGACCCGGCTCGTTGATGACCCGGCGGTCTCCGCCGACTACGCGGAGCCTCTGGAGGCCCTTCACGAGCGCGCCAATATCGTGCGTATCCGCTGCGGACCATCCGGGTACCTGCGTAAGGAGGACCTCTGGGACCACCTGGACGGCTTCGCCGACAACGCCCTGGAGTGGCTCAACACCCTCCCCCGTCAGCCAGATCTGCTGCACTCCCACTATGCCGACGCAGGGTATGTCGCGGGACGGATGGCCCGACTGCTGGCCATTCCCCTGCTACACACCGGGCACTCCCTGGGCAGGGTCAAGCTGAGCCGCCTGCTGGCGGCGGGTGTCCAGCCCGAGGAGATCGAGGGGCGCTATCACATCGCCCGGCGCATCGAGGCGGAGGAGGAAACCCTGGCCACCGCCGACGCGGTTATTACCAGCACCGCCACCGAGATCGACGACCAGTACGGCCGCTACGACTTCTACCAGCCGGGGCGTATGGCGGTCATCCCGCCGGGCACCGACCTGGACCGCTTCGCGCCGCCCCAAGGCGACGAGTGGGACAGGCCCATCGCCCAGGAGATCGGCCGCTTCCTGCGCGAGGCGCGCAAGCCCATGGTCCTGGCCCTGTGCCGCCCGGACGAGCGCAAGAACCTAGCAACCCTGGTAGCGGCCTACGGCGAGTCGGCGGAGCTGCGCGAGCGGGCCAACCTGGTCATCGTCGCCGGCAACCGCGACGACCTGGCGGACCTGGACGACGGTGCCCGCGGGGTGCTCACCGACATCCTCATGCTCATCGACCGCTACGACCTCTACGGCCGGGTCGCTTACCCCAAGCACCATGAGGCCGACGAAGTGCCCCAGGTCTATCGTCTGGCCGCCGCCTGCCGAGGGGTCTTTGTGAACCCGGCCCTGACGGAGCCCTTCGGCCTGACCCTGATCGAGGCGGCGGCCTCTGGGCTGCCCATCGTGGCCACCGAGGACGGCGGCCCGACGGAGATCATCGCCAACTGCCGCAACGGCATCCTCATCGACCCTTTGTCCCAGGCGGACATCCAGCACGCCCTGCTGCGGCTGCTGCGCAACGACTCCTATTGGGACAGCTGCCGCGACGATGGCCTGACCGGGGTGCGCGCCCACTACTCTTGGACCGCTCACGCCCAAACCTATCTTCAGCTGGTGCGCAGCCTGCTCGGTGCCGCGCGCCCCCAACTGCCGGCCAAGCGCCGCCGCTACGGCGGCTATGCCGACCGGGCGATCTTCTCGGATCTGGACCAGAACCTGCTGGGCGATCCGGCCTCTTTGGCGGTCTTCGTCGCCTTTCTGCGGGAGAACCGCAAGTGCACCTCCTTCGGTCTCGCCACGGGCCGCGATCTGGAGTCGGCCCTGCGCGAGATCCGGGCCCATGCGATCCCGCGGCCGGACGTGCTCATCACCCGCACCGGGACCGAGATCTGGCACGGCCAGCGACTGGAGCCGGACAAGCAGTGGGCTGAGCACATCGACCACCTGTGGAAGCCGCGCGCCGTGCGGCGCATTCTGGGGGCGGTGCCGGGCCTCAAGCCGCAGCCAGCGGACAACCAGGGCCACTTCAAGGTCAGCTACTACCTCGACCCGGAGACGGCCCCGCCCCTATCGGAGATCCAGAGCCTGCTCCACCAGGCGGATCTGTCCGTCAACCTGATCCTGTCCTTCGGGCAATTCCTCGACGTCCTGCCGGTGCGCGCATCCAAGGGGCTCGCCCTGCGCTGGGTCTCCGAGCGCCTCCACATCCCCCTCGGCCGCATGCTGGTGGCCGGCGGCTCAGGTGCGGACGAGGACATGATGCGCGGCAACACCCTCGCCGTGGTCGTCGCCAACCGCCACAACGAGGAGCTCTCCCAGTTGACCGACCAGCAGCGCATTTACTTCGCCACCGCCCCCCATGCCGCCGGCATCATCGAGGCCGTCGAGCACTACGAATTCCTCGGCGAGTGCCGGGTCCCCGACGAAGCGCCAGGGGGAGACTCGCATGTCCTGTGACGACGCGATACTCCTGCTCTGCAGTGATTTGGACGGGACCCTGATCCCAGACGGGAGCGCCGCCGAGTCGCCGGGCGCGCGGCCGCTGTTCCGCCGGCTCGCGGCGCACACCGGCGTCTGCCTCGCCTACGTCACGGGGCGCGACCCGGGCTTGGTGGCTCAGGGTCTGCAACAGGCTGACCTGCCGAAGCCGAGGTTCCTGCTGGGTGATGTCGGATCGAGCATCTACCTGCACCGCGATGGATCCTGGGAGCCGCTGCAAGACTACTGGACGCACATCGCCGCGGACTGGGACGGCGCTGACAACGCAGATCTGCTGGCACTGCTCGACGATATCCCCGGTCTGCGGCCCCAAGAACCCGCCAAGCAGGGCAAGTTCAAGGCTTCCTGGTACGCGGCGCCGGACACCGATGGGGCCACAACCATCGCCGCGGCGCGCGCCCGGCTGGGGGAGGAAGGGCTGCGAGCCAACGTCATCTGGAGCCGCGACATCGACGGGCACACGGGGTTGCTGGACGTCCTGCCGGCAAGCGCCGACAAACGTCAGGCAATCCTGTTCCTGCGTGCCTGGCTGGACGCTGCGCCTGAGCACACGGTCTTCGCCGGGGACAGCGGCAACGACCTGGCCGTGCTGGGCAGCGACATCCCGTCGGTGCTGGTCGCCAACGCGGCGCAGGTGGTGCGTGAGGCGGCGGCAGGGGCTGCCCGGGCCGCAGACCGCCAGGATCGGCTCTACCTGGCCCGCGGCGGCTACCGCGGCACGAACGGCAATTTCGCCGCCGGCGTGGTCGAAGGCGTGGTGCACTTCCTGCCGGAGGCCGACAGCCTGGCTCGACGAGTAGGACTGGCCTGTCGTCCGGCATTCCGAGGCGCCGCGGCTGCCGCAGGCGGGCGCTCACCCCTCCTCGTTGGCGGGGTTCGGTTCCAGACCC
>CAVPXP010000027.1:0-17925 GCA_963709645.1 uncultured Gammaproteobacteria bacterium
GGCCCCGGGGCCTAACCGGACAGTACCCCGAGCCAAGCTACTTGCCCTCCGCTTTGCTCCCCGTCGTCGAGGGCCCGGGCGCACCCGGGATCAGGCGCTGGAACAGGTCCCACCCGGCCATACCGCCGGTTAGATAGGGCTGAAAGAGCTTCAGGGGATCGTAGCCCTCGGCACCCGCTGCCATGCGCTCGCGCAGGTCCTCCATGAGCTGACGGTGAAAAGCCTCCACATCCGGGAGGCCAAAGAGCTTGCGCACCTCCTCCGGGGTGATATCGACATCCATGGTGATCTTCATCGGGGACCTCCGCACCGTGATCGACTGGCCGATTGCTCAGCGTCACTGTCGCCCATGGCGGACCGGAAGGCAAGCGGCACCGCCCAGGCGCGCAGGAACCTAGTGACGGCTTGCCCGGGGCGGGGCATCCATCGGCATGGGCTCCTCGACGACCAACCCGCGTCGCACCCGCTTGCCCAGCAGGACGCAGGCTCGTTCGAAGGCCTTCTCGGCCTCGCGCCCGTGCCACTCCCACTCGGCCGGGGCGGCGGTGGTCAAGATCTGCCAATGGGCCGTGGTCAGCACCTTGCCGTTGCGGACCTCCAGGGCCCAGTCGTGCCAGACGTTGTCGGGGTTGTTGTCCTCGTAGAATTCCTGCTCGGCCAGACGGATGCTGGTCCCGGCGCCGTCGTCCATGGCGACCACCTCGGATACCACGAGCCCCTCCTCGATACAGCTTTCCCAGCCGGTGTGGACCGCCGTTGCGGTCCCCATTAGCGCATGGATCAAGAGCCCCGGGGTCAGCGAAAATTGCAGGGGGCTATCCCAATCGGGCTCGTCGCCTTGTTGTTCTTCGATCATTCGCGTGCTCGCCTTCACGTTGCCATCGGGGCCCCGCCCGGTACCCTGTGCAGAACGGGTGCTGCGCCAAGCCCTGGTCCAGTCCGGGCAGCGGGGCCACAATGATGCTTGATCTGACCCCGGAGGTAAAACCCATGTCCACCCCTTGTGAGCCCCCCTTGAGCCGACAGAAACCGGGCACGGCCCCCCGGATACATGGCGCCAGCCGGCCCGAGCGCGCGCCGGGCCAGACTCGATCGCGGCCGGCATGAAGGTCGCCGTCTTCTCCGACGTGCAAGGCAACCTACCCGCCTTTGAAATGGCGGCGGAGCACATTCTCGCCTGGGACCCGGACCTCGTGGTCATGGACGGCGACTTGGTCAATCGCGGCCCCAGCAGCGCGGCCTGCTTGGATCTCTTCGAGACATTGCGGCGCGGGCGGGGCTGGCTCCCGGTGCTCGGCAATCACGAGGTCTGGGTCCTGCGCTGCGCCTGCCAGGCCCCGGGGACGGCCCTGGAGGCCGAGATGCGGCGGTTCGCAGACTGGACCCTGGCCCAACTGGGGGATCGGGCACAGACCCTCAATGCCTGGCCGGACCATCTGACGCTGCATGCGCCAGACGACCCCGCCTGGGTGCACGTCACCCACGGGACCATGGCCGGCAACCGCGACGGGATCTCCGCCAGCGTCCCGGACGCAGCCCTAGCGGCCAAGCTGCCGCCGGATCTCGCCCTTTTCGTCACGGCCCACACCCACAAACCGCTGGAGAGACGCCTGGGCACGACGCGCATCCTCAACGTCGGCTCCGTGGGCTCGCCCTTCGACGGTGACCCGCGCGGCAGCTACGCCCAATTGGAGCACCGCCGCGGAGGCTGGGAGACGCGGATCATCCGGTTCGCCTACGACCGCGACCGCACCGAGCGCGACTTCCACGACTCCGGGATGTTGGACGAGGGCGGGGCCTTGGCGCCCATCCTGTTCGAGGAGTGGCGCCGGGCCCGCGGACTGATGTCGCAGTGGCGCAGCCACTACGAGCCCGCCGTCCTGGCCGGCGAGCGCCCGCTGGCGGCGGCTGTCGCCGCCTTCCTAAGCGGTCTTGACTAGCCCGCACCGCGGGCCTTAGTCATGCACAAAGGGGCTCGGAGTCTCCGAGGCCCAGGCGCTCACGGACCAGGACGCGGGCCCGGGATCCGAACCGGCACAGCCAGGCGGGCATGGGGCGCGTGAGGGCGTAGACGGCAATTCCCCCAGCAATCAGTCCCCAGGAGACCATGCTGACCCAGGCATAGTCGGTCAAGGCGGCGCTTCCGTAGGTGGCATAGGCCAGGGCATCAAAGGCCAGGGCGGCTGCAAATCCAAAGGCGATCGGGAACATGGCTTGTTACCTCTTAGCAACGATCGTGGGCTATATATTAGTGGTCGCTAATATACTTGTCAACACCACTTGCGTGATCGATGCTTAGCAGTGACCTGGAATCACCAAGAAGGGTCAATGCGTTAGGGCTCACCGGGACGGGTGGTGACCGGACGCCGGGGAGTGACAAGAGGCTGCGGCATCCTCTTGGGATCGCTTGAGCGTCGCTCATCAGCGACATGTGACACCCGGCATACGGAACCCGCAACGGCGCCAGTCGCTGATCTGGAATCCCCGGCTCGTCAGGCGGGGCTGCAGCGCAACAGCCCGCAACAGGACTGCCGGGGCTAGGAATCAAGCAACGGCCGACGTCTACAACCGCGTCCAGAGGGCGAAGGTTGCTGCCTGACCCTGGTGGCGGCCAGCCCCATCCTGCAGATTCCACACGGTCGCCGCCTCGATGCGAAAGCGCCGCCCGCTGCGCGAGACCCGGACCCCGGCGTAGTCGTCGATGTAGCCCTGGGCGGCCACTCTGGCCAGCAGCCTGGCCCGTTCCTCGCGGTCCAGTGCCTCGGCAGTCAAGCGCGAGGGCATCTGCACGAGCTGATCCCAGGTCAGATCGAAGAGCTCCAGGGCGCAGCGGTTGGCATAGGTCAGGATGGGGTCGGGTGCCGTGTCGTGGGAGAGCACCGCGAAGGGTGCTCGGTAGATCCGCCTCGCAGCCTGCTCAGGGGATAAGTCGCCGACGACCAGGTCGCGACCAGTGAGGGCACGCAGACTATGGCGAAGCAAGTCAATGTGTTCAGCCAGGTAGTCGTTGTCAGCGGCCGGGGCAGGCATGACGGACATGGACGGGGTCTCTTTCGGTTTCATCCGGGCGACGGCTCAGCCGGCCTTGACCGTCTCCAACGCCTCCCATCGGGCATAGACCTCAGCCAGCTCTGCTTCCACCGCAGTGAGGCGCCCCTGGACCGCGGCCACGGCGTCGCCGCCCTGCTGGTAGAGGACGGGGTCGGCAAGGCGGGCGTGCAGCTCGCCCTGCTCTGCCTCCAGCGCTTCGATACGCCCTGGCAGGGCTGCAAGCTCGCGCTCCTCCTTAAAACTGAGCTTGCCGGCGGACTTGCGCCCCGCATCCGCCGCCGCTGGCCTGGGCTTGGAGACCGGCACCGCCTGCGTCTGGGCCTGCGTCAGCGCCGCAGCGGCGTCGCGTTGGCGCAACCACTCCGTGTAACCGCCAACGTACTCCTTCACCCGCCCTTCTCCCTCCAGGACCAGGGTACTGGTGACGACGTTGTCCAGCAGGGCGCGGTCGTGGCTGACCAGGAGGATAGTCCCCTGGAAGTCGAGCAAGAGCTCTTCCAGCAGTTCCAGGGTCTCGGCATCGAGATCGTTGGTAGGCTCGTCCAGCACCAACAGGTTGGCCGGACGGGTGAAGAGCTTGGCCAACAGGAGGCGGTTGCGCTCCCCGCCTGAGAGGGCGCAGACCGGCTGCCTGGCGCGCTCCGGAGTAAACAGGAAGTCCTTGAGATAGGACAAGACGTGGCGTGGCTTGCCGCCCACCTCCACACTGTCGCTGCCCCCAGCCACGTTGTCCTGGACGCTCTTGCTGGTGTCGAGCTGGGCGCGCAATTGGTCGAAATAGGCTACCTGCAGGTTGGTTCCGCGGCGAATCTGGCCGATCTGGGGAGCGATCTCCCCCAGCAGGAGCTTGAGCAGGGTGCTCTTTCCCGCCCCGTTGGGCCCGACGATGCCCACCTTGTCCCCCCGCAGGATCAGGGTGTCCAACCCCTTGATGACGGGTTTGCCGTCCCAGGCGTAGTCAACCCCCACGGCTTCGACCACCAGGTGCCCGCTCCGCTCTGCCTCGTCCAAACGGATACGCGCCGTACCGCCGAGCTCGCGGCGCTGCCAGCGTTCCTCCCGCATGGCCTTGAGGGACCGGACGCGGCCCTCGTTACGGGTGCGTCTTGCCTTGATCCCCTGGCGGATCCAGACCTCCTCCTCAGAGAGCTTGCGGTCGAAGCGGGCGCTGGCCAATGCCTCGGCGTTGAGGCGCTCCTCCCGGCGGCGCACGTAGTTGTCATAGTCCCCAGGCCAATCGGTGAGCCGGCCTCGATCCAGCTCCAGGATCCGGTTGGCCAGCCGACGCAGGAAGGAGCGGTCATGGGTGACGAAGAGCAGTGCCCCGGGGAAGTCAAACAGAAAGCTTTCCAGCCAATCGATGGAAGCGATGTCCAAATGGTTGGTCGGCTCGTCGAGCAGCAGCAGGTCCGGCTCGATGACCAGTGCCCTGGCCAACAGCGCCCGCCTCTGCAGGCCGCCGGACAGGGCCGCGAAGGCCGCCTCGGGGTCCAACCCCAAGCGCGAGATAACGCGTTCCACACGCTGCTCCAGGTCCCAGCCACCACCCGCCTCCAGGGCGTGCTGGACTTCTGTCAGACGCTCCAATGCCGCGCCCTCGCCCCCGTCAGCGAGGTGATGGCTCAGGGCGAACCACTCCCGCACCAGATCCCCCAAGACGCCCAGGCCAGCGGCGACCACGTCGAAGACCCGACCGTCCGCGCCCTCAGGGATGTCCTGGGTGAGACGAGAAATCGTCACCCCCTGGGGGACTCGCCGCTCGCCACCGTCGGCCTGAACCTCACCAGTGATGACCTTGAGTAGTGTGGATTTGCCAGTCCCATTGCGGCCGATGAGACAGATACGTTCGCCACGCTCGATGCTGAGGTCGACCCCGTCCAGAAGCGGCGGGAGACCGTAGGAGAGCGTAATCGCCTGCAGGGAGATCAGTGGCATGGGGCTGGGCTGGGCTGGGCTGGGCTGGGCTGGGCTGGGCTGGGCTGGGCTGGGCGCGTAGCCTGCTTAGGCGCTAACAGGCCGTGTGCGGCTTGATTCACCCGGCATCCTACGTCGAATGGCCCACCGGGGGAACTGCGCGGGGCAACGCCGCCGCCCCTGCGCCGGACGCTTGTGCCCAGGTCAGGCAGGGCAATCCAACGTCAAAATTGGGTTACACTCGATAGGGTAGGCACCCCGCCGTCAGAACTGGGTCCGACACACGGATCCCGCCGCCCCGGCGCCATGAGGAAATGCTGAAGGGGTCCGTCTTGGACCTTATCGCCGTGGTGCCAAGAACGCGCGGTTTCGCAGTTCTTTCATTTTCAGTTGCGTGGCGCGACAGGAAATGCCTGAGTATCTGCACACAGTGGGGACCGCCGATCTGTTCGGCGTTTTCCCGAAAGCTTACCTGGAGACCCGCCTGGTCCGGATCCCGTCATGTCAAACAGCGTCACACTGCGCGAGGCCTGGTCCGGCGAGGCGAACTGCCTGAATTGCTCGCTGCGCACCTCGGTGCTTTTCTCCGGGCTCGAAGAACCGGACTTCGCGCGCATCCACGACCCCATCGACCAGTATCACATCAAGGCGGGAACTGTCCTCTATCGCGGCGGCGACGCCGGCGACTACATGTTCACCGTTCGCACCGGCACCCTCAAGCTGGTCCAGTTCCTACCCGACGGGGGCCAGCGCATCGTGCGGATCGCCCGCAGCACTGACGTCTTGGGACTGGAGGCCTTGCTCGACGACCGCTACCACCACGACGCCGTGGCCTTGCAACCCACGGAGGTCTGTCGTTTCCCGGCCCGCCTCGTGCGCCGCCTTGGACAGGAAAGCCCCAAACTGCACCACGAGCTCATGGCCCGCTGGCAGCGGGCCCTGTCCGAGGCCGATGCCTGGCTAACGGAGCTGTCCACCGGCTCCGCCCGCCAGCGAGTAGCCAGACTCCTGCTGCGCCTCGTGGGCGACAACGCCAGCAGCGAGTGCCCGCTCTTCAGCCGCGAGGACATGGGGGCGATGCTCGGCATCACCACGGAGACCACCAGCCGGACCATCGCGGAATACAAGCGCCAGAGCCTGCTGGTGGAAACCAGTCCCAACCTTTGTTTGCTCGACGTACCAAATCTGCGCAGGATTGCGGACGAGTAGACCCCGCGCTCCATCCGCTTGCTGCGGTCTTACATCGCGGAGATGTCGAAGGCGCCCGCCGCGGCATCGTCGCTGGACCGGTGGGAAATGACCGTAGGATGCCGACGGCGACGCACCCCCGCCAGATCTTTGCCAGCACACGAAGGGGCACCGCTTGCTACCGGCCGCCGCCCTCTACTCGCCTTGCTGCGCAGCACGATTTGAGGCCGGTACCCAATGCCGCCCGACCCATCGCCCCGCATCGCGGCTTAGGGACTGGTGCCCGTCGGCACCGGGGCCTTGGCGGGGCGCCGGGCCGGCTGGTACGGAAAGGAGCGAATGCTGAGCTTCCTGCGGTCCACCAGGTGGATCACGGAACCTGACTTTGACCTTGCCCGACGCGCTCGATAATCGTAATCGTGACCAGGCCGTCGGCATCCGTCGCGGTAATCTCCACATCGATGGATGACTCGGTCTGCGTGCCCTGCCCGACGCGTGCGTCGGCGATTGCGTCGAGAACCATCGCCACATCATCCTCCGGTACGGTCACGGATACGATGGCCATGCTGCTAATGGTCGTGAGGTCCAGGTCGAGGTGCGGACTACCCACGAGGTTCTCTTCGATCAGCGCGTAGATGTCGTCGGCAATGATGCCCTCTGCCATATGATGAGCGGATACCGGGGCGGCGATGAAAAGCGGAATCAGCGTCGCGATGGCTGCAAGGATCTTTCTCATTTCGAGCTCTCCTCAATGGAACGCCGTCCGTGGCTGCCTTGGGCAGTGCGGCGCCCACGACCAAAGATGGCGTCCGCCGCGTGCCCATTCCCTACATCGTCTGGAAAACCCTAAGCTCGTGGCAGGAAGCGGGCAATGACAACTCGCAAACAGCGCCTCGCACGCCGATGCGCCGATCGCGATTCGTCAAGCAGGTGGCGTCGATGGCTGACTGCGGGCACGCCCGATGAGCCAGCACAACGACTTACGGTTATTCCGGTTCCTGGGAAGGAACGATGTTGGCATCGATCGGATATTGCTTGACCTCGAAGGGAATCCCCGCCGCTGGGGGCTTGTCGGTCCCTTGCCACTGACCCTGCTTGTTGCGCCACAGGTAAAGGGGCTTGGTCCTGCCCACGAGCCTGTCGAGCGGAGTCCCGCCCAGCCAGGCGTCCGCGGCGTCCGGAAAAAAGTGGATGACCACCGCCCCAGCGCCGAGCAAGCCGGCAATGACCGCGACCGACAGCAAGAAAATCCTCATGGACAGCACCGCCAACCTTCAGATCGCTATTTCGGTAGAGACTCCCACCGCCACCGACGACGCGCCCGGAGGCTAGGCCCCGCACGGGCCGTCACCGTTGGCCTGATGCAGAGTACAGCCCCCAGGAACCTCCGTCGAGGCGGGGGCCTGGGAGACGCCGGCGGGCCTGGACTGCCACCTGGCTCTCGCCTATCGTCCCCGCCAAGGTGGGACCGCGCGTGCCGATCTCCGATCCGTCATCGCATCCGTGACCCGACTCCGGGCGCAGCCTGGATCGGGCGGCCCCGTTCCAGGCCGCCCAACCGAGGCCGATCCCTTGGGAGACTAGACATGACCGAGCCGGACCAAGAGCATCACTACGTCACCCACGAGCCCAAATTCTGCCGCTGCCGCGTCTGTCACGCGCGGTTCTACGGCGAGACTATCGAGGAGGCCCGTGCCGCCTGCCTACAGCACGCCGAGCAGGACCACCCGGACTGGGGCGCCGGCGCCTGCTACTGCCCCGACTGAGCCCCTGTCGAGTACGGCTCAGGCGATTGCCGGAGAATCACGTACCAGATGGCGCCGGATTTGCGTCCGCCTCCAAGGAGTACCGGCAGGAGCATAGCTGGGCTATGTGACTGCTGGCGCGACAAAGAAGGCGGGCGCAGAGACAAGCTAGCTGGTACATGATTTGACAGAAATCGCCTCAGGTGTGCAGATCGAGCAGGTCCCCGTCCTCCACCGGGTGATCGCGCCCGACCTGAGACACGCCCCCTCCCCCCTTCGGCCAGCGGCGGGCGTATTTCAGCGCCGCGGCGAATTCCTTGTGGACCAGCCGCGCCACATCGTCCACGGTGGCGCCGCGGCGCAGCGTGAAGGGCCGGTCGTGCTCCGGCGGCCGCCCAGGCGCCTTGGTGTAGACGCGCACGCTGGCCAGCTCCCGGAACAGCCAGGGGCCGATGGCACCTAGCCCAAGCCCCGTCAGCTCGCGGAAGACGGCGAGCTCGTCGGCAAGGCTGGGGATCAGGTCCGCCTTGGTCGCGAGCATGAGCGTCGGCAGCATCACGGCGAAGGGGTCCTCGGGCGGCTCCCGCTCTTCTCCCCCCGTACTGCCTGGCCAGCGCCCGCTCAAATAGACCCGCCGGCGGCCGAGTTCCTCGTGCAGGCCGATCATGCGGTCCACGCAGTCCGGGTCGGACAGGTCCACCGCCAGCAGACAGGCATCAGTCTGCTGGATCGCCCCGCCGATCCAGGGCACCGGGTGCTCCGGGTGGATCGGCGGCAGGTCCAGGAGTTGGAAGGGCGCGTCCTCGAAGGGCAGCATCCCTGGCTGCGGGTACTGGGTGGTAAAGGGATAGGTGTAGCGGCCTGCAAGCATCCGCGGCCCGACCTGCAAACATCGCCCATTACGGCCCAGATTAGCTGACAATATCCGAGCTCTCAGGCCCAGATTGTTTTGCAAACAACCCAAATTAGCTGCCAACAGCCTGCAAACATCCGGGCTGGCCCGAATTTTCTGCCAATAATCTTTCCGTCCCGCTGATAGGCATCTGGATCGTGGTGTAGATGACTCCGCCGCCTGTGTGATATAACACATGGTGTGATATAAGATTGGAGAGCAGGGGGCACTTGAGGGTCTTCAAGAACGCTTGGTTTGAGCGCTTCGCGCGCAAGCAGAAGATCCCAGACGCGGTGCTACGCGACGCCACCCGTCGCGCGGAGCAAGGCCTGATCGATGCCGATCTTGGCGGCGGAGTCATCAAGCAGCGCGTGGCACGCCCTGGGCAAGGTCGCTCAGGGGGCTACCGAACCCTGATCCTTTACCGCCAGGCGCATCGTGCCTTCTTCGTCTACGGATTCGCCAAGAGCCAGCAGGCCAACATTGGCGACGAGGAAGATGCGGCGTTTAAGAAGGCGGCCCGGCACGTCCTGGAGCTGACGGACGAGCAGCTCGCCGCACTGATCCAGAACGGACAATTCTCGGAGGTTGATGACGATGGCTAAGCAGTATCGCAGCGACGCGCTGGCCTCGATCCACGAAACCATGGAAGCCCTCCACGAGGTGGGCGCCATCGACAAACAAACCATGCGCGAGTTCGACGACACCTGTCTGACGCCGGTCAACCCCCTCTCGGCCGAGGCCATCCGCGCCCTGCGCGAGCGCGAGCACCTTTCTCAACCGGTCTTTGCCCGCTACCTCAACGTGAGCAAGAACCTGGTCTCGGACTGGGAACGCGGCGTCAAGCGCCCCGGCGGCCCGGCGCTTCGGCTCCTGACCGTCATCGAGAAAAAGGGGATTCAGGCCATCGCCTGAACGCCCAGCACCCGAGTGCTTGGAGGCATGAGTATTTACCAGCGGCCATGAGACGTCGCTGATCGGTCCGAACAAACGAATGTTTTTTTTCGGACCGATTTGGCACCCGACAAGCCTTCACCTGACAAACGGCAGTGGTAACCATAACACCCTGTCTAGCAACGATGGCGATCCCGGCATTCTGGACCGGCGAACCGGTTGTTGAAATCAGGTGCCGGTTTTCATAATCTCCGACGGGTATGGCGAACCCAGCACGGCCCAAGGAGGGGCTGATGGACATCGGCTATGCCCGTGTCAGTACCAAAGACCAGAGCCTGGACCTCCAGGTCGATGCCCTTCGCGCCGCCGGGTGTACCAAGGTCTACCAGGAGGTGGTGAGCGGTACCAAGGCGGATCGCCCGGTGCTCGATGCCGTACTGGCGGACCTGAACGGGAGTCGTGGTCAGTGCTAGATGTTGTACCGAGGGAGATCTCTAGCAGTTGTACTGACCTCGCATTCTAGGTATAAAGTTTAGCACTGACCCTTTTCTTTTTGTTTCGTCCCTCGGTATCCTACTGATTGTCGGCCTCATCGGGTGCGCGAGCACCGAAACGACATCGGAACGGACCGAAACCATTACACGGCCAGTTGACACCGTGCCGAGCAGCAGTGAGTTTGTCATGGAGGACACGGGTGCCACCCAACAGGAGACGACCGTAACGACGACCACGGAAGAGAAGCGCCATCCTGGAATCATCGGCAGCACAGTGGGCGTCGCGGGCGCCGTCATAGCGGCCCCGTTCCGCGTGGTTGGCGGGGTGCTGGGCGCGATCTTCTAGGCTGAACCCGCGTTCCAGATGGCCAACGACCGGCCACGATGGTCCCAAGCCGTCACCCGGACCAGCAACGCGCTGGACCTGGAGCCTGGCGTTTTCACTTGGTCCGACCCCCGCGAAATCGCCCTCTCGCTAAAGCGGTCCGCCGACCACAGCGAGCGGCGCCGCGCGGATCCCTTCCGCTCGGCGATGTCCATGCTGACCTTCTACCTCAACCGGGCTGGCACGAAGGTCGACCTCAGCCAGCGAGAACGCCTCGATGAGGCCAAGGACGAGCTGCGGGCGCTCTACGGCCGGCCGCGCCGACGCCCCCGGGTTCGGAGTCCAATCCTTCCTTCTGGCTCGCGAAAACAGTGACCTGCCGAGGCAAAGAGCAGACCCCGTTGCCACGGGTCGGTTGGCTCTTGGATCGGATAGACGATTGAACTTGGGTTTAAAATTGGGTTGTCGAGCAGGCTCCGCATCGCGCCTTGGAGGGTGAGGAAATGAACGTCTCATACCCAGTGCAGCTCATTCCGCAGACGACCGCCGCCAACTGCTGGCGCGCGGCCCTTGCGATGGTGCTCGGGCGGCCGATGAGCGACGTCAGTCATGGACAGGGCCATCTGAGGATTGGCGGCGGCCTGCGCACCGCGTCGGAAAGCATCGAGCGCTTTTCCGAATCCAATGGCCTGATCGTCGAGCAGGGCTTCAGCTGGTCGGTACAGGGCATATTCGAACTACTCGAATCTTACGGACCGCTCTGGGTCGGTGGCGATATGCCCGAAGAGCACGCCGTTTGCGTCGGCGGACTGCGCTCGGAGAGCAGCGATCCGAATGCCTATGTCCGCATCTACGACCCCTCGCCTATCGAGTGGGGAGAGATCCGGACCGAAAACTACCAGGACTTCATGACCCGATGGCCACTGGCGACAAACTGGGTGCTCCACCTTCCGAGCCGCTGGCAATGGATGCCGGCGCCGGACCCCTGGGCGAGACATTTGACCCTCGCCGTCGAACGCCGCATACCGTGACGGTGCGGACAAGTCGGGGGCGGTTCGTTCGTTATGCCTCGCGACAACAGTGAACTGCCGAGGTAAAGGTAAGGACCCCGTCGATGCGCGGGACTGCACTGGCCTGGACGGCCGCCTGGCACTCGCCTATCGTCTTCGCCCAGGTGGGATCGCGCGGCCCCCTGCCGGGCCGCCCAACCGAGGCCGACCCATTGGGAGACGAGACATGACCGAGCCGGACCAAGAGCATCACTACGTCACCCACGAGCCCAAGTTCTGCCGCTGCCGCGTCTGTCACGCGCGGTTCTACGGCGAGACCATCGAGGAGGCCCGTACCGCCTGCCGGCAGCACGCCGAGCAGGACCATCCGGACTGGGGCGACAGCGCCTGCTACTGCCCCGACTGAGTCCCCGTCGAGAACGCCTCAGGTGTGCAGCTCGAGCAGGTCTCCGTCCTCAACCGGATGATCGCGACCGACCTGCGACACGCCCCCTCTCCCCTTCGGCCAGCGGCGGGCGTATTTCAGCGCCGAGGCGACGTCCTTGTGGACCAGCCGCGCCACGTCGTCCACGGTAGCGCCGCGGCGCAGCGTGAAGGGCCGGTCGTGCTCAGGCGGCCGCCCAGGCGCCTTGGTGTAGACGCGCACGATGGCCAGCTCCCGGAACAGCCAGGGGCCGATCGCATCGAGCCCAAGCCCCGTCTGCACCGACACCGGCAGGACCGGGTAGTCGAGCCCCGTCAGCTCGCGGAAGACGGTGAGCTCGTCGGCCAGGCAGGGGATCAGCTCCGCCTTGGTCGCGAGCATCAGCGTCGGCAGCACCACCGCGAAGGGGTCCTCGGGCCGCTCCCGTTCTTCTCCCCCCGTGCTGCCCGGCCAGCGCCGGCTCAGAGTCGACCCGCCGGCGGCCGAGTTCCTCGTGCAGGCCGATCACCCGGTCCACGCAATCCGGGTCCGACAGGTCCACCGACAGCAGACAGGCGTCGGTCTGCTGGAGCGCCGCGCCGATCCAGGGCACGGGGTGCTCGGTCGGATCGGCGGCAGGTCGAGGAGCTGGAAGAGTGGCGTCCTCGAAGGGCAGCATCCCGGGCTGCGGGTGCTGGGTGGTAAAGGGATAGGGACCCGACTGGGCATGAGAACCGGTCAGCGCCGCATGCAGCGCCGACTTGCCCGCATTCGGCGGCCCGATGAGCGCGACCTGGGCGGCCCCCTCGGGGCGGATGGCGGTCACCGGCCCGCCGTGGGCGCCACCCTTCCGCGGCCCCGCCAGCTCCTCCGTGAGCTGCTTGATGCGCGTCTTGATCTCCGCCTGCAGGTGGTCCGTCCCCTTGTGCTTGGGCATGGTGCGCAGCATCTCGCGCAGCCAGTGGAGCCGGTCCTGCGGGTCCCGCGCCTTTCTGAACTCCGCTTCCGCGGCCTTGTATTCCGGGCTCAGGTTCGCCGGCACTCAACCAACCCTCGATGCGCTACCAAGGCTCGCCGCGCCACCGCGCGGCGTTGCTGACTCGATTGGGATCAGCCGCCAGAATGCATCGCGGCGACCCCATTCGATGTGGCCCCGGCAAGACTCAGCGTCGGGGGCTTCGTTGTAGCCCGCGACAACAGTGCCTTACGGAGGCAAGACGCAAGACCAGTCGCCGGGGACGCGTCGGTCACATTTGAGCCCAGCCCTTATCCCTCCGTCGCCTGGAACCCGCTGTTGGGCGTAATCTGATGCCGAGCCTTGCCGCCTGATACGACCCAGCGAAGCACCTTCACCCAAAGCGACCATACCTGAACTTGTGGGGCCAGCCCAAGCGATCGCTGTGCGGTCGTCAGAGAGTCCTCCAGTAAGGCATCGTGCATTGGCCGATAGACCAATGGCCATGACAAGATGGCGAGACCTCGGGTATTCATTTTCAGCGTGTGCCTCAGCACCGTGGAGTGCTTTGAGGTAGTGATGATTTCGTAACCGTGAAAGCCATCGAACCCTTTCGGCCCGGTAAACCGGAACTTGATTGATTTGCCCGGCGTGTATTCCTCAACAAAGTACCTTATCGGTCCATGCCCACCCTTTGCACCGACACCTAGCGGGCGATCGAACTTCATACGGGGCCAGATATCTTTTGGCCACAACTGATCTTCTCGGGACGAAAGCGAGTCAAGGACCGCACCAATTCGATCCGAATCTGCCGCCAGCACACGCTCATGAATGTTGAGTACTTCCATTTGATTTTGCCTGTCACACCAAACGTGCTAGCCTGGATCGCTCACCAGGGGGTTGTAAAAAGGCCCTCTCCTCTGGCATAACGGTCTTGTGATCAACGAGTTATGCACCAACAAGGGGAGGGCCTTTCGGTGACAGAGTGTAACGCAGCGCAGCTGGAGTTTCACGGCCTCGGGCGGCGCACGGTGGTGGCGGATTTCGATGGGGGCAAGATTAGCTCGGACGGCGGAGTGCTGCTGCTGCGCGAGGTCGAGGCGCGCACCGGCATCCTCGCGCGCCTGGCCGGGCAGTTCGTCGATTACCGCTCTGCCGAGCTCGTCGAGCACACGGTGCTGGAACTGGTTGCGCAGCGGGTGCTAGGGCTGGCGCTGGGCTACGAGGACCTCAACGACCACGATCGTCCTGCGCTTGGATCCGCTGATGGCGGTGGCGGTCGGCAAGGCGGACCCGACCGGCCAGGATCGGCTGTGCGAGCGCGACAAGGGCAAGGCACTGGCGAGTCCAGCACGCTCAATCGTCTGGAGCTGACGCCGGCGAGTGCCAACGCCGAGGCGCGCTACAAGAAGATCGTGGCCAACCCCGAGGGCATGGACCGGTTGCTGGTGGACTGCTTTCTGGAGGCCTACGACACACCCCCGCAGACCATTTGGATCGATCTGGACGCCACCGACGACCCGATCCACGGCGAACGCCAGGAGGGACGGTTCTTCCACGCCTACTACGACGGCTACTGCTACCTGCCGCTGTACATCTTCAGCGGGCCGACACCTGCTGTGCGCACGGCTGCGCCCGTCGAACATCGACGCCTGCGAGGGCTCGGTGCAAGAGGTTGGGCGTATCGTCGGGTCGATCCGGCCCGTTGGCCTGACGCAAAGGTCGTGGTCCGCGCCGACTCGGGCTTCTGTCGCGAGGACCTGATGGCCTGGTGCGAAGCTCAAGGCGTGGACTACGTGCTCGGGCTGGCCAAGAACAGCCGGCTCTTGGCCGCCAGTCTCGGGGCGCGCGTGCAGGCCCAGATCGACTACCTCCACAGCGGCAAGCCGGCCCGGGTGTTCTGCCAGTTCGACTACCGCACCCGCGAGACCTGGAGCCGGGAGCGGCGGGTGGTGGGCAAGGCCGAGCACCTCGCCAAGGGCCCCAATCCGCGCTTCGTCGTGACCTCCCTGGCGGCCAAGGACGCCGATGCCCGCACCCTCTACGAGGATCTCTACTGTGCCCGCGGCGACATGGAGAATCGCATCAAGGAGCAGCAACTCGACCTGTTCGCCGACCGCACCAGCACCGCCACCCTGCGCGCCAACCAGATCCGGCTGTACTTCTCCTCCTTCGCCTACGTGATGCTCTGCGCCCTGCGCCGCCTGGGCCTGGCCGATACCGAACTGGAGCGCGCCCAGTGCGGCACTATTCGACTGCGGCTCCTGAAGATCGGGGCCCAGGTGCGCATCAGCGTGCGCCGGGTGTGGGTGTCGTTCTCCGAATCCTTCCCCAATGCCGCGGTATTCCGCCAGGCGCTGGCCAGGATCCGCGGCCCGGCCCTCGCCCCAAGCGGCCCCTAATCCCGCCGCAAGCGCCGGGATCCCGCTTCGCCGAGGCGGCGTACGCGGTACCGGAAACGGTGCCGGCAGGTAGGTTTGGCCGAACGTCCGAAAAGCATGTATCGGATACGACCAAACGCGCCGGAATCGGCCCCTAATCGGTGTCAGACCCCTTCGTTCTTTCTGCCCGAGACCCGATTTGCCACCCGCGTCACCCCTCAGCACCAAATTTCGCCCCCGCCGCGCATCGAGCCAGAGAGCGGTGAGCGATGCGGGCGGCCAGCTCAGGGGCACGCCGCTTGCGGCGCGTCCCCCGGAGCGAGATGTTCGGCGTCATCGCCGCCGGAGAACTCTTGGAGAATTGAGATGATGTCGGAGAATGGTGTATATCCATTACGTGCGCACTCGGCCAAATACATATTCACAAAGCGTCCTGTGTTGATGCCACATGCATTGCAGAACTTCGAGATGATTTGCTTGCCAGGAATTAGCCTCTTCCAGTCGTCGGATAAAAGGCTTTGGCTAAGCTCAGCAGAACTGTCTGATCCGGTGAGGCCCCTTACACGTTGCGCATTGAGAGAAGTGTCCACACGTTGTCTTTCTGCGGCAGCCTTTTCCTCAACGCTCGAATTCAACTGTTCACCGCTCATGCCAGCACAACCGCTAATCATCAAGTCCACATTTCCAACATCCAGTCGGAGCTTCCTGGAGACGACCAATGAAACTGCGTAGGGAACCATCTCGGTAGCGATAGATTTCAATTTCGCATCAATTTGAACGGGGTCTCTTAGCCAACTCCCATCTGGCTCCAAAGTGCGAAACGCTTCAGCAATCACCTCTGAGTCTAGGAAGTAGTTTTCTAGGTGATATCGAGTAAGCAATTTGACTCTGGATTGCTGCTGCAATCTTGCCTCGGCGTCGCTTGAAAACGGAACCGCATCCCTGTCACAAAGAAGATAAAACTCTATTCCCCAGAGGGTTCTATCCAAGATGCTTGCTACTGTGCTACCGAAGGATGCCACTTGTTCCTTGCCTTTAGCCGGGAGGATCACCAGATTTTGAAACCCGGCCCTTGCCAATTGCGAGTAGACCTTCTTGTCAAGACTGTTCTCATCTCCCTCAACCAGAACAATCTTCTTCCCGAGCGCAATTACGCCTATTGATTGACCGAGCTTTCCAAGTATCTCTGATGTTTCATTTGTTGAGTCAATTACCACCGCCTGATTTCTTCCATTGCTAGGTGGAACAAGGCAAATAACAGTGTCGTTTAGAGAACTCGATATGAGGTCGGGTGAATGACTACAAAGAATGAATTGATTTCGTTCACCAACGGACCTGAGTGTGGATATCAGCTTGAACGTCATCTCCGGATGCAGGTGAAGCTCTGGCTCATCAAGAAAACAATGCAGTCACTGGGCATGCGGAGAATGAAGTCAAACGCAATATTTAAGACTTCTCTCTCTCCAGAGCTAAGCGTCTCTGTGGACAGCTTGTTATCTCCCAGCCTATACATTAATTTCTGATTTTTTGGCTCCAATTCCTCAAGCTGTTTGGGGCCAAGGAGTTTTGAAAATGCATCCTTGAACGGGTCGAGCGGATCGCCAAAATCAAGGTTCATCGACTTATGCCCTTGTCTCTTCAAGTTGATAGCTTGAGCAGCGATTGACGACTTTTGTGCTTGTAGCTTCTTAAATAGCGCATGAATGGTGTCTTGAAACCTATTCGAGAACCCTCCAAATGTTGAATTCCATGGCACTGCTTCATCCCACGGATCAACAAAGTCCCATGAATCTGCCAACGGCTTCAAGTTCTGAACTACTCGATTGCTCTCATAGTAAAGGATTCCTCCCTTGAAATGCCTTCTTGTCTGATTCTTCTGCAATGCTTGAACAAATTTTTGCCGATCCGATCGTTCGTGGTTTCGAGGAGATTCTTTCCCCATTGCGCGACTTCCTCACTATTCGTTGCCTCGATTACAAAGCTAATGTCAGGCGACTTGAAACTCTGTAACTGGGCAAGAAGGCCACTGATAAGACGAGACTTCCCAACTCCATTCGGGCCGCTATTACCACAAGATCAGAGAGATTCTCAACTTCAAATTTCTCGACAGGCAATACAGGACCTGCATCAATCTTCTTGATTCTCATGAATGTGTTCCATCAGCCGAACCAGGATTAGACGGACGAACGGTCCTCATAAACCGGTCCGCGTGGCGGAGTCCAGCACACAACCCCCTGTCCGTCAACGGCTTTTCTCCCGGCCTGGGCTGCATCGTTCGTGGTTTAGGCGGCCAACTGGCCGCCTAAACCGGATCGTCTTCTGGGTGGCCGGATAAGCGGGTCACGAAAAGACACAACCAGCCCTCAACAGTCATTTTGGATCAATCAGCTAGTGGCAGGTCCGTAGGCCAGGTTGAGCATGTTTCGACGGCCCCGTTTGCACGGCCGGCCACTCCGCTTGGCGGAGCGCTGTATGAAGCCAAGATCGCGGTCAACCGCAGGCCCCCAGGGCACCGCAGACGGTACAGAAGTCGCAGCCGTCCTTGCGGATCACGGCGTAGCTTCCGCACTCCTCGCACCGCCGACCTTGCAGGCGCTTGGCAGCTCCGCCATCCGCGGCGGGCGCCTGGGTACCTTCGACCACCCCCATGGGACGCAGCGGGTAGCCCTCGCC
>CAVPXP010000028.1:0-32030 GCA_963709645.1 uncultured Gammaproteobacteria bacterium
CAGCCGAGTCGACGTGGCGTGCCATGTCAAGAGGAGGTCCTCACGCACCATGCCCATCAGGTCGATACGCGCATAGCGGACGTGGTCTTCCGGGTTGTTCTCCACCGAATCGGGTGCCCATGTAGCAGTTGATCGCGTACAGGCCGGCGCCACGGCGCCGGAAGCGTGTCATGTTCGCTTTTTCGGCGATGTCGACGATCTTCTTGTCATTGCCCCAGTAGCGCGCCTCGAAGTCGCACGCCGGTAACACCCAGGCCGGCACCTGCGACCAGGACGTCGATATTGCTTCTATGATTGTTTTGTAAGCCATCAGTAACCCTCCACACCTTCTATCATGGAGTCGTGAGACCAGCGGATTGAGGGTGTGCAGTCACCGTCATCCATGCGGATGTATTTTCGGCTCGTTGAACAGTAACTGGCTGTCGCGGTGCTCCTCGGTGGGTGCCGGCCACGTCACGTAGTTCGGAATACAGGTACCCCAGGGCTTGGTCGTGATAGGCGCCAGCAGATCCAGGTCCATCTCCCGTTGCGGACTTGATGCGCCACGCGATGACACCCTTTCCTCATCGCGTTTGACGCGTACCGAGTGGCCCAGCGGGGCGAAGTCCGCGTCACCGCGAACATCGATGGCCTCGATGGGGCAGGCCTTGACAAGGAGTAGACACTTCCAGCACATGTTGGTTCGATGTTGTAGGCACGACGCGGGATCGTGTGATGTGCATGATGTCTGACGGGCAGATATTCACACAGTCGTCCACACCCGTCACAAACGAGTGATGTATACGAAAGTCGGCATTTTAATCTTGGCTACCAAAGATTGATCTTTTGAAACAGTTATTAGTAGTGATTAGGGGTTTCGGCGGTGATACCCGGGCCCATGTTGGGTGGGTCTCGTGCCCAGGTATTCCGGGGGAGTCCGGATACCTGGCCTGTACGGCGGGGTCCGTCAGATCAGGTAATCACGGGCAGGTTCTCCTCGAACCATCGGCCATGGACGGCACTTCTTCTGGAAAGCCGCAGCCGGTTTGAAGAACATGCTGCGCGAAACTCGACCAGAAGACATAGCCGATCCAGCACGAGTCGGCGGCCGAGCGAATCGACAGGACGAAGAACAGCAGGTTCAGTGCGCCGCCACCAGGGTGGCACGGACCACAGCAACGCGAACGTCGTCATGGTGACAGGCCGCCGATGAACGATGACGCCGCGCCCGTTCACCACCCGGTCCAGCTTGCCCCTCTGCAGCGACATCGACGCGGATGAAAACCAGAACCAGTGACTCGCCACACACACCAGCAGAGCACCCAGGTGCCAAAGGCACGGGCCAGATGCCTGCAGCGGCCCGTCGGCGTAACCGAAGATCATCACCGCCGTGTCTACGACAAACAGGATGAAGCCGTACATGGTGAACACCCTCCCGGGAGGAGCGCAAGAGACGGGGCAGGGAGGTCATCAACTCGAAGGGGTGGATGGCCGACCAGATTGGCCGCCGCTTGCCGCCGCGCCAGAGCCGGAAAGGGACGCGTTCCTTGGGCGTGATCCGCGCGGTCAGCCCCAGGTCGTCGAGGATGCTGAGCAGATTGCCGTAACTGTTGTAGCAGGTGTGGCCGCCGGCCTCGGTCCAATAGTCCCCGCAGGCATCGAAGTGATGGCTGTTTAGGGTGCCGCCGACACGGCCGCTGCGCTCGATGACCAGGGTCTCGACCCCCAACCGCGTCGCGAAGTGGGCTGCCCCGAGCCCGCTGATGCCGCCCCCTACGACGATGTGGGGAAAGTGATCGGTCATGGTTGGGTCACTCGTCGGCGGCGCTTGGAGCGCGGAAGCCGATTGGCTCCGTAGGGGCAAGCGATAGGTAGCTGATGTCCGGGATGGGGGCTGGCGCAGGGGGCGGCGAGCAGTCTTCCAGGGTCCAGCCCTCACCAGCCACCAGACTTAGGTAAGAGGTATCGATCTTGCGCGCTGCGGCTGGGGGGACGGCCTCCTCGAGGTCAGCCCCCGGTGGGGCCAGGGTCAGGCCGGGGGCTGGCGTCTGGGTCAGGTGCAGGATAGCGCCCGCGCCGCGGAAGGCATCGCGGTAGCGCGCGGCCGTAACGGCGTCCAAGTCGCGGTTGACAAAAACGGCCCGGCCGCTGAACAGGCGCTCCAGCGCGTCGGGGGAGAGATTGAACAGATCACGCAGGCGCTCGCGCACCGCGGGCGGATCGGCCCCCTCGACGAGCTCGCCTGCAAACTGTATATCGAATCTGCTCTCAGCCATGGCGGTCATCCTTTGCTGGTGGGGGTCGCGTAGGTTGGCCAGGTCGCGGGCTCACTAGATTGGCTCCGCGCCAAGGTCTGGTCCCTTGCCCGGAGTGGCCGTGCGCCCAGGCGCCGATAGGGATCAGGGTTTGCAAATCGGAAGCAAGTCTACTGCAATCCAGTGGCGAAACGAACGCCGTGCGTCCTTGCCCAGCGCTCGGTTGAGCTTCCCAAGTGGGGGAACGACGAAACGCTGGCATATAATCCGCCGCCTATTGGGGGCCGACCCCATCGGGCAGGACCTCTCGACCCAGGGCAACCGGCCCGCGATGCGGCGCGTTGCCTTCCACCAGGCCGGCTGGCGGCCGCTCAAAGCATAGATGGGGTTTGCAATGTATGGGATTTGCGGTTGGTTCGGGACCATTGGAGATGCTGCGACCTCGGAGGCCACCCTCGATGCCATGCTGGCCGACTGCGGAGGACCCCGGGGCCCAGGTGGCGTCTGTGTCGGCGTGGCGATTGGTCAGCTTGCCGCCCTGGCACCGATCGGGGGAGGTGAGGGCGGCCGTGCCACCGAACGGGTCTTCGCCGACGCAGGGGTGCTCGTTTCCATCTCGGAGACGGTGCGCGAAGCTGGGACAGGCCGTTTACTGGGTGCGGGCGACCTAGTCGAACTCTATCGTGAGCACGGTGATGACCTGCCGGCTCGGCTCGTGGGTAGGTTCTCCCTTGCAGTCATCGACCGCGAGAGGCAGCGCCTGCTGTTGGCGGTCGACCGGACTGGCAACCGCCCGATCTACCTCGTCCGCACTGGCGAGGCGATCGCCTTCTCGACCCGTCTGTCCGCCCTTCGCCGGATACCCGGGTTGAAGCTGGAGGTCTCGCGGCAGGCCCTGTTCGACTATCTCTACCTGCATGTGGTGCCGAGTCCCGGGACCATCTATGCGGGGGTGGAGAAGCTGCTCCCGGCCCAGTCTCTCAGCTTCTCCGCGGCCGGGCGTGAGGCGCGGTTTTACTGGCAGATGCCCTACCAGGACGACAGCACTGCCGGGTTCAAGGAGCTGCGTGAGGACTTCCGGGCCCTATTGCCGCGAGTCGTCGAACGCGCCGCGGCTGACGCCCCAGCCGTCGGCGCCTTCCTGAATGGCGGGGTGGACAGCGCCACCGTGGCGGGAACCCTGCGGGAACTTCGCGGCCAGCCGGTATCCACCTACTCCATAGGCTTCACCGCTCAGGGATTCGACGAAATCGAGTACGCGCGCATCGCCGCACGCCACTTTCACACCCGCTCCAACGAGTACTACGTCACCCCAGAGGACGTTGTGGAGTGCATTCCCGCCGTTGCCGCCTACTGCGACGAGCCGTTTGCCAACGCCTCCATCATCCCGGCCTACCTCGGTGCCCGCTTCGCGCGCTTCGACGGGACCGCATGCCTCCTGGCCGGTGACGGCGGGGACGAGATATTCGGCGGGAAGGAGCGCTATGCGGCCCAGGCGGTCTTCGAGCGCTATGGTCGTGTTCCCGCCTTGGTGCGCATGGGGCTCATCGAACCCCTTGCGGCACTGCTCCCCTCCGGCAGCCAGGTACCCCCGCTGCGCAGGGCCAAGCGTTACATTGCCCAAGCGAAATTCCCCCTGCCCGACCGCTTGGAGATACATAATTTTCTCGAACGAACCCCGTTCTCTGAGGGCTTTGACCCCGATTTCTTGGCTGCCGTCGATACCGAGTCCCCGTTGGCCAACTTGCGCGAGGTCTATGCCCGTACGGCATCCGCCGCCACGGTCAACCGACTGATGCACTTGGATCTCAAGATCGGCCTGGCGGACAACGATCTGCGCAGGGTCTACCAAGCCTGTGGGTTGGCCGGTGTGGATGTTGCCTGCCCGCTGCTGGACGACGAGATGCTGGAATTCGCCGCGCGAATTCCGCCTAGGATGCAGGCCCGAGGCAGGCGCCTGGGTTGGTTCTTCAAACAAGCCCTCGACGATTTCCTCCCTCGAGACATAATCCAGAAGTCCAGGCGCGCCTCCGGGCTGCCGGTGGGGCTCTGGATGGCCGAACATGCCCAGCTGCGCGACTTGGCGGGCGATAGCATCGGTGGGCTGCGCCGCCGCAACATCCTCCACCCGTCGTACCTCGACTGGGTCCAGGCGCAGCATGCGGATGAGCCTGCCTCCGATGCCGGCGTTATGCTCTGGGTGTTCGTGATGTTGGAGCAGTGGCTCTCGCACCACGGGCACTGACAGTCCGGCTTCTCCTCTGCGTTTTGTCCCTCCCTCGCGGGAGGGGTCGCCCTTGACCCATGCCTCAATGCAATACTTCGGCGAACTCGTCGGGGTGGCAGCGAGATTGCGTTTCTGGGCTGCCGTTCCGCCTGGCAGCCGGAAGCAGGGAGCTGGCTGCTCTATCCTTAGGGCAAGACAGGCCCCGCATGTGCGGGGTGCAACCTGTGCCCGGGCGGCGCGGTCTCATTTGTCGTATCGGACAGCGGCTGACCTCTCTCAAGGCGTGGCCAAACCTGCTATTCGGGTGGTGCCGCGGGAGGCAATTCTCGGAGACGAACATGAGCGCGCGTGAAGACTTCACCCAGTGGGTTGCATCCATCGACCGCGGCGACTGCGGCTACACCTACATCCGGCTCTACCGGGATGCCCCGGACTGGGTCAAGCATATGGCCGTGAATCGCTTCGGCAAGGGAACCGTATTTCTTCGTCCGCAGGCGGCCCGACCAAAAGCGGCCTGACCTCTGGCCCTTCCCTGCTGGAAGGCGCAGCTAAACCACTCTCTTAGTCTGCCGCCTCGTGGGCGATCATCTCGCGGTCGACCCGGAGGGCGATCAGTCCCTCGGTCAGCAACTCCACCTCATGTGCCGGGCCGGCGAGGTAAAACGCATCCCGCGCGGATCGGGGTAGTCGGCCGCAAGGCGTCAAGGACCTGCGCCGCTCCTGACTCGCCGGGCGGGGCCTCGGCAAGCGGGGTATAGCGGAAGTTGTCCAGCGACTCCGTCATCGCCCGGCACCACTTGGCCAGGTGGTGGCCGTCGGCCCGGGTGTCTGGCCCAGTAGAGGTGGAAGGCCTCGATCGTGTCGATCGACACGGCGTGCTCGAGCAGGCTCTTGATGGGGGCGATGCCGTCGTCCGAGGGCGATGAAGACCGCGGGGTCGGCGACCCCTCGTGGAGCACGAAGCCCCCGATCGGGCCCCTCGACCGTGACCATCTGATGCGCCGCGCAGGTCCGCTGAAAGCGGACTCCGCGAGGGCGTCGCCAGGGCGCCGGCGCACGAAGAACTGGAGGTTGCGCCCGTTGCAGGGGCAGCTCGCGATGGGCAGCTCGCCGCTGGCGCCGTCCTCCAGCGTGAGGTGGGCGCGCTGTCCGGCCATGAAGCGCAGGGTCTGGGTGCGCGGGGTCTGGACGTGGAGCAGGAGCATGTCCGTCGCCCAGGCGCTCGACCTTGCGCACCCCGGCGCGGATCTCCTGAGCGCGGCAGGTCGTCGACGCTGACCGCCTCGGCGGCCTCGAGCACCACGTCGGTCACGGCGGTGTTGGAGCAGGTGAGGATGTAGCCCATCTGCTTCTCGCGCTCGCTCAGGACATAGTCGTGCTCGCGGGTCTTCCACACCTCGCCGCTGACCACCCGCGCCTTGCAGGCGCCGCAGTTGCCGCTGGAGCAGCCGTAGGCGAGCTTGAGCCCGGCGCGCACGGAGGCGTCGAGGATGGATCTCGGTGCCCTCGACGAAGAACTCGTGACCGCTGGGGATGATCTTGACGTTGGCAGCCATGATGCGCAGAAAGGTGTCCTTGGCGAAGAGTTGGGCGCGGGTGTCGGTCTGCGGGCGCTCGTCCAGGGTGCGGCGCGGCGAGCCAGGTCAGGGCCCAGTCGAGCGTCTCCTGTAACCCGGCCCGCTCCCGGGCAGGGCGGCCTTGGCCAACGCCGCGAGGCGCCGTTCGGTGGCGTCGCCGAGCACGGCCTCGGCAGCGTCGAGGGCGGCCACCTTCTCCACCAGCACATCGCGCAGCGAGCGCAGTCGCGATACGAGCACCTGCGGGCTCGGCAGCCGGGTCTCCGGCGGCTGGGTCCGCGGGACCGCCTCCGCCTTGATCGAGTTCGACCCGCGCCAGGGCGGCATCGTTCGGCTCCAGGCTCACGGTGGGATAGACCCGCAGCAGGTCGTTGACGGAGATCTGACCTTCGAAGGTGGTCGGCTCGCCCCGGCGGATGCGCCGTTGCAGGTCGGCCCGGGAGACGTCCGCCAGGCGCGCGGCGCGGGACAGGGTCAGCAGTTCGGGCATCGGGTGGATTCCTCGGTGGCTGGGGCAATCGGCGTGGGTCCCGGCACTCGATTCGGAGGTCGGTTACGGATACCGCGCAGCTGCCCAGGGCGCCAGCGGCGGAACGCTACCACAGGCCCAGGGGCGAGACGATACCGCAGTGGCGGACCTTCCGCTGCCGGCGATCATGCGGGGCGCCGACCCGCGAGACGCTTCTTGATGGCCTCGCACAACCTAGCGTCCTTGACCATGTATTCGCCCTGGGCCTGGGTGAATCCGTTGTGCGCATAGAAGCGCTTGACCCGTGCGGCCTCCGCGTCGGTGGAAACGCTGGCATGGTCCTCGCGCAGTGGCAGGGCCTTGAGGGCGATCAGGCAGTGGGCGAGGTCGATTGTGGCTCCGAGGCGACGCAGCAAGGTGGTGCCGACCCCTCCCCCGCGGAACGCGGGCTCGACCCACAGCTCGGCGATATAGACGACGCAATCGCACTCCTCTGCCGCAAGCCCGGAGAGCGCGGCGGCGGGGAGCAGGCAACGGCCGTCGCTCAGGACGGCCTGGGCGAAGTCGGCGATTTCCGGGGTCAGCGACTCAAGTAACCCATCTTGCCTGAGCCCGTCGTGGAGCGCAGACACAAGATCGATGCGGTGGCCGCGGATGTTGCCCACGGGGCGGTCGTCGCCAAGTTCGTCGTCCCAGACGGTCGCTTGTCCCTCGAAGGCGAGGACATACTGCCCGATCTCCGAATCCGGGTCGGGTCTGAGCGTGAACGCAAACTCGATATCGTTGGTCCGGTCTTCCATGGGGTTGTCAACCTCTGAAACGAACGACTCCGACGCGTATTGACGCCGCTGCGCCAGGGCATCGGGGGGTTGGCAGGGCTCAAGGTGAGTCGCGGGATGCGATGATTGTACCTGCTGACGGCGAGGTTCTGGGTGTATGCCAGGTCCTCGCCGGTGCCCCGAGCTGTAGACAAGCCTGTGCACTGACCGCAACACCGCCCCTCGCTTGTGGTATCTTTGCCTCTTCTCGGCCACCCCCCTATCGCGAGGTCGGGCGTGACATGGGTCCGTCGGCGGCTTGCTCTCGTCCCTCCACCACATGGCGGCTTCGCGCAACTCGCCTGCTTCGGACTGGTCCCTTCAATCCCCTGGTTCTGACCCTGGGTCTAATGTTCACGCCGGGTGCAGGTCAGGCGCGCGACGCCTCAGACGACGAAGAGCTTCGCGATTTGCTGGTGGTTCTCGACCAGCAGACCGAGTTGGCCACCAAGACCGGCATGAATGCCGACTACACCCCCGGCATGGCGACGATCCTGTCGGGGGCCGACATGCTCGCCCGGGGGGCCCGAACCGTGTGGGAGGCCGTCTCCCTGGTGCCCGGCATCAGCCAGGGGCTCGAGGTCACCGGGGAGCGCCAGCTGCTGAGTCGCGGTGTTGGGTACGGCTACGCCTCCGGCAACATCAAGATCATGCTCGATGGCGTGTCCATGAACTCCGGCCTCATGGCCACGGCAAACCCTGTCCTCAATCTGCCCACCGAGCAGGTCGAGCGCATCGAGGTCATCCGCGGTCCCGGCTCATCCGTCTACGGGGAATATGCCTACGCTGGGGTGATCAATGTCATCACCCGCCAGCGGGAGCGCACCCTGCACGTCCAAGGTGGGGAAGGAAACGGCTACGGTGGTGGTGGCGTTTGGTACTGGCAGGACCCGGAGCGCGGCCTGGTCTCTTCCATCAATATGGTGGGCGTCAAAGGGGACGGCGGGGTCCAGGTGGACGAGGATGCGCTCTATGCAATCGGGCGATCGGAGCTGTCGAATGCCCCGGGCACATCCAACGAAGCCAAACGTTACGGTGCCGTGCTGGCCAATCTGCAATGGCGGGATTTTTTCGCCTCGCTGACGGTGCTGGACGACGCCTACGGAGACTATTTCGGAATCAACCACTTTCTCCCTCCCTCGGACGATCACCTGGCCTCTCGGCAGCGCTATCTCACGGCCCAGGTCGGCCGGGATTGGCGGCTGTCCCAGACCCTCAGTGCACGCGTCCGACTTGAGGGGATGCAGCACGAACGGGACCGAACTGACCTCTACGTCTTTCCGGCCGGGTTTCTCGGCGACCAGGAGATCACCCTGGACCAGGACTACCGCGAGACGCACTTCCTCGGGGCGGCGGACCTTAACTGGCGACCCGCACCGCGTCACGAGTTGCTGCTCGGCATGGAGGCCAAGCAGACCGAGGTCGACCTTGCATCGTGGAACTTCGACAACCTCCCCTTTGAGGTCCCGTCTACCTGGCTCGACACCAGGCTGCAACGGCGCGTGATCAGCGCCATCGTGCAGGATCAGTTTCGGGCCGGCGAACGGGTTACCCTCACCGCGACCCTGCGCTACGACGATTACGACGACCTGGGCGCGTTCGCCAGCCCGCGCGCGGCTGCGGTTTGGCGCATCGACGAGGCGAACATCCTCAAGTTCCAATTCGCCCAGGCCTTTCGCCCGCCGACCTTCTACGAGCAGTCCTATCCAGGCCCGGGCTCGATCGATGCCAGCGAGATTACAACCTATGAGGCGGGCTATATCCTCAAGAGGCCTGCCTGGGAGACGCGACTCACAGTCTTTCACTCCGACCTGACGCAACCGATCGTTTTCGATGAGTTGGACGCAGGCGGCTTCACAAATGGCCCCGACGCCAGACTGGACGGCGTCGAACTGGAGTACCAGCATCGCTTCGGCCCACACCTCAAGGTCGATGCCAATCTGTCCTACGTCGATGCCAGACGCGAGGCCACTGGCGAAGCCCTTCCGGGCGGCACCTCCTGGTTGGGCAATCTTGCCCTGCTGTGGAAGGCAACCGACCGTTGGACCGCAGCGCTCCAACTGCGCTATGTGGGCGAGCGCTACCGGGAGGAAGCCGACGCGCGCGAGCCGCTGGACGCCTATACAACGGCGGATCTGACCCTGAATTGGCGTGCCCCGGGCCGGGGATTCGATGTCCACGTCGGGGTCAAGAACCTCGCCAACTCGGACACCCGCTACGTGAATCAATTTCAGAGTTACGGTGGGGTCGAGCTGCTGTATCCGAATGACTATCCCCGACCCGGCCGCCAGCTATGGCTATCGGTCGGCTATACCTTCTAGGCCCAGGGCGGATCGTGACCTTTTTTGGACGAGTTCCCATCCGACTGACGGTGATAGTAGTTTGCCTGTGGTCTGGGATGCATACGGGGTCGATCGGCGCTGAGCCCCTCTGGCAGGAGGATGAGCAGCGGTTGGGGGTCGGATTGAAGGTGTTTGCGGCGGTCCTGGGTGCCCAGGAGGCACTCGCAGACAAGCGCTCGCCGGACGGAAACCTTGAGGTTGTGGTGGTATGCGAAGGATCTGCGGAGTCCGCCCGCCAGGCCGCCTCCGACTTGCAGGGAATCGGCCCGATTCGTGGCCTGCCCCTGCGCGTCACCACCCTCACCACGGCGGCGCTCGACGAGTACGCCGGCCCCCCTATTGGCGGCATCTTCGTGGCCAATGTCGGCGTGAGCGCCCAACGCCTGCGGACCTGGTCGGAGCGTTACGGGACACTGGTGTTCTCACCCTTCTCCGGCGATGTTGAGGCGGGCGCCGTGGCAGGGATCTACGTCGCCGACCAGATCCTCCCCTACATCAATATTGGCCAGGCAAAGCGCGCCGGCGTGCGATTCAAACCCTTTCTATTGAAGGTGGCCCGAAAGCATGACTAAGTCTGCTCCCGTGGCCGGGCGGCATCCGCCGCTGCAGTTCGAACTCAACCTGGCGGTGATCTTCGCCATGCTCGGCATCCTGGTGACCACCTTGGTCACCCTGCATTGGTTCGTCGTCCTAGAGCCGGCGCTCCGCGCCGACGCCAAGAGTCACTCCCGTGTCCTGGCCCAGGCCCAGGCCAGCGCTATCGAGCAGCGGCTCGGCGGCGGCCGTCCGGAAATGATCCGTGGGGAGCTGGGGACGGCCCTGGACGGCCTCCTGTTGCTCGAGGACCAGGCGACAGGCTTGCCCTTCATGCGCCGGATTGCCCTGACGATGAACTACGAGGATGTTGACGGACCACCAGGAAGCCTGGATATGGCGCGGGGAGTCGAGGCCTGCCCGGAGTGCTTCGTCTCCGAGATCCCCCTTTACCACCCGCGGGACCGCCAGCTCATCGGCATTGCCACCTTTTACGGGAGTCCGCAATGTCTGGAGACCATGGTCGCGGACTTTCGGATCAAGCTGCTGTGGGGCGGCGTAGCCATGTTGGGCTTCATCGCTTTTGCCTGGGTGGGGGTCGGGCGGCTGCTCCGGCGCCTGGGGGAGAGTGAGGCAAACCTGCGCAGCCTGTTCGAGGCCGCCCCAATTCCCATGGTGCTCCACGAACAGGGGGTATCTGGGGTGAGCCGAGCCAATCAAGCAGCCAAGGACTATCTCGCCCTTCACGAGGACGGCACCGGACGCTATACGAGCGATGCTTGGCGAACTCTGGAGGCTTCTGGCCTACCGGCGTGCACCACAGAGCGCCATGAGTCGCGCACCCAGACCGAGGAGGGGGATGAGCGCTGGGCCCTGGTATCGACAGCGCCCTTGCAGCTCTCCGATGGCCCGAGCCAATTGGTGTCGCTGGTGGACGTGTCCGAGCTGAAGGCCGTCCAGCATGAGCTGTCGGTTGCATCCGTGACGGATGGCCTCACCGGCTTATACAACCGCCGCCACCTGTTCCGGAAACTTGCTCAGGAAGTCGATCGCGCAAACCGCGGCGCCTATCCCTTTTCCATCATCGTGCTCGATCTCGATCATTTTAAGCGCGTGAACGATACCTTCGGCCATCGGGCGGGGGACGAAGTGCTGGTCCAGGTGGCTGCGGCCGTGCGTGCCTCGATTCGGGACCTGGATATTGCGGGGCGCTTCGGCGGGGAGGAGTTTATGGTGATCCTGCCCTACGCCAAGGCTCCGGAGGCGCTGGATGTCGCAGAGCGGATCCGCTCCCGGATCAAAGCACTGGCGTGGACAGAGCCTGGGCTGTGCATGACCACGAGCGGTGGGGTCTGCGAATACGCGGGCCTCGACATCGACGCCTTCGTCGAGGCCGCGGACCGGAAGCTCTACGAGGCGAAGGCGGCGGGGCGGGATCGGGTGATCGGTTAACCTTCAGGACTTGGCCCCGCGTGTGCTGGCCGGTGCGCGGTCACTTGGTCGAGACGCCTTGGCCCAGGGCCATGCGACCCAGCTTGACCAGGAGCAGCGCCCAGGGGGCCCCATGCAGAACCAGGTCGAAGATGTCGATGGGGCGCGCCAGGTCCCCGGCAGCCAGCATCCTGAGCTTCTCCCAGACGTGGGGCTCAGGGGCGAAAGGGGCCAGGCCGAGGGTCAGGGCGGCGGCAACAAGGAGGAGCAGCGGCAGACGGTCGATCCAGGCGAGCATAGCGTCATTCCGGTTGGATGCGGAGCCCGAGAGTGGCGGTCAGGGCCGGAGTCTGTACCAGGTCCTCCGGACCGTCCAGGTCGGTCAGGGTGGGGAGCTCCGCCCAGGTCCAGCCGAGGCGGGTCAGGACGGCCCTGGTGTCGGCCAGGACCGCGTTCGTCCCCCAGGGTATGTCTTTGAATAGTTCCGGGGCGTAACGGCGCAGGCCGATGAGGACATAGCCGCCGTCTGCGGCCGGGCCAAGCACGGCCTCGTGGTCCCTCAGGGCCTCCAGGGCGGCACCCAGGTAGTCGCCATGATACTCCGGGCAGTCGCTCCCAATCAGCACGGCTCGGCCGCCCCCCGTCAGGGCCTGGGTCAGGGCCGCCGCCATGCGCGCACCCAGATCCCCAGTCGGCTGGTGGTGAAAGCCCATGCCAAGGCTCAGAGCTAGGTCGGCACAGACACCGCCGGTCGGTGGAGCCCCCGCGCACCACAACTCCCGGCGCACGCCGGGCACTGCCGCGGCCGCCTCAAGGGCCAGTTCCAGCAGGGCGCGGTAGAGGCGAGCCGCACCCTCGGCCCCGAGGACCGGGATGAGCCGGGTCTTGACCAGCCCCGCGAGCGGCTCCCGGGCGAAGACAATCAGGGTGCCGGCGGCCCCCGTCCTCGGCTCAGTCGCCATAATGTCGCGCCAGTCGGCGGGGGTCTGCGCCCAGGGTGTAGGCCAGGCGCAGGCGCCACATGAGCAGGATGGTGCGCACCGGCCCCCGCTTCTCCCAGCGTCGGCTTGAGGTGATGAGCCGCACGCGCAGGCAGGCAGGCGCGGCCTGCCTGCGCAGGGCCTTGGACAGGGCGATGTCCTCCATCAGGGGGATGTCCGGGAAGCCCCCGGCCAACTCGAAGGCGGCGCGGGTCACGAAGATCCCCTGGTCCCCGGTGGCGATGCCGGTGAGGCGCGAACGCAGGTTCATGAGCCGCCCCACCAGGCGCAGCACCCGCTGGCGACTGGAGAGGCGCACGTCGAAGCGCCCCCAGGTAGCCCCCTCTCGGCAGGCCCTCAGCAGGGCAGCGGGGGCTTCGGGCGGGAGGCGCGTATCGGCGTGCAGGAACCACAAGACATCTCCACAGGCAGCGCGGGCCCCGGCGTTCATTTGGGATGCTCGCCCGCGGGGGGCCTGGATTGAGCAGTCGACCAGTTCTGCCGTCTCCCCGGCGGTCCCGTCGGAGCTGCCCCCGTCAACCAGGATCAGCTCATGCCCCGCTCTGCGCGCTGGCGCCAGGTCGGAAAGGAGAGCGCCGATCTGGGTGACCTCGTTGAGGGTTGGGATGACGATGGATAGGCGCATCGCTTAGGAGCCTCTCGGACTTAGCCCCGGTCGGACACCTATCGTACCGGCGGCCCCCGGCCCAATGGGTGGCAGACCGGCTGAATACCCTCGGATACGCGAAAACATCGGGCCTAACGGTCTGTTTTGAGTGTCAAGTCTTGACTCCTGCGGGTTTGCTGCTACCGTCTGCACCCGCAAAACCAGGGCCGTGACCAGCCCGGTTTCCCCCTTTACTCACCCCCCCGATCAGCTGGGGACACCAGGAAGCAGCTATGGCAGACCTCAACCTGTACCGAAACATCGGTATCTTCGCCCACGTGGATGCGGGTAAGACCACCACCACCGAGCGTATTCTCAAGCTCACCGGCAAGATCCACAAGATCGGCGAGGTCCACGACGGCGCTGCTACTACGGATTTCATGGTGCAGGAGCAGGAGCGCGGCATCACCATCCAATCTGCGGCGACCACCTGCTATTGGAAGGGGCACCGATTCAACATCATCGATACCCCCGGACACGTGGACTTTACCATCGAGGTCTACCGTTCGCTCAAGGTGCTCGATGGCGGCGTCGGCGTCTTTTGCGGCTCCGGCGGCGTTGAACCCCAGTCCGAGACCAACTGGCGCTACGCCAACGACTCCGAGGTGGCCCGAGTCATCCTGGTCAACAAGCTCGACCGCATCGGTGCGGACTTCTACCGTGTGGTCAAGCAGATCGAGGACGTCCTGGCCGCCAAACCCCTGGTCATGGTCCTGCCCATCGGCATCGAGGGCGATTTCGTCGGTGTGGTCGACCTGCTGACCCGCAAGGCCTGGGTCTGGGACGATTCCGGCGACCCGACCAAGTACACCATCCAGGACCCGCCTGCGGACATGGCGGACCTGATCGAGGCGTGGCGCGAGAAGCTGGTCGAGACCGCCGTGGAGCAGGACGATGACGCCATGGAGAAGTACCTGGACGGCGAGGAGCCGGACATGGGCACCCTCAAGCGTTGCGTCCGCACCGGCACCATCAAGCTCGCCTTCTTCCCGACCTTCTGTGGATCGGCTTTCAAGAACAAGGGCATGCAATTAGTGCTGGACGGCGTGGTGGACTACCTGCCAAACCCCATGGAGGTCCCCCCGCAGCCTGAGGTGGACCTGGAGGGCACTGAGACTGGCGAATTTGCCATCGTCGATGCGGAGCGCCCACTGCGTGCCTTGGCCTTCAAGATCATGGACGACCGATTCGGCGCCCTGACCTTCACCCGCATCTACTCCGGTCGCTTGGAGAAGGGGACCACCGTCCTCAACACCTTCACTGGCAAGACGGAGCGCATCGGGCGCATCGTCGAGATGCACGCCAACTCCCGGGAGGAGGTCGATTCTGCCCAGGCCGGCGACATTGTCGCCCTGGTCGGGCTCAAGGGGACCCAGACCGGTCACACCCTGTGCGACCCCAAGCATCCTGCGACCCTGGAGCCCATGGTCTTCCCCGACCCGGTCATCTCCATCGCAATCGCGCCCAAGGACAAAGGCGGCCAGGAGAAGCTGGGCGTCGCCCTGTCCAAGATGATCCAGGAGGACCCCTCCTTCCGCGTCGAGACCGACGAGGACAGCGGCGAGACCATCATCAAGGGCATGGGCGAGCTGCACTTGGACATCAAGGTGGACCTGCTGCGCCGCACTCACGGCATCGAGGTCGTCGTCGGCAAACCCCAGGTGGCCTACCGCGAGACCATCACCAAGCGGGTCGAGGACAGCTATACGCACAAGAAGCAGACCGGCGGCTCGGGCCAATATGCCAAGATCGACTATGTCGTCGAGCCCGGCGAGACCGGCAGCGGCTACGTCTTCGAGTCCGCGGTCACCGGCGGCAATATCCCTCGCGAGTTCTGGCCGGCGGTGGACAAGGGCTTCAGAGTGAGCATGGTCCAGGGGACCCTGGCTGGCTTTCCGTTGCTCGACGTCAAAGTCACCCTGCTGGACGGCGCCTTTCACGCCGTCGACTCCTCTGCCATCGCCTACGAGATCGCGGCCCGGGCGGCGTATCGCCAGACCGTCCCCAAGGCGACCCCGCAACTCATGGAGCCGATCATGAAGGTCGATGTCTTCACGCCCGAGGACCACGTGGGCGACGTCATCGGCGACCTCAATCGTCGTCGCGGCATGATCAGGGCCCAGGAGGCCGGCGTCACCGGGGTGCGGGTCAAGGCCGACGCCCCCCTGAGCGAGATGTTCGGCTACATCGGCGACTTGCGCACCATGACTTCCGGCCGCGGCCAGTTCTCCATGGAGTTCTCCCACTATCTACCCTGCCCAAAGACGGTCGCGGAGGCGGTCATCAAGGAGGTGCAGGAGCGCAAGAAGGGTTGAGGGGGCCCGGAGGCTTTGCACCGACCCTCGGCCGGTGCGCAGCTTGCAGATTCAGCCCAGACGCCGCAATGGCCCTGGCGTGCTTCGCGTCGACCAGCGCGCTGCGCCGGGCGGCGGGACGCTAATTGAGAACCTGGTGCGCGGCTCCGCCGCCACCGGCCAAACCATAGGAGAGGGCACACATGCTTTCAGAGCACCACGACATCGACCACGAGTTCCCGGAATACCACCAGCGGCTGGAGGCCCTGGTCGCTTCCGATGCGGACTTTGCCGACCTGGTCGCCCGCCATGATCGGCTCGACGACGAGATACGCGAGCTGGAGGAGCGCGGGTTGCCCATCGCTGACGAGAACATCGAGGCCATGAAATTCCGGCGTGCCGGTCTCAAGGACGAGATCTACGCGCGGCTGCGGCAGGGCTGACCCGGCCAGTAGCAAATTGCTGTGCCTGGGAGCGGCAGGGGCGCCGCTCCTTGCGGGTCTCCAGTACCCGCGCCTGAGCAACGGGTACAGGTTCAGCCGGCCCCCGCCAATCGGCGTATCGTCTGCAGATCGTGCTTGCCGGACGGCAGCACGGGCAGGGCGTCTAACCGGCGCAGCACCCGCGGGCACCCTGGGCCCGGCAGGTGCACCCGGCACCAGTCGGCCAAGTCCTCCGGACCGATGGCCCCGACGTAGACCCCCAGGAGGCGGTGCCCCCAGACCGGGTCTGCATGTCCGACCACCACTGCGGACTCGACCCCCGGCGCTGCCGTCAGCCGCTCCGCGACCAGGGCCGGGAAGACCTGCTCCCCCCCGATGACCATGGCCTCGTCGGCCCGGCCCAGGACCCGCAACTCGCCGGTGGATGTCTGGCAGACGAGGTCGGCGGTGGTCAACCAGCCCCTGTCCAGCCCCAGGCCCAGTCTTCGCGCCGGGTTGGCATAGCCCGCCATGACAAGATCGCCGCGGATGCGCAGCGGACGTGCGGCCCCGTCGCAGCGTGCGCAGTCCAGGGTCAGGCCTGGCAGCGGCACCCCGACGACTCCGGGCGCCGGGACTTGCCGTAAAGCACCAGAGGTCGCGATCTGCGAGCAGGTTTCCGTCATCCCGTAGGTGACATGCAGGGGCCAGCCGGCGTCCAGGGCCCGTTGGGCTAGCGCGCCACTCAGACCCTGGCCGCCGATGAGGGCCACGCGCAGCGACGGCGGTGGCGCGATCCCCAAATCAAGCAGTCGGGCCAGCATGGGCGGTACCAGGGAGACGTGACTGACTGGCGACTGCGCCAGGTCTTCCGCCACCGCGACAGGGTCGAAGGCCCCGTGGAGAAGGACCGTCGCCCCGGCCAGGGCGCAGCGGTAGGCAATGGCCAGGCCGCCGATGTGGTGGCGTGGCAGGCAGCACATCCACAGGTCCCCGCGGGCCAGGCCGAGGCGGGCATTAACCTGGGTGCAGGAGGCCAAGATGTTCCTCTGGGTGAGCATCGCCGCCTTGCGGGACCCGCCGCTCCCGCTGGTCTCGATGACCAGGGCGAGGGGGTCGGTTGGCCAGGGCGGCGCGGTCGGGACGTTGGCCTCTGGTCGCAGCGGGACCAGACGGCCCGGGTCCCCTTCCTGGTCTCCTGGCGACCAGGTCCACTCGGCTCCGGTGAGGGCGACAAGCCCCGCCCGACCGGCGTCGGTCAGTGCGCCGCTGAGCGGCAGCAAGGCGGCGTCGCAGCGGGCCAGTGCGTGCTGCATCAGGGCCAGTTCCAGGGGCTGATTGGTCGCCACCGCAACCAACTGCCCTGGCGTGAGCCCCTGGCGACCCAACAACCTGGCGCGTCCTCTCGCGGCCTCCTGGAGCCGGCTGTAATCCCAGCGAGCCCCGCGTGCCAGCATTGCTGGTTCCGATCCCGCCTGCCAGGGGGCCGCTGAAAAGGGGTCTGGGTTCAAGCGACCGCCGCCTGGAACCCCATGTCGGGTACATGGGGTCGCGCGGGTGCTGCAAGCCGACCCTGGGCGCTGTCACGGCGCCTCAGCTCTGCCTCGATCCCGTTCAGGACGACCCACTTTTTGGAACACCAGGCAGGGGCCAGCAGGACGTCGGCGGAGGCCGTCCCGGTTAGACGGTGAAACACCAGCCCTGGCGGGGTGCGCTCGATCAAGTCGGCGGCGATGCTGATGTACTCGCTCATGGACAGGGGGGCATAGGCGCCCCGACGCCACTCGTTGGCCAGTTGGGTCCCCTTGACGACATGCAGGGGGTGGAGCTTGAGCCCGTCGGTGCCCAGGTCCAGTACCCGCCCCAAGCTCGCGATGGACTCCTGGCGCCCCTCCCCGGGGAGACCGACAATTAGGTGGGTGCAGACGGGTAGCCCGCGGGCGTGAGCTGCGCCCAGTGCGCGCCGGTAGTCAGCGAAGCCATGGCCGCGGTTGACCCGCGCCAGGGTGGCGTCGAAGGCCGATTGCAGTCCCAGCTCGAGCCAAACCTCATTTCCTTCGTCGCGCAAGGCCGCCAGCAGGTCGAGGACGGCCGGCGGACAGCAGTCCGGGCGCGTACCTACGGAAAGCCCGACCACGTCCGCTTCGCCCAGGGCCTGCCGGTAGAGGTCCTCCAGTCGGCCCAGATCGCCATAGGTGTTGGTGTATGCCTGGAAGTACGCCAGATAGCGCCGCGCTCCCGTGCGGCGCGAGATGACCCGCCGCCCGGCCTCCAGTTGCTGCGCCACGGACGGCGGCCGCCGCGCGCTAGGGCTAAAAGAGGCGTTGTTGCAGAAGGTGCAGCCGCCGCGTGCCTTCGACCCATCGCGGTTCGGGCAGGACAGCCCGGCATTGATGGCGACTTTATGCACCCGCTCTCCGTAACGGCGCTTGAGGTCGGTGCCGAAGGTATTGACCAGATCTGATAGGGCCATGGCCCCTCCGGGGGAGCGCGGGTTTGGGCCCCGCGCAAGCACTTAACGTCGCACAGGGACTCCGCCCAGGGCATTGACTCCGGTCAAAAGGCCGGTCTAACCAGCCGCAGAGTCATGCCGGCCAGCGGCTTGGATGTCCTGCGTAAGTTCGGGACAAGGCAATGGAGCCAGACCCCGGAAGCACCCGTTGGTCCCGTTTTCCGGCAGCGAGCGAAAGATTCAATATTCGCACCCCCAAACCTGCCGGTCGGCGGCTACTGATGATGACAAGACCGATACTCCAGGGTATACTCCGCGGGCTATTGGCTGAGTGGCAGAGTGGTCATGCAGCGGCCTGCAAAGCCGTGTACCTCGGTTCGATTCCGGGCTCAGCCTCCACCTCCTCCCGCCCGCGTCCGTTCTGCCTTGCGCTCTATGCATTCCACCCTAACAATGGGACCGCAACAAACCGATGCGGACCCACCAACAAACTGAGCCCCGCAGGAAATCCGCCCGGGTGGTGAAACTGGTATACACAAGGGACTTAAAATCCCTCGGCTTCGGCCATGCGGGTTCGAGCCCCGCTCCGGGCACCACGCACGAGCCTCGTTTGGGTCGGTCAGCCAAGCCCAACGATGCCGGTCCCAGAAGCGAGCCGTTGGGCTGTGGGGGCGGATGGGCAGATGATCGTTCACCAGATGTATGAAACGCTAACCACCCCGCCGGGCGAGACCGCGCCGCGTCGTTATCGGCAAACGGACTCTGCCCCTCCGCGTGAAATCAGGCCAGAAGTGATTTAGCGGAGATACATCCGACCCCTGCGAGGCTGATCAGGCTGCCTGCCATGCGCCGTGGCTCTGGCCGCTCTTTAAGAACGACCGCCGCGATTAGCAACACGAAAAGGGGCTCCGTCGACAGTAGGGTATTGGCAATCGCCAAGCGGGCATACTTGAGTGCGAGCAATGCGAGAAAAAAGCCGCCGAAGGTAATGAATGCGGCTATTGCGGCAAACTTCGCTGCGGCTCGCCAGTCAGTCCAAAAGAACCGAAGCCGGATTTCCCTGGTCCGCGAGTATATCAATACGATCAGCAAGACGGCAGCCATTCCCCCGGCGATCCGAACTAACGTCGCAGATAGGGGGTCGACTGATTCAAGCGCGCCTTTGGCCATAGTAACGGACGCCGCCATTGCCAGAACCGACGCCAGGCCGTATAGGATCGCAGACGCACTGGGTCGTGACTCTGACGTTTGGCGGCGGTCGCTCAATACCACCCAAACCCCAATAATGACCAGAGCGACTCCGAACCATTCCAACGGAATCAGCGACTCGCCCAGAAACACGACTGCCATACCGATCGTGGCGACTTGGCCCAACAACATGAGCTGGACGATGGAATGGGGGCTGAGCTCCCGAAGGGCTCGGAAAAATAGCGTGTCCGCAATGCCGATGCCGAGCGCTCCACTGGCGAAGAGGATCCAGAAGGCCGCCAAAGGAACGGCGCCCGAGCCGGAGACGAGCACCGCGGCTCCGAGCACAACCAGCGCCACAATACCCTTTGTGAAGGTAAGTGTTAGGGCTGGGAATCGCTCGGCGTACGGCTTCAGCAGCATGGCGCCAATGGCCCATGAGGCTGCGGAAGCGAGAGCGGCTAATATCCCGAGTAATTCAGCCCCCACGGCAGTTGGCGCCCATCTGCCAAAAGGGCGCAGCGCCGGAAAACCGGGCCTGGACGCTGTGTACGCATTCGCCAAGGGACTTGCACAAACCCATTAGCTCGCTCGCTACTTGCGGACAAAAATTCGACTGAGGCGCGGCGTTACAGGACCGGCTTCTGTTGGTAGCCGCTATGCAAAAACTCGGCAAGGCGGCTACCGGTTCGGCCAGTAGGGAATCAAAGCGTAAGGTCTCAGCCGATGGCATGCGCTACCCAGGTACTCCGCCGCAACAATGCAGGCTCACCTATACGCAACGCATTCGCGGCTGGAGCACGCATGGCCCGGTAGTATCTGATGCGGTTGAGGCTTGGGTCGACACTCCCCCGCGGCCCAAGTCCAGCTTTGGCCGGCGCCCCTTAGCCTCGTGCGCTGACATTAATTGCTAACTCCAAGTTCCTGCCGCAGCTCATCGACAATTTCCTGGGTGGAGCGTGGCGCTTTTGGAGGCCCGCCGGTGGTCGGCTCGATGATAAGGCTATCGCTGTGGCTTTGCGAAAGCTCGTCAAGCAGCGATCTCGCTTCATCGAAGCGATTCTGCTCAATGTATTGCCGTGCAAGAAAGGCTTGGATGTTGGGCAAGGCCTCGATCCCCTGGTCGGTGACAATGTCCCCGTACTGACCGCTCTCTCTGAGGGTCTGGAGGTAGGACTCGACCTGCCCGGTATTTCCGTTGAGGGCCTCGCTCAGCGCCTGCTCGGCGATGGCTACGCCGGTCGAGTAAGACTCCGGGTAGTCATCGATCATTTTGTTCAATGCATCCGTACGCTTTGTCTTACCTTCCTCAGTATCGGCGCCTCGGACGGGGCGCGCCGCTTTATACAACTCCGAGAGCTCGCTGTACCGCTCGGCGCCAAGCTGCGCGTAATCTTTGTCTCGGCTTTCAGCCGCGCGCCGGGTCAGTTCTTCCCGCCGCGCCCCGAATTGCGCGCGGCTCGCGGCTTCTTTGCCCATTTGTTCCAATAATGGACCTGGGGTTCCCGGGCCCCCACCGAAGAGGGCCGCGGCGGTATCGAGGCCCGACGCTCGCACGAGGTGGTTCAGTTCATTCAGCCCCTTCTCGATACGTGTGACTTTCTCGGTCAGTTGGGTCGAGGTATCCGTCAGCCTTGCTTGGAATTCGGCAGCAGCCAAGACGGCCGCATCGACTTCTGTCGGCTTGGTTTGCGGCTTGGAATCGACTGCGGTATTCAAACCGGCGCCGACGGAACCGATTGCTATCGGGGGCTGGCTTTGGGCATCTCGCCGTACCTGCATGCCAATACTAAATAAAGAAAAGACGAGCGCTAGAACGCTAATCGCAGTAGGAAGCTGGATTGATTTCACTGGGTACCTCACGTTGAACCATTGTGCCGGGTGGACCTCCCTCGTTCCCTGTCGAATCAGGGAAACGCTGATTAAAGCGCTTCCCGTGTGGGACACGGAGTGCCCGCCGTTTCCGGCGCTAAGCCGTTGAAAATGGGCTGCTCCCCGAGTCGCGCCTCGGGGAGCGCGAGTTGATTAAAGCCCAGGACGGCGATAATCAGCATCTACTTAGGTGAGCGAAACATTGGCAAGCGTCCTTTGGCGACCGCTTTGGCAGGCCTGCTTCATCGCGCTGAAGCACTCCACCATTTGGGCCGAGATAGCGCTTTGGGCTTGTGCCTGCCGTGATGGAGCAACTGCTATTTCTTCGCCCTCACTAGGGTCAACGATAAAGAGCTTACCGCCCGGTTTCAGCAATTATCGTACCCCGGCCAGCACTCCCCGTGTTCCCTGACAGGGGGAAACAGCGTGCTGAATGTGATCAGGCGAGGACGTAAATCCAACGCCTGCGGTCACTTTCGATACCAAGTCGAGATTGTCGTTAGGCGAAAAGCTAGGGGTGCGTTACTCGCGCCCAAGGTTATCGCCCGGATTTGACAGAGTCTTGAGACGGGCCAGGGCGGATGCGCCAAAAATTTCAATTTCGCAGGGAGTTGTTAACTGTACTGAGGGACGGCCACGAGAGTTTCTCATGGCAGCACCCAATTGGCAATGGGTTTGCCCGGAGCTGTCGGCGAGCGCCCCTAGGAATTCAGTCCAGTATCCGCCCAGTGAGGTCGTCTCCGTTCGCGGCGGCCCTACGATGCGTTTTGGCGAGGCTGGCCGCGGAAGGTAGCTCCTGGGATGGCTTCCGCCTGGTTGGGGCGGGCAGATCATGATGGTTGGTGCGGGGCCTTGTTTCGGATGCGGCTGGCATCCTTGCCAAAGATCAGATCAGGTTACCATCACTGGCAGCCTTCGTTGCCGGAAAGTCTGAGTATGGTTCGGCTGATTACGTGGCGCGTTGGCAGGGATGGAGGTGATGGGATCGACTCACGTGGCCTTGAATGTATGTCCCATGGTACAGGCGCGTTCGACCATCCGAGGGCGGGGATTTCTGGCATGCTGTAAGGGCCGGGCAGCGTACGCCGATCCCCGCCGGATCGACCGCGGCGAAACTCCAGATGCCTGTAGAGCCCATACAATGAATGGATTAAGGAATGGCGTGCATGGGGAGGTGCGCCCTCCGGTGCCAATGGCCGGAAATCCGTGAGCCCTTCTCAGAGGACGCCTCAGGTACCCCTGCTACTCACTGCGTTGGGGTTGGCGCTGGGCAGGCGCTCCCGATAGAACGTGGCTCCGACCCAGGTTCAGGGTACGCCATAGAACGTGGCTCCGACCCGGGTTCAGGGTCCGCCGAGCGCCGCGCCGGCTCGCGGTCGAAAACGCGCAGATCCCTCCGTTGTCCTCTGCGCCACTTCAGGTATCAAACTGAGCAGGCACGCATGAAAGCGAGTGGGTGCGGCACTCCTGAAACGACGCCAAACGGCCACAGAACAATGGCTTAGCGGCGCGGAGGCGGGAAGGTATTGAAGAAGGGGCCCCGTTCTTGGTCTGAAACGTAAGGGACGGAACTTATGCCAGGTACAGCAAGCGCGTGGCCACGGTCGTGTCGGTCTACGAGGTGGATCCCTACCCGCGCATCGCCGAACAGATCGGTTCGCCTGAAAAGCAGCCCGATGGGCGACGGCCCCAACCGGCGAAACAAACGCGCCTGGGTGCGCGTGGAGGTCAATCAAGAGATGGTGATCGAGTAGGACTTCGCCGAAGCGGTATGCCCTGATCCGGACCAGCAGATGCATTGGGTGGTGTCGACCGACGGGCAGGAGGACCTGCTGCGTCGGGACGTTGCCGCCGCCAAGCGCGACAAGGTCGCCCTCATCGTGGTCCAGGAATTCGTGCATGTCCTAGAGTACCTGAGGGAGGCCGCTTATGCGCTGTACCCTGAGGGAGCCGAAGCACGCGAGCAACTGGGTGATGGACCGCGCCAGCGCGGCGTACCAAGGCCAGTCCCAGGCGGTGGCGGTAGGCCTGCGCCATACCGCCACCTGCAAGCAGATCAGCCAGTGGAGCGTAAACGCGTGGGCAAAGCCACCGGCTAGATCGCCAACAATCAGGAGCGACTCCAATACGATTGCGCCCTGGGGTACGGACTGCTGATCGCCACCAAGGTCATCGAAGGGGCCTACCGGCATCTGGTCAAGGCTCGGATGGATATCCCTGCGCCCGTTGGGGCTTGGCGCGGGCCGGGGAGATCCTCAAGCTGCGCTCACTGAAGGTCAGTGGCGACCTGGCAGCCTACCTGGCCTTTCACTTTGAGCAAGGAGTACAAGCACAATCACCCCGGGGCCACCAATCCTCGTGGGAGCACGCGAGGCCGCAGCATGACCTGGGATTCCCGTCCAGTGCGCGACAAGTTTAGGAATCGGACCCTAACCCTGGGGTTTTCCGTCGCTAAGCGTAGTTCTAAAAGAGCGAGCCGTACCGAAAGCCATTCGGCTCCAGCCTCGGCCGCGGCATGAGGCTGGCAATGCTGTCATGAGCAAGCACTCGCTTGGGAAAGGTGCGAGCCAGCGCATCGCGTACAGCCCTTCGACTCGAAAGACTGGTGCGCAGGCCTGCCGTCTGCTCCACTGACGAAGGAGCAGATCGTCTGCAGCACCCAGTCGAGTACGCAGGCGTAGCCTGCTACGGTCGACCAGGGGACCCACCAGCGGCTCGAAATGCGTTAGGATGCTCGCTTAGGTGAGCTAAGCCTGACGTCGGTTCTCGACACCATCAGGCAACTCTTGCGGAACGGCAAAGTTGACGCCTGCGCGCCCAGATTTGAAGGGAAGAATGCCCGAATCGTACGCCGATTTCTGCTGGGGTACCGCCCATGCCACCCACATCTGATTGATAGCTTAGGCGCGCATGCTTCGCGCGTCCTACCTCCGCCTGGCAACCCGTATGTCAACTGGCGGCAACTTTTGGAACTCAGGATCCCATACAATGATATGCAAATAGAACAGTCGCTACGGGAGCTTTTTATTGCTCCGACGCCGTTAGCCTCGCTTCCCGTATTTATTATGAGCCTGGTCCTGGCTGCAGTGCTCGGCGTGTTGTTGGGTCAGGCATATATTGTTTTTGGCAAATCACTCTCCAGCAGACGCGCGTTTGCCAGAAATTTTCTATTACTGACTGTGACTACGACGCTAATAATCAGTATCGTGAAGTCCTCTCTTGCGCTTTCGCTCGGTTTGGTTGGCGCCCTTTCGATCGTCCGATTTCGCGCTGCGATCAAGGAACCGGAGGAGCTTGCGTATCTCTTTCTTGCGATCAGTGTCGGGTTGGGGCTTGGTGCGGGACAAGCCCTGGTAACGGTCGTGGCCCTGACGATCATCCTGGGGCTGGTTGCCGTTCGAAGTCTTGTCAAAGGGAAGCCGGATCAGCCAAATCTATATGTAACAATTTCGACGCCGACTCCCGGCAAACTAACCGCCACTAAAATTATGGGGCTACTGAAGACGTCGGGAGCAAGTGCCGAATTAAAACGATTCGACGAGACTCCGGAACTATTGGAGGTGGCGTTCACGGTGGATTTCGCGCACTTGGGAGCGCTTGAGCAATTCACACAGCTGCTGCGGGAAGTGGATGAATCGGTCAAGATATGCTGTTTGGACGACCGGGGTCTGATTTATTAGTGAGGTGTTCGGGGAGCAGGGTAACCGCCTGCCTGGCGATTCGTCATACAATTTGGGGTGAGGGAATGAGGCCGTCCGCCGTCTATCCCTGTCAAGCAACGAGGAAGTTGGAAGTGAAAGCCGCGGATTATCTGGAAATCGCCCAACGCCGCGAGGTGGCGACTAAAACACAAAATATGTGCCGGCCGCTTCGGAGTTTGTTGGTCGCCGAACTAGCATCATGAATCAATCGGCGTTTTTCCTTCGGTACGAGCGGAAATTCATTCCCCGCGGATATACGCTCGCGGAGGTCCTCGCCATTATTCGTCGACACCCGGCACTGTTCCGCGAAACCTATAGCACGCGCGCCATCAATAACGTCTACTTTGACACGCACGGCATGGATGACTATCAGGACCACGTAAATGGCGCTGCACACCGAGTCAAGATGCGCATTCGGTGGTATGGCGCCCTGAGCGAACACATCGAGCGACCAGTGATCGAGACGAAGAATAAATGCGGATTGGTGGGCGGAAAGTGCGGATATGAGCTGCCGTCATTCCGCTTCGGTGGCGAGATCCTTAGCTCTGACTTTCAATGCCTTTTCGAGCGGGCGGATATGCCGGGAATGGTGAGGGCGCAAGTTAAGCATCGCCGGCCCACACTCGTCAATCGATATCGCCGACGGTATTTTCTCAGCGCAGACCGACTGTTTCGGTTAACAGTCGACACCGAATTGGAATTCCAACGGGTATCGACGATCTCCGGAAGGCTCCCATCCGTGGTCCCGTCCCTTCCGGCCATGATCATCGAGTTGAAATACGGCTTGTCTGCCACGGAACGGGCTGCGGCAATAACGAACTACATCCCCTTTCGTGTGGAGCGATGTTCGAAGTACATCATTGGACTTCAGGGCGGGTCCTTTGTATAGCGCCGGAAGACTGGCGCTAGAGAACCGCCGCTCCATTATCTCGATGCGTACCCAGAGGATTGATCCTCCAGCCGAGATCGAGCCCCGAGTTATATCTGTCCCATCGATCCGAATGTGACGCTCATTCCGCCACCTTCCTGCTACGCCAGACGGACCGCCTTCTGAATCAACTTCTAGTTTGCACGAGTTTCCGCCTGCGCCTCACCGGCGTATTTGAAAATCAAGCCATATCGCTGCGGTGAAAACTGACGGGCGTCAACCAGCTCGAATCCGTAAAACCTGAGCTGCGCGACGATTAATTGGGGGTCGACGCACGAACCGTGGTATCGCAGGAGGGGAGGCTCCAGCACATCATTATCAATGATTACCAGTCGACCATTGGGCTTCATCGCCCTCTTGATGCTGGTAATCAATTCGTCTTTCACCTTCTCGATTGAGGCGGCGTAGATGACGTGATACAGGGAACAGAGGAAAACAGTGTCGACCTTGTCATCGAGACTGATATCATTTAGCTTTGATTTTATACCGACGACATTTCCGTAGCTGTTATCCTTTGCAAACCCGGAAACGTAATCAATGTGCTTCTCGTTAGTATCGATCGCATAGACGCGTCCTTTCTCGCCAACCATGTCAGCGAATCGAAACGAATAGAATCCAGGACCCGATCCGACATCGGCCACGGCGTCACCAGCTTTTAGACCGATGAAATCCATAATCTTACTGGTCTGCTCCCACTCTTCCCTCCGGGGATTGTTAAACCAGATAAAATCGCTCAGGAAGACTCGGCGATCATTTCCTTCCCGGGTAAAGAGGTCCGTCAGATCACCATATTGGACCATCTTCGAAAAAATTGCTGGAAAGGAATCATCCAAGAGCATGCGATTCAGCCGGAGGAGATTCTCTTCGTTCGGATTCTGCCCCGCCAACACCCGCGTCTCTTCCGATAATTTCACCTTCGAAAAGCGAGATGCGTCCCAAAACGAAGCGCCCCTAAGGGTGTCGTTGAGCTGGTTTAACAGGCGCGTGCGTTGATCATCGGTCAGGGGCGCCGCCTGGCTTAGTGCGTTTCTGGAGTCGGTGGAGAAGCGGTCCCACAGAAACTCAGATACCGGATCGGAATGTTCCCTTAGTGTTTTGGCCAGCAACTCGTAGTCTGTGATGTCCCCGGAGAAGATCTGGCCGGATCCAAGGTTATTTCTTCGAATAAGAAATTCCTTGAGCACTGCCCAATCGTTTTCGGCGAAAAAGCGGAGAAAGTCGCGGTCCAAGGCGTGCGCAAAGAAATGCGATTTATCTGCATCCGCTGCCAGGTAGTAATCAGAAAGCCACCGTAACGTCGTATATTCAGCGCCAAAGTTTTCCAGCGGGATGAGCCCGGCAAACACGTCCCGCGCAGCTCGGACCTTCTCTGGCTGGTGTTGGTCCAGTCCGCTATAGAGCATCTGCGCAGCGACTTGCGCTGCCTCACTGGGTTTTGACCCGCCGATGTGAACGAGGGACCTTTTTGAGTCGATCTTGACCAACTCAGGGTCCGGCGCGTGGACCAGATTTGCGACGTCTCGCTCCACGACGTTGCCAGCCGCCGGGACCGCGGCCTGCTTAAATAGCAAAACATACCGCTGGGGAATGTATTGCTCTACACGGGTCAACCGAAATCCATAAAACTTCATCTGCTCGATGATCAGTTCCTTGGCAATGTAAGGACCATGATACGGAAGCGTGGAATCCGGGACGAGCGCGTTGTCGACAATTGCAAGGGTGCCGTCCGGCTTCAGGACCTTTTTGATGCTCTCGACGAACTGAGTCCGCTCTTGTTCGGACAGGTAGGTATAAACCACGTGATAGAGCGAACCTAGGAACGCCATATCGACGGGCTCAGATAACTCGATGTTATTAACCCTCGATCGAAGGATTTTGACGTTTTCGATGCCCAGTTTGCCGGTGATTTCGGATAAGTACTCGATATGCCGGGGATTGACTTCGATGGCATAGACGCGTCCTGCGTCACCCACGATCTTAGAAAACTTGAAGGAGTAATATCCAGGGCCGGCGCCCACATCCGCGACGGAGTCGCCCTGCTTCAGGGGGAGCGCTTCGATGATCTTGCTCGTCTTTTCCCACCGCTCACGGCGGGGATTGTTGAAGAGAATGAAGTCCTCAAGGAATCGCTCTTCATTCTTGTCGATCCCCTTCTCTTCCTCATCGCTCAGGAGATGATACTTGCGCTTGAGATAGGAGGAGAGGCGTGCGTAACTATTTGCTGCGAAGAGGTCATAAAAACTCGCGGTGAGCGGATCTTCCAGCATCGCCTTCTGCTCGGCCTCCGAGGCAAGAAAGTATTCGGAGAACCACTGAAGAGCCGTGTATTCACCACCGAAATTCTCATCGGGGATGATCCGCTCATAGGTACGAGATGCGAGCAGCGCCATGTTGGGGTTGCCGGTCTCCAGAAAGTCCAGGATTGCCCGAGCCGCTTTCTTCCCGCCGTCCGTGATGTCGAAGGAATCGAGACTACCCATATGGAGGAGGGAGTCTTCAGACGCCACTTGGATGGTGCTCGAGAGTGGCGCAGCTGGAGTGATACCCATCGCGGCCAGCAACCCGATAGTGACTGCCCAATGAACACCGTAATGCCGATGGGAAGGCACGGTAGAGGAACGAATCGAAGTATTAATCATGATGATCGCGGTAGATGGTTGTGTCGGTGGGGGCATCCTAAGGAATACGGCCGATTCGTCCAGCGCACAGATGAACTTACAAGCCAGGAGAGCCTTTTGATGATCATAGACAAATTTCCTGACTCCTGGCAAGGGCAGCCGAACCAGTCCGCGGGCCGGGCAAGTCGGAGGACGGGATCCGCATGGTCGACAAAGAAGAATGACGCATCGGGCACGGAACGGTATCGCGGGCCTTTCCCGGGCGGGCAAGCCGACGTGAGTCAGGCGACTGCGGATTCCGACCTTGTGCGGATGTTATTCCTCTGGTACTCGTCGCAAGAGGCGCGTTCATGAGCCGGGAATAATGGCATGATCGATTTGGGATCGGTTCAAAAATCCCATGCTTTCGGTGTCCCAGGCCTCGAACAACTGCTGGCCCGCGCGCTGCCATTCTTCCAGGGAAAAGCGTTGCTCTTTCGGAATGCCTTCGCGCCAAAACATCTTCTTTGCGAGCGATAACTCGGTACCGCTCCTTGGCCCCATGGGCGGCATCAATGCCTCAAAACCGCTTGCGACTTCGTCCCGAGTCAGGGTTCCGGAGTGGTCGCGATCCCAATCGTCGAAGCACCTGACTAGAAAGGCGGTAAACTCAGTCAAAAATACCCTGCCGTCACGGTTTCGGTCAGTGAGACGCATGATTTGCCAAGAGAAGATGCTTTCAGGGCGGTCGCTATCGGGTTTGCTGATCTCCTGCGCTTCCGGTACATATGCTCGCTCCTGGTCCCTGAGTTGTCCGGATATTGAATGGGATCGACGTTCGATAAAGGTGCGCAACGAAAGTGTCCCGTAACCAAGTGGGGAGGTGGTGTCGTCTGATTGAATCTCGCCGGTAAAGGATTCGTCATGAGTCCCAAGGTGGCGTTTCACTTCATCGATCGACAGGGTGGGATCGTCGGCGACAGCGTCATGTATAAGGTCCCACATGGCGTCCATATCTGAAATGATCCGATCCTGCGAGAATGGTCCCTCCATTAGCATCTCGTATTGCCGTCGGAGAAGTGCCGTTTTTCCGGGGATGGAAAGATAGCGATCCAACCAATTGCCGTTGCCCTCGAAAGGATGAAATATGTCGAGCTGCGATTGTTTGACCATGTTTCCTCCTGTCGGATACTTCCCGAAGCTCAGGTCGAAATCCCAGGGGAAGAAAATCAACTTCCCGACGCGCGGATGGAGGTAAAGAAAGTAATTCTTGCCCTGCATGAGTGGGCTGTCCAGATTGGCGATGGCAGACTGCGTGGCGAGAAATCGTAGGAACGAGGACTCTTCGATGAATTCATCGATCTCACGTTGGAATGCTTGCTCTGGCGCCAAATCCAGTAGTCTCACCAAGTCTATCATGCGGCCCGCATCCTCCGGCGACGGTGTCGACTTGGGGACGAACATGTCCCGATACAGGGGCCATTGTTCCCCAAGATAACTCAAGCCTCGAGTAAACTCTGGCTTCATTAGCAGTCCAGGCGGATCCCCCATCCAGACCCTAATGAACGTGTCATCCACCTGTTCAACCGCGGTATACAGCCCCAAATAGCGCCGATCGAATTGGCCCGGAACCGTGAGATAGAGGCGGATGAACGCGGCCGCAGGCGCCGGAATCCCTGCCCTGCGAAAAATGTCCGCCGCCAGGGCTTGTCGGACCTGAGACGGGTCCAGGATGTTGTTGTTAAGATTCAGTTTCTTCAGCCCGAAGAATTTCTGTTTCGGGACGAATCGGTTGAAATCGAGTTTGAACGGACGTTTCAGCGAATCTCGCGCAGTCCAGTAGCTGGAATTACCTTTGTAACGGACACCAACCCGGAACATGCTTTGTCCCTGCCATTCTAGTGTAGCAGGCACATAGTCGAATACGCGATCGACCGTGTCCTCATCCTGGCTTTCCTGGGTCTGAGGTGTCTTTGCCGAACGGGTTCCCATGAATCTCTATGTGGTGGTCTAAACACGAGCCGGAGGTCAGACGGCTCAGGGCAGACCAGTCCGATGGCTCTATCCGCAAGTGGAACGTCCAGATATTCTTGATGCCAAAAAAGAAGTCTGCGGCGGAGTTGTATCCGCCATGCGGAGAGCATATGCCATCGCATCATCCGGGAATGCCTGGGCGGCGCGCGCTTGTATTGAGCCGCTCAGGAACGTGGTGATTCCGAATGCCAGGACGAATAGTTTGAGACCGATCATGGCGCCGATAATATCGCCTCTGAGGGCCACTCGCCAGAGACGAGTCCATTGATCTGTAGAGGGCATGGGCGCGATGGGGGCTCCACAGCTGAGCGCGCCCCTGCCGATAGGCTAGAACACGCCCTTCGCCGCTACGCCGACCGCATTGACGCCCGGGAGTTTGCTTGAGCTCCCAATCATATTCGGGCTCGGCCGGAGCGGCTGCTGGGCGTTTGTGCCGGCCGGCCATTTGCAATTGAGTGGATTGAGCCGACCCTTCCAAGCGCCTGGATTTTCGGCTTTCTCTTCCGGCGCGCCATATCCTCGAATTGAACGGGAGTGGACGGTGCAGCGCGTGCGATTCGGTGGAGCTAATCCCTATCTGGTCGAGGGGGTCGGTCCGGGGGCCGATGGCTCTCATACTCCGTTTGCGTGACTACACCATCGCCATCGCTGTCGATCTTATCGAAGACTTCGGCGTGATCACCGTGAGGGATCTTGTGAGTCTGGAACTCGTCCAGCGTCAGTTGACCGTCGGTGTTCAGATCCAGGTTGGTGAAGGGCGGCGGGCCTCGCCGATCCCCATCCGGCTGACTGGGGCCCCCTGGCCCCGCACAGGCCCACAGAGTCATGGCGGCAATTATCAATCCAAGCGTTGTGAGCTTGCCTGGTAGCTTAAAAGACATGTGTCGTGACCTCGCTATGTGGAGAAGGGGTTCTGCGGGCAGCGAAGGACGGGCCTGCAAGGGTCCGATCAGCAGCTGCTAGCGGATCATGGGTAAGTGGGCAGACAGTGTGCGCAAGCAGCAAGCTAATGTACGTAAGCCGTGGAGGGATAAAGATTGTGAGTTCTGCCAAGATGCCGACGGACAGCGGCAGCGTGTCAATGCACCCACCACGGCACGCATCGACAGCATAGAACTGTGGAAGCCGTGGTGCCTTTCTTGAGGCGTTGTGTCCGCGCGCCCGGAAAGCCGAATCCTGTACGCAGTTGGGGCTGGCGCCTGGTGGGCGCGATCAATGGGAAGTGATGGGTGTATCGGCTTGCATGATGGCGGAGAGAGAGGG
>CAVPXP010000029.1:0-13368 GCA_963709645.1 uncultured Gammaproteobacteria bacterium
AGGATTCTGGTTCTGCCTGAGAACAGTGGTAAGGGCGCCGCCGTCCTGCACGGCCTCGACCTCGCCGCGAGTGAAGGTTTCACCCACGCGCTCACCCTGGACTCGGACGGCCAGCATCCGGTCGACCTTATCCCGAGGTTCATGGCGACCTCCATTTCAGCCCCGGACTCCATGGTGCTGGGCGTGCCAATGTTCGACGCCAGCGCTCCAAAGCTGCGCGTGTACGGCCGTCGGGTGTCCAACGGCTGGGCTAACCTTGAAACCCTGTGGATGGGCGTCGGCGACTCCCTGTACGGATTCCGCGTCTATCCCATCGAACCCCTGCGTCAAGTGATGCACGCCCAACGCTGGATGCGCCGCTTCGATTTCGATCCCGAGGCGGTGGTACGCCTGTGCTGGCGCGGCATCCGGCCCATCAATCTGCCAGCGCCGGTGAAGTATCTTGCCCCGGAGAAAGGCGGCATCTCTCACTTCAACTATCTGCGCGACAACGCCCTGCTGACGTGGATGCACATCCGGTTGATCCTGGGTTTTCTGCCGCGACTGCCAGGCCTGCTGTTGCGGCGGGCGAGGGAACGATGAACTCGCAGGAACAGGCTCAGCGACGGGCGTAGATACCGATCCCCAGCGTCGGCAGCCAAAGGCGCAGGCCTGGGGCCGTGATCACCGTGCTGAAAATGGCCATCAGAACCAGCATGGTGAAGACCTGGTGGGAAATAACGCCCAGGTCATAGCCGACGTTGATGACGATCAGCTCCATCAAGGCTCGGGTATTCATCAGGATGCCCAATACCCTGCCCTCCTGATGCGATAGTCCAGCCCAACGTGCGGCCAAATAGCTCCCTCCGAACTTCCCAAGGGTTGCCAGAGCGATCAGCAACAGGCACCAACCCCAGGCGACAGCGGAGTCCATGCTCCCTATGCTCGTGCGCAGCCCGGTGTAGGTGAAGAAGATGGGCAAGAAGAAGACCATGACGAAGTGGCCGATGCGCTCTCTCCATGCCTCGATGAGCTCGTGCTCGTCATGCAGGATTACCCCCATCATGAATCCGCCGAAGATCGCGAAGATCCCAAGCTGATAGGTAGCGATCGCCGAGATGAAGATCCCGGCCAGCAGGATACCGAGGAGATTGTGGGTGAGCTTGCCGCGCCCGGCCTTCTCGCCCGTCGGCGCCGGGCCGGCCTGACTGATGCGGATGAGACGCTTCATAAGCGGTCGCACAAGGAACCACCAGGTCAGAAAGAACCCTGCGACCAGTAGCACCTTGGTGCCAAAGTCTGCGGGGTTGAACTGGGCCAGGGCGAGCGCGCTGACCAGGGCGAGCAGCAACCAGCCGACCACATCGTTGATCGCAGCGGCGCTGATGGCGATCACGCCGATGGGCTGACGGGTGATCTTGAACTCGATCATCATGCGCCCGAGGATGGGCAGTGCCGTAATCGAGAAGGCCGTAGCGACGAACAGCGCTGAAGCGAGGGGATCGACACCGGGCGACAGCCGCGGGGCCGTCAGATACCCGAAGCCGAAGCCGAGGGCGAACGGGACCACCATGCTAGCCGTAGCAACATAGGTGACGGCGCGGCGGTGATGCCGGTCCACCAGATGCGCGAAATCGAATTCGAGGCCGATCTGGAACATCAGCAGGATCAGGCCGATCTGCGACAACATCTGCAGGGGCGCGGGCGGCGTCGATCGAAAGACGTACTCGAAGACCCCCGGCACCAGCAAGCCAAACAGGGAAGGTCCGAGGAGGATGCCGACGATGATCTCACCCACCGCCGGTGACTGCCCGATGCGGTGAGCAGCCTCCCCGCCCAGGCGCGCGGCCAGAATGATCACGGTCAATTGCAGCAGGGTGAAGAACAGCAGGGCCTCGGCCTGATGGACGGCCAGGGCCTGCGCAGGCGCCGTCATATCATGCCTCCGTTCACCGAGATGACCTGGCCCGTGATGTAGCCGGCCTGTTCGGAGACGAGAAACCCCACCAAGTCAGCCACTTCCGCGGGTTGCCCAGCCCGCTTCATGGGTACCATTGCGGCGATGGTCTGCTCATCGAAAACACCTTCGCTCATGCCCGTCTGAATGATCCCCGGGGCCACCGCGTTCACGGTGATGCCCCGGCTGGCGAGCTCCAGCGACAAGGACTTGGTTGCGGCGTGCAGCCCTCCCTTGGCGGCCGCGTAGTTCACTTGCCCGCGGTTGCCCGTCAGCCCGGCGATGGAGGTGATGCTGACGACGCGCCCCCAACGGCTGCGAATCATCGGCATGATCAGGGGCTGGGTGACATGAAAAAAGCCATGAAGCGACACGTCCAGGACCCTGTGCCACTGGCCGGCGCTCATGCCGGGGAAGACGGCGTCGTCATGCAGGCCCGCATTGTTGACAAGAATCTGAATCGGCGACTCCGCGACCAAGGCGTCAAGGACGATACGGCTGGCCTCCTCGTCGGTCACATCGAAGCCGATGGCCTCAGCCGCACCGCCAGCCAGGCAAATTTCTTCCGCCAGCGCAGTCGCCTTGCTCCGGTTGCGGTTGGCATGCACGTAGACATAGCAGCCGTCAGCAGCCAGCCGTCGACAAATCGCCGCACCGATGGCGCCGCTGCCTCCGGTAACGAGGGCTCGCCTCATGCCGGCCTCCCCAGTTTCGCCGCATCCAACACGACGGTGATGCGACCGCTCAAGAGCAGGCGCTGCGCGGCGGAAATGCTGAAGCCGTACAAAATTGTGTTTTCGTTGCCGTAGAGGTGCTCGGCCTCCACGATCAGATCGGCGTCGATGTCATCCAGTCGCGCGACATGCAGGTCAACCCCGCGCAAGCTCGTGAGATAACCCACGCGCGGCGGCGAATGGGCCGCCGCCAGCAGGGCGCCATGGGCAGCCATGGCCTGGGCGGCATACTCGACCCCGCAGGCGGCCCCCAATCGGCCGTGGGCCCGCAGGGGGTTATCCGGGGCGCGGTGGCTCGTGGCCGTGCACCGGATGTGCTGGACGTCCCAGGCATCGATATGGTCCAGCAGGCACATGCGGCCCTGGTGCGGGAGGTGGGCCAGCAGCCAGGCGGACTCTAACGGCATGGTCGGACATCCACTGCCAAACTCAGCGGAGCCAGGTATTCCAGGATCACCCGACCGGCACGGCCCCGGGCCAGCGCCTGCAGCAGGGGCAGGCCACGCGCCGAGGGAATCTGCCGGCAAAGTGCCTCCAATCCCGGATCGACCACGGCGTCCAGGGACGCTTCGACCACATCGAGCCGAATTTCCGCCAGGGAGCGGGGACCTTGTGTCGGCATCAATGCGAGAGCCAGACCGAACGCCGCTGGGAGAGGCCGCTTGGCGTGCAAGGGTTCCGGGTTGGGTGCGTCGTAGGTCACTAGCAGGGTGCCGATGCGCTCTACCGCTACCTGCGTGAGCGCCTCCAACAGGCCCGCACCGAAGCTGCCGTCGTAGGCACAGAGCACCGTAGCCGGGGTCATGGCGCCGGACGCGATGCCCCAGTAGCCGGCCGAGGCGTTGTGCACCGAATTGTGGAAGCGGGTTGGAGAGATGTGGCGGTCCTCCGACGCCAACACTCGACAGATGGCGTCGCAGTTATCCCCGTCCGCGCCGGAAGATGAGAACACGGCGGCCAACTGTTTGGCATCCGCCTGCGCCGCGGCGATGGCCTCGCTCGCCACGGCCAGGGCGACCTTCACGGCGAGCCCGACGCGGCGACGCTCGGGGGGCGGCAGCGTCGTGGGAGGGGGCACCCGGATCGGTCGCGGCTCGTAGCTCGCGACACCGGTGAGCATGGGCTGCGCCGCAGCCCAGCTCTCCAGGCCCGGGCCCAGGAGACCGACGCCATCGATCCATCCGGCGAGCCGTGCTGTCGCGCTCAGTGCCATGTCAGCCCGCACGCCCGAGCACCAGACTGCAATTGGTGCCGCCGAAACCGAAGGAATTGCTCAGCACCCGGCGCGGTGCGGTGCCGCTGTTGGCGGTCAGGTATTGGATGGGTATGGCGGGATCGAGGTGGCGGGTATTGTTGCCTCCCGGCAGAAAGCCGTGCCGCAGGGCCAGGGCACAGATGACGGCCTCCAGTCCGCCTGCAGCCCCGAGGGTATGCCCGGTAGCGCCCTTGACCGAGCTGCAGGGCTTCCGATCGCCGAACAGCGCGACCACCGCCTTGCCCTCAGCCGCATCGTTACTGGGCGTCGCAGTGCCATGCAGATTGATGTAGTCGATGTCTGCCGCCTGCATAGCGGCCGATCGCAGGGCGGCGGCCATGGCCATCTGAGCGCCCAGGCCGTCGGGATGCGGGGCGGACATGTGGTAGGCGTCGCTGGACTCGCCGGCGCCGAGCAGCAGGACGGCGTCGGCGTCGAGGCCCTCTGCCGGCCGTTCCAGCAGGACGAAGGCTGCAGCCTCGCCGATGGACAGGCCATTGCGGTCGACATCAAAAGGCTGGCAGGGCTCCGGTGAGAGCAGCTCCAGGGAATTGAAGCCATACAAAGTCGTGAGGCAGAGCGAGTCCACCCCGCCCACGACGGCGGCATCGACGACACCGGCGGCCAACAGGCGGGCGGCCGAGGCGAACACCTTTGCGCTCGACGAGCAGGCGGTGGAGACAACGACGGCCGGCCCCTCAAGCCCGAAATAGTCGCGAACAAAACCTGCGACCGAGTAGGTGTTGTGGGTGGTGCGGTAGATGAAGTCATCCGGCAGGGCACCGGTCTGCGGGTCGCGGCGGCGGTAGGCCAGCTCTGTCTGCAGAATGCCGGCGGTACTCGTCCCGAGCAGGACACCCACCCGCCGCCGCCCATGCCGGGCGACGGCAGCCTCCACGGCGGTGCTGAAGCCGTCCTGCTGCAGGCCCAGAAGGGCGAGGCGGTTGTTGCGGCATTCGTACTCGGCGAACGCGGCCGGCAAGGGGTGAGCGTCGACCGCAGAGACCTCGCCGATGAAGGTGTCGAGATCCAGAACCGTCTCGAAGCGGCAGGGCACCAGGCCGCCCCGCTGCAAACGCAACGCGGTCAGGGTCGCTTCCAGGCCGCAGCCAAGGCAACTGCTGGCGGTGAAGTGGGAAAGGTGGAGCGGCGTCACAATGGGCTATCGGCCGTTCAACGTTGCGCTGACCCAGACGCCGACCCGTCCGCCTCGCCCAACCGGGCGATCAGCAGGACGTTGGCGAAGGGCAGATCACCGTTCATCGGGGCGGTCTCGACGCGAAAGCCCAACGCCTCCAGCGCCCGTATCCAGTCTGGCACGGGGCGGCAGTGCAGGCGGGGCAGGCCCATGCCGCGAAAGAAGACCACCGTTCGGTCGATCCAGTTGCTCAACTGAAACCCCAGACCAGTGTCGGCGTCCCCCACGCGCGCCAGGAGAAGGCCATTGGGCGGAAGGGCCCTACGTATGCGTCGCAGGACGTCGTCCTGCGATGGGCCATCGACATAGTGCACCGCGTCCAACATGACCACCACATCGGCCTGGCCAAAGTCCACAAGGCGCATGTCGCCCTGTTCGAATCGAGCCGGCCCTTCGACAGCGAGTTGCGCCCGTGTCACGTCGCTACGAGAGAAATCGACGCCGCGGATGTCCGCTACCCGCGGGGCGGCGGGCCACCCCTCCGGCCAGTCGCCGGCATCATACAATCGGCGTGCCGCCAGTAACCAGGCCGCCAGCAGCCCCTGGCCGCACCCCAGATCCAAGATGCGGGAGTCGCCCGGAAACGGACCGAGCCGCAGCAGGTCCATGAACATCGGATCCCCGCCCAGCTTACCGCGAGCGAAGTAGTAAGCGAATCGACCGGCGGCCCGGTAGGGCTCGCTAGCCTGCGCGATGAGCCGCGCGCGCAGCGTCTCGGGGCGCATGGTCATGGAGGGGGTCCTGGTGTGGACGCATCCAGCGCCACGCGTAGGGTGATCGTCTTCAGGCCGGCCGCGGCGGCGGCTTCCAGCACAGCGGGCAAAGCGGCCACGATCACCGGTTGTCCGGTGCCTGTCCGGGCGGCATTGCCGTCGTGCAGGAGCAGGATGTCGCCGGCGCCGAGGCCGGTGGTCAACCGACGCACGACGTCATCGGCATCCCGGTTGAGAGTGTCATAGCCGCGCCGGGTCCAGCTGGCCAGATAGAGGCCCTGCCGGGCCAGGATCGGCTCCAGAAAGGGATTGCGCAGCCCGGCAGTAGGACGAAAGAAACAGGGGCGCTGGCCGGTGACGGCGGCCAAGCTGTCCTGCCCTGCCTGGACCTCGCGGGCCATGCGGAGCGGCCCAAAGGTGGCGAAGTGGTGGTAATGGTGCTGGCTGTGGTTCTCCACGGCGTGACCCCGCCGGACAATCTCCCGGCAAAGCCCAGGATGGCATTGAGCCCTTGACCCAATGCAAAAAAAGGTAGCGCGGGCCTCGAAGCGATCGAGCAGGTCAAGCACCTGCGGCGTCACCTCCGGGTCGGGACCGTCATCGATGGTGATCGCGATATGCCCCTCCGCCGCGGCAGTCGGCAGTCGCACCCAGTTCGGACCGAGGCCCCGGCCGCGGGGCCAAAGGCCAGCCAAGGTGAGGGCCAGATGGTTAGCGGCCAGCGCGCCCATCCCCCAGGGCCAGAGCCCGGGCTCCAACGCAATCAACCCCAAGGTCCCGGCATGCAGGGCGAACGTGGCCTGCAACAAAGGTGTAGGACACCACCGGCGGCGGCCGTGGACAGGCGACAGGGTCGTCATGTCCGGCGCGCAAGGATGGCCGAAAAGGCCAGGGCGAGGATAGCACCGGGACCGACTGTGGAGCCGATCGCGCTGAGCACAGGCACGCTGGAAAACCCCAGGATGCCAAAGCCAACTACGGTGGTGCTGACCGCCAGCAGCAGGGAGGCCAAAGTGCGCGGCGAGATTCCGCCTCCGGCTGCCCCGCGGTCGAAGAACAGGGCGTAGTTGGACCCGACGGCCACCACCAGCAACATGCCCACCAGATGCAGAATCGTGAGTTGCTGACCGGCCAGAACCAGACCGGCGATGACTACAGCGACGGCGACGACCAGGGGGGCGACGACGCGGAACACGCGGGCTGGGGAACGGGTGACGGCATACAACAAGCCGAGAATCGCGGCCAGGCCTGTGAGCGACAGCAGAATGGCCTCGCGCAGATAGCCTGCATACAGGCGGTTGGACTCGCCCTTGAGATCCACAAAATGGACGCCTTCCAGACCCGTCTCCGCAAGGGCAGCTCGAACCCGATCCCCGTCGATGCCTTGGGCGGACGCGTCCCGAAGCGGCAGTAAGGCGGTCCAGTGCCCCTCGGCCCGGACCAGCAGGGCATCCACCCCCTCCGCCAGCGACGTGCCCTGGATGTCGCTCGGGCCTAATGTCGCCTGGCCCCGAGCCTTTGCAACGTCCGCAAAGAACGGCTCAAACCGATCCGTCCGCAGGGACTGCTCGGCAATAGCCGCCGCGAAACGCCGACGCAGCTCGGCGTCGGGCGGCAGGCTGGCCTGGCGCCCGCGCTGGCTTGCCTGGCTCGGCAAATAGAAGGCGGGGCTCTCGAAGCCGCCGATAACACCTCCAGCCTCCAGCCGCTGGAGCGTCACCGCAACGCGCTCGCTGTGGGCGAGCGCCGCCTCCTGCTCGTCGGCAGTGACCACCACCAGATAACGCACGTCCGGGGCGCCCAGGTCGGCCCGCATGGCCATATCGAGGGCCTGATCGGCTACGGGCACCGGGCTCAGGGCTGCCAGGTCTCGGCTCCACAGGTCGTCGCGCTTCGCCACGAGCACGATGCAGGCGGTCACGAATAGGCCCAGTAGTGCCCAGCGCAGGCCGCTGGTCCGCGCGACCCAGACAGGAAGGCGTCCGGTGAAGGCGCTGACATCGTGCACACGGAGGTCCCGAGGCAGGAGATGCGGCAGCACGAATCGGGTCACCAGGGCGGCGGTGACCAACCCGGCGATGGCGTAGAGGCCCAGTTGGGCCAGGCCCGGGAAGCTGGAAAAGAGCAGGGAAGCAAAGCCGAACACGGAGGTGAGCACGCCGATGCGAATCGTTGGCCAGAAGGCCGCGGTCCAGTGGCTCTGCTTCTCGCTGACTGCGCCTTCTGCCCATTCCGACTGCATGAGGAGGTAGATGGAATAGTCCACGGCCTCGCCGATCAGAGCGGCCCCGAAGCCCAGGGTGACGCCATGAACCACCCCGAACCCCACGCCGACGGCCGCAGCGCCGGCCAAAGCCCCGGATAGCACCGGCAACAGGCTCAACAGCAGCGCCGTCGGCGAGCGGTAGACCAGCAGCAAGAGGCTGACGATCACCAGGCCCCCGAGCCCGGAGAGGCGTATCACCTGCGTCTTGATCGCGTCGCGCGCCGCTACGGAGAATGGGCCGGGACCGGTCAGTGCGAGCCGCATGTCCGGATCGGCCGCTATCCGAAAAGCCGCCCGGATGGCTGCAACTGCGTCGGACTGCCCATCCGTATCCGCCCCCTCGGCACGGGTGCGGGCCAGGAGCAAGGCACGTTGCCCGTCCCGAGAGACCCAGACCCCATCGGCCGTTTGCGGCCGATGGCTGCTGCCCATGGTGTCCAGCAGCTGCATGAACTCGCCGGTGGGATCGCGTGGCAGCAAGGCCTTGCTGAACAGCCCGGCGGAGGTGGCAAGCAGGTCGATGCTGTCCTGGACGCCAGCACGCAGGCCTTCCACTGTAAAGCGGTCCGCATGCACCGCCGGGCTCAACAGATAGCGGTTCTCGAACAGGATCTCGCGGTCCCGCTCCAACCCCGGCGCCTCGCCGTTGGCAATGTGCAGGAACCGGGGATCGGCACGCAGGCTCGCCGCCAGATCGCGCGAAGCGCGGGCGCGGGCGTCTCGGTCACCTCCCTCGATGCCGATCAAGATCAGGCGGGAGGCGATGCCGGACTTGAGTTGGTCGATGAGAAGCTGCTGCTCCTGGGTGGGGGTGCGCGGCAGAAAGGCAGACAGGTCAGCCGTATAATTCGCACGACTCACCAGCCAGAGACAAAGGAACAGAAAGGCCAGCCAAAGGGCGATCGCGGCCTTGCCCTGCCGCCTCATCGCGCAGCGCCCTTTTGGACACTCATTACCGATCGGTCCCCGTCGGTCTGCACAATCTCTATCGTGCGCACCTCGGCCCGCGCCCCGTCCATGCGGATACGCGCGACGACGTCACCCACTCGGCCGTCCAGAGGGGTCAGCACCAGGGTCCAACGGTCACTGCTCCCCTGGAGGCTGAGGTGATAGACCCGTTCCAGTGCCTGACGGTCGCCGGCCAGGGTGGCGCGTATGCTCTCGATCATGCTCGCCACCTCCGGGTAATCCTTCAGCAGCAGCACATGTTTCTGCCGCCGCCGCTCGACGGTGAGCACGCCGCCGTCCAACACCAGGGTTTCGGCCTCCGGCTTGGTTGTACGTTTCTCCAGGCGGGCGGGGGGGACGAACAGAAGCTCGCCGGAGGACTCAACGGGCCGATCCAGGATGGAGAGATATTTCTTCTCGGTGAAGGTGGCCGCCCCCTGATTGTTGTTGGCCAACGCGGCCATGAGCTGGCCGACGGTGAATTGGGCGGCAGGCGCCGACAGACTGAAACCCAGCAAGAAAACGGCGAGCATCGCCCTCCCGGTCAAGCGGCGCACTGGACGGGTCACGAGACACCAGGGGTCAGGCCCGCTGGAGGCCGCCAAAAATCAAAGAAATTTAGCCAGTTGAACGGCTCGGCACGACAATGCCGCTCCAGGATGGCGGCGTAGCCTGAGACGGCTTGGCGAATGGCGGCATCCCGCTCAATGCGCTCGACGCCCGTGAAATCAGCGAGATGCTCGAAATGGACGGCATAACGGTTGCCGCCCAGATAGAGGCCGCACATGAACAGCACGGGGCGTTTGAGCATGGCCGCCAGCCGCAAGGGACCGACAGGAAACTGGGCCGTTTCACCGAGAAATTGCACCGGTTGGGTGGGGTCGTCGTCCAGCGTACGATCCCCCAACACACCCAGCACCATGCCCTCGTCCAGCCGGGCCTGCACTTGGAGCATGGAATCGAGCTGGCCCAACGGAATGATGTCCTGCGCAGCAGTCGGGTTGATGGCGGCCAGCGCGGCATTGATCTTGAGGGCATTTTCCTCATACATCACCATCGCCACCCGCAGGCCGGGCCGTTGCTGGGCCACGGCGCGCACCACCTCGAAGCTACCCATGTGGGCACCGATCAGAAAGGCGCCCCGCCCCTCGGCCAGCACCGCTTCCAACGCCGCTGTGCCGTGCACCTGGATGTCGAACAAATCGAAACGGTCGTTGAGCAGGTAAACGCGGTCATGGGTGCAGGAGGCGAAGCTGTGGACATGCCTAAAGAGCTCGACCAGACGCGGTGCCCGCCCAAGGACTCGCGTCAGATAGCCACGGGACGCGCGCCGCGCAGCCGATGCGAAAAGCAGGAAGTAGAGGCTGATGCCGAACAGCGCGACGCGCGCCATACGGCGCCCCAGGCGGAGCGAGATCCAGGTCATCACGCGCAGCAAAGCGACGCTGCTGCGCTCCGGGCGCCGTGCCCATTCGGCCTGGCGGATTAGATCCGGAGCGCTCACGGCGCGCTGTCGACCGCGGGGGTCGATGCGAAGCTGATCACGCCGCTAGCGGCCACCCGATCACCCGCTACGACCTCGAAATGGAAAACACCCGCTGCCCTAGCCGCATAGTTGAGGCGCAGCGCGTCGGTCGGCACGACCGGGCTGAAAAACTTCGCCGATTTGATCTGACCAGCGGGGAGCGCAAACCCCTCGCGTGCAGCCAGCGTATGCAGGGCTTCGTCCAGCAGTACCACGCCGGGCAGGATGGGATTGCCGGGGAAATGGCCGGCATAGGCCGGGTGATCGGCCGCGATGAACAGAGACAGGCTAAGACCCATCATGCCCGGTTGCGGCTTGCGGCTTGCGGCTTGCGGCCGCAGGGTCGCCAGAAGCGCCTGCGTGGCGTGGTCAGGCAGCTTCCCGGCGGCATTGCGCGGCAGGGCATCGACGAACAGCAGTGGTCGGGGCAGAAAAACGGGATCGATGCGATCACGCAGAGCCTGCATGAGGACGGCACGCGTCAACTCCGGCGCCACCACCAGGGCGGTGAGGCGGCGGACGCCTCCCGTGGCGTCATCATCGTCGTCCGGCCGCAGGAGAAAAACGCCGTCCCGCACGCCCGGGATGGTGCTGAGCTGGTAATTGAGATACCCGAGCGAGGCCCGTTTGCCGGCGATGTTGACCAGATCGGTATTTCGACCAAAGAGCAGGAAACGAGTAGGGTCCGCGTCCACGAGCTCAATGACGTCGGTCAGCGGTGTCGGTACCTCGATGTGTCCGCCCTCTGCCCAAACTGTCTCCCCCTCGCAACGCAGGCGAATCTGCGAGAAGGTCTGCCAGGCCGCGCCTGTGGCGGTGCGTCGGGACGCAATTTGGCCGGTCTCGGTACAGCCGTAAATCTCGACCAAAGGGGCGGCGAAACGGGCCTCCGCCTCAACGGCCTGGTCTCTCGGCAGGGGGGCCGTGGCGGACAGCAGCAGGTCTACGGCGGGCAGGGCGGTCTGCTCGGCCAGGAGGGCCCGCAGATGGTAAGGCGTCGTGACCAGCACGCGCGGCCGAGGCAGCGATTCCAACTCCGCGCAGATGTCAGCCGGATAGAAGGGGCGTCCGGCGTGCAAGGCCGCACCGCTCTGCAAAGGCATCAGCACAGTGGATTCCAGGCCGTACATGTGCTGGGGCAGCACGGTACCCATAACGGCGTGATCGCGGCTGATGCCCAACCGTTCTGCTTCCGCCTGCACGTTGCGCACCAGGCTGCCCCAGCGTTTGACATGGGGCTCCGGCAGGCCGGTGGACCCGGAGGTGAACACCTGGGCGATGACCTGCTCGCAATCGATGTTAGGCACGACGGCGTTGCCCGCAGGTGTCGGCATGCAGTCCGGGAAGTGGAACAGGGGCAGGTCGACTGCGTCTTCCTCCTGGTCGACGATACAAAAGACATCAGGCGCAATGCGTTGCATCTGCCGGACCATTTCTGGGGTGTAGGTGGAAGGCAGCAGGCTGACACGACCGCTGACGATGCAAGCGGCCAGGGCGACGGTGAATCGGTAGTGGTCGCCGCACAGGTTGAGCACGTGGCCCCCCGGGGGCAGCAAGTCAGCAACCTGGTCAACATGGTCGAGAAACTGACTTACGCCGACCGGGCCCCTATCTCGCCAGGCCAGGACGGCATCGAGGCGGCGATGGGCGATCAGCGGCAGGGTCGGCATGGTCAGGCGCGCGGCACCCTAGCGGGCCCGCGTAGACGTGTCTGGGCAGGCCTTCGGGACGTTCCGGAAAGCGAGGACGCTGGCCATGATGCTGTGTTGCTCCAGATGCGGCAGCTTGCGCAGGCGAACCAGGTACTCTGCGACAAACATGAGCAGGACCAGCGGAAGCGATAAAAAATTGGCGAATACCGACCAGGTCTCAAGACTGGCGGACAAGAACAGAATGGTGGAAATCAGGCCCATGACCAGGAAAAACACTGTCCACGCCAATGTCACCCTGCGCGTGTAAAGGACCACGTCAGGAGCAAGGCTGCCGCGCACGACTTCGGCAATACGGGTGCAAAGAGGTTGCCGCCCGCGCGCCAGGGTGAGACCAAACAGCCCCGCCAGCGCGACATAAGTGCCGGCATGCTGGACGAAATAGACCCAGCCGAAGCTTTGCTCCAGCGTGTCCCACAGCCCCCACAGGAGCGCGCACAGGCTGGCGCACAGCAACATCGTGCCCAGCCATCCGGCTGAGCGCCAGGCCAGCCAGAGCAAGACAGCCAGGGGGGGTGCCAGGGATACGGCGACGCCCAGCGACGGAAAGTCGGCAGCCGCCTTCGCAGCCGCACTGTAATACGCCAGCGCGGGATAACCGATGACGCCAGCAGCGATGCCGGTCCAGCGGACCGCGCGGACCAGGGGCGGGCTCATTTTGTCCGCGCCGCCGCGATGTGCTCGGTGAGACTGGCGAGAGAGCTGAATATCCGGACATTGTCCGCGTTATCCGCACGCAACTGGAATCCAAAACGTTTGGAAACGACCAGGGCTACTTCCAGAATATCGATTGAATCGAGACCCAAACCCTCGCCGTACAGGGGCGCGTCAGGCTGGATCTGTTCCGGACTTAAGTCGAGATTGAGGGCGGTGACGATGAGCCGGGCGACCTCTTGTTGCAGCTCTCGATTGACGTCAGACATGGTGATTTAGCATCAGTTTGTTTTGGCGGGGCCGGCGCCGACAAGGTCAAGGTCCACCCGTCGCAGGTGAGCCATGCAGGGCAGGCCTTAACCGAGGGCGTCGTCATCCACGCGAAGCCCCTACCCCACGCACACCGCAGGCGTGCCCGCGGCGCCCCCTG
>CAVPXP010000030.1:0-28166 GCA_963709645.1 uncultured Gammaproteobacteria bacterium
ATCGCGTAGCCGTCGGTCAGCCGGTAGACCTCGGCGGTGGAAAGGCAGAGCGGCTTGCTCGGGTAACCGGGGCAGGCGAAGTCGCCCTCACCCAGGCCCGCGCAGCCCTGCAGGGTCCCGGTCAGCACCAGGGCCAATCCAAAGAGGTGCCGGCGTCTCATCACTTGCCCTCCAACCAGGCTTCCAGATTCGCGGGGACGCCCTGTTGCAGGCGCCCGTCCGGGGCGATCAGGTACGGCACCCCGGCGATGCCTAAGAGCTGCGCGGTGACCAGGGCGCGCTGCGCCGGGGCCTGGCCGCAGGTGCCTTCGGGGGCGGGGAGCTGGTCGGCGTTTCCGGCGAGCAGCGCCTCGCGCGCGGCGGTCGGGTCCCGCTCGGCCAGGCAGTTCAGGCGCACCACCGCCGTCTCGGAGTCGGGTCCCAGCACCGGCAGTGGCACCAGGCGGAAGCGGTAGCGCCCGGCGAGCGCCGGCAGCATCTCCAGGAGGCGCCGGCAGTGGGGGCAGCGGGGGTCGACGAAGACCACGACCTCGGATGAACCGTTGCCAAGGTCCAGCGCCCCCAGGCCCGTGGGGTCGAGCCCGAGGCGCTTGAGGTCGACGCGCGAGGCCAGGCGGGTGCCGGCCTCCAGGGTCTCCAGCTTCGCGCCGTGCCACAGGTCCCAGGCGGGGCCGGTGAAGACGTAGCGGCCGTTGTCGGAGACGAACAGCACCCGCTCCCCGGCCTCGACCATCTGCACCCCGGCGACCGGCAGGCGCTGCATCCCGCGGATGCCGCGGAGCAGCTCCCGGATGCCCGTTGGGGCCTGCGCGCTCGTCGTTGTCGCGTCTGTCTCCGCCGCGCGGGCGGCCGGCAGACCGGCCACCAGGGCGCAGGACGAGGGCGGTGAGGGGCTGTGGGACGATGGGCTTCATGGCGCTATGGTTTCCGATTTGCGGGTGCCCGACCGCCGCGAAAGGCGGCGCTTTTCGGCGTCTTTCCCGGCGGTGCGGCGTCCGCGATGCGCAAGGTGGCGCCGCGGTTGAGGACCAGCTCGATGGCGCGCCCGGCGTCGATCTCGATCACGGGGAACATCTCCTCGGCCATGTCCATGAAGAAGTTGGTCAGGCGATCGAGCGCGTTGCCGGCGCCGCTCACGGCCGCCCCCTGCAGCGCCTCGGGGGTCAGCACGTTCTGAAAGGTCGTACTCTGCCCCGCGTTGGTGGACAGGGTGGTGACCGGGACGGTGGAAAACATCTTGCTGAAGCCCTCCACGAAGGAGGCCATCATGGCCTGGGCGATGACCTTGCCCTGCTTGCTCACCACCCGCCCGCGCACGCCGACCTTGCCGTCCTCGCCGGTGGCGTAGGCATCGATCGGGACCTCGATGGCACCGCCGTCCGTGCGCACGCAGGTGATCGTCTCGCTGCGCAGATAGGCCCGCTCGCTGCCCAGATCCCCGTAGCCGGCGAGCACCAGGAAGCACTCGCGCACATCGGCGCGGAAGCGGTTGGGCAGGATGGCGTCGTGCTTGATGCGGGCGAGCGCCGGATAGGGGTCGCGCCGGGACTGGCGGCCCGTGGGCGCGTCCATGCCCGACAGCAGCACCCCGCGCAGGATGCTGCCCGCGGGGATGAGGACGGCATCCTCGGGGAGCGCATCGCCCTCCTCCGCCGTTGGCTCTGCCGCGACCACGCGGATCGCGAGCGCCTTGGCGCCGCGGGGGGTCTCGGCGCCGGCCGGCGGCAGACGCATGGGGTCCCGTTTCCCGCGCTCGGTATCGGGCGACGGCTCGAAGAGCTGGCTGAGGGGCCGCGGTGAGCGGGGCGGCCTGGGTCGGCGCCGGCTCCGCCGGTACTGGGACGGGCGGCTGGGCGACTTCCGCCGGCGGCAGCGCAGGCGTTGCGCTCCCCGCCGCGAGTTCCTGACGCAGCGCCTCCTGCTGCGAGCGCAGCTCCTCCAACTGCCGTGCATTCTCCTGGCGCAGACCCTCGATCAGCGCATCGCGCTCCGGGTCCGCGCCCGTCTTGAGGCCGAGCTTGTCGAGCCCGGCGGAGAGCTGGCCCATATGGGTCTCCACCCGGCGCAGCCGCTCGGCCAGGCCCTCGATGCCGATGGCACGGGGATCGGCGTCGGTCAGGAGGTTCGTGATCAGGCGCCTGCGCTCGTCCGTGCCCCCGGCGCGCTCGTCCTTGGGGGCGCGCACCAGGAGCGCGGCGAGCCCGATCACCAACGACGGCGGCACCGCCCAGCACCAGTCCCCGGCGCAGCCCCGGCGGGAGCCCTTCCCAGCGATCCTGAAGGCTCATGGCTTTCCGCCCAGGAGCGAGGGCCGGTCGCGGCGCTCACGCTCCGGCTCACGCGGGCGCACGGCGACATAGAGCTCGGTCTCCTCGCCGGGGGCGAGCCAGACCCGCGGCCAGGTGGCGACCGCGGCGACCACGGCCCCGGCGTCCGCGCCGGTCTCGGCGCTGCAGGTGCGCTCCTCCAGCTCGATCCGCTCTTTGCCCTGGTTGCGCGCCCGCGCCGCGAGGACGCGCAGCCGCCCACCCTCCAGCACCTGGGCGGTGGTCACCATGATCCCCGGCTGCTTGCAGGAGACCCGCTCGCCGCGCCCGGCCGGGTGCAGGCCGTAGCCGGCCGGTACCTGGTTCTGGGCGAGCGCCCGGAACACGGCGGCGAGGTGCTCGACGTAGGGCTGGTCCCCCTGCGCTGCGGGTGCGCTCGGCCTCGCGGTGGGGGCGGCGGTCCGCACGAAACTGCCGCCGGCGAGCACCAGGCGCACTTCCCGCGGCGGGATGTGGCGGGGGGCGAGCGTCAACGAGAGGGCCGTCGCGGTATCGCCCGCCTCGGTGATGAAGAGGCTCACCGGCTCTTCGGTCGCGGTCGCCACGTAGATCGCGTTGCCGTCGACCTGGGTCGTCGCCTGGGAGACGGTGCGCACCTGCGGGGCGGCGAAGGGGGTGACGATGCGGTTGAGATGATCGATGGCGACCTCGACGATGGCGGTGGTCCCGGGGGAGACCGTGATGGTCTTGGGCCCCAGCGCCAGGGTGGCGGCCGGGGCGTCGCCTTTGTCCGAAGCGGCTTTGTCCGACGACTCGGCCGAGACGTGGCGGATGGTCGCCGGTACGCGGTCCGCGTCCCGCAGCAGCGCGCGCGGGCACCGGAGGCAGCGCGATGCCCGGATCCTCGGCGGCGTGCAGCGGGACGGATGCGGCCAGGGCGCTCAGCCCCAGCGCGCAGATCAGGGTTCTAGTCATGGCGCTCTCCTGGAGCAACGGGGTCGGCCGGCGGCGGTGCGGGTGTGGCCCCCTCCCCCACACGGGGCTCGTCGGGATAGACGTCGAGATGGCGGATCACCGGGCGGTAGTGCGCAAAACCCACGATCAGCTCGTAGGTGCGGGTGCGGGCCACGGGCTTGCCGCCGGGACCGCTGGTGGTCTGGATGCCGGTGACGAAGACCTTGTCGGTCGGCGGGTCGTAGGCGATGGCGCGCACGTTGAAGCTCATGCTCACGCGCTCGCGCTGGATCTCCCGGACCTGCTCGGCCATCACCTCCAGCACGGGACGACGCAGGGCGGGGGCAAGCAGAGGGTCGACGGCTTTCTGGATGAACTCGGCGCTCGTGGGGCTGACGTTGCCCAGCAGTTCGGCGACGAACAGCGCCCACGCCTCCTTCACCTCCTGGCTGGCATGCTCGCGGGCAACACTCACCTGCCCTTCGAGCACCGGAGGGACCAGCACCACCGTGTGGTCGGCGCGCAGCAGCGCCACGGCGGTGATCAGGTTGGTGCCGATCAGGCCCAGCACCGCGAGCCGATGCAGGCGGTTCTCCAGGGTCAGGCCGCGCCAGGTGGCGAGGAAATCGGCCAGGGTCACGGCAGCCACCGGCGGATGAAGGGGTTGGGCGTGGTGCGCCCGCGCAGGCCAAGGAGCCCCACCCAGTAGGCCCAGTGCAGGGCGTACCCGTCCGGGCGGCTGTCGCGGAAGCGCCCGTAGAGGCGCACCAGGACGATGCCGAGCAGGAGGAACACCAGGAGCTGATCGACGAGGATGCCCAGGACCAGCATCAGCACCACGGGCACCAGGTCATCGATGCGCCACAGCAGCAGCGTGGGCGGATCGTCGACGTGGCGGGGGATTTCGACGGGGTGGGACATGCGGCCTCCGGGCAGGGCGGATGGCCGTTATGGTCCTGGGTTTTTCGCTGGGGGAGAAAGTGCGAAAGGTGCCTGAAAAGGGGCGCCTTTCGCGCGGTTGCGTCCGGTGTCGGGGAAACGCCCGGCGGCTGGGGGTTCAGGTGGACCGGGCGGCGAACCGCGCCCTGTCCCCGTTGGCAGAGATCGACCCGCGCGGTGCGACCATGGACTAAGATCCGCCCAGGCACGGGGACTTCCTCGTTGCCTGTATATTCCAGTAGCACCCGCAGACCGCTGCCGCGGACTGGGACGGCTGGTTGCAGAACGGGCGCGGCCGAAAGCAAACCCGCTGGTTCCTCCCCTGGCCCGTATCGGAAGCTTGAGCTTCCCGCCCCCGGGTGACGAGGCGAGCACCCGGCAACCAGAACCACCACAGGATCCGACGATGAAGACGAACTGGTACCGATTGGGCCTCTTGGCCATCGTGCTGGCAGCGCCGCTGGTCGCGGCGAAACCGCCGATCCCAGCGCTACCGCCTCAGACGGGGGCGTGGCTGAATGCCGATCGACAGGCACTCGAAGATGCGCACGCGGGGCTCGGTGCTCAGAACGAGCCGCGGGGCGCCGCGACGCCGCTCCTGCCGGTGATCGACGAGTTCAAGGCGCTGATCGAAAACGACTCGGAACTCTACATGCTGTTCACGCAGATGTTCGACCAGATACCGCGGGAAGCGCCCTACCTGGAGGACCCCGTGGGGAAGCCTGTGGTGCGCGATTATCGTGAGATGCTCCAGCTGATGAACCGCATCCTGACCCAGGCCCCGGAGTTCAACGACACCGGACTGGTTGGCTTTCCGATCAATGCCATCCTCAACTGGGCCATGGGCACACCCGCCGGTACCGCCGCCTTCCTGAACGACAAGGTCAACGCCCAGCTGAAGAAGATCCTCAATCAGTGGGCGGTGTTCCTGAGGTCGCCGGATTCACGCACCGTGCTGAACGATGATCCCGACAAGGGTTGGTTCGGGCGCGAGGCGCTGGCGGCCATGCCGGAATTCACGCTGGATTTCGAATCCGATCCCGCGCTGCCCTACCACGGCTTTGCGTCCTGGGACGACTTTTTCACCCGGCGCTTCCGCGAGGGCCGCCGGCCCATCGCGAGCCCAGAGGACGACCGCGTGATCGCCAATGCCTGCGAGTCGGCACCCTACAGGCTCGCCAAGAACGTGCAACTACGCGACCGGTTCTGGATCAAGGACCAGCCCTACTCGCTCGCGCACATGCTGGCGGGTGACCCCCTGACGCCGCAGTTTGAGGGTGGAACCGTCTATCAGGCGTTTCTGAGCGCTCTGAGCTATCACCGCTGGCATAGCCCCGTGAGCGGGCGCATCGTCAAGACCCGCCTGATCGAGGGTTCGTATTACGCGTCGGCGCAGGCGGCCGGCTTCGACCCGGCCAGCCCCAACGAATCGCAGGGGTACATCACGCACACCGCTGCGCGCGCCCTCATCTTCATCGAGGCCGACAACCCCGAGATCGGCCTGATGGCCGTGCTCTTCGTCGGCATGGCGGAGGTGTCCTCCAACGAGATCACCGTCTACGAAGGGCAGCACGTGAAGAAAGGCGACCAGCTCGGGATGTTCCATTACGGCGGCTCGACCCATGCCCTGATCTTCCGGCCCCAGGTGGACCTGGAGTTCGACCTGCACGGCCAGCCTCCGGGTCTGGATTCGAAGAACATCCCGGTGCGTGCGCGGATCGCGACCGTGCGCAGCGGCGGCGCGAATTGACGTCACCAGGCGCAACCGGATTCCGCCGCCATCGTCCGGCAGACGTCAGCGCGGGGTGATTCCGAGGAGGTTTCGGACCCGCTTCAGGGGATGCAGGGTCACCGGAGCCTTGCCGGCCCCCCGGTCGAAGAAAAAGCCCGTCGAGGAGCCGCCGTCGAGGTTGATTGCCCGATTGGTCATCCAAGGGGCCAGGGCACCCGGCGAGGCGAGGCATTCCGACAACTCGGCGAGGGTAAGCGGACTCAGCGCGGCGCCGAGCACCCAGTGCCCGCGCCCATCCGTGGCGATGAAGGTCCGGCGCCTGGGATCGGTGGCGGAAAGGCCCCGCACCGTCTGTCCGCCCTCCACGAGGTAGGGGCCAGTCTGCAACAGGGCGCTGATGCCCGGGTGGTCCTGGAACTGGGCCCGCCGGACGAGGTGGATACCTTTGCCGTCGCTGTAGACCACGCCGCTGAGGAGTTTCGCGGTCTCGAACCGGTTGATCCGGCGGCCCTCGGAGATCACTAGCCCAGCTGGCCGCCAGTCCGGGTGAAAAAAGCCGCCATTGACCCCCGCGATGCATCCCTCCGCCCGGAAGGCGTCCCCGAGGGTCGGGTAGGTGGCCTCGGGCCCGGCCCCGAGATCGACGACCTCCAAGCGGAACGCTCGCGACGTGAAAAAGGCGAGGTGCGCAGTGACCTGTCTGCCATCGGACGGACGGACCGCCATACGTTTGGCGTAGAACAGGTCCGGAGTAAGGTCCTGACGGTCCAGTTCCCCGGCGGGCTTCCAGTCCGCGGCAAACGCGTTCGCTGTAACCGCCAAAAGGCGCAGAGAAGAACGTGTGGAGAAGTCATGCCGCGGGTCGGGAGTCGGTAGGTTTGGAAGCGACGGTGAAGACGGCAAAAAATGGGGACTCGGCCTTGCCGTCAGCGACGGCGATCCCGAACCCGGAGAAGCCGGCCTGGTCGCGGACTCCGCGACGCTCGCCCTGCGAGAAGCCCAACCAGACGTCCGGATCGAGGTCCTGAGCCTGATCGAAGCCATGGCAGAGCCTATCACGGAAGTCGTCACCGTCCAGAAGGCCGCGGCGCACGCACCAGCGCAGCACACGGCGACCGAACGGCCCGGCGGTGGCGCCGATCTGTCCCTTCCAAACATCCGACCCTACTGACCGCCAGTGATTTCTTGACGAGAGCGAGGACGCTCTCCGCCATACGGTGCGGGCTCACCGCACCGTTCGGGACACTCGTCTCGATCTTCCGACCCTGCTGCGCCCTTGCCTTGGGGAACCTCACGCTGCGCCTGCTGGTGACCGTGTTCCCGACATCTGGGGAGCGCCCTCAGCTCCGCGCCGGCGGCCACCTACTTTGGATGGTCCTCGCGCGGATGACTCGCAATCGCAGGCGACGATGGCTGGCCCATGCCTGGGGATTGGGCGAGTGCCGCCGCATAGGCCGAGCGTCTTGACCCGACCCCCGTCGGTGGCCACTTTTGGCCGACTGCGGACACCGCTGGCCGCAACTGTGCGCACGATGTCAAAAAGCAGAGCCCGCATCTAGCTCTCGCATGAGGTTGTGCCGGAATCGAGGTGCGGTGACCAGGGAGATACGGTGTCGCAGTCGTGGGCAATGTGGACGTGGGAAGCCCCACTGTTAGAGAGTGGCCGGTTACGCCCTGTTATTGATGTCGTTTCTCAGAGTGGAGTGGCAACTGCAGGCAAACGTTTGTAAACAGGTTTTTATGCACACGCCCTGTGGATAACCTTGTGGATTACGTTCTCATGGCGCCCTTACGCCCAGTGAAGTATTACAAATTCGTTAGATTGGCCAATTTCTGCTCACCTCATTTTCTCGTCTAAATCTAGCGACTTACGGAATATTAGCAGTTATTGAAGAGTCTCTGGCAGTTAACATGGATGAACTTCCGCGTCAACGTGACCTGTGTGTAAAACATACCTTGCCGCTCTGTAATCTGCCGCTGCATAGGACAAGGCAGCGGTCCGAGCTTGCGGCGAGTTCCTTGAAGGCTTGGCAGATTTCACTGCCTCCGCCACTCCCAAGGCGGCACCGGTTCCAGGTCCGACCACAGGCCCGCCCGCCATACCTTCGCCCTTGTCTCGGCCGCCCCATGATCGTGATGAACACTTCGTCCAGATACCAGGTAGTCCCCCAGTCGGCCAGTGCGGCGTTTCGCTGCCCAAGGTGTACGCTGGTCCAAACTTACGGCACCACTGCCTCACGGTCTCGTGGGAAACAACGATGCCTCGCTCGGCCACCAGGTCCTCAACATCACGCAGGCTCAGGCAGAACCGATGGTAGAGCCAAACGACGTTGCTGATGATCTGAGGCGGGTACCGATACCCACGATAGCTGGGGCCGTTGGTGCTCATGGACACCCTCGGCGGGGTTCTCGAACTCCATGAAATGCTGAGTGGGCAGGATGTCGCGGGTCTCGATCCGGCGCGGCCCGACGACCATGAGCCCGGAGATCGCCTGTGTTCGGGGCATCTTGTTCTTCCTCATCTTTGCTCAACGCAGCAGGCGATCCTCGCCGAAGTGCTTGACCTCATCGGGGTGGCGGATGACGTCAGGGTCCGACCGGACGCGACGCGGCAGGGCGGCGAGCGGGACATTCTCGGCGACGAAGCGCCGACCGATGGCGTTGTTGTGGTAGTCCATGGTGCGCTCGTTCGGGGTATTGCCCGGGCGCAGTTCTTGGGCATCGGTGACCGTGGTTGCGAATATCGGCCCGAAGGTGCGGGTCAGCAAGAAGCTCCAAATCACATGGCGTATCGCATCTTGGAGCCAGACATCATCTGGTGCGTGCTGTGTCGCCAGCGCGCGTGCCTGGTCGGTCAGCACCAGGATAACGGGCGCCCGTAGCGGATAGAGCGATACGATCTCGACCTGCTCGGGGACCAAGTCCATGCCCTTGGCCTGCGTGATCGCCAGGATGTCAGCTTCCCGGAAACGCAGCTTGAAGGTCTTTCCCACGCGCTCGGTGTAAAGGTTTGCGACCCGGACGACACCGTCGATGTCGAGGGTGACCTCGCCACTGAACTCAACCTCGCCGATCGCATGATTCTCGAAGAACAGCGCCTTCAGCTTAGCGCGGATCGCATTCGCGGCGTAACCGAAGTCACGTCCGATCGCGAGTTCCTGCCGAACGCGTGTCACCGGGAGGCTCGTGCGGCAGGCTGACGGACGCGGTATCCGTCCGCGCTGGAGATCACCCTGGACCGTGGCGGCAAGCTGATTATTTCGGCCCCGCCAGAGACCGATGGGGCCCTGCTGGCCGCGTTTGTGCGCGAGAAGCGTTTCTGGCTCTACACCAAGATCGCCGAGAAGGAGGCCCGCCATCAGACCCTGGATGCCAAGGAGTTTGTCACTGGCGAGGGCCTCCCGTACCTGGGCCGGAGCTATTGGCTGCTGCTCGTCGACGAGCAGGAGGCGCCGCTCAAGCTGGAGGCCGGACGGTTCAGGCTGCTGCGGTCCTTGGCCGTCGACGGCCGGGAGCAGTTCGTACACTGGTACACCGAGCATGCCAGGCGCTGGCTGCAACGGCGGGTGAAGGCCTGGGCCGCCCGCATGGGCGTCGAGCCAAAGGGCGTCGAGGTACGCGACCTAGGCTTCCGCTGGGGCTCCTGCGGTCATGCCGGGAACGTCAATTTTCACTTGGCAACGATCCTGTTGCCCGGCAGCATGGTGAACTACGTGATCGTCCACGAGCTGGTCCACCTAATCGAGCCCAACCACACGCCGGAGTTCTGGCGGCGGGTGGGGCGGGCGCTGCCGGAATCCGAGCAGCGAAAGGCTTGGCTCGCAGAGCAGGGTGGGCGGCGTGTCGTGCTCTGAACCGTCGAGGAGCAGCCAATCGTGGCGGAGCGAACGTGAGTTCGAGGTCCTGCCCACCAGGGGGTACAAAGAAGCAATGGAACTCGAAGAGGAAAGCGCCCTGACCCGAGAAGTCGGCGGGCACACCGGTGGCTCTCTATCCAAGACCCTTGACCTGATGAAGGACCCCAGGATGACACGCGGGATCCAGCGAGGCGAGCATGCTCGAATTCATTCATAGGGCCGTAGCCCTCTTCGCCGCCGCGCAGGCTTGGTTCCTGGCCCAGCCGATGCCGATCCAAGTCCTGGTCGACGTGGTAGCCCTGGCGGTGTTCTGGGCCCTATGGATCGTACTGCGGGTGGCCCTGGCGGCATTCCGCGCCACCTTCCGGGGGCTGTGAGCAACACCGTCCATCGGGGCGCCTCGATCCGCATTGTCTATACCGGGGCTGGCGGGTTTCGATATGCTGCCGGAATGCCCTCCCAGAGCCCCTTTGCGGCCTGGTGATGCCATGGGCACCCTGCGCAGGATACTTACCGAGCGACGGATCTGGGGGCCAGCCAGGGGCTGCGGGCGACCCGGAGCGGACCCCCAGCCTGTCGGGCCGAGTGGCAAGTTCGCCCCAATTTGAGACGCTCGTACCAAGACATTCGAGCTGGCGTTTTCGGTGTGAAGCGAACGCTCCCCGGCAGGTCACGAGCGTCCGCACAGACGCGCCAAGCGGCCCCTCACCCTGGGCTGCGCCACCTCAGCCGCCCACCCGCCGGGCGCGCGGCCAACTGCGGTGAACGTTACGCAGGTGCGCCCCATGACGGCACCTAGCGCCAGCCCTAACGCCTCGGGTTCGCCGCGCGGGCCGCGAATGCTAGACCCTACGCCGGGTAACACCGCGACCGGTCCACGCGGACGTTAGCAGCTTCGCGGGCCACAGCGACCTCTGTCAACGATACCCGGGGTACCACGCCTCGTAAGGCGGGGCACATACTATCCTTGCAAACAAGGATGAGAGGCACTGGTGGGCCTAGACCAAATCAATCGACGTTCTTCACGACCAACTTGGCCTTATCAAACACCCCTATCGTCCACAACCACCGCTGCGCGCCATGGAGAGCGAAGCGAGGGCGTTTACTCCCCGGTAGGCGTAGGCGCTGGCGTTTTGGCACAGGGGCGAAGGGGCGTTAGTGCCGAAGCCGCGGAGGCAACATGCAGAGCGCATCCGTGACCCCGGAGCGGGGCGAACCGGGGCTCAAAGGCTGTCGCCGAGCGCAGTCATTTTGGGGACTTGGACGTCCCAAAATGTATCATGAGGACGGCGACACTCCAGTCCGCGTGAGCCGCATCGACGACCGAGGAACTGAACGTATTCAGGCACAGTCATGGCGCTATAACAGAAGCAGGGCGGGAAAGGTGAAAGACACAATGTCGAAACAGCGATCGTTCCGGATGCTGCGGTTCTTCTCGCTGACGGGTCTGGTCGGCGTATTCGTTGCCGCAATACTGCTTATGCTGATCTATCGGCAGTTCGCTATCTCCCATATGATTTCGCTGAGCGAAGACGATATCTCCGAGCTAGCAACCAGCCTGTTCAATTCTGTCCGGCGGGAATTCATGCCCTACCTAAAAGACGAAACGGCGCACCACCTGCACCCGCCGCTGGACACGTTGCAGCAGGGAATCGGCGAGCTCGTGGCCAACACCCAGGTGCTGTCCGTCCGCATTCTGGATGATGAAGGGGTCATCATCTCCGCGACCAACCCCGTTGACATTGGTCGCACCTGCGCCGGTAAACCCGGCGTTGTCGCTGCCTTGGCAGGAGACACCGTCAGTTGGCTCACAGGTCCAGACGATCTAGAGCCGCCCAGCCGTCCGGATGACGATCGGCATTCTTTTACGACCTATTTCCCGATCCATGGCGGAAGCGATGGAAGAGTCCTTGGCGTCTTCTCGGTTGATACCAATATGACGGCCAGGGTCAAAGAGATCGAGTGGACTCAGTCCAAAGACTTCGCCGGAAGCCTATTGATTCTGCTCCTGCTCTATGCGGTCCAGATCGGCAGTGCCAGGTACGCCAAGCGGATGACTGAGCTAGATGAAGCCTCGTTGCGCGAGCGCTCCCGTGGCTTGGCGCTGCTTTCGGAGCAGCTCATGACCGCCAGCGAGAGCGAGAAACAGCGTATTGCCTTCGAACTGCACGAGGGCGTTGCCCAGGGATTGTATGCATTGAAGATACGGGTCGAGGGGTTATGTGGAGCGGCGGGGCCCAAGTCGGTCCGGTGCAGCCAGATCTCCGAGATGCTCCTGCCCCTCATCCTGGAAATGGCGCAGGGTATCCGAGCCCTCGCGCTGGAGATACGGCCCCCGAGCCTCGATGACTTCGGCGTCCTGCCCACCTTGGATTGGTATTTCTGCCAATTCAGGCAGGCGCACCCGTCGTTGGCGGTCGAGTGGTCGGCATCGATCGGGGAGACCGAGATTCCGAAGCCGCTCAAGACCGCCCTCTACCGCCTGGTTGAGGACGTCACAAAATTCCTGGTACGCGAGAAAAACGTTAAGCACATGCGCGTCGAAGTCGGGAAGGTGTCCAACAAGATCGTGCTCGAGGTCTTGGACGATGGCTCAGCCGAGGGGTTGGACCCAACCAAGCAAGCCCAATTGAACCTATACCATGCCGCACTGAAGGAGCGTATCAGCCTCAGCGGGGGGGTCGGGCGGACTCTTCCGAACGCCTGGGGCGGCACCACTCTGCACGCGGAGTGGCCCGCATAGTGCCAGGCGATCTGCCGCGTCCCGCCCCCAGCGCCAAGCGGCAGGCCGGGGGTAGGGCCAAGCCTTTGTGCACCACTGCCCAAGAGCGTGGTGCACGCGTCGTGAAGTCGCGCTGAGTCAGGTCGCCAACCGGACCCCCGCGAAGCGCTCCTCCCCGTTCTGCTCGATGCCCAGGAGGGAGGTGCCGCGCTCGCCCGCCGTAAGGCCGACGGGGACTCATCGCCTACATCGAGGGTGGAGCGCGTAGCAACCCGCTCGCGGCCATCCCCTTCTGACCGCCGCTCACTTGCCGGCGACGACAGCGGTCCCGCGCAATTCAGACCTGCGAACAACAGCATTTGTCGGCATTCAACGGCCGGTTGTCGTCTGTGACCAGCCGCTGGAGCCACTCAGGTGAATGTCAAATATAGGCTATACGCAATGGCTCCAACTTCCGAACCCGCAGTGACCGGAATCAGCGTCTTGCTGCCGCTCAGCGCCGACGGTTGGATGTCCGCAGTTGGCCGCAAGCGCCCGCCATCCAGGCAGCGGGCCGCAGGAGTCGCCGAAAGGTGAGTCCTTAGCGGTCTGTTGAACCCTGCACGATCACCGAAAGGCGCGACTGGCAAAGCGGCGGAGCAAGGGGCGGGGGGGCTGCGACCACGTCTTCGTACCGTTGTGGCAGCATGAACGGAGCGGCGGGGTATGATCCTCCCGTTGGCCACGAACCCGGACCTCGGTGGAGATCCCTCCGGCGAGCGTAACCTCAGCCTTGGCGACTGCGACCGATGGACACTAAATTGCCCTCAAAGACTAACACCATATTGCGCTTCTGCCTCGTGTTCCTGGCCATCGCCGCGCTCCCGGTTGGGGCCGTGGAACCCGGGGGCGGTGCGCCCGCAGTGCGAGCGGTACTCTGCTACGATCCGGGCGCGCCTCAAAGCCGCGACTTGTTCGCTTTCTATCTGCCCGGACTCATCGAACGCTGGGGGCCGCGTCTCCAGTTCGCTGGCGTCGACATCTCCCGACCACCCGGTGCCGACGTCTATCGTGCGGCGGCCAACCGCTGGGCGCTCCCGTCTGCGAAGGATGGAGTTCCAGTGGCCCTGGTCGGCGACCGGGCCCTGGTGGGACTGCCCGAGATTGCCAGGGGCCTGGGGGACGATGTCGAGGGGCTCGCAACAGACCCCCAAGCCAGCAGCTGGCCATCCGTCCCTGGGCTCGGTGCGCTGCTGCCCGAGGGGATACGGGAGATCGCTGCGCGGGTGGCCAGCCAAGGGGTGCCTCGAGCGAGGGAGGCGCCCCAATCAGGGGAGGTGTACCCGGCCGCCCACTCGAGGGAGGGGCGAGAGCGCATCGCCAACGCTCTGGCCGTGCTGGTGCTCATCGGCATGGTGGCAGCCTTCATTCACGCACTGACACGGCTGCGGCGTCGAGGAGTCAGACCCAGCACTGGGACCACCTGGCTACTGCCGGTGGCCCTGCTCTTGGGGCTCGGCATCTCCGGCTACACGGCATATACGGCCCTCGCCCACGCCCCCATGGCGTGCGGTCCCATCGGCAGCTGTGCCGAGGTTCAGGCGAGCGAGTACGCCAAGATATTCGGCGTCCCCTTAGGTGTCCTCGGCGTCGTCGGCTATCTGCTCATCCTGGTCGCCTGGCTGTTTGCCAGGCGCCGGTCGCCGTGGGCCAGGGGCTGGTACTGGGCGGCCTGGGCAATCGCCCTACTCGGAGTGCTCTTCTCGCTGCGTCTTACGGCACTGGAGCCCTTCGTGCTCGGCGCAACCTGCCTGTGGTGTCTCGGCTCGGCAATCTGCATGACGCTCGTCTTCTGGTTGCTGTCTGGGCTTGCTGGGGCAGAGGATCCAAGTCAGGACGACCTTGATCGGCATGCCCTGTAGACAGAGCCTAACCCTTTAGGCATGGCGCCAATTCTCGGCACCGGAGAATTCAGCCGTAGAGAGGACCGAGTGGTCGAGAGGTGGGGCGACTGACGCTGACGGCTCGGGAATAGACAGTCGCCCGAGGACAGTCTCGCCTCCGCGATCCACGCACCCAAGGCCTCCCGCGTCTGCTCGGTGAGTTCGAACCGGGCGACCTCGCGGGTCTTGCCGGCCATCTGCAGCCGGGTGCCGACCGCCCAGACCTCCCTGAGCTTCAGGGGTGGCTTCTGCCCGATCAGCTTGCCTGTGTTCCAGGGTGTGCGGCAGGGGTGCCGTTTGGCTATCGGTGTCGTTCATCGTCTGTTTCCTGTCGGGTTGGTGAGGAAACAGAAGCTTGGCCCCTACGGCGGCGGTCGCTGATCGACCCGTTGCAGACACTGGTGCTTCGCCGGCTGGGGTCCGCAGTCTAGTGGGCAGCGGCCACTCGCCGTGGCCATGAGTGCCGGGTGGCCGCGGGTGATTGCTCACCCGCGGCTCCCACAGATCCGGACGTGCCCAATTCGCATACGGCTCCTCGATCTAGGCACTCGCTGCGCACCGGAAAGAAAAGTGCGCACCCGGGGTCCGAAGAAGACGCTCCATCCCTAGTGCCCACCTCGCCCAACCCGCGAGCCCCTGTCGTTGTCTGAAGATGCTCGCGCGGCGCAAAGTCCGCGACATCTGTCCCGCCAGAGACAGCTTAGCCCATCGGCCGCTTACCTCCCGCGGGTCCTCTGGGGCGAGTTCCGCGCGCTCGACGGTACTATCAGGCGACTCCGATTGCTCATCCGCTATGCCGCCGCGCTTCGTTGCCTTCGCTTGGCGGTACCCTACGTTGTGTCCTGTTCGCTCCCACCGCTCGGACACCGCTGCGGTGGGCCTGAACTGCTTCTGATGGCCAATCCTTTCGGGTTCGGGACTTTCACCCGGCGGGTCGCAGTAAGAGGTTTCTGATTGCTACTGGTCCATCTTGCTATCTCCTTCCCTTCCAGAGATGGGGTAGCATCGAACGGTTGCCGAACCCGGCGGGCGGCGCACTTGCGCCGCTTGCCTTATCACGGGCCGTGTTGCGAGCCGATCACTGCGCCAGGCCAACGCTCGACATCCGGTCCGCCGGTCGGCAGCAGCCTAGGAGCGTCCGCTCGACCAGACTCGGGTCGCCGCGACTGCGAATGCGAGGTCAGTCTTTGATCCACTTAGTTCTGCGCCATCCAGAAAACCCGCTCCCAGAGCGTCAGGCTCCATTCCGCGGGTGGCTGGTCCTTGCGGTTGCGGTTGCCTCACTGCTCATTCTGGTTCTCGGGTGGCATATCTACGAGTCGCATCGCTTCTTCGGTCACATCGGGACCGAGTTCGTGCGGCGGACGGAGGCGATCACGGAGTTTCGCGCGCTCCGATGGGAGATGACGCAGGCGACGCATCACGTTGTCCTGTTCGGTAGCGGCGAGGATTGGCGAAAGGCTTACGACGATGCATCGAGACGTCTGACTGCTGCGTTGGACGCAGACCTCGACCTCCAGGATCAACCGCAGGACAGGGCCAGCTTCTCTTTGCTCGCGGAGCTCGCCAGGAAGCTCGGCGCCATCGAGCGCAACGCCATGGATGCGGGCCGGGAGAACCGTCAGGATGAGGCTCTGAGCCTGCTTCACTCCCCGGGATACACGGAAAGCACGCGGCTGCTGTGCGCGCAGGCCGATGCCCACGCCAAGGCGGTCTACGCCCGCCTGCAGGAGCGGCTGCAGTCCCACGGGGAGAGCGAACTCGTCTTCTTTTCGGTCGACGTTGCCGTCTTGCTCTTTGCCGGTGGCTTGTGGTGGTTGTTGGGCGTGCGGCTACGGAGGTGGCGAGCTGTCGCCGAGTCGGAGTTGTCGAAGCGCATCGTCGCCGAGGAACAGCTGCGTCAGGCCCAGAAGATGGAGGCTCTCGGACAGATGGCCGCCGGCGTCGGACACGATTTCAAGAACGTGCTCGGCAGTATTCAGGGCTATGTGGACCTGGCCGCGCGGGCGGCCGAGCGTGGGGACATCGACCACGCCAGCCTGAGGGGCATCCAGGCCGCTGCTCAGCAAGGCGCCGCAGTCACGAGCGCGCTGTTGACCTTCAGTCACAACACCGGGCCGGAGAGGAAGCTGGTCAATCTCTGCCGCCTCCTGGCCGAGACGACCGGTCTGTTGCGGCAGACGCTGCCGGCCGCCATCGAGATCGTCACGCGGTCGGATTGCCCCGCCAAACAGTGCCAGATTCTCGGAGACCGGAACCAACTGCAACAGGTGCTGGTCAATCTCGCGAACAACGCCGGAGATGCAATGCCAACGGGGGGGCGACTGAGCATCGCGCTCAGCTCGAGCGAGGACGCCGGCGCTGACCCAACCGGCACCAGCGTTCGCCCCGTCCTCTGTCTGACTGTGTCGGACACGGGGCAGGGGATTCCGCCGGAGATCCAGGCGCGCATCTTCGAGCCCTTCTTTACGACCAAGGGACGGGGACAGAGCACCGGCCTTGGGCTCGCGATCGTCCACGCCATCGCCGTCGACCACGGGGCGACCATCGACGTCTCCTCGGTTGTCGGCCAGGGCACAACCTTCCGGCTCTGTTTCCCCCGTGATGAGGCGGAGGCGGCTGAGGGCTCGCCGCCCGCCCCGAGCCTTCAAGGCACGCTCCTGATTGCCGCAGGGGACCTCTATTATGCGCAACTCCTGGCCTCCGCGGTCGGCCGGCTCGGCCTCAGCGCCGAACGGGTGGCTGATTGGCATGGTCTTCTCGATGCCTTGGAACGGCATCGGGAGACCGCCTTGACAGTCTTGGTGGATACGGAGTTCACCGATTGCAGGGCCCGCGACTACAGCGACGCCTTTGCTGCGACCGGGGCGCACCCCCGCGTCCTGATCCTGACGGAACGCGACTCCCCTTCCGTGCGGGAGTACGAGGACGCTGGCTTCATGGTGCTCGAGCGGCCGCTCCCCTTGGCGGAGCTGGTAAGACTGATCGCAAAGGGCGGCGCAGTCCGATGAACCGGAAACCGGCGACCATCCTCATCGCAGACGACCACGACCTGCTGCGGGATATGCTCGCACGACGTCTCGGAGAAGAGCCGGACCTTCAGGTCATCGGCGCAGTAGGAGATGCCTCCACCGCCCTGAGCGAGTCGCTGAAGACACAGCCGGATCTGGTCCTCATGGACATCGATATGCCCGGTTTATCGGTGTTTGACGCGGCCCGTCGGATCAAGGACCGGCTGCCGAACACGCGGATCATGTTCTTGTCCGCCTACGTGCAGGACGGCTTCATCGCCCAGGCACTGGAGGTGCGCGCCAGCGGCTACCTGACCAAGGGGCACAACCCGGAGGATCTGGTCGTCTTTATCAAAAAGGTGCTGCGTGGTAGCACCTGTTTTTCACCCGAGGTCGAAAGCCGGCTCGAGATCGGCAGGCCGGGCGTCCGTCTGGCCCTCAAACGCCGCTGTCGGCTGGAGCTGCTGACAGCGCGCGAGCAGCAGGTCCTCACCTATCTGGCTCGCGGACTGTCGAAGAAGGAGATCGCCCGCCTGGACAGCACGAGCGTCAAGACCATCGATCATCATTGCCAGCACATCATGGAAAAGCTCGAGCTGCACGATCGGGTCGCCTTGACCCGCTTTGCGATCCGTGAGGGACTCGTCACTCCTTGATGTGGCCGACCAATCGGGCACAGCATTTGCGCTTCCAAGAAGTCCTTGACCGGAACCCCGGCCGTGGCTGCCCACCTCGACACCGCGTTGTGGCCTTCGGGCCGCCGTCCCCAGGGTTCGGGTAGTTTCTGCGCGAGAGCATTGGTGATCGACTGGGCGGAGCCATGGTCGCAGCATCCTCCCGCGTAATAGAGGTCGTCCGTGCTTTGACTCACAGCCTCCGCGTCCAGCCCCCCTTGCGTGTAGGACCAGGACAAGGCCGTGACAACGTCGGCAGCATGTGCGGTGCCGGGTAATCGGGCAACTTCAGGCCGACTGCCACTCCACGGGTCGCCGTGAGAAACGAGCGACTAGAAAGCCCACTCTCTTCTGCGTTCATTTTGTGTCCTCCCTCCTTTCAGCTGATTGCGAAGCGTTACCGCGCATCCGCACACGCAGCACCCTGTTGAAGGGAGTTCTGTACCCCAGGATTCCAGCTCGCGAGCCAAGTGGGCCTGCAGGCGACTTAGCCCCAACAGCCACTTGGCGTCCGCCTCGAGCCACGGCATCGCCTATAGAAACTGTTGGCCAGATCTTAAAACATACAATGGGGTGTCTTCCCCATATCCCGGGCACTGGATCACGCAGGCGGGTGACTCGCTAACCCTGCCAAGGGGAATTTTCCCCATTTGCCGCAGGTGGGCCTCCGACTATAAAGAGAGTGAGAGTTCGATGAAACACGCCGCCGCGTAGGTCCAGCGGCGGATGTGGCGGGTTCACCCAGGAGAAAACACCATGAACATGAAGACGACGCTATTGCGAGTAGTCATCATCGCGGCAATGGCCTGTCTCACCGCAGTCCGCGCAGACCACATGAGCCCGTGCGGGCCCGGTTGGGCAAATATGCCGAACGACATACACAACACACGCTTCGACACACTGGGCGATAACGACGCCTTCCTGGATTTCGTGATGTATGGGGAGGGCGCGGACAGCACGAATCGATTTCTCACAGAAACGGCGGCAGCACTGGAGTCTGCGTCAGCCTCAGGTCACCAGATCGACCAGCTGGCGGCAAGGCTGGACCCGCTGCCGGGCTTCCTGGGAGGCGGCTGGGCCAGATACACCCTGCTTGACGATGAAACGCTGGTGAACCGGGTCCTCAATTTAAACATCCGCCTGAGGCTTATTCGGCAGGACGGGTCCGTAGCCAACGAAGCGCTGGCGCTGACCACCGACAATGCCGACAAAACATCGGTCAGGGCCCACTTTAGGGACTACATCGACACGGACTACGCTCTTTGCAACCTCGTATTCGATGGCCTGATCTTGAATGAGGACGAGATCGCCGAATACGCGAGCTACAGCGCTTCCTTGAAGGAGGATCAGACCGGCGTGATCGCGGGGACCGGTAGTTGCACCAACCTTCAGGGTGTGCCGACACTTCCCGGCGTCGAGGTCGGCGACGTCGTGGACATCGGGGCTCTGACCCCGGCGATTCTTGAAGAAGTCCGTCCGGTGCTGATGGGCGGCTTCTGACAAATTGTCCGCAGTTTCTACTCCTCTCCTCCCCCTTAGCCGCCTGCCAGGCGGCTTTTTGTTTAGCTATGACTCGATGTCATTTTCGGCGAGGACGCCAGCCGCATCCGCAAAGGTAACTTGCTCTCTACTCTACGAGGATGTCCTGGCTCAACTGCGATAACAAGACCATGCACGCGCCTACGTTGGCTTCGGGCTTTGCCAGTCGAATGCCGCGCACTTCCTGCGCAAGATTCTCCAGGCAGGCGCTCAACTCGCCTGGATAGCGCTCGCTTTCCTTGAAATCCGACAGGACCCCGCTGAGAAGAAAGCCCATCGGGAAGACGTTTGCCGCCACAATTCCGGAAAAGAGTGGATTGATGGATCATCTCCCACCTGAGGAAATGAACGAGGAGCTTCGCGCCTACTACGATGGCAACGAGGGTGCTCACCCGTAGCAGCAAACGGTGTCGGTTAGTGATGGTCATCGTCGTCCCCTTCGGATTGCCGACCCTGATCTTCGCCTCGGTCCCGTCCGCCTCCCTCGCGCCCCCCGTCTTCGGCGTCGCCGCTGCGGTGGCACTCCACGCAGTTCTCGTACTGGTAGATGCCTTCATCCAGATGCTCCTCGCGGATCTTGGAGCGCGAGTGTTCGTGGCAGCCGTAGCAGGTGTAACGGGTGTAGTCGTTGTCTACGTGGCAGGTGTTGCAGATCGCCTGGTGATCCTGGTCCAAGAGGAAATACCGGTCGTGGTCGAAGGTGGCCGGCGTCCAGCCCTGGTGGGTATGGCATTGACGGCAGTTGCCCGAGATCTGGCGGTGCAGGCTGTCCCCGGGGCTGCGGTGGCAGCCTTCGCAGCGCTCGCCGATTCCGGCTTGCAGAAGGTCGTGTGAGAAGCGGCCGATGGGGTGGAAGGCCTGCACCCCCTTGTGGTCGCTGTGGCAGGCGATGCAGTCCTGCTCGACCAGATCCTGGTGGAAGGGGATCAATTTCTGCTCGTCGCCGATGGCCACGCCATTGGTGGTGACAAGTCCGATGTCCGCGGGCTTGTGACACTGGATGCAGAGTTCCGGACGGCTGCCCCGGAAGGGGCTGTGGCAGGCGAAGCAGTCTGTCTCCAAGGCGCGGTGGGCCTCCATGAGCTTGCCGGGGGCGACCATCAGGTGCGGCAGGAAGACAGCCAGGAGCAACAGTACGACCAGGTTCGCGCCGACGACGTAAGCGACGGTTTTCTTGTTCATTGCCACTGCCAGAAAAGGAAGATGCTGAAGATGTGCGCCAGTCCCAGGACGGCGAAGGCGAGGGTGATGGGGAAGTGCACCGCTCGCCACTGCTTCATCATGTCCAGGGTCACCGCATCCCAGAAGATCTCCCGTTCCACGGCCTCCCCAGCCAGTCCGCGCTCGGCATAAGCGTCCCGACGCGCCGCCAGGTGACGGCGCGAGCGCTCCAGGAGGTACTTGCCGGTCATGCCGCTTGCCACGTTCACCAGCATGGCGGTCAGGGCGAGCCAGGGCAGAATCGAGTAGACGTGCACTCCGGCGTGCACCAGGATCATCAGCGCCCCGGTCCAGGTGAGGACCTCATGGAGCCGTAACAGGGACCGTGGCTGACCGACATGGATCAGCTTGCGCTTGCGCAGGGAGTAGGCGAAGGACGACAGGATCAGGAGGGTGCCGGGGATACCCAGATAGCGCCCTATCCACACCAGACCGAGGGCATGCAGCAGCGCATCGATCGCCAGGGTCGCGGCAATCAAGGCCCCAAACAGGGCCAGGGAGGGCAGGATTTCCTTTCGTACGATGGAGGTGTTCATGGTGCATCCGGCCCCTGCCTACAGGGCTAGGGTTAGGTTGGTGGCGGGCTTGCCGATACACAGCAGGCAATTGCCGGGGGCGATGTCCGCATCCGGGGTCTGAAGGTACTCCACCTCCCCGACCTCGATGGCGGTCTGGCAGGACCCGCAGCTCCCCGCCCGGCAGCCGGACTCCACCCGGATGCCCTGGTCCTCGGCCAGGGCGAGCAGGGACCTGGCCTTGGGGTCCCAGGGGACCGTCTTCCCGGACCGGCCGAAGCGCACGGTGATCGCTCGGTCCGCGGCGGCGGGTTCGGCTGGGGCCGGTAGGCGGCTTCGGCTTAGGGAGGCGGGGCCAAAGGACTCGTAGTGCAGGTTCTCTGGTGCGACGCCCAGGTCCTCCAGGGCCGGGACCAGGGACTCCATCATGGGCGGTGGACCGCACAGGTAGAACTCGTAGCGCCCGAAAGACAGGGTCCGGCGCAGAAGCTGGATATCGACCCGACCCTCGTGCTGGTAGTCCCGGCCGGGTTCGTCGTCCGCGTGGGGCTGCGAGTAGCAGACATGCAGATGCAGGCCCTTGTGGACCTCCCGCAGGGTCGTCAGGTGCTCCTTCATGATGTGCTCGGAACCGTTGCGCACCCCGAAGAAGAGCCAGACCTCCCGCGGGTCGGACCGATAGGCCAGGGTGTTCAGGATGGACAGCAGGGGTGTGATACCGATGCCCCCGGCAATCAGGACGATGGGTACGTCCCCCTCCTCGATCAGGTGGAAGTGACCGGATGGTGCCCGCACCGAGAGCCGGGCACCCTCACGAACGCGGTCATGGAAGTGGCTCGACGATGCTCCCGGCGGGAGGTCTGGCCGGCCGGGTGGGGCCGGAACACGCTTGATGGTGATCCGGTAGCCGGCCGGGTGGGGGCGGTCGGAGAGCGAATAGCAGCGCACCAGGTGCCGGGGCGTGCCGCCGGCTGGGTCCGGGACCTCCAGGTTGAAGGTGAGGTACTGGCCGGGCTTGTAGGGTGGCAGGGGCTGGCCGTCCGCCGGGGCGAGATAGAAGGAGCAGATGGATCCGGCCGCGTCCTCGACCACCCGGCGTTGGACCACGAACCCGCGATAGCCGGACCAGGCGGCCGGAGGGGTATTTGCAGGTGCCGCATCCGCCCCAGTCAGCGGGATGGCGAGGTCGGCGCTGGGACGTGGCGGCCGTCCGGAGTCCGATCCGGACTCCAAGCCGCCCGCGCCAAGCACCCGCCGCTCAGCCCGGCGGCGATACAGTCCGATGGACAGGGAGGCGCCCACTTGAACCAGGATCAAGGTACCGATCAAAAGGGCGAGCGTTGCCGTGCTCATACGGACGGTTCTCTCAAACAGGACCCTGGGCGGGCAAACGCCCCCAGGGAGCCGGGAGATCGGGCAGGTCTTGGGCGGTCGCAAACTGATCACGCCCTGGGTGCAGGTTACGCAAGGGATGCTGAACGGACGCTGTGTGTTCTTGTCAGCGAATCGTCGGCAAGGGGAGGGGAAGATTTCCAACGAAGCAGACCGCACAAGCGACCTCCCTGTGTGTCGCTTTTGATTTCTTCCTCCACGCCCCAGGCCTCCAGCAGCAGATCCGCAAGGCTACGATCAGTGCCTCGCGTGTTTCTGCCTCCAGCGGCAGTTTCGGCGCCGGCTCGAGGAGAAGCGCCAGTTGGGTTCTCGCGGTGCTCGTCGGTTGCCTCATTGGAGTTGCCCTCTTGTTGTGAGGGCTCCGATGATGCGCCGAGCGGCGGATGGGGGGATTGCGCCGACAGGACCTCGCGCAGTTCGATCAGGGCCTCGATCGAGACCTGCGGTGATCCTTTGGACGTTGCCGCACAGGCCGTGGCATCGGCCATCCAGGCGGGAAGCTCGCGCGTGTAGTTCGCAGGACGCTTACGGCGCATGGAGGCCTGGCTGCAACACCCTCCGCAGCCTCGCCAAGACGCATTGGCCGACCGCCTGCCGGGGGTGTTGCCGAGTGCTTCGATTGAGCCGACGGCGAATACCTCGCGCGTCCCATCAGACGAAGATACTGGCGGATGACTGGGCGCCTTCTGACCTGCAAGCGCTCGCCCCCGATTAGGCTCTTATCGTCGGCTCGCTCATCGGCGCGCTGGCCGCGGAGCTGCGCGCGGAGCATGCGCGCCTCGCCCAGCTGCGCGAGGCCAACGGCATCAGCGCGACCCCCCGCTACACCAACCCGAGGAAGATCACGGTCCACATCTCCTCGCCCCAGCTCGCCCAGTACACGGCGCTGATCGAGGAGCTCGACCGGCTGATGACGGTCATGGACGCACTGTGGCTGACCGGCGTGCTCACCAACAAGCAACGCGCCGATGGGGCTTACCAATGGCGCATCCGGGTCCTGCGCACCGGGCGGGAGATCATCGAGATCGAGCGTCGGGCCCGGGTGTCAGCGCAGAAGCGCGGTAAGGGCGAGGAGCTTGAGGGTGTGGAAGACTCGGTCGTCGCTCAGGAGATGTCTCCGGAGGGTTCGGACGATGGGGATCCCGAAGGCGAATTGGACAAAGGGGCAACGCCGGATGGCGCGACCTGATAGATCTTAGATAGAGCCGATCATGACAGACACCTTGCTCTGGTCCCTTGAGGAGGCTGCCCGGCAGCTTGGCGGAATCTCCACCCGCACCGTGCGTCGCCTACTGGAGGCTGGCGAAATCGAGCCGCGCCGCGTGGGCAGGCGGCTGCTCGTGAGCGCCGCCTCCGTACGCTCATATGTGGACCGAATGCGTCCCGCGGCGCAAAATCCGCCGGGCGCGGGGCGGGATGTGCAGGAGAAAAGCACATGTCATACAAGCGCGGGGATTCTCCCGTTTGGTGGGTGTCCTACACCGACCCAAGCGGCAAGAGAATTAGACGATCTACTGGAACCACGGACCGCAAGGAAGCCGACGCTCTCGAAGCGAAATGGAAGCTCGAGTCCTACAGGTCGAAACAATGGGACGAGCAGCCGACGCGGAGCTTCGAGGAACTGATGGTTTGTTACCTGAAGGCAACCGAAGGGCAAAAACGCAGCCAGGAGACAGATCGCTATCGGGTCCGTGCGCTCCGGCCGTACTTTCAGGGGCGCATCATGAACGAACTCATGCCCGCAGACATCCGCGGCTATATCACGGCGAGGCGCTCCGACGGCGTCACGAACAGTACCATCAACCGTGATCTAGCGTTGCTGTCTTCGGCGATCGGCTTTGCGAACGCGGAATGGGACTGGCGCTTGCCAAACCCTGTCAGCGGGAGAAAGCTGCCCGAGCCTGAGGGACGCGTGCGGTGGGTCACCATGGACGAAGCAGAGAGGCTCATCACCGCAGCGGCGCGGGCGCGGCGAACCCCATTCCTCGGCGACTTCATCACGGTCGCACTCTACACCGGCTGTCGGAAAGAGGAGTTACTCGGATTGGAATGGCCGCGGGTCGATCTGAAGCAAAGCCTGATTCACCTGGAAGGGAAGCACACCAAAGCGGGGAAACGCCGAAGCGTTCCCCTGTGCCACGAGGCGCGCAACGCCTTGCTGCGGCGGGCTGGGTTCCGTGCCGAGCATTGTCCGGCCAGCCCATGGGTGTTCGCACACAAGGATGGGTCGCGGGGAGGCGATCTCAGGGGTGCGTTCGGTGCAGCCTGCCGGGAGGCAGGGGTCGCGGACTTCACCATCCACGATCTTCGTCACACCTGTGCCGCCTGGTTGGTGTCGGCTGGAGCACCGTTGGCGGAGATACGGGATCTGCTGGGGCACAGCACGATCCTCATGACGGAGCGGTACGCCCACCTGGCACCCCAGAACCTGAGGACGACCGTTGCAAGGTTCGACGAGTCACGATTTGGTCACGCGACGGAGAATGAGGCAAGAGTGAAGGCTGAATCCCAGCCGTAAGCTCTTGATTGGAAATGGTGCGCAGGGGGGGACTCGAACCCCCACGGGTTACCCCACTGGAACCTAAATCCAGCGCGTCTACCAGTTCCGCCACCTGCGCGAGGCGCGAATTTTAAACCAGAACACCTCATGCAGCCATAAAAAAGGGGCGCCAATGGCGCCCCTTTCCGTATTTCGACAAACCCTTGGGGTCAGGGCGTGACGGTGGTCAGGCCGACGCTGAACCAATCCTGCATGCCGCCGCGGTACCACTTGACCTTGTCCGTGGGGTAGCCGAGCTTGACCAGGGTCTTGATGTTCAGGGCCGACTGGGGGCACCAGATGCCGTTGCAGAACAGGACCAGGGTCTTGGCGTTGGCGAAATCCCAACCCGAGTCGGTCTTGGTAGCGCCGAACTCATCCGCGATCACATGATCGATGGTCGCGGCCTCGGCCGGGGTCTCGAAGGTCCCTGCGGTATCGACGTTGATCTTGCTCCAGGGGACATTGACCGAGCCGGGGATGGTCCCGCGCATGACCCAATCAGGGGTCCGCGAATCGACCACGAGGACGGAGTTATCACCCTCGCCGATGCGCTTGAGGTAGTCCAGCACCTCGAGCTCGCCCACGGTCTCGACGCCAGGCGCAATATGCATGGGCTCGACACAGAAGGGCGGGCAACCACGGTCGGTCTTCAGGTAGGCGTCCGGGATGGTGGCCGTCAGGTCATGCCCGCGGCTGATGGTGACCTTCTCGCCGTTGTGCATCACATCGACTGAGGTCAGGTCGGCAGTAATCTTGTTGTCCGCCGCGGCGGTAAGCCCGGGGACGAGCAGGGCGGCGACCAGGGCCGCACCGGCGATTGGAGCTGCGAATGTCATGATGGTCTTCCTCTCAGTGTTACAGGTGCGAGGCGGCAAATGGCCTTGCCGCAGAACGCGGTCGGCGGGCGAATCCGCCCGCCGCTTGCCTAGACTACTTGGCCGTCATGTAGTCGGGGAACCCAGCGCCCTTCTCGTGCATGGCCTGGTCATAGCCTAGCTCACCTTGCTTCTGGGCCTCGTTGGCCAGCTTGATACCCTTGGCAAAGTCACCGGCGGCGCCGGCCTCCTCGGCCTGCTTGATCATCTTGCCGGTATCGCGCCACTCGCCGTCCACCGACGCCGCCTTCTTGCGGGCCGCCTCCGCGTCGGCAATGGCCTTATCCAGGGCCGCCTTGTCGTCGCCACCGGCAGTGGCCGCCACGGCGCCCGCAGCGACCGCAGCTGCTGCCCCCGCTGCGGCGACTGGCGCTGCTGCCGTGGCAGGCTTGGTCGCCTTCTTCTTCGCCTTCGTTGACTTCTGGGCCTTAGCCGGCTTATCGGCGGCTTGGGCCAGGTTTAGGGTTGGCAGGCCGACCATCAGGGTGGCTGCCAGGAATCCTGCGAACAGGGTACGGATCTGCATCGATTTAGCTCCTCTCATGCTCCCGGAGATGACCGCGGCGTAGCGCGGTCCAGGGTTATTTGCGTGCGCCGGGCCCGTTCAGGGGCAGACCGCTGTCCATGAACGACATGAAGTATTCCAGATCCCGATACTCCTCACCGTCCGGCTTAAAGGCCTTGGCCCGGACCTGCTCGTTGCAGCCCTTGTAGCGACGGTGCAGTCCACCGATCTCGCCCCACTTGGAGCGGTAGACCGGCCAGTGGGTGGTGTGGCCAAACGCCGGGCTCAGGATCTCGGAGCGCAACTGATTGGCGGAGTTGGCCGCATGACAGGTGGCACAGGAGAAGTTGAACTGGCCGCGACGGGTGAAGTAGAACTCCTTGCCCTTCTCATAGGCCGCCATGGCGCCTGGGGTCGTCGACTCGGGAACCTGGACGTCGCGGACCTGACCGCGGGACTCGAAGGCGACGTAGGCGTTGATCTCCGCCATCGGGCCCTTCTCCGGCGCGATAGCCTTCTCGCCGTTGGCCTCGCGGCACGCATTGAGGTCCATGGTCAGGGTGATGACCGAGTTCTTTTCCTTGTCCCAATGGGGGTACTTCGCAGCGATGGCGGGGCCATCAGGGAAGCAGTCCGCATAGGTCTTCCCGTTGGCGAAGGGGGTGCTCCACAGCGCCTCGCCGTTGGAGACGGCGGTCTCATAGGGGGGAAATTCCTCGATCGCCTCCCAATTCTCCCGTCCCACGGGGTCCAAGGCATAGGCGCCGTTGGTGAAATCGTCCTTCGGAATGTTCGGGAAGCGCTGCTCGAAATAGGCCTGGAAATTGGCCTGGTCCTCAGCGGGGGTGGCCTGGAGGGGTCCGACCGCGCCAAGGGTTAGACCGATGGCCGTCGTGATAATAAGGGTCTTGTTCATGTCTGGTTGCATCTCCGGTGGTGGTTCCGCCCGATCACAGGGACCAAATATAGGCCGTGAGGTCGTTGAGTTCCTTCTCGGTCAAGAGGCGATTCTTGCCGAAGGGCGGCATCGCACTCTCTGGGTTGGCGACCGTTGGGTCATAGATCTGGGCGTGCAACTTGTTGACGTCCGGATAGCGGGCAGACATCGCCACCAAAGCCGGACCAATGGTCCCGGGGGCCTGACCGCCTGGGATCATGTGACAGGCGATGCAATTGCCCTTGCTGCGGTCCATGGCAAGTTCCTTGCCAGCCGCGACATCACCGACCGGGGCCTTGGCGGCCGGGGCATCGGCTGCCCGGACAGTTGCGGTCATCAGGACGCAGCCGAGGACTGCCACGGCGGCAACCGCCGCGTGTTTACCTTGAGATATCATCGAATTGCCTCCTTTGGGCACAGATTGTCGCAGAGTTTGATCAGGTGTCCCGATGGTGGGCCATGCGTTATGCCGCCCAGCACGAACCCCTATCGGTCCCGGTCTATTGCCGCTCTATGGCGCACGCCGGGTTGCCTTCCTCGCGGGCCGAATCCTAGCACGGGG
>CAVPXP010000031.1:0-71316 GCA_963709645.1 uncultured Gammaproteobacteria bacterium
CCGATATCGAATAGTCGATTACTTGCGAATACTCAAGATAAGGCGGATTCCGATTACGACACCAAACCCACCCTCCCGCATGATTCCATAGAATTCCGCGAACCAGTGAAAGGGTTGGTGGCTTGCCCGCCATGCCGTGAAAGCGGCGGCATTGTCCGGGTCAATGCCGTAATCGCGGGCGAGAAAGCGGTCCAACTGGGGGGTCAACTCAAGGCTGAGGGTCTGGAGCTTGCTCGCGCAGACGGCACTTGTCCTGCGAGGTGACCGCTCCTCCCGCACACCGACTGCTGCTCCCGGAAGCGCTCGAAGAGGTCGGCCAGATCGGCGATGCTGGCCTTGATCTAAGCGCGGTGGGCGCTGTTGAAGAACCTGGATGCCTCGTCGAACTGCGCGTCGGTGGCGTATCCGACCAGTGTGTTGCCGCACCGGATGTTGAAGTCCATGTCCGGAAGCGGCTCCAGCTCGCGGTCGCGCTCAACCTGCGACACCAGCTTGAGGAAGAGGCGCAGCTTACGATCTCCACCGCCTCGGCCATGATGTCGACCCCGAACAGGTTGTTCAGGATGATGGCCTTGTAGATGTAGTAGCGGCGCGAGGGGTGGCGTCCGACCTCTTCGAGGACCCGGGCGAACCCCTTGTCCCCCGGCTTGCCGAGCTTGCATGCATCCTCGACGAAGCCCTCCATCCGGTCGAGGCAGGTCTCGTAGAGAGGTTCCAGCACGTTGAGGGCGGCGAACAGAAAGGCGCCGGAGCCGCAGGTGGGGTCGAGGATGGAGATGCCGTGGTGGAACCCTTCGTTAGACTTTTCCGGGATCCGCCCGACGATGGCGCAGTCCTGGAGGTTCTGACCCTCGGAGAGCACGTCGGTGGCGACCAGCACGCGCAGTTGGTCGCCAGCGGCGACCTGGCCGCGCTTGTCGTTGGAGTCGGGCGAGAAGCGCCAGGCCAGCTCGGTGGGGTCCGCGCTCTGTCCCGTGGCCTGCGCGATGGCCTTGACGCCCCGCGCCTTGAGCTGCTCGGCAAGGTACCGCGCCGTATCGGCAAACTGGGTGAAGATCAGCAGTTTTTCTTTGCTGTGATCGTGGCTGACGAGCTTGAGCAGCGTTTCGAGTTTGGTGTCCCGGCCCGGGTCCCAGTCCCCGCAGGTCCCCAGGACGTCGATGAGGGCGCGGGCGTCCGCGACCAGGTGCTCGGCGAGGGCGGGGATGAAGAGGTGGCACGGCAGCCACTTGAAGCGCTTCTTGAGCCGGCCGCCATAGGCGGTGTAGGCGAGCTTGGCGCGGGCGCGGAAGTCGGCCTCGGTGCGCAATCCCGCATCCAGCTTGGCGTCGATCTGGAGGTCGTCCGCGACCTCTTCGTCGGCCCCGTTCTGCTCGTCGGCGGCCAGGGTGTCGTCGGGGTCCTCGTCGTAATAGCGCGTGTCCAGTAGCTCCGCGCCCTGGGTGCCGAGCGGAATGTCCAGACCCTGCTCGATGGCATGCAGGACGATGAAGTTGCGCAGGATGTGCCGCTCGATGGACAGCAGGAAGGCGGGGCCGGCGCTCTCCAGGCGCTTGAACAGGTTGGTGCGGCAGAAACCCATCAGGCGCGTGCCGGCGCGGGAGAGGCCGGCGATCAGTCGGCCTGCTGGGCGGTGGGCGGGTGCTTTGGCGTCGGTGCCAGGTAGTTGCCAAGCCCGTAGCGGGGCAGCGACCAGTGCGTTGATGGTGTCGACCACCGGGGTCGAGTAGAAGCGCGCATAGGCGTCGGTGGGGTCCGCGTCCTGGATCGGGAATTTGATGTTCTTCGGCTCGCGCCGCGGGAAGTAGGACTTGGTGCCGTCGGGGAACTGCAGGTACCGCCCGCGCTCGTCCTCCTGGGCGTAGTTCTGCATGATGAAGCCTCGGGTCCGGCGCACCATGTACAGCCGCATCAGGTCGCGCCAGTCGTCCGGGTCCTCGCTCTTATCGAAGGCGGCCAGCGAGCGTACCGGGCACTGATGGCGGCGGATGAACTCGTGCTCGCCGCCCAAAGCGGAGATCTTACGCTCCGGGCGAATGCCGATGTCGGCGTCCTCCTTCAGGAACAGGCCGAGTTGGGCGGAGAGGTCCAGGTAGGTCTTGTTGTAGGGGGTGGCGGACAGCAGAATGCACTGGCTGTCGTTGCGGTCGATGTAGTCGCGGATGACCCGCCAGCGCTTGCCCTCCTTGTTTCGGAGGTTGTGGGACTCGTCGATCAGCACCACCCGGTAACGGCGGGTCTTTTCCGGCAGCTCGGTGATCACCCGGGACAGCGACATGACCTTGGCATGGAGCCGGTAGCGGTGGACGTAGTCCTCCCACATGGAGACCAGGTTCTTGGGGCAGAGGATCAGGGTCTCGGTCCCGTGGTCGTCCTCGAAGATCTTGGCCAGAGCGGTGGCCATCAAGGATTTGCCCAGGCCCACGACATCGCCGATCAGGACGCCGCCGCGCTTGTTGAGATGGTGCGCGGCGATCTTGACCGCCGCCACCTGAAAGTCGAAGAGGGCGTTGCCGAAGATCGTCGGGATACGAAACTCCAGGAGCCCGGCTCGCGCCTCCTGGGCCAGGTGGTAGGCCATCTTGAGGTAGACGTGGTAGGGCGGGACCAACCGGTCCGCTGCCCAGCTCTCATCGATGATGTCGGCCAATTCCTTCGAGATGTCGATGCACCAACGCTCCCGCCAGCGGTCCTCGAACCAGTCGGCGAGCTTGGCGCAGGCGTCGTGCTCCAGCACGTCGACGTTCAGCTCGCCTTGGTGAGACAGTCCGGCAAAGGTGAGGTTGCTGCTGCCGACGAAGCCCGTCATGGGGTTGTTGGCATCCTGCCGGTGAACCAGGTAGAGCTTGGCGTGCAGCGGGTGCGGAAGGTAGACCTTGACGACGAGCTTGTTGGCGTGGAGCTGGGCGGCAAGCTGACGAAGCGCGGCCTCATCGGCGTTGGTGGGCGCTCCGAAGGCGAGCTGGCGGCGAAAGTCCTCGGCAAGCCGCCGCTTCTCCCGGAGCGCGGTTTGGTTATCTAGCGTTTCTTCCTGCTCCCCGATTCTAAGGGCACGGCGAAGCTCCTCCGACGACGCCACCTGCATGCCGACAAGGAGCCGGCAGCACTGGCCATCGCCCCCCGCCCAGCGTTCGACGTAGTCCGCCAGGTACCGCCATCCGCGGAGGTTGAAGTAGCCGACGCAGAAGTCGGCCCGCTCGCCGACCGCGAGGGTTTCCTGCAGGGCGGGCAGCAGGGGCTTGTCGATGTTGTCGAAGATTCGTGGCATGACGCCGCCCTGACGTCCGGCTCGCTACTGGCGCCTGCGGCTCGCCACCCGCAGGCGCAGGGCGTTGAGACGGATGAAGCCGGTGGCGTCGCCCTGGTTGTAGGCGCCGGCGTCCTCCTCGAAGGTGGCGATGGCGGCGTCGAACAGGCTGTCGGTGTCGGACTTGCGGCCCACCACCAGGATGCCGCCCTTGTAGAGCTTGAGCCGCACCACGCCGTTGACCACGGCCTGGGTCTGGTCGATGGCGGCCTGGAGCATGAGCCGCTCCGGGCTCCACCAGTAGCCGTTGTAGACCAGGCTGGCGTAGCGGGGCATGAGTTCGTCCTTTAGGTGGGCGGACTCGCGATCCAGGGTCAGGGACTCCATGGCGCGGTGGGCCTTGAGCAGGATGGTCCCGCCGGGGGTCTCGTAGCAGCCGCGGGACTTCATGCCGACGTAGCGGTTCTCGACGATGTCGGCGCGGCCGATGCCGTGCTCCCCGCCGATCGCGGTTGAGCTCCGCCAGCAGCTCGGCCGGTGACAGGGCCTGGCCGTCGATGGCGACGCAGTCACCGCGGACGAAGGTCAGCTCGACCTACGCGGGGACGGTCCGGGGCCTGCTCCGGGGAGAGCGGTCCAGCGCCACATGTCGGCCCCGGGTTCGACCCATGGGTCCTCCAGGTCGTAGCCCTCGTAGGAGATGTGCAGCAGGTTGGCGTCCATGGAGTAGGGCGACTTGGTCCCGTCGCGCTTCATCTCCACCGGGATGCCGTGGACCTCCGCATAGGCCAGGAGCTTCTCGCGGGAGAGGAGGTCCCATTCCCGCCAGGGCGCGATGATCTTGACGTCGGGCTTCAGGGCATAGGCCCCCAGCTCGAAGCGGACCTGGTCGTTGCCCTTGCCGGTGGCGCCGTGGGAGATGGCGTCCGCCCCGGTCTCGTTGGCGATCTCCACCAGGCGCTTGGCGATCAGGGGGCGAGCGATGGAGGTGCCGAGCAGGTACTCCCCCTCGTAGAGGGCATTGGCGCGGAACATGGGGAAGACGAAGTCGCGCACGAACTCCTCGCGCAGGTCGTCGATATAGATCTCCTTGACCCCCGCGGCCGTCGCCTTGGCCCGCGCCGGCTCCAGTTCCTCGCCCTGGCCGATGTCGGCGGTGAAGGTGACCACCTCGCAGCCGTAGACGTCCTGCAGCCACTTGAGGATGACCGACGTGTCCAGGCCGCCGGAATAGGCCAGCACCACCTTCTTGATCTCGTTCTGCGCCATGGGAAGCTCCAGGTCTCCAGGTTGGTCGAAAGGGGCGAAGTATAAGCCTGCGGTCAGGGCTCGAGGATAGCGGCGATGGCGGCTAGGAAACCCTCGGGCTGGTCGGCGTAGACCCAGTGCCCGGCCCCGGCCACTGGGCGCAGCCGAGCCAGGGGAAACAGGGTGTGGACCCGTGCCAGATGCTCGCCTGTCAGGTAGTCCGACTCGGTGCCGTAGACGAACAGGGCCGGGCCCGGAAACTGAGCCGCACCCGGATCGGGAAAGCCGCGGATCTGCGCCATGGCGGCATCCAGGGCCGAGAGGTCGACGCGCCATCGCCAGGCGCCGTCGCCGTCGCGCTCCAGGTTCTGGAGCAAGTAGCCGCGCACGGCGGGGTCGGGTACGTCGGGGGCCAGCCGTGCATCGGCATCGCGCCGGTCGATGACCGCCGCCAGCGGCAGGGCGCGCATGGCCGCGAGCAGGGTAGCGAAGCGGTCCGGATAGGCGGCCGGGGCCATGTCGACCACGCCCAGGGCAGCGACACGCTCGGAGGCGGTCAGGGCAAGCCACATCGCAACCTTGCCGCCCATGCTGTGGCCAATGAACGTCGCCCGCGGGATCTCCCGTGCGTCCAGCAGGTGTATGAGGTCTGCCGCCATGGCCTCATAGGAAATCCCGTTCGCCGGCCGGCGAGCGGCCATGTCCGCGCAGGTCCGGGACCAGAACCCGATGCGCCTCGGCCAGGCGCCGGGCGATGCCGTGCCAGTTGGTGCAGGACCCCAACAGGCCATGGAGCAAGAGAAGGGGCGGGCCGCCGGCCGGGGCGGTCGCGTATTCGCGCAAGTGCAGGGCGACGGGACTGCTCATCCTTGGTCAAGAATGCGGTCAGCCGGCGGGTCTTAGCGATTCGCTTCTTTGCACCAGGAGGTTAACCGCGCAGTAACGGTCCTCGGCGCTCACCCAAAGAGTTCATCGGCTTGTGTCCCCGGTAGCGGGCGAACGGGCCTGGGTGCGGCCCGGCTGGATCTTCGGAAGGGGTAGTACCTAATCCGCAACATCTGGCGGCAGGCCCTTGCCGAAGTTGAGGATGCCGTTGGGGTCGAATTGGCGTTTGATGGCGCGCATCAACGCCAGGGTTGCAGGGCCGATCTCGCGCCCGACGTAATCGCGTTTCTCGAGCCCGACGCCATGCTCCCCGGAAAGTGTACCCCCAAGGGCGATGACCAGGTCGAAGACGGCCTCCAGACAGGCGTGGGCGCGGACCAAGTCGTCGCCCCGGTCTGGGTCCAGCAGCAAGTTGACGTGGATGTTTCCGTTACCGGCATGGCCGAAGTTGACGATCTGGATTCCGTGGCGCCGCGACAGGGTGGCGAGGCCCTCGATGAACTCCCCCATGCGAGAGACGGGCACCACCAGGTCTTCGTTGATCTTCTTAGGGGCCAGGTGGCGCAGGGCCGGGGACAGGGCCTTGCGCGCTTTCCACAGGGCCTCGACCTCCGCGGCGTCCCGGGCTAGGCGCAGCTCCACCAGCCCTGGGTTGCGCGCCGCCTCAGCCATCGCCTGGGCGGCCGCCTCGATACAGGCCGCCGGCCCGTCCACCTCGATCATCAGCAGGGCCCCTGCCTCGTCGGGCAAGGGAAGGTCGGTGTAACGCCGCACGGTGGCAATGGCCGCGCCATCCATGATCTCGAGGGCACAAGGGGTGACGGGCTGTGCCATGATGGCCGAGACGGCAGCGGCCGCGGCGTGAACATCGGCATAGGCGGCGCGCAGGGTGCGCCTGGCCTCTGCCAGAGGGGTGAGCTTGAGGGTCGCCTCGGTGATCAGGGCCAGGGTCCCCTCGGAGCCAATGATGAGCCGCGTCAGGTCGTAGCCGACGACCCCCTTGGTCGTCAGGACCCCGGTGCGGATGACCTCCCCAGCACCTGTGACCGCCGTGAGGCCGAGGGTGTTTTCGCGCGGCGTGCCGTACTTGACGGCGCGCGGCCCGGCGGAGTTGTAAGCGAGATTGCCGCCGATGGTGCAGGCGGCGGCACTGGTCGGGTCTGGGGGCCAGAAGAAGCCATGGGCCGATGCTGCGCTCTGTAGGTCCTCATTGAGGACTCCGGGCTCGACGACGGCGATGCGGTCCTTTGGCTCGACCCTGATGATGCGGTCCATGCGCTCGAAGGACAGGACGATGCCGCCGCGGTCGGGGACCGTCGCCCCGGTGGTACCCGTCCCACGCCCGCGGGGGGTCACCGGGACACCGATCTCGTTGCAGAGGCGCAAGACTTCCTGGACCTGCTCGGTCCGGGTGACGAAGACTACGGCCTGGGGCAAGGCCTGCCGGCGGCTGTTGTCGTAGCCGTAGGGCCAACAGTCGGCCGGGTCGGTGACTAGCGCCCCGGGACCCGCTAGCTCCGCAAGCCGGCGCAAGAGGGCCGCGGGGAGCTCAGGCGGGCTTTTGGATGTATTCAAACAGCTTTACCACCTGCGTGACGCCCGGGACATAACGCACCTCGTCCACGGCGGCAGCCGCCTCCTCCGATGTGACCAACCCCAGAAGGTACAGGGTGCCGGCCGAGCTGACCACATGCACCCTCAGCGGGTCGAAGCCCGTGATGTTGACCTTTGCGATGGCGAGCTTACAGCGCGAGGCGAGGTAGACATCCTGGCTTGCCTCGGTCAGACCGAGGCTTGGCCCGATGGTCACCTCGTTCACGACCTTCTCGACCTTCGGCAGGCGGGCCACCATGCCGGCAAAACGCTCGCTGACCTCCTGGGACTCGGCCTGGCCGGTGACCAGTACGACCAGATTGTAACTATTTATCGCGATGTTGCTGCGGCTGGCGATGTCGGGGTGCTCATGAAGCAGGTTCATCGCCTGAACCTCGATGAGGTCGTCCGCCAATACTGTGCCACTGGGGCGACGGTCGTGGACCACTGCAGCACCAGTGGCGACGCCCGCGACGACAACCGCCGCACATCCGTGCAGCAGGACGGGTACACAGAGTCCAGCGAACAGGACCAGGGCCGTGCGGTTCAGCATGCGCCTGGCAACAATGGGAAAGCCGCGGGCCTCATTCGACAATGAAGGCACTGCGTATCCAGTCGATGCGGTTGTCGGCCCCGATGGCCACGACATCGAATCGGCAGGACAGTGAGCTCGGGTGACCTTGCAGGTAATGCCCCGCGGCAGCGGCCAGGCGCCGTTGCTTGTGGGCGTCCACGCTCTCCGCCGCGGTGCCGTAGCGCTCGGAACGGCGGTAACGCACCTCCACGAAGACCAGGGTGTCCGCATCGCGCATCACGAGATCGATCTCCCCGTGCCGGCAGCGGTGGTTTCGTGTCAACAGGCGCAGACCCTGGCCCTCCAGATAACGGCAGGCAGTCTGTTCCTTCTCGCCGCCGATGGCGGCCCCAGTAACGCGGCCAGAACCCGCCACCGAGGCGCCCGGTTACTTGGATCCGCCCGAAGGCGCTGCCAGGACGACGCCGGTGGCGGTGTACTGCCCCAGGACCAGCTGCCGTTGAACGCGACCCGCCGCATCGACGCGCAGAGCTCCGGTCTGCCCGGGATAGAAGGATCCCGGGCGCCTGGCCAGATCCGCCACCCGCGGCGCGACCCTGTAGGCGTCGATCCCCATCGCGTAGAGCCTCTGGTCGCTGCCGCCGATTCTCGGCAGGGTGCGCCTCAGCGCACGGCGCGACAGGGGGCCGTCGTCGTCTGTCAGCATCCACGGGATGTCCACGAAGTAGAGCCCAGCCAGGACTTGGTCCAACCCGGGGTCGAAGTCGCCCGGATAGACGAGCGAGGTGGCATAGGTTGAAGGCCCGCCGGCCGTCCGAATCTTTGGCCAGATCGCCCGGGCGGACGCCTGCGTGGCCACGAGGAAGACGAAGGCAGCACCCTGGTCGGCTCCAGCCTGGCCGCGGGCCCCAAGGAGCCCCTCCACCGCTGCGTCCGGTGCCGTCGCGCCCTCGGCATAGGTCTTCTGCCCGGCGATCCGCCCGCCCAGAACCGCCCATTGGGAACGAAAGGCCTGTACCAACCGGTCGGCCCAGGGCGTATTGGGGTACAGCAGCAGGGCCGAGCGGCGCCCATCGGCCCAGGCCGCATGGGCCGCGGATGCCCCTTCGTCCTCGGGCGAAAGGGCGTACTGGTAGAGGTTCGCCGGAGCCTTGCCCTCTCTCGTCGCCCGGTTGAGGGCCAGAGTCGGCACGGGCAGGCGCTGGCCGGCGGCGAGGGCGTCCACCGCACCCTTCTGCAAGGGCCCGATCACGTACTTGGCACCCCCAGCGGCCGCTGCATCGACCAGCGCGCTGGTCCGATCCACCTGCCTGGCATCGACGAAAGTGACCTGGGGACGCTTGGCGGGGTCGTCAGCGCGCTGGGCCGCCAGAATACCCTCCCGAATGGCCCCGACGGCCGCTCCAAAGGCACCGGCGGAAAAACCGCCGGAGCTAGGCAATAGGACGGCGACCCTGTCCCCTGTCCCGTAGGCCCCCGCCAAGGCGCCGAAATAGGCCCGCGGGAGGCCTGGCAGGGCAGGGTGCGATCCCTGGTCACGCCGCCACGCCGCGTAACGCTGTTCCAGGGTGCTATCGGCGGCACCGGCAGAGCCCAACAGCAAGGCCAATTGCGCCCAGCCGCGCAGGTCCCCCGAGCCGCTGGCCGCCAGGCGCTGCAGGTCCGCCGGGCTCAGTGCGCCGAGGGCGTAGAGCAGGGAGACCTGATTGGCCATGCGCTGCTTCGGATCCTGGAGCAGCCCGTCCATCTCATCCAATGCCTTTGCAGCCTCCACAGGCTGCCCGGCGACACGGTAGGCGGCGGCCAGTGTGCCGAGGCGGCGGATGCGCAACTCGGCGGTCAGGGTGAAGGTCTGAACCCGGTCGAGCCGCGCGATGGCCTGCTGGGCATGTCCCAGCTGTAGGGACGCGTCCGCTCCGAGCAGCAGAACGATCTGCCGTTGCCCCTGGGTCAGGTCCGTGGAGGATGTCGCGTCCAAAACCTGGGCGGCCTCAGCGGCCTGACCGGCCGCCAGCAGGGACCTGGCCGCCTCAATGCGCAACTGCTCGCGCGTCGGTGGCTTGGCCTTGCCGGACAGATCCAGGTAATACTTGGCCGCTCCGGCGGCGTCGCCCTTCGCATCCAGGGCGCGAGCCTCGTTCAATTGAGCCGCAGGCACCGGGGCGAGCAGCGCTTGGCCCTCCTGGGCCGGATTGCCGGCGCAGCCCGCCAGGGTCAGCGCCAGGCCCAGAGCAATCAGCCGTACAGGCGCTTGCGCGAGGGTCCTCAGGGCCGCGGGCCAATCGATGGAACGCCATCCAACAAATTGTTTATACACTATTTTTCCAGCGAAGAGCAGAATGATGGGCGAGTCTATTGGAGGGCGGAAAGTGATTGGCGAGGCAGGCGTACTATACGTGGTGGCCACTCCCATCGGCAATCTGGGTGACATCACCGAAAGGGCCCTCGCGGTGTTGCGCAGGGTCGCCGTCATCGCCGCGGAGGACACCCGCAACGCGCGACGCCTGCTGACGCACTTTGGCATCCAGGCGGAGCTGCGTTCCTACCACGAGCACAACGAGGCGGACAGTACCCAGGGCCTGCTCGGGGTCTTGGAGCGCGGCCGCGATGTTGCCCTGATTTCCGATGCCGGGACACCGCTCATCAGCGACCCTGGCTTCATCCTGGTGCGCGCCGCACGGGTCCGCGGTCTACAGGTGGTGCCCGTACCCGGGGCCAATGCCGCCATTTGCGCCCTGTCCGCCGCCGGGCTGCCCAGCGACCGATTTCTCTTCCTTGGCTTCCCGCCCCGTACCTCCGCCAAGTGCCGAGACTGGCTTGCCGGGGTCGCGGCCGAGCCCGGTACGCTCCTGTTCTACGAGAGCGGCAAACGCGCGGCACGCACCCTCGGAGACCTCGCCGCCGTGCTCGGCGGTACGCGCCGGGCCGTGGTTGCCCGCGAGCTGACCAAGCTCTTCGAGACATTCCTGTGCGGCACGTTGGAGGAGCTGGCCGAACGAGTCGCAACGGACGAGGAGCAGCGCCTGGGCGAGCTCGTCGTATTGGTGGAGGGGGCGGATCAAGCAGTGGACGCGGCCCGGACCCGAGAGGAAGAACGGGTCCTGGGCATCCTGGCCGCCGAGTTGCCCCTGAAGCAGGCTGCCGGGCTGGCCGCGCGTCTCACAGGGGGCAGCAAGAACCGGCTCTACCAAATCGGGCTGGACCGGGCCGGCGGCGCCCGCACAGATGCTTAGGCTGACGGGGCAACCATGGCACCAACGGCACACTTGGCTCCCGCGCCCCAGGGGAATAGACTGCCCCGGGGAGTCGGCCAGGCAGCCGCCGCCAGGGGTGCAAACCCTCGGGGGAGGAAAGTCCGGGCTCCACAGGGCAGGGTGCCAGGTAACCCCTGGGGGGCGCGAGCCCACGGAAAGTGCCACAGAAAATACACCGCCAACCCTCGCCTCCGGGCGGGGCGGTAAGGGTGAAATGGTGCGGTAAGAGCGCACCGCATTGGTGGTAACACCGATGGCAGGGCAAACCCCACTCCGGAGCAAGACCAAATAGGGGGGCAAGCGGTCTTTGGAACCGCACCGCGCGGCCCGCGCGGGTCCCCGGGTAGGTCGCTTGAGGCGTACGGCGACGTGCGCCCTAGATGAATGGCTGCCCGCGACAGAACCCGGCTTATCGGCCGACTCCCCCCTCTACCCGCTCCCGCGGCAACGCGTGCTCAGGGTTGCTTAGCAGCCCATTCTTAGACCCCTCAAAGCTAAACAGAAAATCAAATTCATGCGCCACGGAATTGAATTCCGTGGAGATTCTATCATTGTCTCTTAATTAACACATTGTCTGAGTTAAGTCACTGACGAGCAAGAAAATTACCTGAGCAGCCTGCTTGACGGTGGGGGTGTTGTTGCCTAATATGACCTGCGAGGTGGGAAGCAGTGGGGAATTGGGGGGAGTTTTGGACCTGAGGGGGGGCGGACTTGTTTCAGGGCATGGCGGTTGTCAGTCTCGACGCCAAGGGGCGCCTGCCGGTACCTGCAAGGTATCGCAAGGAACTCGCTGATTCCTATGCCTCCCGCCTGGTCCTCACGATCGACCGCGACAAGTGCCTCCTCCTCTATCCAGAGGCCGAGTGGGACAAGATCCGGGCGAAGCTGACCACGTTACCCACCCTTAACCGCAAGGTCCGCGAGCTGCAGCGGCTGCTGATCGGTAACGCCACCGATTCGGAGATGGACGGCCAGGGCCGCATCCTGGTCCCGCCCAAACTTCAGACGATTGCCGGTCTCGACAAGCGCGTTGCCGTGGTCGGCATGGGCAATAAGTTTGAGCTTTGGGACGAGGAGACGTGGGACCGCAACATCGCCGCCTCCCTGGAAGACTCAGACCTGCAGGACCTGCGGGACGAGGTCGGGATCAGCGACCTGGTCTTGTGACCGCGATGACGGCCCCGACCACCCATGGACACCACCAACCGGTCCTTTTGGAGGAATCTGTGACGGCCCTGGCGCTCCGCCCGGACGGCGTCTATCTCGACTGCACCTTCGGCCGCGGCGGGCACAGCCGCGCCATCCTCGCGCGCCTCGGTGCCACTGGACGCCTGGTGGGGCTGGACCGGGATCCCCAAGCGGTGGCGGTAGGCCAGTCCCTGGCAGACCAGGACCCGCGTTTCACCATGGTCCGAGTAGGCTTCTCCCAGGCCGCGGCGATCGCCGGTGCCCAGGGGCTCGCCGGTCGAGTCGACGGACTGCTGCTGGACCTGGGCGTCTCCTCACCGCAGATCGACGACCCCAGCCGGGGCTTCAGCTTCTCGGCGGATGGCCCGTTGGACATGCGAATGGACCCCGACGCAGGCGAATCCGCGGCCCAATGGCTGGGGCACGCCTCCGAGAGGGAGATCGCCAAGGTCCTGCACGACCTGGGCGAGGAGCGATTCGCCAGCCGGATCGCCCGGGCCATTCACAAGGCGCGCCTGGACGCGCCGATCCTGTCCACCCGCGCCCTGGCCGCCCTGTGCGAGGCGGCGGTCCCGACCCGCGAGCCGGGCAAGCACCCGGCTACCCGGACCTTTCAAGCGATCCGCATCTACCTCAACCACGAACTCGACGAATTGGCAGCCTGCCTGGCCCAGGCGTGCGACCTGCTCGCGGCGGGCGGCCGGCTGGCGGTCATCAGTTTCCACTCCCTGGAAGACCGCATCGTCAAGCGATTCATCCGCGACCAGGCCCGCGGGGAACAGTTTCCACGCGGCGTCCCGGTTACCGCAGACCGCTCCAGTCCGAAACTGCGCCCGATCGGCAAGGCAATCCACGCCGCGCCCTTGGAGGTGGCCGCAAATCCCCGCGCCCGCAGTGCCGTACTGCGCGTGGCGGAGCGGCTGCCATGAATCGCGCAGGCGTCTGGGTCGCCGGAGTGCTGATCATCGCAGTCATGGCCTCGGCCGTCGCGGTGGTCTACGTCAAGTACCAGACCCGCCTCCTGTTCGTCGACCTGCAGGCCATGCGCGTCCAGCGCGAGGCGCTGGACGTGGAGTGGGACAACCTGCGCCTGGAGGAGGCGGCCCTGAGCAACACCGTCCGGGTCGAGCGACGCGCCCGGCACCACCTCGACATGCACCTGCCGGAGCGCCGCGAGATGCGCATCATCGAGGGTGGTACGCCATGAACCGCAGCAGGTCCCGATTGCAGCGCGCGGAGCAACGTGCCCCGATGCAGCCAAATTTCCATCTGCGGCGGCGCACGCTGCTCGCCGGGCTTGGGCTCGCCGTCCTGGTGCTCACGGGGGCCGTGTTCTACCGCCAAGTCCTGGAGACCGACTACCTGACTGCCGAGGGCGAGCGCCGCTTCGTGCGCGAGCGCGAGATTCCGGCCCGCCGCGGCATGATCCTGGACCGCAATGGCGAGCCCCTGGCGGTCAGCACCCCCATGAAGACGGTTTGGGCCGACGCGCGCCTATTGAGCCAGCATCCCGAGGCCGTAGCACCACTCGCCAAGCTGCTCGGGCTCGACGCCAAGCAGCTGGCACAGAAGATCGAGACCAACAAGAAGAAGGGGTACATCTACCTGAAGCGGCGCGTTGAGCCGAGCATTGCCCGCGAGGTCCAGGCGCTCGCAGAGCAGACCAAGGAACTTGGCGTGGCCCTCGACACCGAGTACCGGCGGTACTACCCGGGCGGCGAGGTCTTTGGCCACATCATCGGGTTCACGGACATCGAGGATCGAGGCCAGGAGGGGCTGGAACGCGCCTTCGAGGAGTCCTTGGCCGCGAGGCCGGGCATGCGGCGGGTCCTTCAGGATGGGCAAGGCAAGGTGGTTGAGGAGATCGAGCAGATCCAGGCGCCGAGCAACGGCCATGACCTGACCCTCAGCCTGGACCAAGGACTGCAGTTCATCGCCTACCGCGAGCTGATGCGGGCAGTGCATGACCACAAGGCGGCCGCCGGGACCGCGGTGGTACTGGACGTGGTGACGGGCGAGGTCCTGGCCATGGTCAATCAGCCCGCCTTCAACCCCAACGACCTGCACGGCGGCAAAGGCGACAACCGCCGTAACCGCGCCCTGACCGACGTCATGGAGCCTGGCTCCACGGCCAAACCGCTGGTGGTCGCGGCCGCGCTCGACCTGGGCAAGGTCACCCCCAACACCGCCTTCAACACAACAGGGGGAAGGCTCTCCATCGGCGGCAAGACCGTCAAAGACGTGCACGCCTACGGGACCCTCACCACCACGGGGATCATCACCAAGTCCAGCAACGTGGGCGTGGTCAAGATCGCCATGCTGATGGAACGCGAGTCCCTTTGGAACCTCTACGACCGCCTCGGCTTCGGCAAGCCCACCGGGGTCCAGTTTCCCGGCGAGAGCGGCGGACGCCTGCGTAACTACAAGCGCTGGTCTACCTTCGAGCACGCCACTCAGGCCTTCGGATACGGCTTCAATGTGACCGCACTGCAACTGGCCCAGGCCTATGCAGCGATCGCGGCCGACGGGATCAAGCGCCAGGTCTCCCTGCTCAAGCCCGAGGAGCCTGCGCCGGAAGAGCGCGTCCTCAAGGCCACCACGGCCCGCCAGGTCAGGGCCATGATGGAGACCGTCGTCTCCGACAAGGGCACTGCCAGGCTCGCGGCCATCGATGGCTACCGCGTGGCGGGCAAGACGGGTACGGCGAAGAAGTCCTCAGGCCGCCGCGGCTATACCTCCGGTCGGTACCAGTCCGTGTTTGCTGGCATGGTGCCGGCGACCAACCCCCGCCTGGTCATGGTGGTCATGATCGACGAGCCCCGCGGCAAGGCCTATTACGGAGGCTTGGTCGCGGCACCGGTCTTCTCCAAGGTCATGACGGAGGCCCTGCGCATCTTCAACGTCCCCCCGGATGACCCGCCCCCCACCCTCAAACTGGCCGGGCTGGAGGGTGCCAAATGATGGCCCTGCGCAGCACGGCCCAGCCTTGGCGGCTGGCGGACCTACTCGCCGGGTTCGCCCTGGTCGACGTCGGTGCGGACCTGGGCGTCGGCGACATCTCCACGGACAGCCGCCAAGTGGTCCCCGGTACCCTGTTCCTCGCCTGCCCCGGCAGCGCAGCCCACGGAATGGCCTTCGCCGCGCACGCGCGCAGCCGCGGCGCCGTGGCCATTGCCGCCGAACCGACGGCCGAGTGGGACGAGCCGGCCCTAGCCCAGGCCTCCGCCCGACTCGGGCTGCCGATCGTCGTTGTGCCGGGGCTCGCCGATCGCGCCAGCGCCCTGGCGGACCGCTTCTACGGCGAGCCAAGCGCCCACATGGAGGTCATTGGCATCACCGGGGCCGGCGGCAAGACCAGCGTCAGTCACTTTCTGGCTCAAGCCCTGGCGGCCCAGACTCGTTGCGCTATCGCGGGTTCGCTAGGCGTCGGGGTTCCCGGCGACCTGATCCCGTCCACCCACATGGTCTCGGACTCCGTGGGCCTGCAAGACGTCTTGGCCCGCTTGCGCGCCCGCGGGGTCCAGGCGGTGACCATCGCGCTCTCGCCCCAGACGCTGGCGCGGGGCCGAGTAGCGGCTGTGCGCTTCAGCCACGCCGTATTCACCAATCTCACAGGCGGCGGCCTGGAGGACCTCGGCGCGGCCTCGGGCTCCTTAGTCCGAGTCCCGGGCCTGCGCTGGGCCGTGCTCAATGCCGACGACCCCTTCAGCGGCCGTCTGCTCGCCGATCTTGACCCTGGGATTGCCGTTGCGCTCTTTGGCCTGGGCCTCCGTCCGCCGGCCGGCTGGCGGTATGACCTCTGGGTCGGGCTCAACAAACTGGCCCATTTGCGCCGAGGCCTGTACCTGCAGGTCGTAACCGATGGGCTGGCCGGCGCCGCGGAGGGCGAGGTCGAAGTCGGCGTCCTCGGCACTTGCAACGCAGCGAACCTACTCGCGGTCCTCGCGGTCCTCCGCTCCAGAGGAATGGCCCTGTCACCGGCCCTGCACCTCTTGGCCAAGCTGCAGGGGACACCCGGGCAGCTGGAGTGCTTCGGCAGCACGGACGCCCCGCTGGTGGCTGTGGACTCCGCCACTAGCCCCGCTGCCCTGGAGCTAGCCATCGCGAATCTGCGCCGCCACGGCGGCGGGCGTTTGATCACCGTCTTTGGCTGCGATGGCAAGAGCGACCCCGCCCAGCGGCCGCTCATGGGCAGGGTGGCCGAGGCGGGCAGCGACCTTGTCATCGTCACCGACAACAACCCCGGGGGCGAGGACGGCGATGCCATCGTTTCTGAGGTCCTGACCGGCATGCGCCAACCGGATCGGGTCCGCGTCGAGCGCCAGCGAGGCCTGGCCATCCGAGTCGCCCTGACGCTGGCCGGGCGCGCGGACACTGTGCTCGTAGCCGGCAAGGGCCACGAGACGACCCAGGATATGGGCGAGCTGAAGGTCCGCTTCAGCGACCGCGCCCAGGTGGTGCAGGCCCTGGGGGAATGGACGGAGGGCAGGCGCTGATGTGGACCCTAGCCGAAGCAGCGAGGCAAGCCGGCGGGCACCTGGTGGGGGGCGATGCCCCCTTCTCCCGCATCGTGACGGACAGCCGCGGCGATTGCACCGGGGGACTGTTCGTCGCCCTGCGGGGTGAGCGGTTCGACGCCCACGCATTCGTCCCCCAGGCCGTAGCCAATGGGGCCGTCGCCGCCATGGTCGAGCGCCCCCTGGCTATCGATCTCCCGCAATGGGTGGTGGACGACACGCGCTTGGGCCTCGGACAGCTGGCGTCGGCGTGGCGCAACCGCCTGCCCGGCCGCCTCCTGGCCATCACCGGCAGCAACGGCAAGACCACCTGCAAGGAAATGGTCGCGGCCATCCTCGCCCAGGTCGGCTCTGTGCGGGCCACCCAGGGCAACCTGAACAACGACATCGGCATGCCCCTGACCCTGCTGCGCGCCCGGGACGAAGACTGGCTGGTCATCGAGATGGGCGCAAACCATGCTGGCGAGATCGACTATCTCACCAGCATCGCCCGGCCTCAGGCAGCCCTCATCACCAACGCGGGGCGCGCCCACCTGGAAGGCTTCGGCAGCGTCGAAGGGGTGGCCAGGGCCAAGGGCGAGATCGCTCGCGGCCTGTCGCCCGATGGGACCTTCGTGGTCCCAGGGGACGCCCCCTGGACCAGGCTGTGGCGTGAGCTGGCCGAGGGCCGGCCGATCCTCACCTTCGGCCTGGATCCCGCCTGCGGGGTGCACACAGACCCGTCCGCCGTATACACCGACTGGAGCGAGGCTGGCTTCTCGACGCGCTTCACCGCCGAGTTGGCGGGGCGGCACCACGAGCTGTCCCTGGCCCTGGCCGGCATGCACAACGTCCGCAACGCCCTGGCTGCGGCCGCCCTCGCCACAGCGGTCGGAGTGGCCCCGGAGGCGATCGCCGCCGGGCTCGCCACCCTCCGGCCGGTCCCGGGACGGTTAGAGCCCAAGCGTCTCGGCAAACTGCGCCTTATCGACGACAGCTACAACGCCAACCCCGATTCGGTCCAGGCGGCAATCGATGTCCTGGTGGCCCTGCCCGGCCGCCCGGTCTTAATCCTGGGCGATCTGGGCGAGCTGGGCCCGACGGCTGCCCTCCTGCACCGCGAGGTGGGAGAGACCGCGCGCGCCGCGGGAGTGGCTGCCCTGTATGCGGTGGGTGACCTTTGCCGGGAGGCCGTCGCCGGATTCGGACCCGGAGCCGCCGCGCACCATTTCAGCGACCAAGCGGCCCTGATCGCAGCCCTGCGCGGTGACCTCACCGAAGCGGACGTGATCCTCGTCAAAGGATCTCGGAGGGCCGCCATGGACCTTGTGGTCGCGGCACTCGGCCTGGAGCCGGCCACCACCCGAAGCCATTCGGCGGGGGCCTGACAGTGCTGCTCTTCCTGACTGAATGGCTGGCCCAGTTCGACAGCGCCTTCAACGTCTTCCGTTACCTGACCCTGCGCTCCATCCTGGGCGTGCTGACCGCACTGGTCATCTCCTTCCTGGTCGGGCCGCCCATGATCCGGCGGCTTACCTGGTACAAGATCGGCCAGACGGTGCGCACCGACGGGCCCCAGACCCACCTCGCCAAGTCCGGTACCCCGACCATGGGCGGGGCGCTGATCCTGGTCGCCGTGGGTATCAGCACCCTGCTTTGGGCGGACCTGCGCAACCGCTACATCTGGATCGTCCTCCTCACCACCCTGGCCTTCGGTGTCATCGGACTGGTCGACGATTACAAGAAGCTTATCCAGAGGAACCCACGCGGTCTGGCCGCCCGCTACAAATACTTCTGGCAGACCGTGGCCGGATTCACCGGCGCCTTGTTCCTTTTTCTCACCGCAACCACCCCGGCGGAGACGGCGCTGCTGATCCCCTACCTCAAGGAGGTCTCCATCCAGCTTGGGCCCTGGTACCTGCTTTTCACCTATTTCGTGATTGTGGGCAGCAGCAATGCCGTCAACCTCACCGACGGGCTGGATGGGCTCGCCACCATGCCGACGGTCCTGGTTGCCGGCGCTCTGGCCCTGTTCGTGTATGCGGCCGGCAACGTGGATTTCGCGGGCTATCTCAAGGTCCCCTATGTCCCCGGGGTGGGCGAGGTGGCGGTCTTCTGCGCCGCCTTGGTCGGGGCCGGGTTGGGCTTCCTTTGGTTCAACGCCTACCCGGCCCAGGTCTTCATGGGCGACGTTGGGGCGCTGGCCCTGGGTGCGGCCCTCGGCGTGGTGGCCGTGGTGGCCCGCCAGGAGTTGGTCCTCTTCATCATGGGCGGGGTCTTCGTCGCCGAGACCCTGTCTGTGATGCTCCAGGTCGGGTCCTTCAAGCTCACCGGAAAACGCATCTTCCGCATGGCCCCTCTGCACCACCACTACGAGCTCAAGGGCTGGCCGGAGCCCCGAGTCATCGTGCGGTTCTGGATCGTGACCGTGATCCTGGTTCTGGTGGGACTGGCAAGCCTGAAAATCCGCTGACCTCAACATGAGAATGACGTCCACCCCCGCCAAGACCGCCGCCCGGACCCTGATTGTGGGGCTCGGCAAGACGGGACTTTCCTGCGCCCGCTACCTGCGGGCGCAGGGCACGGCGGTGGCGGTCACGGACTCGCGCACCAACCCGCCCGGACTGGATCAACTCCGACAGGAGTTGCCTGACGTCGCGGTGTTCACTGGCGGCTTCCAACCGGAGGTCTTTGCCCTGGCCGACCGCCTGGTGGTGAGCCCCGGGGTGCCCCTCGGCGAGCCCCTGATTCAGACCGCGCTGACCCGCGGCGTGCCGGTCCTGGGCGACATCGAGCTATTTGCCCAGGCACTCCGTGCCCCGGTGGCGTCCAAGCAGGCAACCGATCCTGCGTTGCCGGCAGGCGCGCCGTCCGTGGTGGCCATCACCGGGTCCAACGGCAAGAGCACGGTCACCACGCTGGTGGGACTGATGGCGAACCTGGCCGGGATCAGGGCGGCAGTGGGCGGCAATCTTGGCGAGCCGGCGCTCGACCTGTTCGACCCGGCAGTGACCCTCTATGTCCTGGAGTTGTCCAGCTTCCAGCTTGAGACCACCGCCAGCCTGCGCCCGCGGGCGGCGACGGTCCTGAACCTTTCCCCGGATCACATGGACCGTTATTCGGACTACGCCGCCTATGTGGCCGCCAAGGCGCGCATCTACCAGGGCACCGAGGTCGCCGTGGTCAATCGCGACGACCCCACGGCGGCCGCCATACCCCACGACGCGGCCATGGAGATCGGCTTCACCTTGAGCAGTCCCTCCCGCCCGGGAGACTTCGGGCTCCTCGTCCGACCGGATGGGATTTGGTTCGCCCGCGGCGACAGGCCCTTGCTGCCAGCGGCGGACCTCAGGATCCCCGGCCGTCACAACTTGGCCAATGCCCTGGCGGCGCTCGCCCTGGCCAGTGCTGCAGGCCTCCCGGAGGGCGCCGCGATGGAGGCCCTGCGCAGCTTCCGAGGCCTGCCTCACCGGAGCGTCCTGGTGGGCAGCCGGGACGGGGTCCGCTGGTACGACGACTCCAAGGGGACCAACCCCGGAGCCACAGTGGCGGCCCTGGAAGGCCTGGTAGAGCCAGATTCGCCGGCACGAGTGGTGCTCATCGCGGGCGGCGACGGAAAGGGGGCCGACTTCAGACCCCTGGGGCCGGCGGTGGAGCGAGCCGCACGGGCGGTGGTCCTGATGGGGCGGGACGCCGCCTTGATCGAGAAAGTGGTGGCCGATCGAGTCCCGGTCCTGCACGCCGCCGACATGGCGGACGCCGTCCGACTAGCGGCGGGGGCCGCCCAGCCTGGGGACGCCGTCCTTCTTTCCCCAGCCTGCGCCAGCTTCGACATGTTCGACAACTACGAGCACCGCGGGCGTATCTTCACCGAAACGGTAGGGAAGTGGATCGCATGAACGCGCCTATGCCCTCCAGCAACGCTCACCACCCCAGCCATCAACCCGGCCACGGGGGGACGCAGAACGCGGCCCAACGCCGCCGCCAAGGACGCCTCCCGGCGCTCGACTACAGCCTCCTGCTGTGCGCGCTGGGAATTACCGCATTTGGCTTCGTCATGGTCGCCTCCGCCTCCCTGCCCGTGGCCGACCACACCTATGGCTCGCCCTTCCACTTCGTGCTCCGGCACAGCCTGGCGCTTGGTCTGGCCCTGGGGGCCGGGTTGCTGTGTTTCGCAGTCCCGGTCCGCTGGTGGGAGCGGGCCGGGCTCATGCTGTTCCTGATCGGGCTGGCCATGCTCGTTCTTGTCCTGGTCCCCGGGGTGGGGCGCTCGGCGAACGGGGCTACGCGATGGATTCCGTTGGGCCCGCTCAACCTCCAGAGCTCGGAGTTTATGAAGTTTTTCGCGGTCATCTACGTCTCCGGCTACCTGGTGCGCCGCCAGACCGAGGTGGCGAGCAGCGTCCTGGGCTTCATCCGACCCATGATCCTGATGGCCGTGGCCAGCGCGCTGATCCTCGCCGAGCCGGACTTCGGAACCACCGCGGTCATGCTCGCAACAATCATGGGCCTGCTCTTCCTGGGCGGGGTCCGGGCGGTCAATTTCGCCGTTCTCACGGGCATGGTCGGGGCGGCCCTGGCGGCACTGGTCATCTACGAGCCCTACCGACTGGAGCGACTGCTCAACTTCATTCACCCCTTCGCAGACCCCTACAACAAGGGCTTTCAGCTCAGCCAGGCCCTGATCGCCTTCGGCCGGGGAGAGTGGCTGGGGGTGGGGCTTGGCCACGGCATCCAGAAGCAGTTCTTCCTCCCGGAGGCCCACACCGATTTTCTGATGGCAGTGGTAGGGGAGGAATTCGGCTTCGCTGGGGTCGCGATGGTCATCCTCGCCTTCTCTTTCCTGGTCTGGCGAGCCTTCGATATCGGGGTCCGGGCTCAGCGCCAGGGCGACCTCTTCGCCGCCTACCTCGCCCATGGCCTGGGTCTCGGGCTGGGCTTGCAGGCCTTCATCAACATCGGGGTCAACGTCGGGCTCCTGCCGACCAAGGGCCTGACCATGCCCTTCATGAGCTATGGCAGCAACAGCCTGATCGTTGCCCTCATGGCGGTCGGGGTGCTGCTGCGCGTCGACCGGACCCTCCGCCTGGCGGACAGGGACGGCGGACTGGCGACAAGCACCGGGGCGACCCACGGCACGACCGCCTGGGCTACATCCGAGGGAGGACCGCCATGGGCTCGTGTGTAGCGGTCATGGCCGGGGGCACCGGCGGCCACGTCTTCCCCGCCCTAGCGGTAGCCGAGCACCTTCGCGCCGAGGGCATCGAGGTCTTTTGGATCGGGACCCGACGCGGCATGGAGGCGCGACTGGTCCCCCAGCGCGGTTTCTCCATGGAGTGGATCGGCATCGAGGGACTGCGAGGCAAGGGTCTGGCGACCCTCGCCCTTGCCCCTTTCCGCCTCGCTGCCGCACTCTGGCAGGCGGGGCGGATACTGCGCCGGCGGCGCCCCGCGGCGGTACTCGGGATGGGCGGCTTCGCCTCCGGCCCAGGCGGACTCATGGCCCGGGTCCTCGGCCTGCCCCTGGTGATCCACGAGCAAAATCGCGTCCCGGGATTGACCAACCAGTGGCTGGCACGCATTGCCGCGCGGGTCTTCGAGGCCTTCCCGGGGAGCTTCCCCCCGGCTCGGGGGGCCGTCGCCTGCGGCAACCCGGTGCGAGCGGAGATCGCCGCACTGCCCGCCCCGGACGAGCGCCTCGCTCCGCGCCTGCAAGGCCCCGGACCCCGCCGCCTGTTGGTGCTGGGTGGGTCACTGGGGGCCAAGGTTCTGAACCAAACCCTGCCGCTGGCCCTGGGGCGGATCAATGCGAAGCAGCGCCCACAGGTCCGTCACCAAGCCGGCGACCGCACCCTGGCCGAGGCCGAGCAGGGCTACGCCCAGGCAGGGGTCACCGCCGAGGTAACCCCCTTCATAGCCGACATGGCCGAGGCCTATGCCTGGGCGGATTTTGTCGTCTGCCGGGCGGGGGCCCTGACGGTATCCGAGCTGGCCGCCGTCGGACTCCCGGCCATCCTGGTCCCTTATCCGCATGCTGTGGACGACCATCAGACCGGAAACGCCCGCTTTCTCTCTGAGGCCGGTGCAGCACGCCTGATCCCCCAGACCGATCTGACCGCGGAGAACCTGGCCCGCCAGCTCATGGCCCTGCTGGGCGACCCGGCCCTGCTCCTGACTATGGCTCGGACAGCCCGTGCCAAGGCCCAACCCGATGCCGCAAAACGGGTGGCCACCGCCTGCCGCGAGGTACAAAGGACGTGAACGCTCACAAGACCCACGACGCCTCTCGTATGGGCCGGACCCGCCGCCTCCACTTCATCGGCGTGGGCGGGGCTGGCATGAGCGGCATTGCCGAGTTGATGTCCAACCTGGGCTATGAGGTCTCCGGCTCGGACCGGCGGGAGAGCGAGGTGACCCGCCGCCTCCGCGGGCTGGGCGTCGATGTCCACATCGGTCACACGACCGAGCACGTCGAGGACGTCGACGCGGTGGTGGTTTCTACAGCTATCGACGAGGCAAACCCGGAGATCGTCGCCGCCCGCGCCCGACGCATCCCTGTGGTGCGCCGGGCCGAAATGCTTGCCGAGCTGATGCGCTTCTACTACGGCGTGGCGGTAGCCGGGACCCACGGCAAGACCACCACCACCAGCCTCGTCACCAGCATCCTCGCTGAGGGGGGCCTTGATCCGACCTTCGTCATCGGCGGCCGCCTCAACAGCGCCGGGGCTAACGCCCGGCTGGGGACGACCAAGTATCTGGTCGCTGAGGCCGATGAGAGCGACGCCTCCTTCCTGTTCCTCCAACCCATGGTATCGATCGTCACGAACATCGACGCCGACCACATGCGCACCTACGGCAACGACTTCAGCCGCCTGCGCAGCACCTTCATGGAGTTTATCCACCACTTGCCGTTCTACGGACTGGCGGTGCTGTGCATCGACGACGACGAGGTGCGCTCCTTGCTGCCCATGATCGCCCGCCCGATACGGACCTATGGGACCTGCCCGGAGGCGGACCTGCGCGCCGAGAACATTTCCCAGGACGGGCTGCGTATGCACTTCACGGTGGTCGGCAACGCCTTGGACGTCCCCATGCGGGTGGAGCTGAACCTCCCCGGACGCCACAACGTCCTCAACGCCCTGGCCGCCATCTCCGTCGCACTGGAACTCGGGGTGGACGAGGAGTCCATCCGCCGGGCACTGACGGGCTTCGCTGGGATTGGACGGCGCTTCGTGGTCGACGAGGTGACCGATTTCGCGGGCCGTCACCTGACCCTAGTGGACGATTATGGCCACCACCCCCGGGAGCTGGCCGCAACCCTAGAGGCCGCACGCAACGGCTGGCCGGAGCGCCGCCTGGTACTGGTCTTCCAGCCCCACAGGTACACCCGGACTCAGGAGCAGTTCGAGGACTTTGTGCAAGTTTTGTCGAGCGCCGACCTGCTCGTCCTGTGCGAGGTCTACCCGGCCGGGGAGGCCCCAATCGCTGGGGCAGACGGCCGCAGCCTGAGCCGCGCCATCCGGGCCCGCGGCGAGATCGATCCCGTGTTCGTCCAAGACCTTGCAGAGATTCCCAAGGTGCTCGGCAACCTGCTCGCCGACGGCGACCTGGTGCTCCTGATGGGTGCCGGGGACATTGGCGCCTTGGCTCAGCGCCTGCCGGAGATCCTACGTACAGAGTCACCCAAGAGCGGGGAGGTGGACCATGGCACCGCGTCCTAGACGTCATCTTCGCCTCGGCTGCGGCGAGGCGCTGGGCCCTGTGGCAACTACGGTTCTGCCCATCAGCCCCCCCCGGGCACAGGCGGCCTGGCCCAGGGGCCGCGCCATGCCCAGACTCCAGATCGGGGTGCTTCGGCAGCCATGAACACAGAGGGTCTCCGCGGCGAGCTGTACCTGGACGAGCCCCTCGCCCGCCACACCAGTTGGCGGGTGGGGGGGCCGGCGCGGCGCCTCTATCGCCCCGCAGACGCCGCGGACCTCGCGGTGTTCTTGCGCCGTCTAGACCCGGAGGAGCCGCTCCTGTGGGTCGGCCTTGGTAGCAACCTCCTGGTGGCCGATGCAGGCTTTCCCGGAACTGTGGTTGAAACCCAGGGGTGCCTCAAGAACCTCGGGGCTGTCGGCGACCTTGAGGTGCGCGCCGAGGCTGGCGTGTCCTGCGCCAAGGTGTCGCGCTTCGCCGCCCGCCGCGGCCTGATCGGCGTCGAGTTCCTGGCCGGCATCCCCGGGACCATGGGCGGGGCACTGGCCATGAATGCCGGCGCCTGGGGCAGTGAAACCTGGACCCCCGTGGCCTTGGTACGGACCATCGACCGCCGGGGCGAGGTCCGCGAGCGCCCCCCCGAAGATTTCCGGGTCGGCTACCGCCAGGTGGGCGCCCCAGCAGGGGAGTGGTTCTTGGATGTCGAGATCTCCCTCTCCCAAGGCGATATCGAAGCGGCGGCGGCGCGCATCCGCGAGCTGCTGGACCGCCGCACTCAGACTCAACCCACCAGCCTGCCGACCTGCGGCTCAGTCTTTCGCAACCCCCCGGGGGGCTTTGCGGCTCGACTGATCGTAGCCGCCGGACTCAAGGGATTCACGATCGGCGGGGCACAAGTCTCGGAGACGCATGCGAACTTCATTATCAACACCGGCTCGGCCAGCGCGGCCGACATCGCCCAGGTCATTGACCATGTGCGTGAGCGGGTCGAGGCGACGAGCGGGGTCTGTCTGGTGACTGAAGTCAGGCAAGTCGGGGGGGAGGCGACATGACGACTCGCCCGTCCATATTCGGAAAGGTAGCCGTGCTCATGGGAGGGCGAGCCGCCGAGCGGGACGTCTCCCTCAAGAGCGGCAAGGCGGTGCTGGATGCCTTGCTGCGCTGCGGTGTGGATGCCCACGCCGTCGACCCCCAGGCCGATGTCCTGGAGCGCCTGCGTGAAGGCGGATTCGACCGTGCCTTCATCGTCCTGCATGGACGCGGCGGAGAGGACGGGGTCATGCAGGGGGCACTCGAAACCATCGGCATCCCCTACACGGGGTCGGGTGTTCTGGGCTCGGCGCTCGGCATGGACAAGTACCGCTGCAAACTCCTGTGGCGCGGCTGCGGCCTGCCCACGGCGGACTTCGCGCTGCTGCGCAGCGCGTCCGACCTGCCTCGGGCCGAGGCGCTGGGCTTCCCGCTCATGATCAAGCCGGTCCGCGAGGGATCGAGCATCGGCATGGCCAAGGTCGAGGACGCCGCCGGGCTTGCGGACGCCTGGCACGAAGCGGCCCGCTTCGACGCCTTGGTTCTCGCGGAGCGGTGGATCAGCGGGCCGGAGTACACCTGCGCCATCCTCGGCACCGAGGCGCTGCCCGTAATCAGGCTGGAGACCCCTCGCGCCTTCTACGACTACGAGGCCAAGTACCAGTCGGACAGCACCCGTTACCTCTGCCCCTGTGGGTTGGCGCCGGAGGAGGAGATGCGCCTGCAAAACATTGCCTTGGATGCCTTTCAGGCCGTCGGGGCCTCCGGCTGGGGCCGCGTGGACATCATGGTGGACCAGGACCTGGGCCCGCAGCTCTTGGAGATCAACACAGTGCCGGGCATGACCGACCACAGCCTGGTGCCCATGGCGGCACAAGCTGGGGGACTTGGATTCGACGACCTGGTTTTGCAGATTCTGGAGACAATTCGTGACAACGCCTGATGCGACACAGACCGCGCCCACCTCGACCGCCGTCACGCTGACCGCGTTGCGCTGGCTCATCGCCCTGCTGGTGGTGGCGGCCTCCATCGGGGCCGGGACCCTGGTGTTGCGGATGGAACCATCCCTCCTGCCTGTGCGTGTTGTCACGGTGGTTGGTGCCGTCCATCGGCTGTCGGCCCCCATCCTGGCACGCACTGTGACCGAGCACCTCCAGAGCGGCATCCTGACCCAGGACCTCAGGGTCCTGAAGAACGCGGTCGAAGCCTTGCCCTGGGTTCACTCGGCGACCCTGCGCCGGATTTGGCCGGACCAGATCGAGCTCTCGGTCACTGAGCACCAACCGATGGCCCGCTGGGGCGACAACGGATTGGTGACGGCCGAGGGGGTCGTGTTCCGGCCGGAGACGGACTCGCTCCCCCCTGGACTACCGCGACTGGTGGGCGATGACTCCCAGGCCCCCAAGGTTGCTGCGAGCTACCTCGACTGGCGGGACCGGGTAGCGGCCCTGGGGTTACGCATCGTTACCCTGGCCCTGGATCCCAGAGGGGCCTGGACCCTGAACCTGGCCAACGGACTCCGGCTCGAGCTCGGTACAGAGCGGGTGGAGGAGCGCTTGGGGCGCTTCATCCACACCTATCCCCAGCTTGCCGCCGCGGGCCGGGCCGAGTTGATCGACGTGCGTTACACCAATGGCCTGGCGGTCCGCTGGGCCGAGGGTGCCGCCCCCGGCGATGCCGCGGTCGCACAGACGGAGTTGGCCGAACCTCGAGCCCCCGAGGCCAGGCCCGCACGTGCGAAGACACCAGGGGCCGCAGGCGAGGGCCGCAACAAATCACGGAACAAGGGTTGAGCCTTATGTCGCGTCGCAGTGATAAGAATCTGGTCGTTGGACTGGATATCGGTACATCCAAGATCGCCGCCCTGGTCGGAGAGGTGAAGGCAGACGACCGGATCGAGATCATCGGCTTGGGGACCCACCCATCCCGCGGGCTCAAGAAGGGCGTGGTGGTCGACATCGAGTCCACTGTCGCCTCCATTCAGCGCGCGGTGGAAGAGGCCGAGCTCATGGCCGGGTGCGAGATCCACTCGGTCCACGCCGGCATCGCCGGGAGCCATATCCGGAGCCTCAACTCCCACGGCATTACCGGAATCAAGGACCACGAGGTCACCCAGGCGGACGTCGATCGGGTCATCGAGGCAGCCCGCGCGGTCGCCATCCCGGCGGACCAGAAGATCCTGCACATCCTGCCCCAGGAATTCATCATCGACGGCCAGGAGGGCATCCGTGAACCCATCGGCATGTGCGGCGTGAGACTGGAGGCGCGGGTGCACATGGTGACGGGCGCGGTGAGCGCGGCCCAGAACATCGTCAAGTGCATCCGCCGCTGCGGGCTGGAGGTCGAGGACCTGGTCCTGGAGCAGTTGAGCTCGAGCTACGCCGTCCTCAGCGAGGACGAGAAGGAACTGGGCGTCTGCCTGGTCGACATCGGGGGTGGCACCACGGACCTCGCGGTCTTCACCGACGGTGCCATCCGCCATACGGCGGTGATTCCCATCGCCGGGGACCAGGTCACCAACGACATCGCCGTGGCCCTGCGCACCCCGACCCAGTTTGCGGAGGCGATCAAGATCCGTCATGCGTGCGCCTTGGCGAATCTCGCCGGCCACGGCGAAACCATCGAGGTCCCGAGCATCGGCGAGCGCCCACCTCGACGGCTCTCGCGCCAGACCCTGGCAGAGGTGGTGGAGCCGCGCTACGAGGAACTGCTCACCCTCTTGCAGGGCGAGTTGCGGCGTAGTGGCTTCGAGGACCTGGTGGCCGGCGGCGTGGTGCTGACCGGCGGCAGCGCCAAGATGGAGGGGCTGGTGGAACTGGCCGAAGAGGTCTTCCACATGCCGGTCCGCCTGGGCGCGCCCCAGTACTTCACCGGTATGCAGGAGATCATCACCGATCCGATCTATTCCACGGGGGTGGGGCTGCTGATCTACGCACGCCAGCACCGCCTGGCATACCGCCAAGACCTGACCCAGGCACGCGGGTTCGCTTCCATTTGGGAGCGGATGAAAAGTTGGTTTCAAGGCAATTTCTGATCGCACCGCGTTCCAGCGGGAATTGCCGGGATGCAGGAACGCCACGGCGTCGCGGGAGGCGGCAATCAGGGATGGATGCCCGTTGCGGAAGGCAGGTACCGAGCGAGGCGAGTTGTATAGGGGGGGTTTCCGGCGACGGGCGGGGGTCCGGGTCGGGCGGGATCATCAAGCGAGCAAACGAGGCGACACATCATGTTCGAGCTTATGGATACACACAGCCAAAACGCAGTCATCAAAGTCATCGGGGTCGGTGGCGGCGGCGGAAACGCCGTCAACCACATGGCGGAGTCCTCCATCGAGGGGGTGGATTTCATCTGCGCCAACACCGATGCCCAGGCCCTCAAGCACACCAACATCAAGACCATCCTGCAACTGGGGACCGGAATCACCAAGGGCCTGGGAGCAGGGGCAAACCCGGAAGTCGGTCGACAAGCGGCACTCGAGGACAAGGAGCGCATCAAGGACGCCCTGGAGGGGGCCGACATGATCTTCATTACCGCCGGCATGGGCGGCGGGACGGGGACAGGGGCGGCACCGGTGGTCGCCGAAGTAGCCAAAGAACTGGGCATCCTGACCGTGGCCGTAGTCACCAAGCCCTTCTCCTTCGAGGGCGGCAAGCGCCTGAAGATCGCCAATGAGGGGATTGCTGAACTGGCCAAGCACGTCGATTCCCTGATTACCATCCCCAACGAGAAGCTGCTCGCCGTACTCGGCAAGGAGATGAGTCTGCTCAACGCCTTCAAGGCGGCCAACGACGTGCTGCTCAATGCAACCCAGGGTATTGCCGAACTGATCACGCGTCGCGGCCTGATCAACGTCGATTTCGCCGACGTCAAGACCGTCATGGCCAACATGGGCGTTGCCATGATGGGCACCGGTGAGGCGAGCGGCCCCAACCGTGCCCGCGAGGCCGCGGAAAAGGCCATCAAGAGCCCGCTGCTGGAAGACGTCGATCTCGCTGGCGCCAAGGGCATCCTGGTCAACATCACCGCCGGGCCCTCACTTGCCATCGGCGAGTTCCACGAGGTTGGCGATACGGTGCGCGACTTCGCGGACGACGACGCCACGGTGGTGGTCGGGACCGTCATCGACATGGATTTGGCCGAAGAGCTGCGCGTCACTGTGGTCGCCACTGGGCTGGGTGAGCGTCGTGCCGCCACCCTGCGCGCCGCGTCCAAGGACGAGCCGGCCATGCGCGTCGTCTCGGGCGGTCGCAACGATTCGGCGACTCCGGACTATCGCGAGATGGACCGCCCCGCCTACTACCGCCGGGTTCACACCGCCGGCGCCCAGGCCCAGGCCGAAGCGGGGGCGGAATCCGATCTGGACTACCTTGACATCCCTGCGTTCCTGCGGCGGCAAGCCGACTAGGCGCCGACTCGCATCTGGCGGATCACCCAATTAATCAGATGATTCGCTTGCAAACTGTGTCTACGACTGATATTAATACGGGAAAACCCTAAGGCGGCGGCCGGGGCAGTGATGCCCGACCGCCGCGGTGGGGCCGGAGAAGATACCAGATGTTGCTGGCCAACGCGTTGCCACGGGAAAGCCCCCTCGTGCGGTGCGCCCAGTCAGGTGTCGGATCTGGACGAGTCCATGTCAGGATGCGACCGGAGACACAGCGCGATGATCAGGCAGCGAACTCTCAGAAACGTGATTCGAGCGACCGGCGTCGGTCTGCATACCGGCGAGAAGATCGACCTAACCCTGCGTCCGGCAGCCCCGGATACCGGGATTGTGTTCCGGCGCGTGGACCTGACCCCGCCGGTAGAGATTAAGGCAACCCCCTGTAACGTAGGTGACACGCGGCTGTCGACCACCCTGACACAGGGTAACGTGCGCATTTCGACGGTCGAGCACCTGCTGTCTGCGCTCGCGGGACTCGGGATCGACAATGCCTACGTGGAGGTCAGCGCGGCCGAAGTTCCCATCATGGACGGCAGCGCCGGACCTTTCGTATTCCTCATCCAGTCCGCCGGGGTCGAGGAGCAGAGCCGGCCCAAGCGCTTCATCCGCATCAAGCGGAGGGTGGCGGTGGAAGAGGCCGGCAAGTACGCCATCTTCGAGCCCTATGACGGATTCAAGGTTGAGTTCTCCATCGACTTCGATCATCCGGCCTTCGCCTCCCGATCACAGACGGCCACGGTGGACTTTTCGACCACCTCCTTCGTTAAGGAGGTCAGCCGCGCCCGAACCTTCGGATTCCTGCGCGACATCGAGGCCCTACGCCAGCAGAACCTAGCCCTCGGCGGCAGCATGGACAATGCCGTGGTGGTCGACGACTACCGGGTCCTCAACGACGAAGGACTGCGTTACGAGGACGAGTTCGTTCGACACAAAATCCTTGACGCCTTCGGCGACCTTTACCTCCTCGGGCACAGCCTGATCGGGTCCTTCCGCGGCCATAAGTCCGGGCATGCGCTCAACAACCGACTGCTGCGGGCGCTGATCGCGGACACACAGGCGTGGGAAGAGGTCACCTTCGAAGACAACGAACCCGCGCCCATCTCCTACGGACCGCGCCCCTTAGCGGTATCCTGATCCGGCGCCGATCCGCTTCCGGCCAGCCGCAGCAAGGCGGCGGCCAGGTCGGCGTCGTCCATGTTCGCCGCAGCCACTTTCAGGTGCTCAACCGTCGCCTGGGACAGCCTGGGCGCCGTCCCTGCGCCATCCGGGCGCACCCCTTTGTCCGCCGCTGGGGCAACCCGCACCCGCACCTCGGCCACAACTGCGCCCTTCGCGCGCAATCCGGCCAACAGGTCGGGCACTGCAAAGCGCAATCGCGAGGCCCAGGCTGGCCCATCCGTGAGGAGCCAGAGCCGGTTTCCATCTTGGGTCGCATGAAGACAGTGCGGTCGCAGTTCCGCCGCCAGCGCGCCCTGCGCCGTCGCGAGTATCCGGGCGTCGCGCTCGACGCCCTCCAACAGCCCCGCGGCGGACTGATTCCTGCGCAGAAAACTATTGATGTGAAGGGATTTCTCTGACATCCGTCGGGGCTGGTGGACTGCGGATACGGCCTGCACTATCGCCAAACCGCCAGGCAAAACAGCATTGAATATAGACCATCGCGGGCACTTTTGTGGAAAAAACCTTGAATTAAGAGGTGCTGAGCTGGTACCTTTGCACAAGTTTTATTTATTGCGAGGCCTCGATGAAGCGACACATCCTAGTGCCACTGGACCGTAGAAGGTCCGCGAAAGGCAGCGCGTTGATCGGTATTGTGGCGGCCCTGGTGCTAGCCGTCGTCGCAGGTGGGATCGGGGTCTGGCTTGGAAGCCAGGGGCTGATGAGCCTGGAACTCGGGAGTGCTGCGCTGGCCTCCCCATGGACGCAAAAAGGCACCCTTCCGGAGGCCGAGGCAGCGCCTTCAGTCCAGCAGGTGTGCGAGGACATCGACCCGCACGAGCAGGAGTTCGGCGCCCACATCGACGCCGTCGCGGGCCAAGTTGGCCTGATGCAGGCCGAAATTCTGCGGTTGAACGCCCTCGGAGAGCGGCTCGTCAAGATGGCCGACCTCGACGAGCAGGAGTTCGACTTCCATAATCCCCCACCGCAGGGCGGCCCAGACACAGACTCTTCCGACCGCCCCGCCGCTATCGACGCCTTGGCGGAGGAACTGGCCCAGGTGCTGAGCGAGCTCGGCGACCGCGATCGCAAGCTGACCCTCCTCGAAGAATTGATCATGAAGCGCCACCTCGGGGACCCCGGGGAGCAGACCGCCCTCTCGGGCTGGCCGATCCGGTCAGGTTACATCACATCGACCTTCGGCTTCCGCAAGGACCCCTACCGCGGCCGCGGCGCCTTCCACAAGGGGGTCGACTTCGCTGGAGCTCGGGGGTCCCCAGTACTCGCCGTGGCCGAGGGCGTGGTCACCTTCAGCGGCAAGCAGAGCGGCTATGGCAATCTGGTGGAGATCCGCCACAACGACGGGCTGGTCACACGCTACGGCCATTGCCAGAAACTCCTCGTCAGCGAGGGCGCGGTTATCAATCGCGGCCAGACCATTGCGACCCTGGGCTCCACCGGGCGCTCCACGGGGCCCCACGTCCACTTCGAAGTCCTGGTGGGCGGCAAGCAGGTCAACCCCCTCACGTACATCGACCGGACCAATCTCGCCGCCGATACCCGCTCAGCCCAGAGCCGCTCGGACGGCTAACCGCGACCTTTTGCGCCTCAGGTTGTCGCAAGGGCCTCTGTAGACCTTTGCGACGCCCTGGCCCATCCAGCCATTCCCCGCTCTCCAACGCCACCTGATTTACCAGGCTCTGCGCCGCCCTCCAGGCACCCGGTAACGCCCATTGAAGTCCCGCCCCGCCCAGCCTGCGAGGCGCGGGCTTTTCCAGTATGATTCGCGCATTTTTTCACGCTGGTCCGTCCTATGGTCACCAACCTGTTCAAGAAGATCTTCGGCAGCCGCAACGAGCGTCTTGTCAAGCGACTTTCGAAAGTGGTTACCCGGATCACCTCGCTGGAGCCCATCCTCCAACCCTTGAGCGACGCCGACCTGAAGGCGAAAACGGCGGAGTTCCGCGCCCTCCTGGCGGGCGGCGCGAAGCTGGACGATCTTCTGCCGGATGCCTTTGCGGTCGTCCGCGAGGCCGCCAGAAGGGCCCTTGGAATGCGTCATTTCGATGTCCAGCTCATCGGCGGCATGGTGCTCCACGATGGGAAGATCGCCGAGATGCGCACCGGCGAGGGCAAGACCCTGGTCGCCACGCTGGCGGCCTACCTCAATGCCCTGCCCGCCAAGGGCATGCACGTGGTCACCGTCAACGACTACCTAGCGCGCCGCGATGCGGCCTGGATGGGCAAGGTCTACGACTTCCTGGGCCTGACCGTGGGGGTAGTCAACTCCTCCGGGGGAATGGGCCCCGACAGCGCCTCCTACCACTACGACCCCCACTATTTGCCTCCGGAGGGCCAGGGCTATCGGTACATGCGCCCGGTTACCCGCAAGGAGTCCTACGCCGCCGACATTACCTACGGGACCAATAACGAGTTCGGCTTCGACTACCTTCGCGACAACATGGCCTTCACGCCGGAGCAACGCACCCAGCGCGATCCCTTCTATGCCATCGTCGACGAGGTGGACTCCATCCTGATCGACGAGGCGCGCACCCCGCTGATCATCTCCGGCCCCTCGGAAGGCAGTACCGACCTCTACAAGCGGATCGACAGCATCATCCCAAAGCTCAGCCGTCAGTCCCCCGTCACCAATGAGGAGGGAAAGCCGGACTTCGGCCCGGGGGACTTCTCCGTCGACGAGAAGGCCCGTCAGGTCTACCTGAGCGAGGACGGGCACCAGAAGGTCGAGGAGATGCTCACCGAGATGGGCCTGCTGGCCGAGGGCGAGAGCCTCTACGACGCCGGCAACATCGTCCTGATGCATCACGTCTACGCAGCCCTGCGCGCCCATGCCCTGTTCCAGAAGAACGTGGAGTACATCGTTCGCGACGGCCAGATCATCATCGTGGATGAGTTCACCGGGCGGACCATGCCCGGACGGCGGTGGTCTGAGGGTCTGCACCAGGCCGTCGAGGCGAAGGAGGGGGTAGCAATCCAGCAAGAAAATCAGACGCTCGCATCCATCACCTTCCAGAACCTCTTCCGCCTCTACCCCAAGCTCTCCGGCATGACCGGCACCGCCGACACCGAGGCGTACGAGTTCCAGCAGATCTACGGCCTGGAGGTCGTGGTGATACCCACCAACCAGCCTATGGTTCGGGATGACCGCGGGGACCTGGTCTACCTAACCCAAAAGGAAAAGTACGACGCCATCATCGAGGACATCCGCGACTGCGTGACGCGGGGCCAGCCGGCCCTGGTCGGTACCGCCTCTATCGACACCTCCGAGCTGATCGACAAGCTTCTCAACGACGCCGGAATCCCGCACGAGGTGCTCAACGCGAAGCAGCACGAGCGCGAGGCCGGCATCGTCGCTCAAGCGGGGCGCCCCGGGGCCGTGACCATCGCGACCAACATGGCCGGTCGCGGGACGGACATCGTGCTCGGGGGCAACCTGGAGTCGGAGCTGGAACAGGCCGGGCCGGACGCGGACCAGGACGCCATCCGCGGGGCCTGGAAGGCCCGGCACGCCGAGGTCATCGCGGCCGGCGGGCTCCATGTGACCGGCACCGAGCGCCACGAGTCTCGACGCATCGACAACCAACTGCGTGGCCGGTCCGGGCGCCAGGGCGACCCGGGCTCTAGCCGGTTCTACCTGTCGCTGGAAGACAACCTGATGCGCATCTTCGCCTCCGAGCGCGTTTCAACCCTGATGCAGAAGCTGGGAATGCAGCCAGGCGAGGCGATCGAGCACCCCTGGGTGACCAAGGCCATCGAGAACGCCCAGCGCAAGGTCGAAGGTCGCAACTTCGACATCCGCAAGCAGCTCCTGGAATATGACGATGTCGCCAACGACCAGCGCAAGGTCATCTACCGCCAGCGCCGGGAACTGATGGACACCGACAGCGTTGCCGACACCGTCACCGCCATGCGCGACGACGTCCTGACCACCCAGATCGATGCCTATATCCCGCGGGAGAGCCTGGAGGAGCTGTGGCATGTCGCCGACCTGAGCAAGGCCCTGACTGAGGCCTTCGGCGGTGACTGGCCCATCCAGCAGTGGCTCGACCAGGAGCACGACCTCAACGAGGAGTCATTGCGGCGCCGCATCCACGACGGCGTCGCCCGACAGTATGTCGAAAAGGAACAGGCGGTCGGACCCGAGGTCATGCGTCAGATCGAAAAGGCGGTCATGCTTCAGACCCTGGACACTCACTGGAAGGACCACCTGGCCGCCATGGACTACCTGCGCCAGGGCATCCACCTGCGCGGCTACGCCCAGAAGAACCCCAAGCAGGAGTTCAAGCGCGAGGCCTTCGACATGTTCTCCGCGATGCTCGACGGCATCAAACAGGAGGTCGTCAACACCCTGGCTCGACTGCACATCCAGACGCCGGAAGAGGTGGCCGCCCTCAACCCCGTGCAGAGCGACGAGCACGACTTCCAGTTCAAGCACGAGGAATTCCATGGTCTCGACACCCCAGCCGATCCGGAGTCCGAGGGGGAGATCCTGATCCAGCGGCGTCCGGCGGCGGAGACCCACCACGAGCCCTTCGTTCGCGAGCAGCGGAAGGTCGGCCGCAACGAGCCCTGCCCCTGCGGCTCAGGCAAGAAGTATAAGCATTGCCACGGTAAGGCGGGCTGAGGCGAGACGTCCATGGCCCTTGCCTTTCACCCAGTCCCGGGTGTGCGGCTCGGCACGGCTGCCGCCGGCATCCGCTACCCGGACCGCCAGGACCTGCTCCTGATGGAGTTCCCAGCCGGTGCAACCTGCGCCGCGGTCTTCACCCGCAATGCCTTCTGCGCTGCCCCAGTGGTCGTGGCGCGCCGCCACATTGCGGCGGCCAACACCCGCTTCCTCCTGATCAACTCCGGCAACGCCAACGCCGGGACCGGCCGCCGCGGCCTGACCGACGCAATCGCCAGTTGCGAGGCAGTTGCCCAGCTCACCGGCTGCGCCTTGGAGGAGGTCCTGCCCTTCTCCACCGGGGTCATCGGTGAATACCTGCCGGTGGACCGCCTCGCAGCCGCCTTGCCAGCGACCGTAGCGGCCCTGCGGGATGACGGCTGGGAAGGGGCGGCCAGGGCCATCATGACCACAGACACTGTCCCCAAGCTCGTCTCCCGGCGCTTCGCCGTCGGGGTCTCCGGCGCCGAGACCAACGCCACGCTGACGGGGATCTGCAAGGGGGCGGGGATGATCCGTCCGGACATGGCGACCATGCTCGCGTATCTCGCGACCGATGCCGCCGTAGACCGCGACCTGCTCCAGGCTTGCCTTCAGGAGGCTGTTGACGTCTCCTTCAACGCCATCACCGTGGACGGCGATACCTCCACCAACGACGCTTGCGTTCTGGCCGCCGCCGGGACCCTGGGCAACCCCCTGATCACCGACCCCCAATCGACGGACTACCTCGCCCTGCGTCAGGCGGTGACCGCTGTCTGCCAGGAACTGGCCACCGCCATCGTCCGGGACGGCGAAGGGGCCACCAAGCTGGTGACCATTCTGGTCGAGGAGGCCGCTGACCCGGCCGAGGCCAGGCGGGTCGCCGATGCCATCGCCCATTCCCCCCTGGTCAAGACCGCACTCTTCGCTTCGGACCCCAACTGGGGGCGCATACTCGCGGCGGTCGGCCGCGCCGGGGTGGACCACCTCGACATCGATCGAGTCCGTGTCTGGCTTGGCGATACCCTCATCGTCAGCGACGGCGGGCGCGCCGCTGCCTACACCGAGGCCGCTGGCCGGGCCGTCATGGCCGAGAAAGAGATCCTCATCAGCGTCTCCCTAGGCCGCGGCGAGGCGGGGACCCGGGTTCTGACCTGCGATCTGTCCTACGACTACGTCCGTATTAACGCCGAATACCGCAGCTGAGGCAGCAGCCCTGTGTGCCCCACGGCCTCGGCATCACCAGGGCGCATCCACGTGGCCGCCGGGGCCATCGAGACGCCTCCGGCCGCATTTTGGTCGCACGCCGACCCCGAGGGGGTCCACCAGGGCGGGCTCTGGGAGTTCCCTGGGGGCAAGATCGAGCCCGGCGAGGCCGCTAGCCGAGGGTCTTGCTCGGGAGCTGTGGGAGGAATTGGGGGTTCGGGTCCTCGCCTCCCGCCCGCTGATCCGAGTCCATCACGACTATGGGGACCGCCACGTCCTGCTCGATGTCCACCGGGTCACCGCCTACTCTGGCCAGCCGGTCGGCCGAGAGGGCCAGCCCCTGGCTTGGCTCACCCCCGAGACCATGGACCCCGCCGCCTTCCCCGCCGCGGATCGGCCCATCATCACGGCGCTGCGCTTACCCCAGCTCTACCTCATCACCGGAGCCGACCCGACCACGCCAGACGCCTTTCTCAAGCGCCTCTCCGCCGCCCTCGGGCACGGGGTGCGTCTGGTGCAGCTGCGCGCCCATGGACTCCCCCCCGTCGCCTACGCCCGGCTGGCCGAGGCGGCCTTCGCCCTGTGCGAAGGGACCGGGGCCAGGCTGATCCTCAACGTCGACCCGGACCTCGCCCGTGACCTCCCCGGACACGGCCTGCACCTCACCGGCGAACGCCTGTGGCGCCTGGGCCAGCGCCCGGAGACCTCGGGGTCTGTTTGCGGGGCCTCTTGCCACAACGCCCGCGACCTCCAGCGGGCCGCGGACCTCGGGCTCGACTACGCCCTACTCGCCCCAGTCCAGCCCACCCTGACCCACCCCGGCGCGCCGCCGCTCGGCTGGAAACGCTTCGGCGAGCTGACGGATCTGGCCGCCCTCCCCGTCTATGCCCTCGGGGGTTTAAGTCCCGCCGACCTCGATGCCGCGATCCAGCATGGCGCCCAGGGCATCGCGGCAATTCGGGGCCTCTGGTCGCCCAGCATGGGCTAGGCCGGGGCCTTGCCTGGGCAGCCCAACACCCCCAAGTTCGCAGTTCATTTCCTGGTCAGTCGGAGAGCGCCGGTGGAGCAGCATGAGCTGAGGGTCTTGAAGCCCGAGGAATACTTCATCGAGGTCGAGCCGTACTACGAGCCCGTGGCCGATGAGGTCAGGATCTTCGAGGCGGCCTACGCCAACGGCCTGCCGATCCTGCTCAAGGGGCCCACGGGGTGCGGCAAGACGCGCTTCATGGAGTACATGGCGTGGCGCCTCAGGCGCCCACTCATCACCGTTTCTTGCCACGATGACCTGACATCCTCAGACCTTGTGGGGCGCTTCCTGGTCAAGGGCGGAGAGACCATCTGGGTGGACGGCCCCCTGGCCCGGGCCGTGCGGGCAGGAGGCATCTGCTACCTGGACGAGGTGGTCGAGGCCCGCAAGGACACCACGGTGGTGATCCACCCCCTGGCCGATGACCGCCGGGTGTTCCCCATCGAGAAACTCGGCGAGCTCTTGGAGGCCCCCACCGAGTTCTGCCTGGCCATGTCGTACAACCCCGGCTATCAGAGCGTGCTTAAGGACCTTAAGCAGAGCACCGGCAGCGCTTCGTGGCGCTGGAGTTCGCCTACCCCGCGGCGGCCTTGGAGCAGACCATTGTCGAGCGCGAGTCCGGCATCGACGCGGCCCTGGCCCGGCAATTGGTCAAGTTCGCCCACATGACCCGCAACCTCAAGGGGCAGGGGCTGGACGAGGGGGCATCGACCCGGCTTCTGGTCCACGCCGCCAAGCTGATCCACTCCGGGGTCGCCCCGGTGGTCGCCTGCCGCAGCGCCATCGCCCAGGCACTGACCGATGACGCCGACATGCTCTCGGCGGTCAACGAGCTGAGCGCGTCTCTGTTTTGACCGTTCCGATCTCCAACGCACCCCCTGTCGGCGCACGAACTCGAGGAGCGCATGGACGTCTACCTCGACCCTGCCCTGTCGTCGCGCCGCACCGCCGCCGGTCCAGCGCTGCGAGCTGGCCGCCTTCCCGGCTCGGGAACAGCGCTTCGTGCTGCATTGGGGGGCGGTGATCGCCCGCGACAACGCGGAGCTGGCCTACCAGTTCACCGCCTTCGCCCCGCGCGGGATGCGGCTCATGGACCTCGATGCCATGGAATCCTGGCTGCTCTACGCCATGGATCTCTACGACAAGAAGGGCCAGGTCCCGGCGATCCGCGCCTTTCAGGACGTGGAGGGCTTCGCGGCCAATATGCAGGAGCGCCTGGCCGGCGTCGTGCTGGAGGACGTTGCCGGAGTGCTGGAGCGCTTCGTCTGCGGGCTCAACGGGCGCGTCCTGCGCATCGCCGCGGGCGAGCGCTGCCATACCGACACTGAGACGATCTTTCTGCCCGCGGTCGTCGGACGCCTGCCGGAGAAGGAGGCGAATTTCCGGCTCTACAAGGCGATGACCGTCCACCAGTGGGCCCAGGGATGGTACGGCACCTGGCGCGGCGGCGTGCTGCTCGAGACCGTCGCTCGCGGCGAGTCCACACGGTCCGCCCTCGACCTCTTCCACGCCTTGGAGACGGTCCGGCTGGATGCCTGCATCGAGCGCGACTTTCCCGGGCTGCACCGGGACATGCAGGCCCTGCGCCTCGCGCTGGACGCCACAGGTCCGGCGGATGCCGCGGACTGGCATGACCTGGTGCGACCACTGCGCGACCCTGCCGCGCGGGTGCGGGACACCCTGATGCTGTGGGCGGCGCTGGCCGGGCGTCGGGCCCCGTCCTGCTGCTACCGCGGCGAGCTGCTGCCGGAGGCCGTGCGCGCCCGGATGGAGATCCGTGCCGCACTCGAGCGCGACCGCTTCCGCATCGCCCTGGCCAAGCTGATCGAGGAGCAGGACGGCCCGCCCCCGGGCGAGGACCGGCCAGACGCGGAGACACTGCCGGAGACCCGCGACCGCATCGCGCACTCGCGACCAAGGAGGACCCGGACATGCCGGACGGCTTCACCTACGAGCTGTTCCTCGACGGCAAGCCGGTGGCCCCGCCGGAGGACGTGGTCTCGACCATGGAGAGCATCATCCAGGACCACGGCGAGATCCCGCCGGAGTATCTGGTCGCCGCCGGCCCCGGACTCTACAAGCGGGGCCTGGGCGGCGAGAGCAAGGACGCCGACAGTCCGTCTGGGCCGGGACCTACCACGAGGAGGGCGCCTTCGTCTACGACGAGTGGGACTACAGCCGCCAGCACCACCGCAAGGGCTGGTGCGTCCTGCGCGAGCACGAGGTCAAGCCGGCCGGTCTGGCCTTCTACGACCGGACGCTGCGCAAGTACGGCGGACTCATCAAGTCCCTGCGGCGCACCTTCGAGGTGCTGCGCGGCGAGGACCGCATCCTGAAGCGCCAGCCCTACGGCGAGGACGTGGACATCGACGCCCTGGTGGAGGCCTATGCCGACGCCCGGGTCGGCCTGGAGATGGACGAGCGGCTCTTCACCCGCCGCCAGCAGGACGAGCGCAACATCGCCGTCATGCTCATGGTGGACATGTCCGGCTCCACCAAGGGCTGGATCAACGACGCCGAGCGCGAGGCCCTGATCCTGCTCTCCGAGGCCCTGGAGACCCTGGGCGACCGCTTCGCCATCTACGGCTTCTCCGGCTGGACGCGCAAGCGCTGCGAGGCCTACCCCATCAAGCGCTTCGAGGAGCCCTACGACGAGTCTGGCCAAGGGCCGCATCTGCGGCATCGAGCCGCGTGACTACACCCGCATGGGCGCCCCCATCCGCCACCTGACCAGTCTGCTGCGCGACCAGGACGCGCGCATCAAGCTCCTCATCACCCTCTCCGACGGCAAGCCGGACGACTACGACCCCAGTACCGCGGCGAGTACGGCATCGAGGACACCCGCCAGGCCCTGTTCGAGGCCCGCCTGGACGGGGTCCACCCCTTCTGCATCACCATCGACGAGGCCGGGCCCGAGTACCTGCCGCACATGTACGGCGCCGCCAACTACACCCTGGTGGCCGACGTGGCCCGGCTGCCGGCCAAGGTCTCGGAGATCTACCGCCGGCTGACGAGTTGACCCCGGTCTGCGCCCAATCCCTCAGGACCTCGCCCCCGCAGCCGCCTCGCGGGCCCCTTTAACCCGTTGACTTGCCCCGAGCAGGGCCCTAACTTCTGTTTATCAGGTCCAGACCTCGCGTCCGCAGTGGAGACCCCATGACCGCCGTCGGCCAGGAAGCCATCCCCCCCCTGCCTATCGTCGTCCCCCAGCATCCCCAGTGGCCCGCGCTCAGACGCCGAGACCAAAGGCGCCCTCAAGGACCGCATCAAGGGCCTGCTGAGGGCCCAGGACGCCGTCCTGGTCGCCCACTACTACACCGATGGGGACCTTCAGGCAGCTGGCCGAGGAGACCGGCGGCCACGTCGCCGATTCACTGGAAATGGCACGGTTCGGCGCCCAGAGCGCGGCCTCCACGCTGGTCGTCTGCGGGGTGCGGTTCATGGGCGAGACCGCCAAGATCCTCAATCCGGAGAAGCGGGTCCTGATGCCGGACCTCGCGGCCACCTGCTCGCTGGACGAGGGCTGCCCGGCGGACGCCTTCTCCGCCTTCTGCGACCAGCACCCAGACCGCACCGTGGTGGTCTACGCCAACACCTCCGCCGCGGTGAAGGCCCGCTCCGACTGGGTGGTCACCTCCAGCATCGCCCTACCCATCGTCCGCCACCTCCAGGCGCACGGCGAGAAGATCCTTTGGGCACCGGACAAGCACCTCGGGCACTATGTCGAGCGCATGACCGGGGCCGATATGCTGCTGTGGCAGGGGGCCTGCGTGGTGCACGAGGAGTTCAAGGGCTTCGCCCTGGACCGGCTGCGCCGCCTACACCCCGACGCGGCGGTGCTGGTCCACCCGGAGTCGCCGGACGAGGTGGTCGATCAGGCCGACGTGGTCGGCTCCACCACGGCCACTGATCAAGGCCGTCACCGAGATTGCCCAACGAAGAGTTCATCGTCGCCACCGACGAGGGCATCTTCTGGAAGATGCACCAGCTCGCCCCGCACAAGCGGCTCATCGCCGCGCCCACCGCCGGAGAAGGGGCGACCTGCGAAAGCTGCGCCCACTGCCCATGGATGGCGATGAACGCCCTGCAGAACCTGGAGCAGGTCTTGCTCACCGGCGACCAGGAGGTCATCATCGAGCCCGCCCTTCGCGAACGGGCCGTGATCCCGATCCAGCGCATGCTCGACTTCGCCCGCGATCACCGCGACGTCACCCCGCGGCACACCGACTGACGCTACCACCCCGCGGGCCCAGCCCGCGACACAGCGGCAGGACCTCACCGGGCGTCAAAGGGGTACGTGCCGAACCTCCTCGGGGGTTTCTTGGCAAAGCCCCCTGGATCATCTAACATCGCCCGTCAACGAAAAAAATGAGGTTGCCGTCACGCCACGGCAGCCCAGGATCGTCAAGGGGCCATTCTCCTGACGAACCAGACCCGGCTTGCCACCCTACAGAGGCGAACATGGCTTCACCCCGCGCCAAGACCTTCGTTGCCGTTCTGCTCATCTTTGCGGCGGGTATCGGTTTTTCCGCCCTTTTCAACACGGGCATTACCTACACCAACGAAATGGACTTCTGTACGTCCTGCCACTCGATGCAGGTGAACCTCGAGGAGTACAAGCAAACCATTCATTACAAGAACCCATCTGGGGTCCAGGCGACCTGCTCGGACTGCCACGTGCCCAAGCAGTTCCTCCCGAAGCTGGTCGCCAAGATCATGGCGGCCAAGGACGTCTATCACGAGATCCTGGGGACCATCGATACGCCGGAGAAGTACGAGGCCCACCGCTGGGGTATGGCCAGCGCCGTCTGGGCCAAGATGAAGAGCTCCAACTCCCGTGAGTGCCTCAACTGCCACAGATTCGAGAACATGGACCTGGCGGAGCAGGCCACCGTTCCGCACGCAGCAAGCACGGCAATGCGTTGGACAAAGGCAAGAGCTGCATCGATTGCCACAAGGGGGTCGCCCACGAGCTTGCCTGACGAGCCAGACTCCGCAGCGGCGGCCGACGCGGGCGAGGCCAAGTAGCGCCCGCGGCCCCTGCAGGCCCAGCGCCCATCGAGCCCCCATCGAGCCCCGACGCCAATCGGCACCCTAGCGAGACCCTAGCGCATGACCACCAAGACCCAAGCCGTTCTTGTCGTCGCCCTCGTCGCCCTCGGCTTCGGCCCCATCGGGGGCGCCGCGCTGGCCGCGGAGCCGGACCGGGCGGCGGAGATGCGCCACGCCGCCCAACAGAAGGATACCGCCACCGTTGAGCGCCTCCTCAACGAGGGCGTTGACGTCAACGCCGCGAACGCGCTGGGCAAGACGGCGTTGATGATGGCGGTCGAGGTGGACGACATGCAGACCACGGCGCTGCTGCTGACCCGCGGCGCAGAGGTCAGCGCCCGCGACACCTCCGGCCTGACCGCCCTGACCTTCGCCGCGGAGAACGGACATATCGGCATCACGGCGCTGCTTCTGGAGCGTGGGGCCAACGTCCATGGCCGCACGCGGGCGGGCTGGGACGCCCTCATGATCGCCTCCCGCTACGGTATCGCCGACATGGTGGACCAGCTTCTCTATCGGCACGCAGACCCCAAGGCGTCGGACAACAACGGACGCACCGCCCTCATGCACGCGGCCGAGATGGGCCATGTCCCCGTCATCGAGATGCTCGTCAAGGGTGGGGCAGAGCTGGAGGCGCGCGACCGGGATGGGGCCACGGCCCTGCACATCGCCGTCGAAAAGGGGCAGGCCGAGGTCGTCGGTGCCCTGCTCGGGTTGGGTGCGGACATCGATGCCAAGGATGCTGCCGACGACACCGTCCTCATCTACGCCGTCTCGCGAGGCGACGCCGGAATCGTCAGCACGCTGCTGGAGCGGGGGGCCAACCCGAACCTCCCGGGCGCCGGTCGAAGCACGGCCCTCATGGAAGCCGTTTGGAGCGGGCACGGCGACTTGGTCCCTCTGCTCCTGCAGCACAAGGCCGATCCCGCCCTGAAGGACGCCCAAGGCCGCACCGCCGCGGACTGGGCCGCCAAACGCGACGACGAGCAGGCCGCCGCGGCGCTCAGCGGGCGCTAGTTAGACCGCCCAAGCCCTTCGGCACCTCGGTCGCATGGCACGCCAGATGTCGGCGGGGAGAGCGATCGGGCCGCGCAACGGAGATCGCGCGGGGCACAGAGGGCCAGGATTGGGCCCGCGAAAAGATTCGGCGGACAGACCCCGCCGGACACGTCGGGCCCGTCGGCAGTGCGGGCAGGGCCTGACAAAGGGGGCACCGCAAGTCGCGACGCCCTCGCAACGAGCGGCGCTCTCCGCGCCAAACTGAAAGTCCGTCAACACTGAAGGAGATCACATGGCCAACAAAACGAAGAAGCTGGCCCTTCTGGTCGGAGGCATCGCCCTCGGCCTCGGGTCCATTGTGCATGCCGCTGACGCGCCCAAGGCCGCTGCTCCCGCAGCGGCACCTGCTGCGGCACCCGCCCCAGCGCTGGTCTCCGGTGCCACGGCCGAGGCCCTGGCCAACACCTGCGCCGGCTGCCACGGCACCGGCGGCATCAGCGTCGGGCCGGCATCGCCCACCCTGGCGGGGACCAATGCCGAATACTTCAACGACATCATGAAGCGGTACAAGGACGGCTCCGCCTACTCCACCATCATGGGGCGCATCGCCAAGGGCTTCTCCGAGGAAGAGATCGCCCTGATGGCGGACTACTTCCAAAAGGCCCCGTTCTCGCCTGCAAAACAGAAGTTCGACGTCGCACTGGTCAAAGAGGGCGGCAAGCTCCACGACAAGATGTGCGAGAAGTGCCACTCCGAGGGCGGCACGGTTCTGGCGGCGGCCCCAGCGGACAAGAAAGAGGCAAACAAGGACAAGAAGGCCAAGAAAGCCAAGAAGGGCGATGACGAAGAGGAAGACGAGGGCGATGACGAAGAGGGCGGCGATGAGTGGCACATCCTCGCTGGCCAGTGGACGCCCTACCTCCAGTACACCCTCGAGGACTACGTCGCCGAGCGCCGTGAGATGCCCAAGAAGATGGGTAAGGCCCTGAAGAAGGCCGAGACAAAGGGTGGCGACAAGGCCCTAGCGGCCCTCCTTGCCTACTACGCCAGCCAGCAATAAAGACCAGGAGGATCTGACGCATGAAAATCGATCGTCGCACATTCGTAAAGGCCGCCGGCGCCCTTGCCGCCGTGGGCGTCACTGGTGCCCCCAACCTAGCCTTCGGCGCCGGCAAGAAGGTCGTCGTCGTTGGTGGCGGCACCGGCGGGGCCACCGCCGCCAAGTACATCAAGATGCTGGACGCGAGCATCGATGTCACCATCGTGGAGCCCAACGACAATTACGTCACCTGCTACTTCAGCAACGAGGTCCTTGCCGGCGACCGGACCATGGAGTCCATCACCGTCGGCTATGACGGGCTGAAGAAGCGCGGTATCACCGTCGTGAAGGACTCCGCTACGGCCATCGATGCCGAGAAGAAGGTCGTCAAGACAGCCGGCGGAAAGGACCTTCCCTTCGACCGCTGCGTGGTGGCCCCGGGCGTCAGCTTCCTGTACGACAAGGTCGAGGGCTACAGCGAAGAAGCCTCCAAGACCATTCCCCACGCCTGGAAGGCCGGTGAGCAGACCGTGCTCCTGCGCAAGCAGCTCGAGGCCATGCCCGACGGCGGCACCGTCGTCGTAACGGCCCCGCCCAACCCCTTCCGCTGCCCGCCTGGGCCCTACGAGCGGGCCAGTCTGATCTGCCAATATCTCAAGCATCACAAGCCGAAGTCCAAGGTTCTCGTCCTTGACAGCAGCACCAAGTTCTCCAAGGAAGGGCTGTTCAAGCAGGCTTGGACCAAGTTCTATGGGTACGGCACTGAGAACTCCATGATCGAGTGGCGCCCGGGCCCGGATGCTGCGGTGGTCAAGGTGAATCCGGCTGGCATGACCGTCGAGACCAGCTTCGGCGACGAGATCAAGGCAGACGTCATCAACATCATCCCACCCCAGGCGGCCGGCAAGATCGCGAAGGACTCGGCCCTAACCGACGAGAAGGGCTGGTGCCCGGTGGATGGCAAGACCTTTGAGTCCAAGGTCGCCAAGGGCGTGCATGTCATCGGCGATGCCTGCATCGCCGGGGACATGCCCAAGTCCGGGTACTCCGCCAACAGCCAGGGCAAGGTGGCCGCTGCCGCAGTGGTCGCCATGCTCAACGGCAAGGAGCCCGGCGTGCCCTCCTACCTCAACACCTGCTATTCGATCCCGGCAGAGAAGTGGGGCATCTCTGTGGCTGCCGTTTACAAGCTCGGCGAGGACGGCAAGATCACCTCCGTCCCAGGGTCCGGCGGCGTGACCCCCATGGATGCTCCTGACTGGGCCCATGCCCGCGAGGTGGAGTACGCTTACAGCTGGTATGCCAACATCGTGAAGGACTGCTTCAGCTGATCCCTGCCGCGCCCCGCGAGGGGCGCATCTCCGCATATTGAGGGGCCTTTCGGCCCCATTTTTCGTTGCCGGCGCGGTCTCTTCCCGGGACCCCGGTCCGTCGGTGGAGTCTACCCGACGACCTCTCCCTCCAGCACCCGCTCGAAGGTCAGGGCTCCGTCGGAGAGCCCCACCTCGATGATGTCCCCCGGGCCGAACTTGCCTGCCAGGATCTCCTGGGCCAGGGGATTTTCGAGCTGTGCCCGGATGGCCCGCTTGAGGGGCCGTGCCCCATAGACCGGATCGAATCCGGCCTCGCCGAGGTGATCGAGCGCCGCGTCGTTGACTTCCAGGCGCATCTCTCGGTCCGCCAAGCGGTCTTGCAGGTACCGAACCTGGATTCGGGCGATGGCGCGGATCTGTTCCTGCTGCAGGGAGTGGAAGACCACGATCTCGTCCAGCCGGTTGATGAACTCCGGGCGGAAGGCGTGGCGCACGATCTCCATTACCGCGTCCTTCATTTCCGCGTACCTCGCCTCGCCGGAACGCTGCTGGATCACATCCGAGCCGAGGTTGGAGGTCATGGCGATAACGGTGTTGCGGAAATCCACTGTGCGCCCCTGGCCGTCGGTCAGGCGCCCGTCGTCGAGGACCTGCAACAGGACGTTGAAGACGTCCGGGTGGGCCTTCTCCACCTCGTCGAGCAGGATGACGCTGTAGGGGCGCCTGCGGACGGCCTCGGTCAGGTGGCCCCCCTCCTCGTAGCCAACATAACCGGGCGGCGCCCCAATGAGGCGGGCAACGGAGTGCTTCTCCATGAACTCCGACATGTCAACCCGGACCATGGCCTCATCGGTGTCGAACATGAACTCCGCCAGGGCCTTGCACAGCTCCGTTTTCCCGACCCCTGTGGGCCCGAGGAAGAGGAAAGAGCCGATGGGACGCGCCGGGTCCGAGAGTCCGGCCCGAGAGCGGCGGATGGCGTCGCTCACCGCCCGCACCGCCTCACCCTGACCGACCACGCGGCGGGCCAGTTCGTCCTCCATGCGCAGGAGCTTGGCGCGCTCGCCCTCCAACATGCGCGAGACCGGGATGCCGGTCCACTTGGATACGATGTCTGCGATCTCCTCCGCGGTAACCTTGTTGCGCAGTAACCGGGTCTCCCCCTGCTCCGCCTGAGCGGCCGCGGCGAGCTGACGCTCCAGCTCCGGAACCCGTCCGTAGGCCAGCTCGGACATGCGGGCCAGGTCCCCAGCCCGGCGTGCGGTCTCCATCTCGATCCGCGCGTGGTCGAGCTCTTCCTTGATATGGGCCGTCCCCTGAACGGCCGCCTTCTCCGCCTTCCAGACCTCGTCGAGGTCTGAGAACTCGCGGCTCAACCGGGAGATCTCGGCCTCGAGGTCCGCCAGACGTTTTTTGGAAGCCTCGTCTCCCTCCTTCTTGAGGGCCTCGCGCTCGATCTTGAGCTGGATCAGGCGCCGGTCCATGCGGTCCATCTCCTCGGGCATGGAGTCGATCTCCATGCGGATCTGGGAGGCGGCCTCGTCCATCAGGTCGATGGCCTTGTCCGGCAACTGGCGGTCCGCAATGTAGCGGTGCGAGAGGGTGGCCGCGGCGACGATGGCCGGATCGGTGATCTCCACCGCGTGGTGGACCTCGTAGCGCTCCTTGAGGCCGCGCAGGATGGCAATGGTGTCCTCCACGTTGGGCTCATCGACCAAGACCTTCTGGAAGCGGCGCTCCAGGGCGGCGTCCTTCTCCACGTACTTGCGGTACTCATCGAGGGTCGTCGCGCCGACGCAGTGCAGCTCCCCCCGGGCCAGGGCGGGCTTGAGCATATTGCCCGCATCCATGGCCCCCTCGGCTTTGCCGGCACCCACCATGGTGTGCAGCTCGTCGATGAAGAGGATGATGTTGCCCTCCTGCTTGGCCACGTCGTTGAGGACTGCCTTGAGGCGTTCCTCGAACTCCCCGCGGAACTTGGCTCCGGCGATCAAGGCCGCCATGTCCAGGGCCAGCAGGCGCCGTGTCTTGAGCCCTTCGGGGACCTCGCCGTTGACGATGCGCTGGGCCAACCCCTCGACAATGGCGGTCTTGCCCACACCCGGCTCGCCGATCAGGACCGGGTTGTTCTTGGTACGCCGTTGCAGGACCTGGATGGTCCGGCGGATCTCGTCATCGCGCCCGATCACGGGGTCGAGCTTGCCCTGCTCGGCCCGCTCGGTGAGATCGATGGTGTATTTCTGCAGGGCCTGACGGGCCTCCTCCGCATTGGGGTCGTCCACTGTCTGGCCGCCGCGCATGGTGTCGATGGCCTGCTCCAGCGGCCCCTTGGCGGCCCCCGCGGCCCGCAGGGCAGTCCCCAGCTCGCCGCGATCCTCCAGGGCGGCCAACACGAACAGCTCGGACGAGATGTACTGGTCCTTCCGGGTCTGGGCCAGCTTGTCGGTCTGGTTGAGCAGGCGCCCCAGGTCGTTGGAAATATGGAGGTCGCCTCCCGCTCCCTGAACCCGCGGCAGGCGATCCAGGGACTCCCCCAGGGCAGAGCGCAGCCGGTTGACATTGACGTCCGCCTGGGCCAGGAGGTGGCGCACCGTGCCCCCCTCCTGGTCCAGCAGGGCGACCATCAGGTGCGCGGGCTCGACGAACTGGTGGTCGCGCCCCACAGCGAGGCTCTGGGCATCTGCCAGGGCCATCTGGAATTTCGATGTCAGCTTGTCCATCCGCATGGGCGTTAACTCTCGATAAAGTTGTGGTTATCGGCAAGGTTGGGGAACGCTGCGAGCCAATTCAAGGCATATTGCGCCGCCACTTGTGACCGCGTTGGCCCCATCGAGGGTGGCGGCGGACTTTCCGCTCTGGCATTGTGACCGCTCCCGCCGCCGATTCCGACTGCCGGCCGCCTCGACAGAGATTGAGGCCCCGCGCACGAGGGCGGGAGGATCGGCCTCGCGACCCTGGCGCGAGACGACAACGACAACAGTGGCATGGCCCGCGGCACGGAGGCCGCAAGCGTGTAAGGCTGGGGGCCGAAAGCCGCACCGTACGGAGGTTCGAAATGGAGGACGGCGTCTATCGTCGGTTGCTGGAACGCCTGCGCGGACTCCAGGCGGTTAGCGTGGCCTTCTCCGGCGGGGCGGACAGTGCCCTGCTCCTGGCTGCAGCCAAGGAGGCCCTGGGGGATCGGGTGCTGGCCCTGACGGCCGTAACACCTTACATGGTCCGCCAAGAGATCGCAGATGCCGTCGCCCTGGCGGTTGAGCTCGGGGTGCGCCATGAATTGGTGGAACTGCCCATGCCCGAGGGAATGGACGATAACCCGCCGGATCGCTGTTATCTCTGCAAACGCGCCCTCTATACCCGATTGATTGCGGTGGCGGAGGAGCATGGCTTCGCTCCGGTCCTGGACGGCAGCAACCTGGACGACATCAGGGACTACCGCCCCGGGCTGCGCGCCCTGGGCGAGTTAGGCGTGAAGAGCCCCTTCCTTGAGTGCGGCATCGCCAAAGAGGACGTGCGCCGTCTGGCCCAAGAGCGGGGTTTGCCGACCTGGCGCAAGCCGACCAACACCTGCCTGCTGACGCGCCTGCCGTTCGGCCGCAAGGTCACCATGGAGGGGCTCCAGCGCATCGAGGAGGCCGAACGCCTGCTCCTCGACCGCGGTTACGACTGGGTGCGGGTTCGCTGCCACGGCGATCTGGCGCGCATCGAGGTGGCGCCGCAGCTCCGGGGCCGGATCCTGGAGGAGGCCGAGATGATCATCGACCGCCTGGAGGCGCTTGGCTTCCGCTACGTCACCCTGGACCTGCAGGGCTACCAACTGGGTAGCATGAATGTCCCGGGGTAAGGCTCAAGCGAACCTGTAGTGCTTTTCCACGGGCTCCAGAATCTTCCATGTGCAGGACAGCCCGGCGGGAAAGGTGATGAGATCGCCGCGGGAAAACTCCCGCGGCTCCCCGCCCTCTGGAATCACCGTGAAACGACCGCGCAGGACATAGCAGGTCTCGGCCTGGTCGTAATGCCAGGGGAATTCCGACACGCCCTTCTTCCAGACCGGCCAATGATCAACGCCCAGGACGTCAAGCTTGGCTGGCGATGGCTTGCGTTCGCAGTGGATCTCAAGGTCGGTCATGGGGCGGTCTCCCTGGTATTCGGGACGGAGGTAGGTTAGAGGGTCTTGGCGCCGAAGGTATCGCAGGCATCGACGTCGCCCTTCTCCAACCCTCGGCGGAACCAGGCGCTCCGCTGGGCGGAGCTGCCGTGGGTGAAGCTGTCCGGGGTCACATAGCCGCGCGCCTGCTTCTGGAGCCGGTCGTCGCCGATGGCCGAGGCGGCCCGCAGGGCCTCGTCGACGTCGCCGGCCTCCAGGATGCCGCGGGCGCGGTCGGCGTGATTGGCCCAGACCCCGGCCAGGCAGTCCGCCTGGAGCTCCAGGCGCACCGAGAGCTGGTTGGCCTCGGCGCGGCTTAAGCCCCGTTTGGCCTCCTCCACCTGGTCGGAGATGCCGAGCAGGTTCTGGACGTGGTGGCCGATCTCGTGGGCGATGACATAGGCCTGCGCGAAGTCCCCGGGGGCGCCGAACTGGTTGCGCAGCTCGTCGTAGAACGACAGGTCGATGTAGACCTTGAGGTCGCCCGGGCAATAGAAGGGCCCCATGGCGGCCTCGGCGAAGCCGCAGGCGGAGCGCACGGACCCGGAGAACAGGACCAGCTTGGGCTCACGGTAGCGCTGCTTGCCCCGCTCGAAGATCGCGCCCCAGGTGTCCTCGGTATCCGCCAGGACCACGGAGACGAAGTCCTTGAGCTCGTCCTCGCCCGCCCCGGCCCTCGGGGCCCGCAGGCCGCCGCCGGCCCCGCCCGCACCGTCCCCCCGAGGACCTTGGGCTGATGGGAACTGGCCCGGGAACAGGTCGCCCTGACCGCCGGGGGACACCTGGGTGGTGCCGCCGCCAAGGAAGGGGCTGAGGTCGACCCCGAAGTACAGGCCGACCAGGAGCAGGAGGATGGTCCCCAGCCCACCGCCGACGCGCCCCATGCGTACCGGCAGACGCCCGCCGCCTGATCCGCCTCCAGGAAACCCGGCATCACCCCGCCGGTCCTCGACGTTCTCGCTACGCCTGCCGGTTCTCCAGCGCATGACACCCCCTGTTGGCCTTCTGAATTACTGATTTCGAGAACCCTGTGGTTCGACGTCGGATCATCCCCCAGGACCCGCCCGGGTTTCCACCAATTCACCGCCAGATCAGTCCGCCGCCGGCGTCAGGCAAAAGCGCCGGATCAGGCCCCGCAGCAGTTCGATGGTCGGAGGGATGCGCGCTGCCTCCAGGTACTCGTCCGGCTGGTGGGCCTGGGCGATGTCGCCCGGACCCAGAATCAGGGTCTCCAGCCCCAGGCGGTCCAGGAAGGGGGCCTCGGTGGCGAAGGCCACGGCGCCGGCTGCATGCCCGGTCAGGGCCTCGCCGGCGGCAACAATAGCCGAGTCCGCGGGGGTCTCCACGGCCGGGATGCCGGGGAACAGCCGCTCCACCTGCCACTCAAGGCCGCGCCGCCCGGCCAGGTCAGCGACCCGCTGGTGGAGCTCGGCCCGCAAGTCGTCCAGGACCAGCCCTGGCGTGGGGCGCAGGTCGATGTGCAGCTCGCACTCCCCGCAGATCCGGTTGGGGCTGTCACCACCGTGGATGTGCCCCAGGTTGAGGGTTGGCACCGCGACCTGGAAGGCCTCGTGGCGATAGCGTGCCTGAAGCTCCGCGCGCCAGGCCAGGATGTCGCCCATCAGCTCATGCATCCCCTCAAGGGCGTTGTTGCCGAGGCTCGGGTCGCTGGAGTGCCCGGCGCGCCCGATGAGCCGGATCGCCTCGGCCAGGATCCCCTTGTGCATGCGCACCGGCTTGAGCCCGGTGGGTTCGCCGATCACCGCGTAGCGCCCCAGGGGCCGCCCGGCTTCGGCCAGGGCGATGGCGCCGCTCATGGAGGACTCCTCGTCCGCGGTGGCCAGGATGACCAGGGGCTGGCGCAGGTCCTGCGGCTCGCAATCCGCGGGCCGCCTCGATGGCCAGGGCCAGGAAGGACTTCATGTCGCTGGTTCCGAGCCCGTAGAGGCGGCCGCCGTCCTCGGTGAGCCGGAAGGGGTCATGGCTCCATCGGTGGGCGTCGAAGGGGACCGTATCCGTGTGCCCGGCGAGCACCAGCCCCCCCGGGCCTCTGACCCAGGGTGGCGATCAGGTTGGCCTTGCCGGGGTGGCCCGGGACGGGCATGACTTCCACCGCGAAGCCGGCCCCCTGCGAGCCATCGGCCCAAGGCATCGAGGACAGGCAGGTTGCTCTGGTCCAGGTGGGGCCGGCTGCTGCTCACCGAGGGGGCGGCGATGAGCGCGGCGAGCATCTCGTCGAAGCGGTGGGGCCTGGCCGGTCATGGCGCTTTCTCCTGTACCGGAACGGTCGTTAACCGGGTAAGCTCGCCCGGTACGCGAGGCGGCGGCTCGCGGCAGATGCCCCAGACCAGCCCCGCGCCGAATCCACCCGAGCTTAGGCGATTTCTGTCAAATCATGTACCAGCTAGCTTGTCTTTGCGCCCGCCTTCTTTGTCGCGCCAGCAGTCACATAGCCCGGCTATGCTCCTGCCGGCACTCCTTGAAGGCGGACGAAAACCCGGCGCCATCTGGTACATGATTCTCCGGCAATCGCCTTATCCCGCCCTGGACCCCATCGCCAGTGTCAGCCTCCTTGCAGCCCAGGCCAGACCAGAACCAAACACGGATCCGCCCGGCAAGCCTGGCGGACCTCGACGCCCTGGTGGAGCATCGAGGACAGCTGCTTCCAGAGCGACCGCCTGACCCGCCGCCAGTTCCGCCACATGCTCACCCGAGCCCACGCCGCGACCCTGGTAGCAGAGGTCGAGGGGCGCATCCTGGGCTACATCCTGCTCCTGTTCAGCCGCGGCACCTCGGTGGCCCGGGTCTACTCCGTCGCGGTGCTGGACGAGGCCCGCGGGCGCGGGTTGGGGCGGGCCCTGGTGGCAGCGGCGGAGGCGCGCGCCTGGGAGGAGGAGCGCGCCTATGTCCGCCTGGAGATCCGCCGCGACAATCCGGCATCCCAGGCCCTGTTCGAGGCGGCCGGATACCGCCGCTTCGGCGTCCTCTCGGACTATTACGAAGACCACATGGAGGCCCTGCGCTACGAGAAGGCCCTCTCCCCCGGTCCCGGATCCGAGCTCGCCCGGGTCCCCTACTACGAGCAGACCCTGGATTTCACCTGCGGCTCCTCGGCCCTGATGATGGCCATGAAGGCCCTGGACCCCGAGCTGCCCCTCGACCGCACCCTGGAGCTGCGCATCTGGCGCGAGGCGACCACCATCTTCATGACCTCCGGCCACGGCGGCTGCGGCCCCTTCGGACTGGCCCTGGCGGCCCAGGCGCGAGGCTTTGCCGTGGAGGTCTACGTCAACGACACCGGCGTCCCCCTGGTGGATTCGGTGCGGTCGCCGGAGAAGAAGGAGGTCATGCGCCTGGTCCACGAGGACATGCTGGCCCAGGTGAACCGGCTCGCCATCCCCGTGGTCTACGGGACCCTGAGCCCGGCGGGGCTGCGCGAGCGCTTCGATGCCGGTGCCGTGCCCCTGGTCCTGATCAGCTCCTACCGCATCTACGCGGAGAAGTTTCCCCACTGGGTGGTGGTCACCGGGTTCGACGACCACTTCGTCTATGTCAACGACCCCTTCGTGGACTACGAGAACGGAGAGACGACCCTGGACTCGATCAACATGCCCATCCAACGCGCGGAATTCGCCCGCATGGCCCGTTACGGCCGGGTCGGGCTGCAGGCCGTGGTCCTGATCTCACGGCAGCCGCAGCCCAAGACCCGGGGAAGGGACGCAGCCGTGGCTGAGCACATCCTCCTGGTGGAACAGGCCGGCGACTGGAAGTCCGGCTTCCCGCGCCTGCCGGTGGTCACGGCGCGGGACTATCTGACGCACGAGGACTACTCCGCCCACAAGCAGCTGCGCGTCATCAACCTGTGCCGCAGCTACCGCTACCTGTCCACCGGCTACTACTGCTCCCTGCTCGCAGAGGCCCGAGGTCACAAGGCGATCCCCAATGTCCGCACCATCCAGGAGCTGTCGAGCCGCGACATCTACAGCCTGGCCACGGAGGAGCTGGACGACCTGGTGCAGAAGCTCCTGGGCCGGCGCAAGAATGCGCTGCAGCCCACCGCCTACGAGCTGACCATCTTCTTCGGCCAGTGCGACGTCAAGGAGCTGCAGCCCCTGGCGCGGCAGATCTTCGAGACCTTCCGCTGCCCCATCCTCAAGGTCGAGTTCCGCCTACAAGGGACCTGGCGTATCGGGGCCATCAAGACCCTGCCCATCGGCGGCCTCACCTCGGAGCAGGAGTCGGGCTTCTTCGGCGCGCTGGACTGGTACCTGTCCCAACGCTGGCGCCAGCCCAGGGCGCGCCTGACCTACAAGTACGACCTGGCCATCCTGCACGACCCGGCGGAAGAGCTGCCGCCGTCGGACAAGGACGCCCTCAAGCAGTTCGTGCGCGCGGGCAAGGCGCTGGGGGTCAACTGCGAGCTCATCCAGCGCAAGGACTACAGCCGCCTGGCGGAGTTCGACGCCCTGTTCATCCGCGAGACCACCAAGATCGGCCACCACACCTTCCGCTTCGCCAAGAAGGCCGACAGCGAGGGCATGGTGGTCATCGACGACCCCGACTCCATCCTGCGCTGCACCAACAAGGTCTACCTTGCCGAGCTGCTGGAGGCCAACAAGGTCCCGCGGCCCAAGACGCTGATCTTGCGCAAGGAGGGCCTGCTGGAGGTCGAGGACCTGATCGGCTACCCGGTGGTGCTCAAGATCCCGGAAGGTTCCTTCTCCCGCGGGGTCTTCAAGGCCGAGGACCGGGCCGAGCTGCAGCGCATCAGCGCGCGCCTGTTCAAGGAGTCCGACCTGATCCTGGCCCAGGAGTACCTCTACACGCCCTACGACTGGCGCATCGGCATCCTCGGCCGGCGGCCCCTGTTCGCCTGCAAGTACTTCATGAGCAGCGCCCACTGGCAGATCGTCCGCCACGTCAGCGAGCACCAGCACGTGCAGGGCGACTGGGAGACCCTGGCCATCGAGGACGCCCCCCAGGCTGTGGTCAAGACCGCGCTCAAGGCCGCGAACCTGATCGGCGACGGGCTCTACGGCGTGGACCTCAAGCTCACCGGGCACGGTCCCGTGGTCATCGAGGTCAACGACAACCCGAGCCTCGACTCGGATGTGGAGGACCAGGTGCTGGGCGAGGGGCTCTACCGCACCATCATCGGCGAGTTCGTCGCGCGCCTGGACCGGCGCAAGCAGGGGCGACGCTAATCGGTCCGTGGGAGGGGCGCTCTGCGCCGCGACCTCTTCCAGAAACCCCACTGGAACACGTTGCGTCGCCCCGCGGAGCGGGCCTCCCACAAACCGGCTCCCACAGCGCCCCTCTTATGGCGAGCCGCCGCGCAGCCATGCCAACTTGCAAAGCCCCATTGCCCAACTCAATCGGTTCATCCATGCACATCCTCGAACGCTACCGCGACCTCATCGACGACAGACCGGCTTTCGCCTCCGCCATGGCAAAGCCCATGCCGGTCTGTGCGTGGACGAGCATCTCGCGTATCGACGCTGGCGCACTCGCTCCGTTGTTGACGGAGCGCGCGTAGGACGCAATAGCGAAGGGTATTGCGCCCTGTCAGTGGGGAAGGGGACACCGCTGCGCAAGCATTCTGCCTGGCAGATACGGTCTGTCGCGCTATGTGGCGGCCGCATCGAGGATCGCTCGGCCAGGCGGGATCGCCGAATCGGCTCATGCCGATGAACCGAGCGCATATTGGCTGGAGACAAGGGGAAGCAGCCCGTCGATCGTCGGGACTCAAACAGGGGGTGCTGCGCATGAGCAAGGGCGTCTGGAGTAAAAGGGGTCAGATCCCTTTTTTCGGCTACACTGTTGGAAATCTAGCCCCAGGCTCGCCGTCATGCCCCGCAAGCGACGCTTTTTTCTACCAGACATGCCGGTTCATGTCGTCCAGCGCGGCAACAACCGGCAGGCCGTATTCTTCGACGACAACGACTACCGCGTCTACCTCGATTGGGTGGCGGAAGCGGCAGCCACGCACGGTTGCGCCATTCATGCCTACGTCCTGATGACCAACCACATCCACTTGCTGATGACCCCGCGCGACAGTCAGGCGATCAGCGCGACGCTCCAGGCCGTCGGCCGACGGTTCGTACCCTATATCAACCACTGCTACGGGCGCACCGGTACCCTCTGGGAGGGTCGGTTCCGGGCCAGCACCGTTCAGGAGGATACCTACCTGTTGGTTTGCTACCGCTATATCGAGCTCAACCCAGTGCGTGCCGGGATGGTGGACCTGCCCGCCGCCTATCCGTGGTCGAGCTACCGGGCCAACGCCTTGGGCGAGGACAACCCGCTGGTCTCTCCGCACCCCGGCTACCTAGCGCTGGGCGCCGACGGACCCGAGCGCCAGACCGCTTACCGAGGTCTCTTCGCCGCGCACATCGATCCGGCGTTGCTCAGCGATGTCCGCGCCTGTCTTCAGACTGGCACCCCGCTCGGCAACGACCGCTTCCGACTCCACATCGAGCATGCCCTTGGCGTTAGAGTCGGATACAGTAAGCGAGGCCGGCCGAAAAGTGCTCCGCCGGAATCGGGCCAGGACGCCGATCAGATCGACTTGGACATCCAGAACGGGATCTGACCCCTTTCTTCCTCCTTTCTTCCTGCTTTCTTCCTGGAGAGCCGCCGCCATGCAAAAGCCGCTGTTCGTACGCGCCGACTGGGATGAGAATGCCGGAGTCTGGGTCGCCGACAGCGACGACGTGCCGGGTTTGACCACGGAAGCGGCGACCGTCGAATCATTGGTCACCAAGCTCAAGCAAATGATCCCCGAGCTGCTGGAGCTGAACGGCGTACCCGGTCAGGGTCAGGTCGCCTTCGAGCTACTGATCCGCCGATTCGATACGGCCGAACGCGCGGCGGCCTAATGGTTGATGGCTTCCAGCGAGAGCTGAAGCGGCTCCTAAGCGCTGCGGGCTGTACCTTCGAGCGACCCGGCAAGGGCGACCATGAGATCTGGTACAGCCCGATCACCGAGCGCCGATTCACGGTCGACCAAAAAATCCTGTCGCGCCATACGGCCAATGGCGTGCTGAAGCAGGCCGGGCTGCCCAAGGCATTCTGATCCGGTCCCACCCCTGGCCCTGATGCCCCGCTGCCGCGCCCCGGGCTTGCCGCATGCCGGCCTGGCAATAGCGGGCTTGGTCCAGTCGTGCGGGGCCTCGCGACACCGCCGCACCACCTATTGCCGACCGCTTCGCCCATGCACCCCCTCGAACGCTACCGCGACATCGTCGACGACTGGCACGCCTTCGCCGCTGCCATGGCCGCCCCCATGCCGCCCTGCGTCTGGGCCAACCCATCGCGAATAGACCCTGGCGGACTTGCCGCGCTGCTGGCGGAGGACGGGCTCGACCCCCAGCCCCTGCCCTGGCGCCCCGGGGCCTTCCGCCTCGGCGCCGATCCCGTGGCCGGGCGGCGCTGGTGGTACTGCGCCGGGCTCGCCCATGCCCAGGAGGGGGCATCCCAGGTCCCCGTGGCCCTGCTCGACCCGCACCCAGGGCACCGCGTGCTCGACCTCTGTGCCGCCCCGGGCGGCAAGACCGCCCAGATCGCCTTCGCCCTGGGCAATTGCGGGACCCTGATCGCCAACGACCAGGCCCATGCCCGCGTGCGCGCCCTCCAGGGCAACCTGGAGCGGCTAGGCGTGATCAATGTCACCACCACTGCCATCGACGGCGCCAACTACCCGGCCGCGGCCGGGCAATTCGATCGGGTCCTGGTGGACGCCCCCTGCTCCGGGGAAGGGACCCTGCGCCGCCAGGGCGGCCCGCGACCCGCCCTGGGCGCGGAGCACTCCATTCGCCAAGCCGCCCGCCAGCGGGCCCTGCTCCGAAAGGGGGTGCAGCGCCTCAAGCCGGGCGGACGCCTGGTGTACTCCACCTGCACCTTCGCGCCAGAGGAGAACGAGTTGGTTGTTGCCGCCATCCTGGACGAATTCGCCGGCCGTCTGCACCTGATCCCGGCGGCGCTGCCCGGGCTGGTCTCGACTCCGGGGCTGGTCCACTGGAACGGGTGCGCCCTCGACCCGGCCCTTGCCGGCTGCCTGCGGATCTGGCCCCACCACAACGACACTGGCGGCTTCTTCGCCGCCGTACTGGAGAAGGCCGCCGACGCACCGGCCGAGCCCGAGCCGGCGGTCGCGATGCTGATGCCCGAGCCTGACCGCGCCTGGCTCGCCGAGCTGCGGGACTACTACGGACTGCCAGAGGACATCTGGAGCCGCTACCGCATCCACCGCCAGACCACCCGCGGCCTGCACCTGGCCGCCGCGGATCATGCCCCGCCGGCCCAGCCGGCCACCGAGAGTATCGGCCTCTTCTTCCACCGCACCGACCCCAAGCGCCCCAAGCCCACCACCGCCGGGGCCCTGCTCATCGGTCCGCTGGCGACCCGCAGGCGGATGGCGCTGGAAGCGGAACAGGCGGCCGCCTACCTCGCCCGCAGCGGCCTGCATCCAACCGGCGCGCAGCTCGCCGCAGGGGATCGGGGCCAAGTCCTTGCCGACTTCCGCGGCCACACGCTGGGGGTCGCCGTGTTCCACGGCTCCGGGACACTGGAGAGCCTCTTCCCACGCGGATGGGCGGGCTGCGGGGCAGCCAATGGGGGATGACGAAGGGACCAGGCCGGACTGGACCGGACAGCCAGGAAGCGGCTCGAAAATGAGCTGCAGGGAGAGCCTAGGCTGGAGGTGAGCTTGCGAACCCCAGCAGTGAGTGTGCCGGCCAACATGGCCGCTGGGGTTCGTTCCTCACCCCAGCCTACTTGTTCTGAGCACCAACCAACCGGTCAGGGAGAGGGGACCAAGCTTAAGAACGCCCGCCAACCGCCCAAGTCCGAGATGTCCTGGGCACCCTCGGCGGCGAAGCCCTCGCAGATGAAGCCCTTCTCCCAGGTGCCGTCCTCCAGCTCCACGGTGCCGAGTCCAAGGGGCGCGGGAATACCGGCAAGGAATCCGCCGACCTCCGCCATGGGCAGGGCCCAGACCTCCACCTCGATGGCCGCCCCTCCCAGCGGTTGCCGTATCAGGCCCGGACGGTGCGGCGGACCGCCCGGCAAGGCATAGAACCGGTAGCGGGGCGCGGTCCGTGTGGCTCGGACGAGCCGGGCGCCACGGTCGGTGAGCTGCGGGTTGAGGGGCAGGCCGGAGAGGTGGGCGCCGCAGACGACCAGGTTGAGGGTCGGCGCATCTGGCGGCGGGGCGGGGTCCATCGCGGTGGGGGCGCCGCTCCCACGGGATTTGTCCCCGGCGCTGGGCTCTTCGCTGGCGGGTCTACCGGTGGCGCCCAGCGGGAGACCCTGGCCGCGGTGGAAGCGGCCGCCGATACGGACCAGCACCGGGTCGCTGAAGGCAGGCCCGAACAGGGTGACGCCGAAGGGCAGCCCGTCCGCCCGGAATCCCGCGGGCACCGCGACCGCGGCCAGGTCCAGCAGGTTCATGAAGTTGGTGTAGGTCCCGAGCCGGCTGTTGAGGGCGATGGGATCCGCCTGCACCTCCGCAATCCGGTAGATGGTCGGCGCCGTGGGGATGAGGATGAAATCGAGCCCTGCCACCACGACATCGGTCCGCCGCTTGAGATCGGCGAGCCGGTACTGAGCCTTGAAGGCATCCACCGCCCGCGCCTCGGCCGCCGGGACGATGATGCGCCGGGTCACGTCCAGCAGGGCCTCGGGGCTCTGTTGGATGAAGGACTCGACGGCGGCATAGCGCTCCGCGACCCAGGGGCCCTCGTAGAGCAGCCGCGCGGCCTCGTCAAAGGGGCCGAAGTCCATGGTCACCGGGGTCCCGCCCAGCTCCCTCAGCCGACCCACGGCGGCGCCGAAGAGCCGCTCGCTCTCGGCGTCGCCAAAGAACTCAAGCGATTCCGGGACACCGAATCGGAAGGGTCCGTCGCCGGCCTGGACCTCGCCCGCGGCAGGTGCCGGCCGCGCATAGGGGTCCTCGGGGTCAAAACCGGCGGCGACGGACATGACGGCCTCCGCATCCGCAATGTCCAGGGCGAAGACGCTCACGCAGTCCAAGGTCCGGCAGGCGGGAACCACCCCCGACGCCGATAGGAGCCCCCGCGTCGGCTTGATGCCGACCAGGTTGTTGAAGGCCGCGGGCACCCGCCCAGAGCCGGCGGTGTCCGTCCCTAGGGAGAAGCTGACCAGCCCCTTGGCCACGGCGACGGCGGACCCGGAGCTGGAGCCCCCGGAGATGTAGTCCGGATCGAAGGCGTTGGGGGTCGCCCCATGGGGCGAGCGGGTACCCACCAAGCCAGTGGCAAATTGGTCCAGATTGGTCTTGCCGATGGGGATGGCGCCGGCCGCCATCAGACGCTCCACCACGTGGGCGGAGCACCTCGGGGTGTAGGCGAAGGCCGGGCAGGCGGCGGTCGTCGGGATGCCGGCCAGGTCGATGTTGTCCTTGACGGCAAAGGGCACACCGTAGAGGGGCAGCGTCCTGGGGTCGGCCTCCGCCAGGCGTGCCAGATGGGGTGCCAGCTCCGCCTCCGTCAGCACATGGATCCAGACCGGGTTCGGGGCCGGGGCGCTGATCCGGGCGCGAATCGCCGCCACCAGGTCTGCCGGGGTCAGGTCGCCCGCGCGGTAACGGGCGCGGAGGTTCGGGATGGACAGGTTCAGGGGCTCGCTGGTCATGGGGTGTTCGACCTCGTGGGGTTCCACTCGCGGTCAGGGGGCGGTGTCGATGACCAGCAGGGTCTGGCCAGGGGTAACCTGGCTGCCCACCTGGCATAGGACCCGGCTGACCCGGCCGCCGTGCTCCGCATGCACGGCGATCTCCATCTTCATGGACTCCAGCACCACGAGCACATCCCCCGGCGCTACCTTCTGCCCCGGCTCCACCGCCAGCTTCCAGACGCTGCCGTGGACGTGACTCTCGACGGTCCGCTCGTGGGGGCCCAGCTCCGGCTCGTCCGCCTGCTCGTCGATCACCTCGCCAGTCGAACGTCCCAAGTCCCCCTGGCCGGCGGCGGCCCAGCGCTCCCGCTCGGCCTCGAAGGCGGCCTGCTGGCGGGCCTTGAAGGCCGCGATGGACGACGCGTTCTCGGCCAGAAAGCTGTTGTAGTCCCTCAGGCTGAAGTCGCTCTCCTCCACCCGCAGGCGGAACCCGCCGCGCGGGAAGGCGTCCCGCAGGTCCGCAAGCTCCTGCTCCGAGACGGGGTAGAAGCGGATCTGGTCAAAGAAGCGCAGCAGCCAGGGTCGAGTGAAGTCCGGAGTCTGGCGGTAACGGTTCCACATTTGCACCGTGCGCCCGACGAACTGGTAACCGCCCGGCCCCTCCATGCCGTAGACGCACAGGTAGGAGCCGCCGATGCCGACCGCGTTCTCGGGTGTCCAGGTGCGGGCCGGGTTGTACTTGGTGGTGACCAGCCGGTGCCGCGGGTCCAGCGGCGTGGCGACGGGGGCGCCGAGATAGACATCGCCCAGGCCCATCACCAGGTAACTGGCCTCGAAGACGATGCGCCGCACCGCCTCGATGCTGTCCAGCCCGTTGATGCGACGGATGAACTCGATGTTGCTGGGGCACCAGGGGGCGTCCGGCCGCACCGACTGCGTGTATTTCTCGATCGCCAGCCGGGTAGACGGGTCGTCCCAGGAAAGGGGCAGGTGCACGACCCGGGCGGGAACGCTCAGGTCCTCGACCCCCGCCAGGCCGGCCTCGATCTCCCTCAGTCGCTCGACCAGGCTGGCCAGCGGCAGGGTGCGGCTGTCGTAGTGCACCTGGAGCGAGCGGATGCCCGGTGTCAGCTCCAGCACCCCGCGGATAGGGTGCTCCTGGAGGGCCAGCATGAGGGCATGGACACGGAAGCGCAGCCGGATGTCCAGCACCTGGGGACCGTACTCCACCAGCAGATACTTGTCCCCGGAGGGCCGGTAGACGACACCGACCGGATGCTCCTCCAGCTCCAGAACCAGCATTCTCGGGTCGCCGGGCGGGATCGACACGACCCTCGGCTCGGAGCCTGACAGGGTTTCGATGGAATGGCGCTGCGCATCGTCCAAGGCGCGTGCGCCGGCCTGATCCACCGGGACGAAGCGTACCTGGTCGCCGGGCCGCAGTTGCCCCAGCTTCCACAGGTCGGCCGCTACCACCGTGGCAGGGCAGACGAAGCCGCCCAGGCTGGGACCGTCCGGGCCCAGGATCACCGGCATGTCGCCGGTGAAATCCACGGTGCCGATGGCATAGGCATTGTCGTGGATGTTCGAGGGGTGCAGGCCGGCCTCGCCGCCGTCCGGCCTGGCCCAGGCCGGTTTGGGCCCGATCAGCCGAACGCCGGTGCGGCTGGAGTTGTAATGGACCTCCCAGTCGGTGGCGAAGAAGGTTGCGATGTCCCCGTCGGTGAAGAAGTCCGGGGCGCCGTGGGGGCCGTAGATGACCCGCAGCTCCCAGGCTTTGCCGTAGGCGGGGATCAGTTCCGCCGGCAAGGGTGCCGATGGGCCAGGTTCCGATGCCGAGTCGGCCGGGTGCAGCACATCGCCCACCTGGATGGGCCGACCGCCGTGGCCGCCGAAGCGCCCCAGGGTGAAGGTGCTGCGGCTGCCCAGGTAGTCTGGGACCTGGATGCCGCCGCGCACCGTGACATAGGCCCGGGCTCCAGGGCCGGAGACCTGGCCGACACGCAGGACCCCGCCGGCGGGAACGGCAAAGGGCTGCCACCAGGGCACGGCGCCGCCATCCAACTCCGCCGACATGTGGGCTCCCGTCAGACAGACCCAAGCGGGCGAACGGAACCGCAGGGTCGGGCCCGTGACCGTCAGCTCCAGACCCGCGGTCCCGGGGCCGTTGCCCAGCAGCCGGTTGCCGAGGCGGAAGGCCAGGGCGTCCATGGGACCCGAGGGCGGTACCCCCACGTCCCAGTAGCCCAGCCGGCCGGGCCAGTCCTGCACCGTGGTCTGGGTGCCGGCGGCGAGGACCTCGACCGCCGCGGATCGGTAGGCAAAGCCGTCCAGATACCCTGTGCTGTGGTCACCTGCGGCAAAGATGGGGTCTGCCGCCACCTGGCGCAGATAGGCCAGATTGGTCTCGATACCCGCGAGCTCGGCTCGACTGAGCGCGTCCCGAAGCGCCTCCAGCGCTCCCGCACGGTCGTCGGCGCGGACGATCAGCTTGGCGATCATGGGGTCGTAGAAGGCCGGGATCTCGCTCCCCGGCTCCACCCAGGTGTCGCAGCGCACCCCTTCGGGCCACCGCACCTGAGTGAGTAGACCGGCACTGGGCTGGAACCCCTTGCCCGGATCCTCGGCGTAGATCCGCGCCTGGATGGCGTGACCTCGCGGGCTCGGGGCCAGGGTCGGCAGATCCGGGAGGTCCCCGGCCCCCAGCCGCACCATCCACTCCACCAGGTCGATCCCGGTCACGGCCTCGGTGACCCCGTGTTCCACCTGGAGCCGGGTATTGACCTCCAGGAAATAGAACGCCTCGGTCTCGGGGTCGTAGATGTACTCCACGGTGCCGGCAGAGCGGTAGTCGACGGACGCCCCCAAACGGCGCGCGGTCTCCAGCATGGCGGCACGGACGCGCTGCGCCAGCCCGGGGGCCGGGGTCTCCTCGACGACCTTCTGGTTGCGCCGCTGGAGCGAGCAGTCGCGCTCGCCCAGGGCGACAACCCCACCCCGGCCGTCGCCGAAGATCTGCACCTCGACGTGCCGTGCGCGCTCGATGTAGCGCTCGACGAAGACCCCGGCGTTGGCAAAGTTGTTGCGGCCGAGCCGCTGGACGCTGTCGAAGGCGTCCCCGAGGGCATCAGGGTCCCGGCACAGCTGCATGCCGATGCCTCCGCCCCCCGCGGTGCTCTTGAGCATCACCGGGTAGCCGATGCGGGCGGCCTCCTCGCGCCCATGCTGCGCGTCCTTGAGCAGCCCCGAGCCCGGCAGCAGGGGCAGACCGCTCGCCGCCGCCAAGGCGCGGGCGCTGTGCTTGAGGCCGAAGTCCCGCATCTGCGCCGGGGTGGGGCCCAGGAAGACGATACCCCGTTCCTCGCAGGCCTCGGCGAAGGCGGCGTTCTCGGACAGGAAGCCGTAACCGGGGTGGATCGCTCCGGCCCCGCTGAGCTCAGCGGCCTCCAGCACCCGGTCGATATCCAGGTAGGACGCGCTGGCCGGGGCGGGCCCAATCAGGTAGGCCTCGTCCGCCTGACTCAGGTGCAGGGAGTGCACATCGGCCTCCGAGTGGACGGCCACGGAGCCGACCCCCATGGCCTTCAAGGTTCGGATGATGCGGCAGGCGATGGCGCCGCGGTTGGCGATCAGGACCTTCTGAAACATGGCGGGATCGGTCTTTGGTCGCGGGCCGTCCCGCGGTTCGTCGGTGGCCCCGAGGTCGTCCCCGGGGAGAAGCTGGTGTCTGCGGCGGCCTGTCGCGGCGGGGGCGCCGCTCCCACGGACCGCATCCTCAATCCCAGATCAGCATCCGCGCCGGTGTGGGGTTGTAGGCGTTGCAAGGATTGTTGAGCTGCGGGCAGTTGGAGACCAGGACGATCACATCCATCTCGGCGCGCAGCTCCACGTACTTGCCCGCCTCCGAGATTCCGTCCTCGAAGGTCAGCCGCCCCTCGGGCGTGACCGGCACGTTCATGAAGAAGTTGATGTTGCTGGTCAGGTCGCGCTTGCCCATGCCGTAGTCCGACTCCGCCAGGGCCAGCAGATAGTTGTCCCGGCAGTTGTGCATGGGGCGCTTTTCCAGCGCATAGCGCACCTGGTTGGACTCGGCCGCACAGGCCCCGCCCAGGGTGTCGTGGCGCCCACAGGTGTCGGCGACGATGGTGAGCATCGGGTTGCCGTCCGTGGACAGGAGCCGGGAGCCGGTGGTGAGGTAGATGCCGCCCTGGGCGCGGATGGTGTCCACCGCGCTGTAGCGCTCGGCCGGGTCGCGGGCATTGTAGAAGAGCGTGTCCACCGCCTGATTGCCCTCCAGGTCCAGGATGCGCAGGGTCTGGCCCTTCTTGATCTCGTGGAGCCAGGGCTCGCCCGCCGGGACCCTGAAGTCGTAGACGGCGGTCGCGGGGTCCAGGTTGCTGGTGGTCAGTCCGGTCACGGCCTCATTCATGGCAGGCGCCCTCAGTGCTGGCAGTGGTAGATGGCGGTGTTGGCGAAGCCGCGCCCGTTTTCCGGGCAGTTGGTGAGGCAGACGTCGTCCGCCGCCACCAGATCCGCCCGGTAGATGGTCAGCTCGATGGGCTTGGGGGCCCATTCCGGGGACGGGTCCAGGGGGTGCGGGCAGGTATTCAGCACCACCAGGGTGTCCATTTCCGCCCGCAGGTCCAGGTATGCGCCGGGCCGGGAGTGCCCGGGTAGGAAGGCCATTTGCCCCGCCTCGTCCACCACGACCTTGCTGAAAAAGTTGACATTGGCGACCAGGTCCCTGCGGCCGAGACCCCATTTGCCCAGCTCGACCAGAAAGAGCCCGCGCCCGTCGCGATGGAAGGCGTTGCGGTGCTCCTGGTAGCGCGCCTCACCGTAGCGCTCCCGGACCATACCCGCGTTGCTCACGCCGCTGATGGTGTCGTGCCAGCCGCAGCTGTCCTCCACGACCGACATCAGGATGCGGCCCATGTCCGAGTAGCACACATGCCCCTTGGTGAGATAGGCGGTGTGCTGGGCCTTGAGCGTATCGGCCATGTTGTAGCGCTCGAGCCTGTCGTGGGCGTTGTAGAAGAGCGCCGAGCAGTTGCCGCCGCCGCGCTTGTCCATGAGCCGCAGGGCGAAGCCGCGGCGGATGATGAAGGACCAGTTTCGCGCCCCGGGCAATAGCTCGGAGTGGACGATGCGGTCCCGGGCGATGGTGTCGCTGGTCATGGAATCGATCCTCAAGTGACGGGGGCCTCGTGGGGGACCAGGGCCTCGGCGTGTGCGACCTCGGCCTCGATCTCGGCGAGCAACCGCTGGTCGGCCCTCGCCACAGGCAGGTCATAGGTAATGCCGGCGCCATAGGCATGGGGCGCGTCCGGGTCGTGGCGCAGCTTGTCGAACACCAGAAGCCGGGTACCCAGGTGGAAGCCCTCTCTGATGTCGTGGGTGATCATGAAGACGGTGAGGTCGTTCTCCCGCCAGAGCCGGCCGACCAGCTCGTGCATGTCGGCGCGGATGCCCGGGTCCAGCGCGCCGAAGGGCTCGTCCAGAAGCAGGATCTCCGGGTGCATCACCAGGGACTGGGCAAGGGCGAGGCGCTGCTGCATGCCGCCGGACAGCTCGGCCGGGTACTTCTCCAGGGCATGGCTCAGGCCGACCGCGTCCAGCATGGCCCTGGCCCGCTCGCGGGCCTCGCGGCGGGCGGCCCCGAACAGCCGGCCCGTCACGGGTGCACCCTTGAGCTCCAATCCCAGCATCACGTTGCGTAGCACCGTCAGGTGGGGAAAGACCGAATAGCGCTGGAACACGATGCCGCGGTCCGGTCCCGGCTCCTGGGGCAGGGGATGCCCGTCCAGCAGGATCTGTCCACGGGACGGGGACTCCTCGCCCAGCAGCAGGCGCAGGAAGGTGGTCTTGCCGCAGCCGGAGGCGCCGACGACGGTGCAGAACTCCCCCGCGGCCACCTCCAGGTTGATGCGCTCCAGCACTACCTGGTCGCCGTACTCCTTCCACAGGTTGCGGATGGCGATGCGCGCCGTCATGACCGCGCCTCCTTGCCGTGGTACCAGGGGAAGAGCAGCCGGGAGAACTGCTTGAGGCCGAAGTCGGTCAGGTACGCCAGCAGGGTGATCCAGACCACATAGGGCAGGATCACGTCCATGGCCAGGTAGCGGCGCACCAGAAAGATGCGGTAGCCCAGGCCCTCGGTCGCGGCGATGGCCTCGGCGGCGATCAGGAACAGCCAGGCGGCCCCGAGCGAGAGCCGCACCGCGTCGATCAGCCGGGGCAGAATCTGCGGCAGGATCACCCGCAGCACGATCTGCCAGGTGTTGCCCCCCAAGGTCTGGGCCTTGACGATCTGCTCCCGCGGCAGCTCCTGGACCCGCTGCTGCAGGTCCCGAACAATGACCGGGGAGATGCCGAAGACGATCAGGACCACCTTGGACAGCTCACCCAGCCCGAAGACGATGAACAGGATGGGCAGCAGGGCCAGGGGCGGTATCAGGGACAGGCTTGCGACGAACGGCGCCAGCCCAGCCCGAACGAGCGGCAAGGCCCCCAGGGCCACCCCGAAGACCAGCCCGATCAGCGCCGCCGCCCCGACGCCTTGAGCAAGCCGGCGGACGCTCGCCCAGGTGTCCACCCAGAGCTCGATATCGCCCGAGCGCTTGCTGGGCTCGAAGGCCATCCGCTGGATGGCCTCCCCGATGGTGCCGAACGACGGCAGCAGCTTGTCGTTCGGGTTCTCCGCCAGGCGCGCATCGGATGCGACCAGGTACAGGAGCACCAACAGCAGGAAGGGCAGCAGACCCAGCAAGATGGCCGTGCCGCGGGTCGGCCAGCGGTTGATCAGTCGCTTCATTGGCTGCCCTACGCTCCTGTGGTGGCCCTTGGTGCCCCGCCGCCCCGGCTCAGAGCTTGCCCTCGGCCGCCATGCGCATGTAGTCCGCATCGAAGCGCAGCTTCAGGTTGTCCTTGCTGCCCAGGACCTTGCCGTCCGGGAAGGCGATGCCGACGAAGCCCGCATCCGGCGCACCCTCGCCCAGCAGCCCGTGATCGAAGGAGAACTTGGCGACGTGCTCCATGGTCTTCGGCAGGGCCGAGCCGGTGGCGAAGGTCACCGCGTCCGCCGCCTTGTAGAACATGCGGGTGCTGGCGAGCTGGGCGTCGTAGCCGGCGAGGTCGGTGCCGGAGGCCTTGCCCATGGCGGTACGAGCCTCCTTTCCGGCGGCGTCGTCCTTGGACATGACGGACATGATCTCGTACCAGGCACCGACCAGTGCCTTGCCCAGGGCCGGATTGTCCTTGAGCGTCTCGGTGTTGACGACCATCAGGTCGATGATCTCGCCTGGGATCTGGCTGGAGTCGAACACCTTGTGGGTCTTCGGCATGGCCAGGATCTCGAAGACCAGGGGGTTCCAGGTGACGACCGCCGAGATGCCACCGGCCCCGAAGGCCGCCACCAGATCGGCAGTCGGAGGTGTTGACCACCGTTACGTCCCGCTCGCTCAGGCCAACGCTGTCCAGCCCCCGGGCCAGCAGGTAGTGGGAGACGGACAGCTCGACCAGGTTCACGCTCTGGCCCTTGATGTCCTTGAGCTTGCTCTTGTCTTTGAGGATGACGGCGTCATTGCCGTTGGAGAAGTCGCCGACGATCAGGGCCGTGGAGTCCACGCCCCCGGCCGCAGGGATGGTCAGGGCGTCCATGTTGGTCATGACGCAGCCGTCGAAGGCGCCCGCGGTGTACTGGTTGATCGACTCCACGTAGTCGTTGATCTGGACCACGTCGATATCGATGCCGTACTTGTCGGCCCACTTCTTGACGATGCCGGCCTGGGCGCCGTAGTCCCAGGGCATCCAGCCGGCGTAGATGGTCCAGGCGACGCGAAACTTGTCCTTCGCCAGCACGGGGCCGGGGGCCAGGACGGCGCCGAACAGCAGGGCACAGACCATGGCCCAGGGGGCTAGGCGCAGGCCTTTGATGGAGGTACGAGCGGTGGGGCGTTGAGCCATGGGGGTCTCCCGTTGAAGGTTACTGACGGACAGCCAAGGAGGACCTGTGACAGGTGGTCTCCCGGGCTTTTGTCCCGCCGTGTAACCTGCCGGGAGCCTTGGAGTAGGCACTCAGGGTGCCCGGCCAAGCCTGGCCTGTCAGGTCGGCAGCTCTCGGACCAGACACCCGCTTCCCGCGGGCCGGAACCCTAGCCACCCATTTGCCGAATTGTTGCGCGAGTCGAAGGCGCCAGCTGCACCTGTCGGTTCTCCTTGGATGCTGTTGTAGCGGGAATCGTGCCAATGGTGCCGGCGCGGGGAATACCGGGCGCGTGCCGAATCCCGTCGATCCGGCTGTTCGCGAGCGCTGCCGCAGGTCTTCGGCTGGTTCTGGTCGCGGCCGGACCGCAACGCAGCAGAGCCGATCCGCAGCCTTGGCGCGGACGGGGCGCGCCCCGACCTGGTGCCAAGCCCCAGGCCATGCGTCATGCTGGTGCATCCGAACGCGCCCCGGTGCCAGCAACCGATCGCCAATCCGCATTGGGGTTCGTGACTCTGACCCCACCTCCGCCGTCTCGCCCAACGTATATACTGCCGCCCCATGTTCAAACGCGCCTACCAGTGGTTCGACCGCAACGTCCTGGAGCTGGGACGGGAGCTGCGCCTCTCCTACCTGCCCCCGCTGATGGTCTATGTCGCGGCGGGGGTCTCGGGCCTGACCGCCATCGTCGGGACCTTCTTCGTCAAGGACTACCTGGGCCTCTCGGCGGAGTTCCTGGCGGCCCTGGGCTTCTGGGCCATGATTCCCTGGGCCCTCAAGATGCCCATCGGCCACCTGGTCGACCTGATCTGGCGCTACAAATCCCTTCTGGTCTACCTGGGGGCCGGGCTGATCGCCGCGAGCCTGCTGATCATGCTCGGGCTGCTCGCCCGGCCTGAGGCCATGGGCGCCCTGATGCCGATTCCGGCCTGGTACGTGCTGAGCGTGATCCTGGCGCCCACCGGCTATGTGGTGCAGGACGTGGTCGCCGACGCCATGACGGTGGAGGCAGTCCCGGTGATCGACGCGCAGGGCAACCCCTTCGCGCCCGAGGCCAAGCGCCTCATGCACACCACTATGCAGACCCTGGGCCGGGTCGCCATCATCGGCGGCAGCGTCTTCGTGGCCCTGCTCAACGTCTTGCTGTTTCAGGGCGTCGAGGGCATGGACGAGGCGCAGAAGCTCGCCACCTATATCCGGATCTATGAGATGGCGCTGCTGATCCCGGTTGCCTCGGTCTCGGGCGTCATCCTCGGCGGGGTGCTCAAGCGGCGCGAGTTCAAGCGTCTGCGCGCCCACGGCTACGACGCCGCTGCGGCCCAAGAGATGGTCCACGGGCGTGCGGAGCTGACCGCGCCCAATTGGTGGATCCTGGGCGGCAGCCTGGCCTTCGTCATCTTCACACTGACCATGGGCCTCGGGGAGATACCCTACAACGAGGAGATCGTCTTCCTCGGTTCGATGACCATCGTGGTCTTCCTGATCACCCGGCTCATGGGCGAGCTGGAGCCCGAGGCGCGTCGGGTACTCCTCGGGACGGCCATCGTGATCTTCGTCTTCCGGGCCACGCCCAGCCCGGGCGCCGGGCAGACCTGGTGGATGATCGACGCGCTGAGCTTCGACCAGCAGTTCCTCTCCGTCCTGTCCCTGATCGGCAGCGCCATGGCGCTGTTCGGGATGTTCATCTTCCGCCGCTTCATGGCGGACCACTCCATCGCCTACATCGTGGGCTTCCTCACCCTGCTGGGCACCCTGCTCTCCCTGCCCATCATCGGCATGTACTACGACCTGCATGTCTGGACCGCCGCCCACACCGGGGGTCTGGTGGACGCGCGCTTCATCGCACTGGTGGACACCGCTGTCGAGTCGCCCCTGGGCCAGGTGGCCATGATCCCGATGCTGGCATGGATCGCCAACTCCGCCCCGGCGCACCTCAAGGCGACCTTCTTCGCGGTGATGGCGTCCTTCACCAACCTGGCCCTGTCGTTGAGCCAGCTCGGCACCAAGTACCTGAATCAGCTCTTCACCGTCACCCGCGAGGTCACGGACCGCGCCACCGGAGCCGTCACGGTCCCGGCGGACTACTCGGAGCTTGGCTGGCTCCTCCTAACGGTGACGGGGCTTGCGCTCTTCCTGCCGTTTGCGGCCATCGCCCTGGTCAAGCTGACCCGATTGCGCAGTGCCTAGGGAGATGCTGATTAAAGCCATCCCTGGCTTGAATCAGCTCGCGCGCCCGAGGCGCGACTCGTGGATCGCTCCATTTTCAACGGCTTAGCGCCGTTGGAAATGACGGGCCCTCCGTGGCCCGCACGGGAAACGCTTTAATCAGCGTTTCCCTAGGACGCAATAGGGCGCCTTATGGCGCAACCGGCAGTCGCTCCGAACTATTTCAAAAGCGCCCCTATAATCAGACGGGCCTTGACAACTACTGCGGAATTTCAGGCTCAACGAGCATTGCCAACTGCGCAAG
>CAVPXP010000032.1:0-28339 GCA_963709645.1 uncultured Gammaproteobacteria bacterium
AGATTGATGACCAGGGCGATCCCCGCCGCCTCCCAGGGGCTGAAGGGGGTGGCCCACCACAGCAGGGCGCCGATCAGGGTGGCGGCGGCGATGCCGCCCAGCGTCCCCTCCCACGTCTTGTTGGGGCTGACCTTGGGCACGATCTCGTGCCGCCCAAGGGTCTTGCCGAAGACGTACTGGAGCACGTCGCTGAACTGCACCACGACGATGAGATAGAGCAAGAGCTTGGCATTCTCGCCCTGGTAGCCGGGGATTTCGAGCATCAGCAGGGCCGGGGCGTGGCTGACGCAGTAGACCGCAACCATCAGGCCCCATTGAATCTTGGCGGTGCGGGCCAGGAAGTCCTCCGTGTCCCCGGCGAGCACGCTGCGCACCGGGACGAACAGGAACGCGTAGACCGGGATAAAGATCACGAAGAGCCCGTACCAATGGGTCGCGACCAGGTAGTACTGGATGGGCACGAAGACGAAAAAGGCCCAGAACAGGGTGCGGTGGTCGGCGCGGTGGGTCGGGGTGAGGGTGATGAACTCCCGCAGTGCGATGAAGGATGTCAGCCCGAACAGGATCACCGACCCGATCCCTCCGGTGGCCAGGGCCGCGACGAAGACCGCGGCCATGACCCACCAGGCGCGGACGCGGGCATTGAGGTTGGCCACCACCAGGCGGCCGGTCTCGGTCTGCACCCTGCGGTCCAGCACCAGTCCGATGGCGCTGCCGAGTACCAGCAGGCCGACGATGCCTGAGAGCAGTGCGACGATCTGTTGATCCCAAGCGACGTTCATGGTTGCCCCCCCAAGTCGATCAAGGCGTTGCGCGCCCTGTCCAGAAACTCCCGCCGCCCTTCTCCGGGCTCCAGGTGGAGCGGGGCGCCAAAGGTGCTGCTCCCGAGCAGTGGTACCGGCAGAATCTCGCCCTTGGGCAGAATTCGGCAGAGATTCTGGAGATAGACCGGCACCAACTCCAGGTCCGATCGTTCCTTGGCCAAGAAGTAGAGCCCTGGCTTCATTTCCCCGATGGTGATTCCGTCGCCGCGGGTCCCTTCGGGGAAGATGATCAGCGAGGCCCCCGTCGCCAGGGCCTCGCTCAGACGGACCAGGGCCTCGCGTCCGCCCCTGGCGGTGGAGCGGTCGACCAAGACGGCGTTGAGCAGGTTCCGCGCGATCCAGCCCCGCAGGCCGGGCCTGTCCCAATAGTCCGCGGCCGCCACCGGACGGGTACGCGCGCGCAGTTCAGGGGGCAGGGCGGCCCACAGCACCAGGGCGTCCAGGTGGCTAGAGTGGTTGGCGAAATAGACCCGCTGCGCCGATGTCGGTGCGCCGCCGACCCAGCGTGCCTGGGCGCCGGCGACCAGCCGGGTGAGGGTCACCAGAAGCCGGGCCGCCCAGAGTCGCTGTCCAGTGCCGGGGAGGCGGGCTGTAGGCGGGTGTCTCGCTCACGAGTCCCTCAGGGCTCGCAGGATGGCCGAGGTGCGTCGCCACGCGGTCACCAGTGCCCCCAGGGCAATGACCATCAGGGTTGCCATCAGTGTGGCCCCATCCAGCCCAAGAGGGACGGCGAGGGCGGCGGCGACCAGGCCGGCAGTCATGGCCGCCATCCGGTGGGGCTTGGCCATGGGCCCCTGAAAACCCTGGGGCAGTCCAACTGCACCGCCCAGCGCCCGGACATAGGCGGTGAACAGCGCGAGGAGCCCGCAGAGCCAACCGAGCTCGGGCCCGAAGGGCAGCCCCGTTGCATAGCCTGCGGGGATGATCAGCAGCGGATCGGCGATGCGGTCCGGGACCTCGTTGTAGACCTCGCCTGACCTCGACCCCAGGCATCCCTCTACCGCGACCATGCCGTCCAGCATGTTGCATAGGAGGCGCAACTGAATAGATGCCGCTGCGATGAGCAGCAGGGCCACCCGGCCGCCAGGCGCCACGCCGGGCGCCGCGAGCATGGCCGCCGCACCCAGGGCGGCAAAGCCCAGGCTGGCCAGCGAGATCAGATTGGGCCGCACGCGATGGCGCGCCAACCAGGTGGCCAGCGCCCTTGCCCAGCGGGTATCGCGGGTCGTGAGCGGGCGGCGGGCTGGCGGGGCAGGGGGCATGGGGGTACTCCGGGTCGGGGTCGTTGGGCGACTGCGTGATCTTACACGTTTGCCCGGGGTCGGAAGCGCAGTGCCGGGCGTCCGCGGATACTCCACGGCACGCCGGAAATTCGCTGCACCTATCCTCCGGCGAGTTGCTAGACTGCGCGCCGGCCGCTCCCCCCGGCCCGCCCGCTTCACAAAGCACACCTTGTAGCGACCCCCGCCGGGTGGCGCCCGGACCCTCGACTCGGGAGATCTGCCGATGACCGCGAACAGCGCTATCCCGACCGACGAGCAGCGTTTCTCCGACCTCCACGAGGCCCTTGAGAGCGGCTCCCTGCAGCGCGGGGCCCGTATGCTCAACGCCCTGGAGCCGGCGGAGATTGCGCACCTCCTGGAATCTTTGCCCCCGCGCCAGCGCGACGTCGCATGGGAGCTGGTAGACGGGGCCACGGGCGGCGAGGTGCTGCTCCACGTCACCGACGACGTGCGCGCCGACCTGCTCCTGGACATGAACTCTCAGGAGATCCTGGAGGCGACCCGGGAGCTGGATACGGACGACCTCGCAGACCTGGTCGCAGAGCTCCCGGACAGCATCACCCGCGAGGTCCTCAAGTCTCTGGACGCTCAGCGGCGCGCCCGCCTGGAGCAGGCCCTGGCCTACCCGGAGGACAGCGCCGGCGGCCTGATGAACACCGACACGGTGACGGTGCGCCCAGAGGTCACCCTCGACGTGGTCATGCGCTATCTGCGGCGCTTCAAGGAGGGCCTGCCGGACCTGACGGACAACCTGATCGTGGTCAATCGCGGCGGGCGCTACCTGGGGGTGTTGTTTCTCGCCGACGTCCTGACGAATGACCCCGAGTCCTCGGTGGCGGAGGTCATGTCCGCCGACATTCAGCCTATCCCCGCCACCTGGGAGGCGCGGGATGTTGCCAACCGCTTCGAACAGCACGACTTGGTATCGGCCCCGGTGGTGGACCAGCGTGGCCAGGTTCTGGGGCGGATCACGGTGGACGACGTCATGGATGTGATCCGCGAGGAGGCGGAGCACCAGTTCATGGGCCATGCGGGTCTCTCGGAGGACGCGGACATGTTCGCGCCGGTCCTGCTGAGTGCCCGCCGCCGCGCCCTGTGGCTGGGGATCAACCTGCTGACGGCCTTTCTCGCCTCTTGGGTCATAGGCCACTTCGAGGCGACCATCGAGAAGGTCGTGGCCCTGGCCGTTCTCATGCCCATCGTGGCCAGCATGGGCGGCATCGCCGGGACCCAGACCCTGACGCTGGCGGTTCGCGGCCTGGCCTTGGGACAGCTCTCCATCAAGAATGTCCCCTCGCTGGTGGTGCGGGAATTGGCGGTGGGGGCCATCAACGGGCTGATCTGGGCGGCGGTGGTCGCCGGCGTGGCGGGGGTCTGGTTCGACAGCGCCGGTATCGCGGCCATCATTGCCGCCGCGATGATCATCAACCTGGTCATGGCGGCCCTCTCTGGGGCTGTGCTCCCGGTAGCGCTGGAGCGGCTCGGTATCGACCCCGCCTTGGCCGGAGGCGTCATCCTGACCACGGTAACGGACGTGACGGGCTTTCTGGCCTTCCTGGGGTTGGCGGCCATCTACCTGACCTGGAGCGGGCTTGGATGACCTACTGCGGAAGTGGGTGGACGGCGCATTTCGCCCCGGCTTTTCGTCAGAGCCCACTATGCGCCTCAAACCGGACAAAAGGCCTCCCCCCTCGCTACGATCCCCCGTCCGGGCTCCGGGCAACGCTGATTAAAGCGCTTCCCGTGCGGGCCACGGAGGGCCCGCCATTTCCAACGGCGCTAAGCCGTTGAAAATGGAGCGCTCCACGAGTCGCGCCTCGGGGATCGCGAGCTGATTCAAGCCAGGGATGGCTTTAATCAGCATCTCCCTAGTGCAGGTTGGTCGAAGTCGTTTGTTCCCCTGAATGGCGCTCGGTCAGGGGTCCACCGGCTGCCATTGGACGCCAACCCGCGTCTGCGCGGCGCGGCTCCGCTGCGCTGGCGCGCAGCCAAGTCGGCTATCCCTTGCCGGCCCTCGCCAGGATGCCCTCCGCCGCCATCATCCCGTTGACGGCGGCCCCTACGATACCTCGGGACTTCCCGGCCCCGTCCCCGGCGACGAAGAGCCCGGGGACGCGGGTCTCCAGGTCCAGCGTCGTGGGGTAACGCACGTCGTAGAACTTTATCTCCGGCACATAGATGACGGTGGAGGGATGGGCGACGCCGGGGATCACCCGGGCCAACAGGTCCAGGCTCTCCTGCAGGTTGCGTACGATCCGGGCGGGATAGGCGAAGGCGATGTCCCCGGGAGTCACGCCCGGGCCTGGGGGTAAAGTGGGCGTGAGCTTGTCGAATCCGTGCTCGGCGGAGTCGAAGGTCTCGCGTTTGGAGCGCCGGCCCGCCACCAGGTCCCCCAGGCGCTGGCAGATCAGGCTGTTGCCGCCGCCCCAGAAGTTGGCGAATCGGGCGACCTGCTGGCCCATCTCGGTGGTGTCCTGGATTGGCTCGGTCATGGTGACCGTGTTAAGCAAGGCGAAGTTGGTATTCGCCGTCTTGTGCGCCTTCAGCGCGTCGCCGTTGACCAGCCTGAATCCCTGGTGTTCCTCCACCCGCACCCGGCCTCCGGGGTTGGTGCAAAAGGTGCGGGTGTGATCCTGGTAAGTGGGCGTTGTGAAGATCAGCTTGGGGTCGTAAAGGACCGATGTCATTTCGTCGTAGACCGCGGAGGCCACCTCCACCCGGCAGCCGATGTCAATGGCACCCTGGCCGGTCTCGACGCCCAGACCCTTGGCCTTTTCCCGGAACCAGTAGGCGCCTTCGCGGCCGGGTGCGCCCAGCAGAAAATCAGAGCGGAAGGCACCGCGGGACGTTGCCACCAGAAAGCCGCCGTCTTGGGCAAGGCCCAGATCCAGGACCTCGGTGGCCAGCAGCAGGGTGCCGCCCTGCCGCCGGATGGTCCCCGCCATGGCCGCTGTGACCCGGTGGGCGAAGTCCGTTCCCATGTGGCGCTGCCTCACCGGGACCAGGGTGATGTTCCAGTCGCCCTTGGGTGTGCGCCGACGAACCCAGGAGACCCGATCAAGCCACCATTGGATGCGGTCCTCGTCGATCCCGTGCAGGGTCGGGTCCGCGCCGTGATCGAGGAAGACCCGGTCCACCGCCGCGATACGCGCGATGGCGGCGTCCTCGGTGAGGCGGAGCTCTCCCAGATCCAGCCCGATGTGAGGTGACAGGTTGAGCTTACCGTCCGTGGCCCCACCCGCGCCCCCGGCGCGGTCCTTGCGGTCGATGAGCAGGACCCGCAGCCGCGGGCAAAGCGCGAGGGCGGCGAAGAGTCCAGCCGGCCCGGCCCCGATGATGACGACGTCGAAATGTTGCTCTGTCTGGGTCATAGGTAAGGCAGCCGTTGCATTCTTGCCGTGCTCCGATGCACTGCAGCGCGCCGGGAGACCAGCGCCTCGGCAGGCGGCTCGGGCCGAGCCTGTTCGGGATTTCCACGGCGTTGGCTATTGTGCCGCCCGGCCCGTATCGGTCACAGTAGCAGGAGATGCCGAGTGCGTCCCGGCATCAGGCCTGTCGCTCAGCGGGGCGCTGGGAAGTAAGGTGGTGAACACGCGCTTCGGGAGCCACCGCCAACCCTATACTGTCAACGAGGTCTCGATGGCCCCAGACTGCGACGAGCGACTGGTTTAGGCTGCGATGCAGCCGGGACCCTATGCGGCTGTTTTCAGTGGTTGTTTCGGAGTGAGCCATGCGCGCAACGGGCGGCCCAAAATACCCATGGCAGGCTCTGAGACACAGGCTGTCCGCATTTGGAAGTGACCACTGGCCCGGGTCCGCGACACAGCTCACCGTGGAACGTCACATCCCCTGCGATACTGCTCGGACCCTGACCGGATTGCTTTTCCGTCGAGTCGAGCGAACACCCGAAGGTATCGCCTATCGGCAATACGAGGGGCAGCGCTGGCGGGACTACCGCTGGCGGGAGGTGGCGGAGCGGGTTGCTTGCTGGCAGCATGGTCTGTCGGGGGAAGGGCTGCGGCCCGGCGACCGGGTCGCCATGAGCCTGCCGAATGGCGTCGATTGGGTCTGCTTCGATCAGGCCGCGCTGGGGCTCGGCCTGGTCACCGTCCCGCTCTACACCACGGACAGTCCGGGCAACCTCGCCCACATCCTGGCGGATTCCGGGGCGCGCCTGCTGCTCCTCGATTCCGACGAGCGCTGGGCGCCGCTGGCCGCGCTGCGGCAACTGTTTCCCCACCTGCGACGGGTGCTGTGCCAACGCGTCGCCGTCGAAGCGGACGACGAGGCGGTGCGCCGCCTGGACGACTGGCTGCCCTCCGACGGCACGGCCAGCAATGTCACCGACGACCCGGATGCCCTGGCGACCCTGGTCTACACCTCAGGCACCACGGGTCCGGCGAAGGGGGTGATGCTGTCGCACCGCAATATTCTGTGGAACGCCGAAGCCGTCATGGGGCGCATCCCCGCCCTGCCCACGGATGTCTTTCTGTCCTTTCTGCCCCTGGCCCACGCCTTCGAGCGTACTGTGGGCTATTACCTGCCCATGATGGCCGGGTCCTGCGTCACCTATGCGCGGTCCATCGAGCAGTTGCGCGAGGATCTGCTCAGGGTCCGTCCCACCGTGCTGCTCTCCGTGCCGCGGATCTACGACAAGATCTACGCGGCCATCCACGCAAAGCTGGGTGAACGTGGCCTCAAGCGGCGCCTGTTCTATTTGACGGTTGCCGTCGGCTGGCAGCGTTACGAGGCCGCGAGCGGTCGTGGGCCGGCACCCTGTCTGCCGAGCCGCCTTCTGTGGCCATTGCTGCGGCGTCTGGCGGCAAAACCGGTCTTGAGCCGCCTCGGGGGTAACCTGCGTGTGGCGGTCAGCGGCGGTGCACCGCTTTCGGCGACTGTGGCGCGCTTTTTCGTCGGCCTGGGGCTCCCGTTGACCGAAGGCTACGGCCTGACCGAAGCGGCGCCGGTCGTCACCAACGTCGCGCCTGAGGACTTTGTCCCCGGCTGCGTCGGCCTGCCTCTGCCCGGGGTCGAGATCCGGATCGGCGCTCAGGACGAGCTGCTCGTGCGCGCCCCTAGCGTCATGCAGGGTTACTGGGGCCAGCCGGAGGCCAGCGCCCAGGTCATCGACGCGGACGGCTGGCTCCACACCGGCGATGTGGTCGAGAAGCGCGGAGCCTATATCGCGATCCGGGGGCGCCTGAAGGAGATACTGGTGACCTCCACCGGCGAGAAGGTCCCGCCTGCGGACATGGAGATGGCCTTGACCATGGATCCGCTGTTCGATCAGGCTATGGTCGTGGGGGAGGGGCGTCCGTTTCTCGCCGCGTTGCTGGTGCTGGCCCCGGACCCCTGGCAGCGTTTGGCGGCGGGGCTCCGGCTCAACCCCGCCGACCCCGGGGCTCTGGCGGACCCGAGGGCCATCGCGGCGGCCCTTGCCCGGGCCGCAGACCGGCTCGCCGCTTTCCCGGGCCACGCGCAGGTTCGCGTCTTGCATCTCAGTCTGGCGTCATGGACGGTGGAAAATGGCCTGATTACGCCCACGATGAAGCTCAAGAGGCCTGGATTGGAGGCCCACTTCGCGAGCGTCATCGATGGTCTGTACGAGCAACGGCAGCGGACACTTGCCGCGCCGGTGCCGCCACATCGGAAACCTCTGCATAGCCCCGGAGCCTGATGCACCTTACCGCGGCCAATACGTGACCCCGTCCTCCAGCCAAAGCGACTCAGCCCATCGCCTGCTGGAGATCCTGCGCTGCTTTGCGCAGGACTCCGGTCTGGCGCAGCCGGCCGGATCCATCACTTTGGACAGCCGGTTCGAGGCCGATCTGGGTCTGGACAGCCTGGGCCGCGCAGAGCTTGTCTCGCGGGTGGAAAGGGGGCTGGGCGTGCGGCTGCCGGACGACGCCCTGCTGGCGGCGACGGCACGCGACCTGCTGGCGCTGGCCGGGTCCAGTGCGCTCCCCCGGGCCCCGGCCCAAGATCTGGCCCGACACTCGGACAAGCCCCCCGAGCTGCCCGAGCCCGCGGGCGGAGGTGTGCCGGCGGCCGCCAGCACCCTAATCGAAGTTCTCGACTGGCACTTGGAGCGGCACCCCTCGCGCGTCCACATCCTGTCCTACGGACCGGACGACCGTCCTCAGCCGATCACCTATGCCGACCTTGCGAGCGGCGCGGCACGCATTGCGGCCGGGTTGCAGCGCGCCGGCCTGCCGGAAGGGTCTGCCGTCGCTTTGATGCTGCCTACCGGACCGGAATACTTCTTCGGCTTCTTCGGCATCCTGGCCGCCGGCGGTATTCCGGTCCCGATCTACCCGCCGGCCCGCCCCGAGCAGATCGAAGATCATTTACGGCGCCATGTTCGTATCCTCGGCAATGCTGGCGCGGTGTTTCTCATCACCGTTCCGGAGGCGCACGGGGTCGCCAGGCTGCTCAAGGCACAGGTGCCGTCGCTGAAGGGCGTGCTGACCCCGGCTGCATTTTCCGCCGAGCCCCCGGCAGCGGTGCAGGTGCTGCCCTCTGCCGATGCCATTGCGTTGCTGCAATACACTTCTGGCAGCACCGGCGAGCCCAAGGGCGTGATCCTGACCCATGCGGACCTGCTGGCCAACATCCGCGCCATGGGCGAGGGGGTGTTGGTGCGTCCGGACGACTGCTTCGTGAGCTGGCTGCCGCTCTATCACGACATGGGCCTGATCGGTGCCTGGCTCGCCAGCCTCTACTACGGCATCCTGCTGGTGTCCCTCTCGCCGTTGGCCTTCCTGGCCCGGCCATTGCGTTGGCTCAAGGCCATCCACGACCACCGCGGCACCCTGTCCGCCGCACCCAACTTCGCCTACGAGCTGTGCCTGAAGCGCATCACCGACGAGGATCTGGTGGGGTTGGACCTGAGCAGCTGGCGCTTCGCCTTCAACGGCGCCGAGCCGGTCAGCCCGGTGACCCTGCGGCGCTTTGCCGAACGCTTCGCCCCTTGCGGGCTAAGTGGCGATGCGCTCGCACCTGTCTATGGCCTCGCCGAGGCGGCAGTCGGGCTTGCCTTTCCGCCGTCGGGGCGCGGGCCACGCATCGACTGCATCGACCGAATGCGTTTTTCACAGTCCGGGTACGCCCTGGCGATCGCGTGCGATGATCCGCAGGCGATGCCCGTCGTGGGCTGCGGATACCCCTTGCCTGGGTATCGGGTACGCGTGGTCGACGGCATCGGCAGCGCGCTGCCGGAGCGCCACGAGGGCCTCTTGCAGTTCCAAGGCCCCTCAGCGACACAGGGTTATTTTCGTAACCCGGAGGCCACCGCGCGGCTGATTCGCGACGGTTGGCACGACACCGGAGACCGCGCCTACCTGGCCGGCGGCGAGATCCATCTGACCGGCCGGGTCAAGGACATGATCATCCGCGGCGGCCGCAACCTCTACCCCTATGAGGTTGAGCAGGCGGTGGGCGAGGTCCCGGGTATTCGCAAGGGCTGTGTTGCCGCCTTCGCCGCCGCCGACCCGGCGCTGGGCAGCGAGCGCCTGGTGCTCGTGGCCGAAACTCGCGAGCGTGACTCGGGACGCCGCGCCGCGCTCGAACGCGCGGTGCGCCAACGTGCCACTGACATCCTGGCTCTGCCCCCCGACGAGATCCTGCTGGTGCCGCCGCGGGCCGTGCTCAAGACCTCCAGCGGCAAACTGCGCCGGGTTGCGACCCGTGACCGCTATCTGGCCGGCAAACTCCTGAGCAGGCCGGCACCGCCGCTGTGGCAACTGGTGCGGGTCGGGGCCTCGGGAATGGCGGCAACGCTCGTGCGAGCGAGCCGCGGTGTTCCGGCCAGGCTCTATGCGGCCTATGCCTGGATACTGTTCGTATCCATCGCGCCCTGGGTCTGGCTCGGTATCATGCTCATCCCCCGGCTCGCGTGGCGTTGGACCTGGGTTCGGGGAAGCGTCCGGCTGCTTCGGTGGCTGGCCGTCGTTCGCCTGAACGTGACCGGGCGCGAGCGTCTCCCTGCCGCCGGCTGCGCCTTCGTGGTCGCGTCCAATCACCAGAGCTATCTGGACGCCATGGCCCTGGTCGATGCCATCGGGCGCCCCATCGCTTTCGTCGCCAAGCAGGAGCTAGCAGACAACCCTTTGGCCAAGTCCGCGCTCGCGCGGCTTGGCACACATTTCGTCGAGCGTTTCGACCTGTTGCGCGGTGCCGACGATGGCGCGCGGCTTGCCGCGGCGGTGGGCCAGGGTGATATCCTCGCCTTTTTTCCTGAGGGTACCTTCCGCGACCAGCCGGGTCTGCTGCCCTTCCGCATGGGAGCCTTTCTGGCCGCAGCTGGGGCCGGGGTTCCACTGCTGCCGATTGCCCTGCGAGGCACCCGTGACCTGATGCGGGGCAGCAGCTTCTTTCCGCGGCCGGGGCGCGTCGCCGTCCTCATCGGTGAGCCGTTGCAGCTTGCCGGAAACGACTGGGAGGCGGCCGTTCGGCTGCGCGATCAGACCCGGGCATTTGTTGCGGCCAACTGTGGCGAACCGGATGCCAGTGCGTGAAACCTGTTCTCGCAAAGGGAGACTGGTAGCTCTCTTCGCCCCGTGCGTGCTTGGCCGGCGCTCGGTGAGCGGGGCATTGCGGCCCTTTGCGGGCTGGGGGCCGATGCCCGTGATTGGACGCTGGGCCTTCGCAAGGGGCGCCGACAGGTCGCAGACCTTGCCGTGCGTGCTGCGTCGGCTTGCCATCGAGCGAACGGCCGACAGTCGATGCAGATGGCGAGTTCCGTATACTGTGCCCGAAAGCTCCCGGCAGCCGTGGTCGGGAACTGGCCTTGCAGATCGCAAGAGGCATCTGCGCCCGACGGGTGGTTTGCTTGTGCCGCACCCGCTCCTCGCCAGCCGTCCACGGATTTGCGCAGTGGAAAGCCTGCGCGCGAGTAGTTGGGAGCCTGTTTCGCAGCCGTCGCAGGCGGTCTCACCGCAAGCATCGCTGAGCACCTAGAGGACGAACTGGATGGAGCAGGACATAGTCGCGCTGTTGGTCGCATCAATCGCCGTTGTCATTGCGCTCGTATCCCTGGTTAAGGCGTGGAAGATTGAGAAGGGATGCGCAGTCCGTCAGGCAATGCATGAGGAGCGAGAATACAGGGACGCCGTCCGCGATTACTTGTTCATCAGTGCGAAGTATGAACTGGTCGCGTACTCCATTGCCTCGCGAGCGAATGACTTGATTCGCGGGAGAAGCGTCATCCTCGGGGAGCTGTCCCGCTCGACGATCCCTGATGAGATCAAGAGAGAGGTTGCGCAGAATTTGGCTCAGCTGGATGAGCCGCTAAACACCGTGCAGAAGATACGCGATCACTATGCCGCCGTTTTCCAGGGCGTCAAGGAATTGGAGTATCTCATTGCATCTGGAGGTCCAATCAGCCCCCAGGTCCATGACAAGGTTGTCTCCACTTCTGCCAGTTTTGAACGCACGGCGCATGGCCTGAAGGAGAAAGCGGACGCAGTGCTTGCGCCCCTGGAGCAGCGGTTTCAGGGATATCTCGAAGAACTCACCAATACCGCGCTGTCCGCCAGGATTCGACAGTAGCGAGCAGGTGACCTGGACGAGCGCAGCCCAGCGGAAGGCGATGGATACCCAGACGGGCCATCTGGCCGCATCAATTCATTGGTAGAAATAGAATGGTCGAGAAGCGCAGCATTCCAAGACGCAAGCCAAAAGCTATAGTCAAGGTATTCGATGAGCTTACTGGAAAGGACCTTGGCCACGTGGCAAACCTCACACCCGAAGGTCTCATGCTGATCAGCCGCGAGCCGATACGGCTCAGCTCGATTTTTCAGATGCGGATCAAGGTTCCACCACCCGCCGATCGGATGGAGCAGGTCTGTTTCGGCGCCGAGAGCGTATGGACCGCAAAAGCGGGGGATGAGGGAGGTTATTTCTGGAGCGGCTTCAGCATCATCGACATATCGGATGAAACGGCCGACTTCATCGAGCGTTGGATCGAGGATTGGACTGTCGACAGGGAATAATTGGCAGCAGGCGACTTGTCCATTTTGGCGACGCCGAGGTTCTAGCGATGCGCCGATTACCAGCGACGACCCATTCGCGCCGGCAAACCCCGGCGCACCCACGAACGCTCATGACGCATTAGACGAATTTTAATACAATGGACATGAACGGACAAGAGACCGAGTCGGACCGGGCAATGCGTTTCCACCCGGCGTTTTTACAATGTCGGCAGCGGGCATTTTCAACGGTCACTGCGAATCTGGCCGAGCTGCTGAAGAGTGCCGACGACGCTTTGCTGGATTTTGCCGACAAGGCTCAGACCAACATGATTCAGCAGGAGTTCTTTGCAGCGCGGAGCGTGATTCTGACCCATCGGCCATTGATCCAGAGCCTTTTTCAGTCAGGCTTCAATAGGGCCTTCGATGACCTTGGCAAGCGGCTGCCACAGCGCTCACTGGCGGATACTGCGGACGATGAGGATGAGCAGGGACTGAGTCTGCTAGACGTCGTGGAGATGGACGAGAATGTGGCCGCCGAGACACTTGTGGACAAGTCCAAGGACCGCTGCTACACGGAGCTCTACGCCCTTCGCCAGCGTCTTTCCGTCGTGGCCGGAGGACCTCAGCTGGGGGAGGATGAGATCCCGGCCGGACCCTATCATTTAGTTCATTCTTTCGGCACTGCGCTGAAAGGGCTGGAGATCGACGGCAAGGTGCGTGTGATCCTCTATGCCCTGTTCGACAAGCACGTCATGAAAGATGTCGAGAGCCTGTATCGCGAACTCAACGAGACGCTGAAGCAGGCGGGTGTGCTGCCGAACCTCAAGTACCTCATGAACCCCCGCAAGAGCGCCGGTGCAGCGAGCTCAATTGATCCCGGGGATAAGGAGGGCGGGGGCCATCCAGAGCAACAGCCCAAAGTGAGCTTGGGTATGAATCCCGGTGCGGGGTCAGGTCCGGAGCAGCGCGCGGAACCGCTCGGTGGTGTTTCGGACGAGCTGATGGGGTCGATTCTCGAGCTCATGGCCGGACGCCGTGCCCGGCTCCGGGCTTCGGCAGGGAGCACCGATGCGGCGCCATCTGCGGGTTTCAGCGCAGCGGTGAAACGGGTTCAGCGCGATACGTTGATTGCCACCCTCGACGGCGTCCAGTCGCGAAGCCATGGACGTGACGCGAGCGCCTTTACTGATCCGGTAGCAGCGGCGCGCCTGGGATCCGACCCGCACTTTCTTGATTCGGTAAAGGGCGAGCTCAGGGCGGAGCGCGAAGCCTTCTTCTCTCAGGTTAAGCCCGAGGAGATGGAACCGACGGATGTCGACGCGATCGATATCGTTGGGTTGCTTTTCGAATATATGTTGAACGACGTGGAATTGCCCAATCTTGCGAAGGCACTGCTCAGTCGCCTTCACACCCCCTATCTCAAGGTCGCCTTGCTGGATCGCCAGATGTTGTATAAGGACGATCATTGCGCCCGCCAATTGTTGGACAAGATGGTGGAGGCGGGAGAAAACTATGTGCGAGAGAGCGTTCCGGCTTGGGGGATCTTTCCGACTTTGCGCCACATCGTCGAACGCGTAGTCGACGAGTTCACAGACAATTTGACGCTGTTTGAGGTGGTCTTGGTATTGCTGGAGGCAGAGATCAAGGAGCAGCGACGCAAGACGACGACAACGGAAGAACGTGCACGCCAGGCTGCGATGGGAAGAGACAAGTTTCAAGCGGCGAAGGAACGCGCCAAAGCAGAGATCGACCGACGCCTCAGTCAATCCTATGTCCTCCCCGAGGTGGATGCGTTTCTCTCCCAGGTGTGGCTCCACGAGTTGGTTTTCGTACTGCTGCGCAGCCCTGAAGGAGAGAGCGGCAGAGAATGGCTGCAGGCGCTCGAGATAGCCGATAAGCTGGCGAGCTTGGGTAAGGGTTTCGACCTGTTAGCCGGCGGCGGACAGCTCGAGTCGACTCTTCCGTCGCTGTTGGGCGCGATAGAGGACGGTCTGGACTCCCTGGGGGGTAACCGCCCGGTGGAGTGGCTGAACCTGGCGCCATTGTTGACCGATCAAGAGCGCCTACGGCGGCGGGTCGATGAAGTGAGGGCTCCAGTGAGGCCGCGGCCAGAGGACACGATCGCGCTCAGGCCAGTCGTTGCGGAGGCGGTCCCCGCAGTCAAGGCGCCAGAGCAGAAGCGCGGCCGACCCGCGGCGCCGAGTATATCGGCGAACGAAGCCAAGATGATCGAAAGGCTTCGGGCACTCCAGTTCGGCACTTGGTTCGAGTTCAAGCCCGAGGACGATGGTCCCCCGCGTCGCCTCAAGATGGCATGGTTCAGCACCGCCACGGAGACTTGCCTTTTCGTGGACCGGGACGGGATGCAGGCGGAAACCCGGACGATGCTGTCGCTGGCGCAGGATCTGTTGGGGCAGCGGGTGAGGATCCTCCGGCATGAAAGAAAAAAGCCATTCGTGGAGAGGGCCTTAAGCGCGATCCTCAATTTGTTGAAAGCATCGGCACCCGTTGCGTCCAAGCCGGCTCAGGGAGGGCCCGGCCAGGGAGGCTGAGCCCACTGGCAACTGCGAGCCTTGGGGCAGGACGACGCCCCATGGGTGGACCATTTGTCGGCACCAGCCAGTACAGGCAGCGAAGGTTATGCGGCGCGGGCTGCGCTCTGGTACGGGCCGGTCGAGCTGCTCTCTCAGGTCTGATGAGGTCCCGGCGCCGGGCGGTGCCGCAGCGGGCCCATGGCGTCGAGGTCCAGCACCTCCCCCGCGGCCGGTACAACAGCGCCTATCTGCAGCATCTCCCGGAGCCTGGACCGGAATGCCTGTTTGGCCTCCGTCTCGCCGTGCACCAGGTAGACGGCCGGGCGGCTTCGGAACCCGCGGAGCCACCGCAGCAGATCGCGTTGGTCGGCGTGAGCAGACAGGCCGCCGACCGTGTGGACCTGGGCCTGGACGCGGTGGTCCTCGCCGTGGATGCGCACGCTCTCTTCCCCATTCACCAAGCGCCGGCCGAGGGTTCCGTAGGCCTGGAAGCCCACGATGAGCAGGTGGCAGCCGCGCCGTCCCAGATTTTGTTTCAGGTGGTGGACGATGCGTCCGCCGTTGCACATGCCGCTGCCGGCAATGATGATGGCGCCACTCTGGAGGCGGTTGATGGCCTGCGATTCCTCTACGGTGCGAGTGAGGTGCAAGTTCTTGAGTTGGGGCATTTCATGGAGGCGGCGGCGGAGCTTGGTGGCCTCCTCGTCATAGAGCTGCGGGTACTCCCAGTAGATGCGGGTGGCCTCGATGGCCATGGGGCTGTCGAGGAAGATCTGCCAGCGATCCAGGCCCCAGGCCTCATAGTGCTGTCCGAACAGGTACAGGATCTCCTGGCTGCGGCCGATGGCGAAGGCGGGGATGAGGACATTGCCCTTGTCGTGCCGGGCAGCGGCGATGATCTCCCCGATCTCGCGGACGGTCTCCTCCCTGCTCCGGTGAAGGCGGTCACCGTAGGTGCTCTCCATGAGCACGATGTCCGCCGCCTCGACGGTCGCGGGGTCGTGCAGGATGGGGGTGTCGTACTGACCGATATCCCCGGAGTAGATGAGCTTGCGGGTGCAGCCCCGCTCATCGAGATTCAGCTCCACCAGGGCCGAGCCCAGGATATGGCCCGCATCGAGTAGACGGACCGCGATCCCCGGAAGTATCTCCCGGCACTCCAGGTACCGCAGGCCGACGAGCTGCTCTAGGGCTCTGGCCGCGTCTCGCCGGGTATAGAGGGGCGGCACCGGATTGGCTTTGGAGTGGCGGCGGGACTGGTAGGCGGCTTCGCGTTCCGCCAGACCCGCCGCGTCCTGCCAGAGCACCTCGCACAGGTCGCAGGTGGCGTTCTGGGTGTAGATGGGTCCACGAAAACCTTCCCGGACCAATATGGGCAGCCGGCCCGAGTGGTCTAGGTGGGCGTGGCTCAGGACCACCGCGTCGATGGCTGCGGGGTCGAATGGGAAGGGCTGGCGGTTCCGCGCCTCCTCCTCCCGGCTGCCCTGGATCAGGCCGCAGTCGAGCAGGACCCGATGACGCCCGACCGTCAGGATGTGGCAGGAGCCGGTGACGCCGCTTGCGGCGCCGTAGAATTCGAGGTCCATGTCCTGTCCTCCACCCGCTGGGTTGTATCGAGCCTGTAGGGCAATCTTAATCCCAACGAAACCCGTTAGCCCCTAGCCTAGCGGCTAGATTCCTTGCGTTGGCCGGCTAACCAGGCTCAGCCTCACTTCGGAACTGGAGCGCGGCCAGGCGGGCATAGAGCCCGCCCCCGCGCATCAGACTGTCATGGCCGCCGCTGGCCACCACCCGCCCCTGGTCGAGCACCAGGATGCGGTCCACCTGGCGCACCGTGGCCAAGCGGTGGGCAATGACGATGCTGGTGCGACCCCGCATCAGCCCCTCCAGGGCGAGCTGGACCAGGCGCTCGCTCTCGGCATCCAGGGCGCTGGTGGCCTCGTCCAGCAGCAACAGGGTCGGGTCGCGCAGCAGGGCACGGGCGATGGCGATGCGCTGGCGCTGGCCACCGGACAGGCGCACCCCCCGCTCGCCGAGGAAGGTGTCGAAGCCGTCGGGCAGACGGTCTAGGAATTCGCTGGCGTGGGCGGCATCGGCGGCGGCGCGCACCGTTGCGTCCGGGACCGAGTCGAGCCCGTAGCGGATATTCTCCCAGGCGTCGGCGCCGAAGATCACCGGGTCCTGAGGGACCATGGCGATGCGCCGGCGCAGCTCCGCCGGGTCCAGGGCCGGCAACGCGACGCCGTCGAAGCGGATGGTGCCTTGCTGGGGATCGTAGAAGCGCAACAGGAGCTGGAACAGGGTCGTCTTGCCGGCGCCGGACGGGCCCACCAGGGCGACCCGTTCCCCGGGTGCGATCTCTAGCGACAGGTCCTGCAGCACGGGCACACCCGGGTGGGCCGGATAGGCGAAGCTGAGCTGCTCAAGGTCGATCTGTCCCCGGGCCGGGGTCGGCAGCGACTGGGGCCGCTCCGGGGCGTGGATGCGGGCGTCCGTCCCCAGCAACTCCATGAGCCTCTCGCTGGCTCCGGCCCCCCGAAGCAGATCGCCGAACAGCTCGCTCAGCCCCCCCACGGAGCTGGCCACCAGGACCGAATAGAACAGGAAGGCGGACAACTCCCCGCCGCTCAGGTGCCCAGCCAGGACCTCGCGACCCCCGATCCACAGAACCACGCCGATGGCCCCGAAGGTCACAGAGACGGCGATGGCACTGAGCAGGGCGCCGAGCCGGGCCCGCCGGACCGAAGTCGCAAAGGCCGTCTCCACCCGCTCTCCGTAGCGGGCCCGGTCCACTGCCTCGTGGCAGAAGGCCTGCACGGTGCGAATGGCGTGCAGTACCTCGTCCACATAGGCTCCGACGTCGGCGATGCGGTCCTGGCTGGCGCGGGACAGGCGTCGTACCCGATAGCCGATGAGCCATAGGGGCAGGATGACCAGGGGCGTCCCGAGGAGGACCAGTCCGGTCAGGTGTGGGCTGGTGAGCGCCAGCATGACCACGCCGCCAACGACCAGGAGCAGGGTGCGCAGCGCCATGGCCAGGGTCGAGCCGACCACCACCTGGAGCAGGGTCGTATCGGAGGTGAGTCGGGAGATGACCTCGCCGGTGCGGGTGGTCTCGAAGAAGCCCACGTCGAGCCCAAGGACCCGGTCGAAGACCGCTCGGCGCAGGTCGGCGACCACCCGCTCGCCGATCCAGGCCAGCAGGTAAGAGCGCACCATGATGGCCCCGGCCATGGCGCCGACCACGGCCAGGAACAGCAGCAGCGATTGGGTCAGAGCCGCCTCCGAGCCGGTCTTGAGTCCGGAGTCCACTACCTCGCGGATCACCTGACCGAAGGCGAGCACCGACCCCGCGGCGATCAACAGCGCCAGGGCGGCCAGCACCAGACGCCACACGTAGGGCCGCAGGAAGCCGAATAGGCGCAACAGTGGGCCCAGGTTGCGGGTCGTCGGGCGGTCGGGGCTATCGGGCTGGGCTCGGCGCATGCGGGTCTCGGGTTCGGGGCTGGGTCGCTAGGTGGCGGCGCGCAGCCTAGTGCGACAAGCCTGAGTCTTCGAGTCTGGCCGCGCTGCACAATCGGCCGCTGGCTGCCGGGGAGACTGCACGCGCCGGCCCGCGTCTGATGACGGACTGCAGCGGACCCATGGGGGCCGCCGGACAAGGCATCGGAAGGATCTGCGGATGCTCGTACATCGGCGCCTGCCGGGCCGGAACCTAAGCTGAGTCTGGTCTGGGGTCATTGATGCCCCGGGTTCACGCAAATCCTTCCCGGGGGAGGCGAGTTGTATCCTGGCACTCGGGAGGATAACGACCCCAAATAGGTACGTCGTCAGCAATCATTGATAATTCGCAATTGCAGGTTCCAAAAATGGTCTCTTATTCCAGAAGGAATCCATTCTGTGAATCGGCTCTAAAGCGCGTTCCCGGCGGGGCCGAACAGCGCGCCGTTTGGAGCAAAATGAGAAATGGGCCGCAACAACCCGCTAGTTCAGCCCGTAGGATCTTGGCTCCGAACAATGATGGAGGTAGACAATTAACCATGAAGACCTTGCCCTTGATCGTTCTGATGACTCTTGTTTCCGTCGCTGCGTTCGCCGGCACTGCCAACGTCGGGAATGGGTTTCAACGGGTTCAGGTACCCACCAACACCGATGAGGAGGTCATAGGGAGTCCAGACCTTGCGAGATGCCAGGGAACAAAATGCGCCGGCCCAGGCGACAGGATTAGGAACGGGCAGGATATTCATGGCGCGCAGTGGTTGGCGGGCAATCGGGGCGGTCAGACTAGCTCCGGATCGAAAAAGGGATCGAGGCACCACGACGACACATCCGAAAGCCCGTCGGTCTGAGTTGGATCCAAATCAGGAAGCGCGCAGGAGTGCGCTTCCTGCGCAAGAATGCAACGGATCATCTGTCTCGAATGCGTCATTCTGGACACTTTGAAATGGTTGCACATGGCGATCCCATCAAGATGTTGCTCGTGGAAGCGCCATCTGACTCTTCCCAAAAACTCGTCAGCTTACTCAGATTCCATCCCGCGCAGGGATGAAGACCCGCTCCATGCCGGCCTGGATCTGGGCGGCGGTTGCATCGATGGTTACTGCGTTTCGCGCCTTGAGCGCGAAGGCTAGAGCAGGCCCTTGTTCATTCATGGCCTGCAGGATTTCGGCGCGCATCTCATCGCGCAGGCGCACCTCGTCGATCTCTACCATGGCCTTGTCCACGGCAAGCCAGGCGGCCGCCCCAGCGACGATGCCGCAGATCGCCGCGGCGGGTCCGCCGGGGGAGCACAAAGCGGCCCCGCCTGCGGCAGAGAGCAGGATGGAGCCCCCCTTTTTTGCCGCCACCTTGCCCGCCAGGCCCGCGGCAACCTGAAAACCCTTCTTGGCGGTGAGCTTGGCTACAACCGCGGCACCGGTCTGCTTTGCGAGCATCTTGGTGGCCACTGCCGCGGCAGCCCCTCCGCCCACGGCGGTGGCCGCGCGCAGCCGGTCCCGATCCAGATCCCCCAAGGCGGCGAGGTCCAGGACGGCCGCGCTGAGGGGCTCGAAATCGAGCCCAGACAGGGCACAGGTCGCGCTCGCAACCTGAGCGCTGGCCGCTTGGTCCAGACGGCGGCCAGCGTCGGCTAGGGTGCGGGCGGAGTCTCGGCTTAGCGAGGCGTCCAGGCGCTCCAGTTCCCCGGCGAAGCCGGTATCGACGAATAGGTGCCGCTCCAACTGCTCCCCCATCAGTTCGACGAAGCCACCGGTCGCTAGGGCGGCTAGGCGCTCGTACTCGCCGATGACGGTAAAGTACCAGTCGAGGTAGGCATCTATGCCGGGTGTGATCCGCGCGAAGAGGGTGTCCAACTCGGTGTCGACGCGCCGGTCCGCCGATTCCCTGGCCTGGAGCCGCGCGCGGTCCAAATCCGCACTCAGGCTGGCGAGCATGGCCGCTCTGGCGGTGGGGTCCGGTCGGCAGGGATCGATCCAGTCCACGGCACGACGGGCCTCCGCCGCCAACCGTTGGGGATCGAGGTGGGCCAACTGGGAGACCGCGTAGAGGTAGGGGATGGCCAGCACCAGGATGGTGTACACGAAGGCCCGGGTGAAGGCGCCCGTCGGGCTCTCCGGGCGCGGCGCGGCGTTCCGCCAGGGCGATGATCCCGAGCTGCATGCGGGTGAACAGATAGGCCAGGGCCCCGGCGTGGACCAGTACCAGACCCCAGGCCGCGACGCGGAGCGACCGGTCCGGCAGGTTCGGGATGGTGAGCTGGACCGCGTGCCGGGTCAGGGCCTCGGCGGCGCCGAGCGCCTCCCAGCGCCCAGCCCGCGGGGGGACAGACCGCTGCTAGCCCCTCGGCGCGGAACGCATCCTCGGCGACCTGATGCCAGGGGAGGCTTCGTGTGTCGGGAGTGCCGGCGAGGAAGAAGTCGATGGCCACGAATGCCAGCGTCAGCAGCGCCAGGTTGATCCCGAGCAGCGGCCAGCGGCGGGCGATGAGCCCCAGGCGCTGGTGCTTCACCTGCGCCTTCAGGCTGCGCCGAATCGGCTCTATCAATAGGGACAAGACGAGGACATCCAGTGCAAGGACCGCCCAGTGCTCGGCCCGCAGTCGCGCGGCCAGGACGAGGAGCAGGAGCGCCAGCCCCAGTGCGACGACGACCTGGAGCACGCGCGTCAAGGTGCCAGCCCAAAGCCAGCGCCGGATGCGGCTGTCCGCCCGGGTCAGGTGCTCCAGGAGCATCCGGCGCTCGAACAGCATCACCTCGTTGCGGTAGATCCAAATGGGCCAGGCGATCAGGGCGGCGAGCACGAAGAGGCCCCAGCAGGCGACGTGGTTCAGGCCCAGGGCGAAGACAAACAGTGCGGCGGTCCCCACGGCCTGGAGGACGAGGCGGGGGAAGGTCGCGGTCTGGCTCACGGGCGTCTCGGGTTGCGCTGGCATCGGGTGCGATCGCTTTCGGAGCCCTGATCCCGCCCCGGCAGAGATCGAGCCCCTCGGCCGGGCGTGTTCAGGTGTTGCGGGGACCCGAGGGCCGGAGGATCGCGACGGTGTTCCCTTTTCACCCGAACCGTTCCCGCAGCGTGTCCAGGGCCCCGGTGCGGGTGAGGATCACCACCTCATCCTCGGGTCTGAGTCGAGTGTCGGGCTCAGCGAACAGGAAGTCCTCGCCGTTGCGGTAGATACAGATGGGGCGGGCGGCGCTGGGCAGAGCCAGCTCGGCGATGGGGACCGCTTGTTCCTTGCTGACCCGGAAGGAGTAGATGCGGGCCTCTCCGCGCAGGATGTCCGACATCTCGATGATGTTCTGGCCCTCAGCCATGTCGGCCAGGTAGCGGCCTACGGTGTGCATAGGCACCATGGAGTCCGCAAGGCCGAGCTCGACGCAGACGTGCTCCAGCTCCGGATCCTCGATCTTGGTCACTACCCGGGCGATAGCCAAGGGAGCGGGCCACCAGGCTTGCAATGATATTGGCCTGGTCGTCGTGGGTGAGACAGAACAGCAGGTCGGTGGCCTCCGGGTCGGCCTCCCGCAGAATGGCCGGGCGGGTGCCGTCCCCGTGGAGAAAGCCCACGTCCAGGTCCTCCTGGAGGGCGTCGATCAGTGTCGCGGTCGCGCTCGATGATGACGACCTCGTGCCCGCGCTCGGCGAGCATGCGCCCGGTGAGGATAGCCAGGGTCCCGCTGCCGATGAAAACGAAACGCATGGTCGGAGTCCCGTGGTTTACGTCGACTTGTACCAGGTGCCAGGATACACGAGCACCAACAGGGCCAGGATCTCCAGGCGCCCGAGCAGCATGTCCAGGCTGAGCAGGAGCTTGAGCCCAGCTTCCAGGTGCGGACCCGTGATGCCTACCGACAGGCCCACGGTGCCGACGGCCGAGCAGACCTCGAATAGGGCGTCCAGCGGCGGGTAACCCAGCGGCCAGGAACGGCAGCCAGGACATCAGAATCACCAGAGGGTAGAGCAGGAGCAGGAGGAGGGCATGCTCGATCTGCGCCGCCTCCAGCGGGCGACCCCCGAGCTCGGGCTGGACGATACCGTGGCGTGGGATCTGGACGCGCAGGATCGCGAGCTGGATGACCCGGATCAGGATCAAGACCCGCAGGAGCTTCATGCCCCCCGCGGTGGAGCCGACCCCCCCGCCGGTGACCATGGACAGGATCACCACCAGCTTGGCGGCCGGATCGAGGCCGGCCAGGTCCAGTGTAGAGTAGCCGGTGGTGGTCTGGGCAAATACGGCCTGGGCCAGGGCATCCGATGCCGTGAGATGGCCGAGCCACCACAGCAGCAAGGTCACCAGAAGCACGGCAGTCACCAGGGCCCGGAGCTCCGGGTCGCGCCAGAGCTGGCCCAGTCCCCGCGCATAGGCGCGATAGAGCAGCGGCAAGGGGAGGGCACCCGCACAGGCAACAACCCCCAATGCCATCCGACCCCACCGATCGAGTCCGGCCAGGCTATCGGCGAAACCGGAGAACCCGCCGGTGGAGATGGCGGCCAGGGTGTGGATCGTGGCCTGGAACAAGGGGACGCCCGCCGCCCAGACCAGGGCGAGCCCCAGGAAGGTCATCACAGAGTAGACCGCGAGCACCCGCCGGGCATGGAGACGCACGCTCTGAGTCCAGGTTGTCCTCGTCGCTCGCCGCGTCCGACAGGCGCCGCATGTCCGCCGGGCGTCCGGCGGCCAGGGACAACGACAGGACCACCATCCCGAGTCCCCCAAACCACTGCATCCAGGCGCGGGTGAACAGGAAGGCGTCCGACCGGTTCTGCGGGTCAGGCACCATGCTGAGACCGGTTGTGGTGACCCCCGAGACCGACTCGAACCAGGCATCCAGGGCAGGAAGCCCGGCCGCGGTGAGTGGATAGGTCATCAGGGCCTGCGGCGAGGACGAACGCGAGCGCGGAGACGACCAGGGCCTCGTTGGCCTGGATCGGACGCGCCGGCGCCGGGAGCAGGGCGCAGGCACCCAGCGCCAGGGCGGGGAGCAGGGCGGCGAGCAGCAGCCGGTGGGCGAGGGGCCAGTCGCCGCTCCCGTAGGCGAACAGGGTGGGCACCGCGATCAGCGGCGCAAGGAGCAGCGCGAGCTGGCCCAGATGGCGGCCCACGACCGCCGGCCTGGCCGGCTGGAGGAGTGGTCTGAGCTTGGCGCCGAGGCTCATGGTCGCAGTGCCCCAGCGGCTCGGCAGATCTGGGCCGGGTAATCGAGCTGCCTTTTCTCCCTGGGAGCAGGGCCCCCAGGCCCCTGGAGGAACCGTCGCAGGATCACGACGGCAACCGCTCCGGGTCAGGCAGGTTGAGCAGAATCAGCTCGATCTCCTCGGTGATCTCCTCCTGGCGCAGCAGGTTGCGCCGCTGCCGCAGCTCCCGAACCCGCCCGTCCACGCGCTGGAGCGCCCCCTCCAGGTGGCGTGCGCGCTGCTGGTGCTCCGCCATCAGCGACCCGAACAGGAGGGCGTGGAGGGCGGCGAACAGGTACTGCTCCATCAGTGTCGCGAGAAATGGCTCTGGCGCCAGGTTCAACCGAGGCGGGAACGGATACTCCGGTGCGGCACCGTGCGGCGACGGAGCGGAACGGCGGCAGCAGCGGGTCGGACAGGACCCGGTCCGTCTCCGGGTCCAAGTGGACGACGGACAGGGTGCCGACGCCGCGCTCCGTCGTGAGCCGGTTCAGAGTCGGTATGAGCTGGCCGAGCACCGCCGGGACCTCCTCCGCGGCCGAGGCCCCGGGAGTGCTGGCGACCAGGCGGGGGTCCTCCGAGAGGAGTGCGGCGAGCCTGTTGCCCACGGCAATCAGCAGCGCCGGGTTTGACCCTGCCGGTCCGGTCTCCAGGTCCAGGGCGTCCCGGACGGATTCGTTGAAGTTGCCGCAGAAGCCTCGCTCGGCGCCGATGAGGAGGTACAGGGTTTCCGTCCCTGGGGCTCCTCCTGGGAGCAGGTCCGGGTAGTGGGCCAGGAAGTCCCGGGCGGCCTCCTCGATGCTCGGCCACCACCCGCTGCTGGCTGTCGAGGAAACGGGCGAGCTTGCGCGTCTCCATGTAGGACAGGTTCTTCATGGAGCGCATGATCTTGCCGATGTCCTCCAGAGAGTGGAGGCGCGCGTCGAGCTCATGGCGCCGTGGCATCCGCGACCTCCGTTCGTGGCTCGCACAGCCAGCCGCGCAGCGCAGCGAGCCAGGTTTCGCGTTTGTCCCCCAGGGTGAGGCCGGAGGCTTCTACGGCCGAGCGCAGGCGGGCCATGCGGCCGGACAGATCCTTGGGGTCTGCCCCTTCGAATAGGCCCTCGTTGAATGCAATGAGCCAGGCGAGCTGGAAGCGGATGGGCAGCGGGTCCAGCCGGTCCTGCTGTAACAGCTCGCGCAGGATGGAACCCCGCTTGAGCTGGGCCTCCATGCCTGCCTCTAGCCGGGCGCCGAACCGGGTGAAGACCTCCAGGTCCAGGAACTGGAGGTAGTCGAGCTTCATGCGCCCCGCCTCCCGCTTGATGGCCGCCGGCTGGGCCTTGCCGCCAATGCGCGAGACCGAGCGGGCAACGTCGATGGCGGGCAGGAAGCCCCCCGCAAACAGGGCCTGGTCCAGGTAGATCTGGCCGTCCGTGATGGAGATCAGGTTGGTGGGGATGTAGGAGGCGATCTCCCCCAGCCGGGTCTCCACGATGGCGAGCGCGGTCATGCTGCCCCCGCCCTCCGTTGCTGCCAGGCAGGTGGCACGCTCCAGGAGCTTGGCGTGGAGGAAGAAGATGTCGCCGGGGTAGGCCTCGCGCCCCGGGGGCCGGCGCAGCAGCAGCGAGAGCTCCCGGTAGGCCTGGGCGTGGGTGCTGAGGTCGTCGTAGATCACCAGGGTGTCGAGTCCCTCCGCCATCCAGTGCTCGGCGATGGCGCAGCCGGCGAAGGGCGCCAGGTATTTCAGGCCGGGCAGGGCACTGGCCTCGCCCACCACCAGGGTCGTGTAGTCCATGGCCCCGCGGTCGGCCAGCAGCTTGACGGTGCCGACCACGGAGGAGCGCTTCTGGCCGATCAGGACATAGACGCAGCGCACCCCGGAGCCCCGTTGGGCGAGCACGGCGTCGATGGCGAGCGCGCTACGCCCCAACCCCTTGTCCCCAACGATGAGCTGGCGCTGGCCGCGACCGATGGGGATCAGGGTGTCGATGATCTTGACGCCCGTGAACAGGGGCTCGTTCACAAAGTCCCGCAGGATCATTGGGGGAGAAGGCGTGTCCAACAGGCGGCGGGCCGCACAGTCCGGCGGTGGCAGGCCGTCCAGGGGCGCGCCCAGGGGGCCCAGGACCCGGCCGGTGAGGGCATCGCCTACCGGTATGGTTGCCTGGCGGCCGCTCAGAAAGACCGAGGTACCGGCGGTGAGACTTTGGGTCTGGTGCAGCAGCACGGCCCCCACCAGGTCGCGTTCCAGACCGAAGCAGATGCCCTGGCTGCCGTCTTCGAAGGTCAGCACCTCGTCCACGGCGGCGGACGGCAGACCACGGATCCAGGCGATCCCGTCCCCCAGGGAGACCAGGCTGCCCTGCTCGGTCACACGCAGACCGGGGGCATAGCCGGCCACCCGGGCGGCCCGCCTGGCGATGGGCAGATCGGTGGGTGCGGGGTTCGGGTCGCTCATGGCGGCACGCTCAGGAGGCCGACTCGGCGAAGAAGCGCAGCTCGTCGCGCAGGTTGGCGCGCATGACGAGCGGTCCCGCATCGATCTGCAGGCCAGCGACCAAGCCTGGATCTCGATCGAAGTCATAACGGAGGTCGTCCCGACCGGCCGCCTGGCACAGTGCTGCCTCCAGGGCTGCGCTGCTGGGCTTCGCTCAAGGGGTAGGCGCTCTGCACGCGCACGCTGGAGGGCTCGCTCCCGCCAGTTGCGGCAAGGGACTCCCGGTGCCGCTTGGGCAGGTGCGGCAGGTCCTCGATGACCATCTCCACCAGCCGAGCCTCCAGGGCCGGGTCTGCGAGCCGGGCCAGCAGCCGGGATCCGAAGCCCGCGGCCAGCGCCAGCGCCGCCTCCTCGCTTTGCCGCTTGGCCTCCCGACCGCGGCGTTCGTCCAGGATCCCGGCCTTGTCACGCTGGCCCTGGAGCTCAGCCTGCAGCGCTTCGATGCTGCGGGCACGCTCCGCGGCCAACTCCTGGTCCAGCGCGATCCGGGCCTGGGCACGCTCCTGCTCCCAGGCATCCAGACGGGCCTCGTAGTCCTGACGCATCCGCTCCGCCTCGGCCCGGCGGGCATTGGCCTCCGCCAGCACCGATTCCACTTGTTCTCGCCGTGCCTCGATCGCCGCCTTGACTGGGGCGTATAAGAAGCGTTTCAGTATCCACAGCAGGATCAGGAAGTTGATCAGCTCGAGCAGGAAGGTCGACCAATCCAGGCCCATGGCGGACTCCTCGGCTCGTCTATTTCACTAGGTATTCCAGGAGCGGGTTGCGGAACAGGATGATCAGCACGATCACCAGGCAGTAAATCGCCAGGGACTCGATCATGGCCAGCCCGATGAAGAGCGTGCGCATGATGGAGCGCTCCGCCTCCGGCTGGCGCGCCAGCGACTCCAGCGCCTGGCTGATGGCCCGCCCCATGGCGAGGGCCGGGAGCATGGCACCCAGCGCGATGGCCAGGGCCGCGGCCACGGTCGACGCGATCACCACCCAAGTCATGTCGGTCATGTCTTAATTCCTCGTCGGTTGGCTCGCCGGTTTGCGGCGTCTGGGTTTGGATGGCACTGGCGATGTAGACCAGCGCCAGCATGCCGAAGATGTAGGCCTGCACCAGGGCCTCCACGATGTGCAGCATGAGGATCGGGATGGGCACCAGCACACCACCGACCCAGACCAGAAGCAGGGCCACCAGCTCCAGGCTCATCATGTTGCCGAAGAGCCGGACCGCCAGCGCGAGGGTGCGGGTGATCTCGCTGATGACGTGGAAGGGCAGCAGGATCGGGGATGGGGACAAATAGTGTCTCAGGTAGTCCCTGAGCCCCTGGGCGCGGATGCCGAACCAGTGCACGGAGAGGAACACCAGCACCGCGAGCGCCGCGGTGGCGGAAGGGTCACGGGTGGGCGAGTGCAGCCCGGGTATCAGACCCACCAGGTTCGCCACCACCAGGAAGGTCCATAGGGTCAGGATGAACGGCAGGACCATGGAGACGTATTGAGGCAGCACCTGGCGGACGGCCTCCTCCGCGCCGAGCACCAGCCCTTCCGCCGCGGTCTGGATCAGGCCGGGGGAGGACCGCAGCCGCCGCGCCAGGTAGGCGCAGGCAAGCCAAAGCGCCAGGAGCACCACCCAGGTGGTTACCACGGTGTCCCGGATGACCAGCGGCCCGAGCTGAAACAGGGTATGGGCAAAGAGCTGCTCGTGCTCCATCGATTTATCCCCGGCGAACAATCCTGGCGATCAATCCCGGCTGCGAATCAGAAAATAGACGTTGAAGGCCCCAGCCACCAATCCGAGAAAGAGCAGGCCGAGGGTCCAGCGCATGGAGTAGCCTGCGATCCTGCCGTCCAGCCAATGGCCCAGATAGACCCCGGCCACCACCGGCAGCACGAAGACCAGCCCCAGCGTGCCCAGGTAGACGGTCTGGACCAACAGGCTCGCCTGCTCCCGCTCGGCCTTGCGCATCCGGCGGGCATCCCGCGCGACGCTGCGCTCAAGCTCGCGGTCGTCTCCCGTGTCCATCAGAGGCCGGCCTCCCCACGCCGGCCCAGCTCCCACAGGCGCCTCAGCATCTCGCCCTCGAGACGGTGCAGACTCTCCTGGATCGCGGCCAGCTCCCGCTCCTCTGCGGCGAGTTGATCGAGTAGCAGGCCGCTGATGCGACCATAGTCCGGGTCCCGCAGGTATCGGCGGGTGCTCAGGTACAGCGCGTCGTCCCTGAAGTAGACCAGCGCCCCTGGGACCGCTAGGTACTCCCAGCCGGCACCGGCGCATCGGAAACGGGCGAGCCCCAAAATCAGCGTGGTCATGAAGCGCTCGTGCCCCCCCAGCAGCCCGAAGGAGCCGCTGGGGTCCCGGCCCACGAAGGTGTCCACCTCGTCCACCCGCTCATGATGCAAGGCGTCCTGAAGATGCAGCACGAAGGTCCTCATACCGTGCCCCCCGTCCTGCCGTCCATCGTCCCGCGCATATAGCAGTAATCCTCGCTCACCCGGTCGTGGTCCCCGCGGAGAAAGGCCTCGCAGTCGGCGAGGGCGAGATCGAGGGGGACAGAGACCCCTTCGATGCCGGTATGGAAGGCAGTCA